>NZ_JBITXT010000003.1:0-430600 GCF_044544865.1 Actinosynnema sp. NPDC053489 | reverse complement strand
GCGGGGGGGCGGGGTGTTTGGCCCCCCCCCCACCCCCCCCCCCCCGGGGGGGGGGGGCGGCGGCGGGGGGGGCGGCGCCCCCCCCGGGGGGGGGGGGGGGGCCGGCCCCCCCCCCCCCACCCCTCCCACGACGTGCTCAGCCCTGCTGCTGCGGCCCGCCGAACCCGCCGGGCGGCGTGCCCTGGCCGGGCTGCTGGCCGGGCTGGCCGAACTGCCCCGGCTGCGGCATGTAGGACGTCGGCTGCGGCTGGTTCGGCTGCTGGCCCTGCTGCGGCGGCACCGGCTGCCCGAACTGGCCGGACGGCGGGCCGTACTGCTGCGGCTGCTGCTGGCCCTGCTGCGGGAACGCGCCCGAGTGCGGGTTCCAGCCGCCCGGCTGGCCGTAGACGTTGGCGGCCTTCGGCTGCAGCTTCACCACGCCGGTCTCCAGCAGCAGGCTCAGCACCACGGCCGCGGTCAGCAGCAGCGACACGATCAGCAGCACGATCTGCATGCCCTGCACGTCGGCCTCGGTGGTGATCAGGCCCTGGAGCAGCGCCAGGGTCGGGATCAGCGCGAACGGCACCGCCGCGTACAGCAGGCCCTTCGGCGCCTTCGGCAGCACGGACAGACCCGCGAGGACGCCCGCCGCGATCAGGAACTGGTCGAACTGCACGTCGTCGGCGAACGCGAGCAGGTACGCGATCAGCGCCAGACCCGCGGCGACCAGCGGAAGGATGAGGTTCAGGTTCACACCCACCGCCGGCTGCGCCGGACCCGGCTGCTGCTGAGGGGCGCCGTACGGCTGGGACATGATGCGGTCTCCTCCACCTGCGGAACTGATTTCGGGTCGACAGAACGCTAGCCGATGCACACTCTCCGACGACGACCGGACTCCCGGGGTTCCCCCCAATGTGCGCATCGACTCCTCCGAATCGAGAACGGAGGGCCACCTCCCGGGGAAGTGGCCCTCCGCGCACCGCACGAGCGGATCGGCGTCAGCCGATGGACTGCATGATCTCGCGCATGATCGCGGCCGTCTCGCTCGGCGTCTTGCCGACCTTGACGCCCGCCGCCTCCAGCGCTTCCTTCTTCGCCTGCGCCGTGCCGGCCGAGCCGGACACGATCGCGCCCGCGTGGCCCATCGTCTTGCCCTCGGGCGCGGTGAAGCCCGCCACGTAGCCGACGACCGGCTTGGTGACGTTCTCCTTGATGTAGGCCGCGGCCCGCTCCTCGGCGTCGCCGCCGATCTCGCCGATCATCACGATCGCCGCGGTCTCCGGGTCGGCCTCGAAGGCCGCCAGCGCGTCGATGTGGGTGGTGCCGATGATCGGGTCGCCGCCGATGCCGATGGCGGTGGAGAAGCCGAAGTCCCGCAGCTCGTACATCATCTGGTAGGTCAGCGTGCCGGACTTCGACACCAGGCCGATCCGGCCCGGGCCCGAGATGTTGGCCGGGATGATGCCCGCGTTGGACTGCCCGGGGCTGATCAGGCCGGGGCAGTTCGGGCCGATGATCCGGGTCTTGTTGCCGGTGGCGACGGCGTGCGCCCAGAACGCGGCGGTGTCGTGCACCGGGATGCCCTCGGTGATGACGACGGCCAGGCCGATGCCCGCGTCGATCGCCTCGATGACGGCGGCCTTGGCGAACGCCGGCGGCACGAAGATCACGGTGACGTCGGCGCCGGTGGCCTCCATGGCCTCCGCGACGGAGCCGAACACCGGCAGCACGTTGCCGTCGAAGTCGACCTTCTCGCCCGCCTTGCGCGGGTTCACGCCGCCGACGATGGTCGTGCCCGAGGCCAGCATCCGCTTGGTGTGCTTGGTGCCCTCGGCGCCGGTCATGCCCTGGACGATGACCTTGCTGTCCTTGGTGATGAAGATAGCCATCGTCAGACCCCCGCAGCCGCGAGCTCGGCGGCCTTGTCGGCCGCGTTGTCCATAGTGTCCACCACGGTGACGAGCGGGTGGTTGGCCTCGGCGAGGATCGCGCGGCCCTCCTCGACGTTGTTGCCGTCGAGCCGGACGACGAGGGGCTTGGAGGCCTCGTCGCCCAGGATGCCCAGCGCGGCCACGATGCCGTTGGCGACCGCGTCGCACGCGGTGATGCCGCCGAACACGTTCACGAACACCGACCGCACGTCGGGGTCGTTCAGGATGATGTCCAGGCCGTTGGCCATGACCTCGGCGGACGCGCCGCCGCCGATGTCGAGGAAGTTGGCGGGCTTCACGCCGCCGTGCTTCTCGCCCGCGTAGGCGACCACGTCGAGGGTGGACATGACGAGGCCGGCGCCGTTGCCGATGATGCCGACCTGGCCGTCCAGCTTGACGTAGTTGAGGCCCTTCTCCTTGGCCTTGGCCTCCAGCGGGTCCTCGGCCTGCTTGTCCACCAGCTCCTCGTGGGCCGGGTGGCGGAAGGAGGCGTTCTCGTCGAGGGTGACCTTGCCGTCGAGCGCGACGATCCTGCCCTCGGGGTCGCGGACGAGCGGGTTGACCTCGACCAGCGTGGCGTCCTCGGCGACGAAGGTCTCCCACAGCTTCACGATGACGTCGGCGACCTGGTCGGCCACCTCGGCCGGGAACTTGGCGGCGGCGACGATCTCGTCGGCCTTCGCGCGGTCCACGCCCCGGATCGCGTCCACCGGCACCTTGGCCAGGGCCTCGGGCTTGGTCGCGGCGACCTCTTCGATGTCCATGCCGCCCTCGACGCTGGCCATGGCCAGGAAGGTGCGGTTGGCGCGGTCGAGGAGGAAGGAGAAGTAGTACTCCTCGGCGATGTCGGACGCGGGCGTGACCAGCACGCGGTGAACGACGTGCCCCTTGATGTCCAGGCCCAGGATCGCCTCGGCCTTGGCCTCGGTCTCGTCGGGGTTCTCGGCGAGCTTGACGCCGCCCGCCTTGCCACGGCCACCCGTCTTGACCTGGGCCTTGACCACGACGGTCTGGCCGAAGCGCTCGGCGATGGCCTTGGCCTCGGCGGGGGTGCTCGCCACGTCGCCCGGAAGTACCGGGACGTCGTGGGCGGCGAAGAGGTCCTTCGCCTGGTACTCGTACAGGTCCACTCGGGTCTCCTGCGACGTCGGTGTCGGACACCGCGTCCCGGTGCGGTCCTCTGAGGTCCCGGCGCTCCAGGCTGGCGCCTGGTTGCCCACACGTACCAGGCATCACCTGGAACGCCGGCACAGCCGTGGGGGGACCGGCTCGACGCGGCTTCGCAAGACACTATCGACCTGCCCGGACTCCACCGCACCCCACGCCCGTGAAGTCCGTCATAGAGGTGGTGAGGTCGATCACCACGCCGTGCCGGGCGGTGGTGGGGTGATCGGTTCAGCGGGCCGTGCGCAGCGCACCGGCGATGACGAACGCGGCCGTCGCGGCGGCGGCGAGCCACAGGCCCGGCCCGGGCGAGGCCTCGGCGGCGCGGGCCGCGGTGAGGGGGTACTCCCACGCCCGGACGGCCGTGACGACCGCCGCGCCGAGCAGCAGGGCCGCGCCCCGGGCCGGGCGGGCGCGGAGCGCGACCACGCCGGCGACCACGACCGCCAGCAGCGCCACGAGGAGGCCGAACGAGCCGACCCGCAGCCCGAACGCGCCGATCGGCACGTAGTCGGGCGCCCGCAGCACGGGCAGGCCGAACGCGCCGACCGAGAGCAGCACGGCGATCAGGGCGGCGGCGACGAGCGGGAGCGGCGGCTCGGCCGCGGTGGTGCCGACCTCGTCCCGCTCGACCGCGCCGGCCAGGGCGGCGGTCACGGCGGCGGCGCCCGCGGCGAGGAGCGAGGCGGCGGTGAACCAGACGCCGGCGCCCGGCTCGACGACGTCGACCCGCGTGGCGGCGAACACCGCGTCGAGCGCGCCCGCCGCACCCAGCGGCACGGTGGCCGCGGCGACGGCGAACGCGGGCCGGACGGCGGCCCTCGCGAGCAGCGCCACGGCCAGGACGCCGACGGCGACCGCGGCCGGCCACAGCGGTCGCGCCGCGTAGTCCGCGGGCGGCGGCGAGCCGTCGGGCAGGACCAGGAGGTCGGTCGACGCGCCGAGGGCGGCGGTCGCGGCGGCGGCCAGGCCGAGCACGGCGGTGATGACGTGCAGCCTGCGCAGCCCGGGCAGCCCGACGTCGTCCTTCGGCGCGTCCCCGACCACCCGTCGCGGCCAGGCCAGCGCGACCGCGGCGGCCAGGACCAGGAACGGGCCCACGGCCGGGCCGACGGCGTCGACCACGAGGGCCGTGACCAGCGGCGGGACGGCGGCGGCGAGCAGCACGGCGGACAGGCCGAGCAGGCCGCCCTCGCGCGCCTCGTCGGTGGTGGCGCTGGCGGCGAGGACCGCGAGGACCGGGGCCGCCGCGGTGAGGAGGAGGCCGCCCAGCATCGGCAGGACCGGCGAGTCGACCGCGCCGTGCGCCGGGATCAGCGCGTCGGTCGAGGTGAACGGCGCGGTGAACAGGCCGATGCCCGCGATGGTGCCGGCGGTGGCGGGCAGCGCGAAGCCCGCCCGCTCGCCGCGCACGTCCGGCTCCGCGCCGAGGGTGGCCGCGGCCAGCGCGCCCGCGGCGACGAGCAGCACGTGCCCGGCCAGGAGCAGCCACAGGCCGACCGCGGGGTGCGGTTCGGCGAGGCTCGCGGGGCGGAGCAGCTCGGGGCGGGCGGCCTTCACCGGGTCCACGAGCAGCTGGAGGTCGCCGAGCAGCCGGCCGACGGCGAAGACGGCGGGCGCGAGCAGCGCGGCCGCGGCGGTGAGCTCCTGCCCGCGGGCGAGGAACACCGCGGCCAGGGCCGTGGGCAGCAGGGCGAGCAGGGCCAGCAGCGGCCAGGCGGTGAACGCGGGTGGCGCTGAGCCGTCGACCACGCCGACAGCCGGGGCCGCCGCGGTGAGCAGCGCGCCCGCCGCGGCCACCCCCACCGCCGTCCGCAGTCCCGTGGGTGTCGGTGAGACCGGTGCAGCGGTTCGGATCACCGGTCGGACGCTAGCAAAACCGGTCGGGGTGCGACGGGTGGCCGGTCGCGGTTGTGGGCGGCCGGGACCGGGTACTGCTGGTCGATGGGGGCACCACTGACCTTCGGGCCGCTGGGCGGCGTGGCGCGGCGGCTCGCGCGGACCCTGGCCGGGTCCGGGACGGGCGTCGCGGGTGAGGTCCTGGGGCTCGCCGGCGGTCTGCTCAAGGCCGCGGCGTCACCCGGCGGGGTGCGCGGCGTCGCCGTCGAGACCGCCTGGCTGGCCGCCCGCGCGGTGCTCTACCCGTGGGGCGTCGCGGAGGAGCGGCTGAAGCCGGACGGGCACCTCGCGGCCTACCGCACCGACCGCCTGCCGCCCCGGCAGCGGGGCCTCGTTGTTTCGTCCATGGAGGCCGCGGGCACCCCGATAGTGCTGGTGCACGGCATCGGGGACAACCGGTCCGCCTTCGCAGTGCTGTCGGGGGCACTGCGAAGGCGCGGCTTCGGCGTGGTGCACGCCGTGAACTACAGCGTGCTGACCGCGTTGACGGGGGACGTCCGGCGGTCGGCGGCGCTGCTCGGGGAGCACGTGGAGCGGATCTGCGCCGAAACCGGCTCCGACCGGGTGCACGTGGTCGGCCACTCGCTCGGCGGCCTGATCGCCCGGTACTACGTGCAGCGGCTGGGCGGTGACGCCCGCGTGCGGACGCTGGTGACGCTGGGGACCCCGCACCGGGGCACGCTGACCGCCCACCTGCTGTCCACGCCGCTGACCAGGCAGTTGAGGCCGGGGTCGGACCTGCTGGCCGAACTGGCCGAACCGTCCGCGACGTGCCGGACGCGGTTCGTCGTCGTCTGGAGCGAGCTGGACCAGGTCGTCGTGCCGCAGCGGAACGCCCGGTTGGAGCACCCCGGGTTGGTCGTGGAGGAGCACCGGATACGTGATTCAGGTCACCTTTCACTACCCGTTGATTCGCGTGCGCTTCACCTGATTGTGAGCGCCGTCACGCGTCCGAGCGGCGACCTGGATCACCCCATCGTGCCTGCACCCGCTGGGTTTGCGGAGCCGGATCATGACCGTGAGTCACCGGTCATACGTGAGGGTGTCCCCCTGACCGCTAAACGGTAGTCATCGGGCTCGGGGATTGCCCTTAAGGGCTCCGCGCCGTTATCTTCCCCCGGTCCGTTGTCACGGTCTGGTCACAAGCAGGACGACGAGCCGGTACCCCGACCGGCTCAACCGGGATCCCCCGCCCGGTGGTCCGACCGGACTCCCCGAAGACGGAAGGCCAGGTTTTGTCCCAACACCGCTCCCCCGGCGGCCATACGAGTTCTGCTGTGCTCGAAGAAGCGGTGGACCGCGCTTCGGCCCGCACGGTGAGCTCGCACCGGCTCCCACCCCCGCCCTCGGCGCTGCGCGGGCGCATCGTGGTCGCCGCGGTCGCCGTCGGCGCCTTCGCCGCCGCCGGCGCCGGGCAGACGCTCCACGCGCTCGGCTCCGACTCGCCGTCCACGACCGACGAGGTCACCCCGCTCGCGAACGCCGCCTCCGACGGCGCCGCCGCGTTCGGCGTCGGTGGCACCGGTCCGGCGTCCCCGCAGGTCCTGCCCGTCGCCAAGGCGGTCGACCCGGCGGCCGAGGCGCAGAAGCTCGTCAAGAGCCAGCAGATCACCGAGACCCGCGAGGCCGAGGAGGCCGAGGCTCGGCGCCCCAAGTACTCCCGCCCCGCCTCCGGTGTGTTCTCGTCCGGGTTCGGCGGCCGCTGGGGCGAGATGCACTACGGCATCGACATCGCGGGCCCCATCGGCACGCCGATCCTGTCCGCCGCGGATGGTGTCGTGATCGAGGCCGGTCCCGCAAGCGGTTTTGGCCTGTGGGTCCGGGTCGAGCACTCCGACGGCACCGTGACGGTCTACGGCCACGTGGACACCTACTCGGTGGAGAAGGGCCAGCGGGTCAAGGCGGGCGAGCAGATCGCGCGCATGGGCAACCGCGGCTTCTCGACCGGTCCGCACCTGCACTTCGAGGTCTGGAACCCGGACGGCAAGAAGATCAACCCGCTGTCCTGGCTGAACGCCAACGGCGTCAGCGTCTGAGCCGGTCGTCCCGGCTCGTCATCGCGTGCACGAGGAGAGGGTCGGGCTGCCCGGGCAGCCCGACCCTCTCCTCGTTGCCAACCGTCCCCCGGCGGTGTCCCCCTCGCGGTGCGGTCGCCGCCCCCGACAGCGGCTCCCGCGGTAACCCCCCTCGTGCCGTCGAGCGGCTCCCCCTGGCCGGTCCTCCCCGAACGGCCCGGCCGTCCCGCTCGTGACACCCCTAGAGACGCGCGGACCCGATTCGGGTTGCGCGGGAACCGGGCCACGTCGAGGTGAACGCCGGCCGACCCCGCGGGGTTGACCGGCGTCGGTGGCGAATCACGGCCGAGAGCGCCGCTGAGAGCGCCTCAGAGCTTCACGAGGGGCACGCCGCCGATGAGCATCAGCCGGACCGTCCCCGCGCCGCCGAAGTCGATCGTGGCGGTCGCCCGGGGCCCGGAGCCGTCCACGGCCACCACGCGGCCGAGCCCGTACTTGTCGTGGCTCACCCGGTCGCCCACGTCCAGCTTGAGCGCGGGCGTGTCCTTCCAGCCGGCGCTCGTCGGCGCCGGGCGCGACGGGCCCGACCCGCGGCCCCACGACGTCGGCGCGGACGGCGCGGTGCGCCGGGGCTCCACCCGCCGCCAGTCGACCAGGTCGGCCGGGATCTCGTCGAGGAACCGCGACGCCGGGTTCGCCGAGGGTTGCCCCCACGCCGAGCGCACCAGCGCCCGGGACAGGTAGAGCCGCTCGCGGGCGCGCGTGATGCCCACGTACGCCAGCCGGCGCTCCTCGGCCAGCTCCGTCGGGTCGCCCAGGGCCCGCAGGTGCGGGAAGACGCCGTCCTCCCAGCCCGTGCAGAACACGACCGGGTACTCCAGGCCCTTGGCGGTGTGCAGGGTCATCAGCGTGACCACGCCGTCGGACTCCGCGTCCGGCACCGAGTCGGCGTCCGCGACCAGCGACACCCGCTCCAGGAACGCGGCCAGCGAGCCCTCGGCGGGCAGCCCTTCGTCCTCGTCGGGCACCGGGACCGCCGTGCCCAGGTCGGTGAACTCGCGGGCCACCGTGACCAGCTCGTTCAGGTTCTCCACCCGGGTGTGGTCCTGCGGGTCCTCGCTGGCCTCCAGCTCGGCCCGGTAGGCGGTCCGCTCCAGCACCGCCTCCAGGACGTCCGCCACGTCGTCGCCGCGCTCGACCAGCTCGCCGAGCGAGTCCATCAGCTCGACGAACCCGGCGATCGCGTTGCGCGAGCGGGGGTTGAGCAGCGGCACCTTGCCCGTCACCGCGTCGCGCAGCGCCGTCGCGAAGCTCACCCGCTCCCGCTCGGCGTACATCGACACGCACGCCTCCGCGCGGTCGCCGATGCCGCGCTTGGGCACGTTGAGGATGCGCCGCAGCGACACCGTGTCGTCCGGGTTGGACAGCGCCCGCAGGTACGCCAGCGCGTCGCGCACCTCGCGGCGCTCGTAGAACCGGACGCCGCCGACCACCCGGTAGGGCAGGCCGAGGCGGATGAAGATCTCCTCGAACACGCGCGACTGGTTGTTGGTGCGGTAGAACACGGCGATCTCGCCGTTGTTCGCCTCGCCCGTGTCGACCAGCCGGTCGATCTCGTTGGCGACGAACTGCGCCTCGTCGTGCTCGTTGTCGGCGACGTACCCGACGATCTTCTCGCCGTCGCCCAGGTCGCTCCACAGCCGCTTGTCCCGGCGGTTCGGGTTGCGCGAGATGACCGCGTTCGCCGCCGACAGGATCGTCTGCGTCGACCGGTAGTTCTGCTCCAGCAGGATCGTGGTCGCCTGCGGGTAGTCGCGCTCGAACTCCACGATGTTGCGGATCGTCGCGCCGCGGAAGGCGTAGATCGACTGGTCGGCGTCGCCCACCACGCACAGCTCGCCCGGCGGCACGCCGTCCGCGCCGGTCCCGATCAGCTCGCGGACCAGCGTGTACTGCGCGTGGTTGGTGTCCTGGTACTCGTCGACCAGCACGTGCCGGAACCGGCGGTGGTAGTGCTCGGCCACGTCCGGGTGGTGCTGCAGCAGCTCGACGGTCCGCATGATCAGGTCGTCGAAGTCCAGCGAGTTCGACTCGCCGAGCCGGCGCTGGTAGCTCTCGTAGACCTCGGCGACGCGGCGCTCCAGGTCGTTGGCCGCGCGCTCCTTGGCGGTGGCGGCGTCGACCAGCTCGTTCTTCAGGTTCGAGATGTGGATCGCCAGCGTGCGCGCCGGGTAGCGCTTGGGGTCCAGGTCGAGGTCGCGGGCCACCAGCGTGATGAGCCGGCGGGTGTCGTCGGAGTCGTAGATGGAGAAGTTGGACGACATGCCGAGGTTCTTGGCCTCGCGGCGCATGACCCGCACGCACATCGAGTGGAACGTGGACACCCACATCGAGCGGGCCCGCGCGCCGACCAGGTCGGCCACGCGCTCCTTCATCTCGGCGGCGGCCTTGTTGGTGAAGGTGATCGCCATGACCTCGCCGGGGTGCACGTCGCGCTCGGCGAGCAGGTAGGCGATCCGGCGGGTGAGCACGCGCGTCTTGCCCGAGCCCGCACCGGCGACGACCAGCAGCGGTGAGCCCGAGTGCTCGACGGCCCGCCGCTGGGACGGGTTCAGGTCGTCGAGCAGCCGGGCGGACCGGGAGGAGGGGGGACTTGAGGGCAAGTCGAACAAGGCGCTCATCGCCTGTCCACGTTACCGGGTACCCCCGACAGTCCCGGGCTGTGGCATGATGAACGGGTGCGCATGGCCCACTTCGAGTTTTTTTACGGGAACCGGACTCCGGCTCCCGTGGACCGCTAGCGCCGACAAGCCACCCACGAAGCCCCGGAGTCCTCGGACCCCGGGGCTTCGCTGCTGCCAGGGCTGGGACTCCCACCAGAGTCGAGAGGTCGTCATGATGAACAGCACCGAAACCGCCCCGGACATCGACGCTCTGCGCCAGGAGATCGACCACCTGGACGCGGAGCTGCTGCGGCTGGTCAAGCGCCGGGTCGAGGTGTCCAAGCTGATCGGCGCCGCGCGCATGGCGGCCGGCGGCACCCGGATCGTCCACAACCGGGAGATCGACGTGATCAACCGGTACAAGGACCTGGGCCCGGAGGGCCGGGACCTGGCGATGGTCCTGCTGAAGCTGGGGCGCGGCCCGCTGGGCCGGTGACCGCGACCGACCGCCGCCCCGCCGACCGCCCTACGGCGCGCGCGGGGCGGCGAAGGCCCACGCCGTGAGCGCGGACCTGGCCCTGGCCAGGTCCGCGTCCACCAGTTGCGCGTCGTCGGGCACGTAGGCGAGCGGGTCCTCCAGCAGCCGGACCCCGACCAGGCCCTCCACCAGGGCGTGCAGGCACAGCGCCGAGTACCCGCGCAGGTAGCCGCCCTCCTGCGTGAGCACGGTGGGCAGGCCGAGCGCCGCCACCGACCGGCCGACGTCCCGGTAACCGGCGGCGGTGAGGTTGTGCCTGCCGTTCGGGTCGAACGCCGACCCGTCGAACCCCGAGGCGCAGACCAGGAAGTCCGCGCCGAACTCGGCCAGCGCCGGGAACGCGACCTCGGCCAGCGCCCGCCGGTACGCCTCGTCGCCCGCGCCCAGGGACAGCTCGACGTTGACGTTGGCGGCGTCGGACTCGTCGGGCGCGCCGGTCTGGGGGTGGTTCGCGCCCCACGCGCCGTGCCGCATGTGCACCGACACCGTCAGCACGTCCGGGGTGTCGCGGAACACCTCCTGCGTGCCGTTGCCGTGGTGCACGTCCCAGTCCAGGACGGCGACCCGCCTGCCCGCGCGGCGGGCGGTCTCGGCGACCAGGGCGGCGTTGTTGACCAGGCAGTACCCGTCCGCCGCGGCCGGCTGGGCGTGGTGGCCGGGCGGCCGGACCAGGGCGTACGCCAGGCGCGTGCGGCCCGACGCGACGGCCTCGTAGGCCGCCAGGGCGGTGCCGGCGGCCGCGCGGATCGCGTCCCACGAGCCCGGCCCGACGACGGTGTTGGTCTCGACGGCGGTGCGGCGGGCGCACGCGGCGCGCAGTCCGGCCAGGTAGGAGGGGGTGTGGACGCGGGCCAGCTCCTCGTCGTCGGCGAACCGGCCGGTCGACCACGTCAGGTGCGGCGCGACCGGGCCGCGCGCCAGCGCGTGCCGCATCGTGCGCAGCCGGGCCGCGTTCTCCGGGTGCGGTTCGGGCGCGTCGAGCCAGTCCCACCGGCCGGGCAGCTCCCACAGCCCCGCGCCGGTGTCGTGCTCGAGGCAGGCGTCGTGCCAGAAGACCTCCACCGGGGGTGGATATCAGGGCCATCACGGATGGTCCAGCGGGTTTGGGCGCGGGCACACTGGTGCCATGGTCATCGGTCTCATCACGGGTCTCATCGCGATCCTGGGCGTCCTCGCCGCGCTGGCGCACGACGGCTACCTCGCGATGCTCGGTTCCGCCGCCAAGTCCAAGCGCGCCGCGGGCGCGCCCATCGCCCAGTACGTGCGCAGCCGGTGGACCCTCGCCGGGGTGACGACGATCATCGCGCTCGTGGGCCTGCTGATCACGTCGGGTGACGGCGTCTCGGGCGACATCATCGGCGCGCTGATCGCGGGCGGCGCCGGCCTGGCCGCCGGCAACGCGCTGCAGGCCACCCGGAAAAGGCTGAACAGCGGTAGCTGAAGATTCACTCATAAGTGTGCCGCTTGGCCACGCAAGGCTGATCTGGGCAGCTCTACGTGCACCCGGCACCTACCCTGAGGCGGTGGCCGGGCCCTCGGCGTCCCACCCCCGTTCCCCGCGCCACGCCAAGACCACCGGGTGAGTTCGAAACCCGATCAGGTGACAGAACCGCGAGGGCCGTCAGGCAGGGGGCGGGAGGGGTCGGCACAGCATGGACATCGGGGAACCGGATCGGTCGGAGCGGCACCGGCCGGAGGACGGGGCGGCGAACCGGCTGCCCGCGGGCGGCGAGCCGGACCACACCCCGCCCGACGGGGTGGCGTCCCGGCCGGCGCCGCCACCACCGCCGGACCCGCTGGTCGACGCCGACGGGCTGCGCAAGTTCAACATCGGCCTGGTCCCCGCGTCGGTGACGCCGCCCCGGACGTGGAAGGCGGCCGCCTGGTTCGCCGTCCTGTCCTCGGCGGGCGTCCTGGTGGGCCTGGCCGTCGCGGCGGCCCACCTCGTCGGCACGAACGGCCCGGCGGAGCGGATCGGGCTGCCCGGCTACCCCACCGGGATGCCGCTGCTGACCGGGTTCGGCACCACCACCCCGCCGCCCGCGACGACGACCACGACCACCACGACCACGCGCCGCGCGCCCGCCGAAGCCGCGGCGCACGAGGTGGTCGGCGGCGAGCGCGCCCGCGACGGCGGCCACCCCCCCGACCGGTCCGGCCCGGCGGCCCCGACGACCCCGACCCTCGTCACCACCGTGCCCGCGCAGTCCGAGCCGGTGGTGGACGCGCAGGCCATCGCGGCGAACACCGAGGCGTTCTACGAGGCGGTCGCCGCGGACTCCCGCGGGGCGCTGTCCCTGGTCACCGACGCTTTCCGGCTCGCCAGCGGCGTGCTGCTGGAGCGGGAGTTCGCCGACGTGTCGCTGATCGAGGTGCGCGAGATCAGCGTGGACCCGACCCGCGGCATCACGGTGAGCACGTTGCTGGTCACGCGCAAGGACGGGTCCACGACCACCGAGAAGCGCCAGTTGGAGTTCACCACCGGCGTCGTGCCGCTGATCGACGGCGAGCGGTCGGTCGACGGCCGGTGAGGCCCGCCCCGGGTGGGCGCCGTTCCGTAGTCCTTCACCCGTTCGCGGTACGGAGTTTGACCACTGGCCGCCACGAACGAGTGAACTCCCTGGCTGAAGTGGCCTCCTGACGCGCCCCCACGGTACGAGTCTTGGCACGACACGACCGAGGGAGTCGCCAGTGCAGCGCCCTACGACGAGCGGTCGCAGGCACAACCGCGCGGGTTCGGTCACGGTGGCGGAGCTGATCCGGAAGCAGCCCGCGACGGTGCCCACCCGGTACCGCGACCGGGCCGGCGCCCACGAGCCGCCCGCCGGTCCGCCGCGCGAGGACCGCGCCCCGAACCCCACCGGGGGTCGACCGGCCCGGACGGCGAAGCTCGCCGGCGTGGCCACCGGGGCGATCGTGCTCCTGGCCTGGGTCACCGCCGCCGCGGTCCTGGCGGGCAACCGCCCCGCCGGGCCGGTCCAGCCGCGGGTCGAGCCGCCCGAGTCGATCAGCGGGTCGTCCGCGCTGCGCCCGGACCTGCTGGCGGCGCAGCTGGGCGGCGGGCCCGTCGAGCCCCCGGCCCCGGCGGAGCGGCAGGCCGCGGCGCTGGGCGACGACGTGACGCCGCAGTCGCCGGTGATGGTCCCGCCGCCGCAGGTGGACGTCGGCCCGCAACCGCAGGTCGACATCGTGCGGCGGTTCTTCGCGCTGCTGCCCGCCCGGCCCGCCGAGGCGGCCCGCCTGCTGTCGCCGGAGCTGCTCGGCGGCAGCCCGCACGACTTCGTGGAGTCCTGGGCCGGCGTGCAGGCGATCACCGTCGAGTCGACCTCGCCGCGGTCGGGCGGCGAGGTGCTCGCGGTCGTCTCGATGCAGGAGCGGTCGGGCCGGTGGATCCGCGTCGAGCAGCTCTTCCGGCTGACCGAGACGAGCGTTCCGCGCATCGTCGCCACCGAGGTCCTGTCGGCCCAGCAGAACTGACGCTCGGTAACGATCAAGCTCCTGTTGTTCACTCAGCGTTCAAAAATGCGTTGACGCCGTAGGAAACTTCACTCAAAGGGGTTACGTAGACGGTCACGATTCGGTATCCATGTTCCCGGTCAGTAGCGCAACGCACTCCCGGGAAAGGTGTTCAGCGGTGTCGAACGACGACAAACGCCGTCGGCAGGATGGCTCGACGGCCAAGCTGTCGGTCGCCGACCTGATCGCCCGGCGCGAGGCGGAGACGCAGCCGATCCCGCGGATCACCGACGACCCGGTCGCCGCCCGGGCGGGGGACGACGAGGACACCGTCCGCCTCCCGGCCGCCGCACTGGCCGCGGCCAACCTGTCCGGCCGCGAGCTGCACGTCACCGAGCTGCTGCGCCGCGAGGGCCGGGCCGGCGAGGAGGAGCGCGGCGGCGGGTTCTCCGTCCCCAAGCTCGTCGCGATGGCGAGCGGCGGCGTGGTGCTCGCCGGCACCGTCGCGTTCACCGCGTCCAGCCTGATGACCTCGCCGGACGAGCGCCCGCTGGCGGAGGTGCGCTTCGACGCCCGCCCCGCGGCCCGCCCCACCAACACCCTCACCAAGGACCTCGGCGCCGCCGCTGCCCAGCAGCAGGCGCAGCAGGCGCAGGTCGAGACCACCACGACCACGCCCGAGCAGACCGAGCAGGCCCCGCAGACGACGACCCAGCGCGCGCCGCGGCCCGTCACGCAGCAGCCGGCGACCACGCAGCAGCAGACGCAGGCGCAGCAGCAGGTGCCGACGACGACCAACGCCCCGGCCCCGACCACCAGCAGCCCGCGGGCGACGACCCCGGCGCCGACCACGACCACCACGCCGCCCCCGCCGAGCAGCAGCCCCCGGCCGTCGTCCACGGCGCCGTCGAGCACCACCCCGTCGTCCACCGCCCCGTCGTCGACCACGCCGTCCTCGACGACCCCGAGCACCGCGCCGTCCGACGCGGGCAGCGGCCTGGGCCTCGACCTCGGCGGGATCCTGGACCCGCTCGGCGGGTTCGACTTCTTCGCCCCGGCGAACTGACCCCACCGGCGTCCCGCCCGACCTCCGCCCGGCCCGCCGGGGCGGTGGCCGCGGTGTGCGGTGGCGGCCGATCGGCATCGTCCGATCGGGTGATGGGTGCGGCGGTTACCCCGTTCGGCCGCAAAACCGGCGATCTTCCTGCGAACGGGTGTCCTTACGGCCCGGTATCAGGTATCCCTTCCCGGTCACCCCTCGGCTCGCGTGAGCTGCGCAACGGCTCGAAACGCGTAGTCAGGGCCGGGGTAGGCTCTGCGGGCGAGCGGTGGCCTAGCCTGTTCCGCGCACCGATCCGCACGACGAGGAGCCCCAGCGTGAGACCTGCTGCCCTTGCCGCGGTCACGCAGCGCCCCAGCGAGGTGGTCCGGTGAGCAACGACGATCGCGTCATCGCCGAGCGCTACCGGTTCCTGGACCGCATCGGCAGCGGCGCGATGGGCGTCGTGTGGCGCGCCCAGGACGAGCGCCTGGGCCGGATCGTGGCGATCAAGCAGCTGCTGCTGGCGCCCAGCCTCGACGAGCGAGAGCAGGACGAGGCGATCCAGCGCGCCATGCGCGAGGGCCGCATCGCCGCCAAGCTGCACCACCCCAACGCCATCGCCGTCTACGACGTGGTGGAGGAGAACGGCGCTCCGTGCCTGGTCATGGAGTACCTGCCCTCCTACAGCCTCGCCGACACGATGGCCGAGCACGGCCCGCTCGACCCGGTCGAGGTGGCCCAGATCGGCATGCAGGCCGCCGCCGCGCTGGCCGCCGCGCACGCCGCCGGGATCGTGCACCGCGACGTCAAGCCCGGCAACGTGCTGCTCGCCGACAACGGCCTGGTCAAGATCACCGACTTCGGCATCTCCCGGGCCAGCGACGACGTCACGGTCACGAAGACCGGCCTGATCGCGGGCACGCCCGCCTACCTCGCGCCGGAGATCGCGCGCGGCCAGGACCCGACGCCCGCCTCGGACGTGTTCTCGCTCGGCTCGACGCTGTACGCGGCGGTCGAGGGCGAGCCGCCGTTCGGGCTGTCGGAGAACACGCTGGGCGTGCTGCACGCCGTGGCGGCCGGGCGGATCAACCCGCCGACGGTCGACCACCCGCTGACCGACGTGCTGCTGCGGCTGCTCAACTACGACCCCGCCGACCGGCCCACCATGGCGCAGGCCCGCGACATGCTCAGCGCGGTCGCGCACGGCCGCAACCCCAGCCTGACCGGCATGCTGCCGGCCGGCGCGCCGGGGTTCGCGCCGGTGGCCGCGGGCGCGACGACCGTGCTGGACGCCGACCGCACCCGCGTGGTGCGGCCCGGGCCGCGGTCCACGGGCGGCGCGGTGCCCGTCGCCGCACCGTCGCGGTCGAACGACAACCGGGCGCTGGTGATCGCGGCGGTGGTGCTCGGCGCGCTGCTGCTGCTCGGCTTCCTCGCCGTGGCGCTGGACTGGTTCGGCGGGAAGGAGCCGGTCTCACCGTCGGTGGGCGGCACCAGCTCGTCCTCGCCCGCGCCGACCACCACGACGACCACGACGCCCGCCGCCGTGACGACCGTGGAGACCGAGACGGTCACGGTGGAGCCGACCACGACCACCACCACACCGCCACCGCCACCGCCGCCCACGACGACACCGCCGACCACCACCACGACCACCGCCACGACGACCACCACGACGACCCCGCCGACCACGACGACCACGACGACACCCCCCACTGTGGGACAGGGTGGCTAGCGAACCTCGTAAGGTGTGGTGTTGAACCCGATCGGGTGATGCAACGTCCTTGTCCTGGTGGCGTCCAGTCGTTCGCCACTCAATGAAGCCCTAGCAGCTACTGGGAGCACGCCGTGAGCGACGATGGCCGCCTGGTTGCCGGCCGCTACCGACTTGGCCGGCGGATCGGCAGCGGTGCGATGGGCGTCGTCTGGCAGGCGCACGACGAGCGGTTGCACCGCACGGTCGCGGTCAAGCAGCTGCTCCTGCAGCCGGGCCTGGCCGAGTCCGACACGGACGAGGCCAAGCGCCGCGCGATGCGCGAGGGCCGGATCGCGGCCCGCCTCCAGCACCCCCACGCGATCGCGGTCTACGACGTGGCGGAGGACGACGGCCAGCCGTGGCTGGTGATGGAGTACCTGCCGTCCAAGAGCCTGTCCACCGCCCTGTCCGAGCGCGGCACGCTGCCGCCCCGCGACGTGGCGTCGATCGGCTCGCAGGTCGCCTCCGCGCTCGCCGCCGCGCACAACGCGGGGATCGTGCACCGCGACATCAAGCCGGGCAACATCCTGCTCGGCAACGACGGCACGGTGAAGATCACCGACTTCGGCATCTCCCGGGCGACCGGCGACGTCACCGTCACCGCGACCGGGATGCTCGCGGGCACGCCCGCCTACCTCGCGCCCGAGGTCGCCAAGGGCTACGACCCGGGCCCGCCCTCGGACGTGTTCTCGCTGGGCTCGACGCTGTACGCGGCGATCGAGGGCGCGCCGCCGTTCGGCCTGAACGAGAACACCATCGCGCTGCTGCACCAGGTCGCGTCGGGCAAGGTGGTGCCGCCGAAGCAGGCGGGCCCGCTGACCGCGCTGCTGATGCGCCTGCTGCGCGCCGAGCCCGAGGACCGGCCGACCATGGCCGAGGCCCGCGAGGCGCTCGCCGCGGTGGCGTCGGGCCGGGCCGCGCCGGAGTTCCCGGTGCCGCTGCCGCAGACGCACCCGCCGTCGTGGCAGGGCGCGCCCGTGCAGGCCGCGCCGACCCGTGCGCTCGCACCGGCCGCCCAGGGCAACGCGGCCGCCGCCCCGCCGCCCGCGACCAGGGTGGCGCCCGTGCCGGCGCAGCAGCCCGCGCCGCAGCGGCAGGCGGCCCACCCGCCGGTCGCGGCCAGGCCGTCCGGCGGTGCGCTGAGGGGCAAGCGGTCCGCGGTGGTTACCGCGCTCGCCATCGCCGTCGCCGCGGTCGTGGGCATCCTGCTGGCGAGCATCCTGTCCAACGGCTCCGGCTCCGAGGGCACCCAGGCGGGCTCCACGACGTCGACCACGGCGCAGGAGGCGGGCGGCGAGGCGTCGGTGACGCCGTCGAAGAAGGCGGCCGGTCCGCCCGTGAAGGTCATCGGCTCGCCGACGCTCGAGCAGCAGGAGCAGACGGTCCGCGACTACTTCGCGCTCATGCCGGAGGCCGTGGACGAGGG
This sequence comes from Actinosynnema sp. NPDC053489, assembly GCF_044544865.1. Lineage (NCBI taxonomy): Bacteria > Bacillati > Actinomycetota > Actinomycetes > Pseudonocardiales > Pseudonocardiaceae > Actinosynnema > Actinosynnema sp. NPDC053489. Next base: position 412,731 of record NZ_JBITXT010000003.1, on the reverse strand, counting down.
CTTCAACCGGCTCAGCCCGAAGATGAAGAACACCTCGGGCGGCATCGACGGCTTCCGCAACTGGTGGAACCAGGTGAAGTCGGTCAGCCTCGACGAGGTGAAGCTCAACTCGCCGTACGCGTACGAGGTCGTCGTCACCTACAACCTCAAGGACGGCACGGTCAGCCGCGAGCGCAAGCTCGTCGGCCTGGCGTGGCAGGGCGAGTACCTGTTCATCGACAAGGAAGACCCGATGGGCAAGGCGTGACGCGGCACGTCGCGCGGGGCTAGTGGGCCGAGGCCTTCAGGGCGTCCAGCAGGCTCGCCACGGCGGGTGAGCGGACGCCCTCCTCGCGGATGGCGGCGCAAATCGTCCTGGTCGGCTCCGGGTGCCGCAGCTTGCGGACCACCACGCCGGGGTGCACGACGCCCAGGCTGAGCTTGGGCACGATGGTCACGCCGAGCCCGGCCGCGACGAAGCCCTGCGCGGTCGGGTAGTCGTCGGCCTCCACCACGATGTTCGGCGTGAACCCCGCGCCCGCGCACGCGTCGAGCACGATGTCGCGGCACGGGCCGGGCGGCGCCACGGCGTCCACCCACTGCTCGTCGGCCAGGTCGGCGAGGTCGAGCACGCGCTTGCGGGTCAGCTCGTGGCCGCGCGGCAGCACGGCCAGGTAGGGGTCGTCGAGCAGGTGCACGAGGTGCACCCCGCGCGGCGACTCGCCGTCCCGGTGGTGCACGACGAGGGCCACGTCGGCGCGGCCCGCCTCCACCTCCACCATCGGGTCGTCCGGCTCGGTGAGCTTCAGGTCGAGCTGGACGTCGGCGTGCTTGGTGCGGAAGAGGGCGACGGCGGGCGGCACGAGGGCCGCGCCGGCGGTGGCGAAGTAGCGGACCCGCAGCCGCCCGGTGCGGCCGGCGCGGAGGTCGGCGAGCGCCGCCTCGGCCTCGACCAGCCGGTCGGTGATGAGCGCGGCGTGCTCGGTGAGCAGCCGGCCCGCCACGGTGGGCCGCACCCCCCGGCCCACGCGGTCGAGCAGCGGCAGGCCGGCCTGCTTCTCCAGGGCCGAGACCTGCTGGCTGACGGCCGAGGGCGTGTAGCCGAGGTTGACCGCCGCGGCCGTGATGGAGCCGGTGGTGACCACGGCCCGGAGCACCTGCATGCGTCGCACGTCCAACATGACCCCACCGTACAGCGCCGCTTAAGCTTCGTGCAGTTCTATTCACTTGTGCTGATAGTTCGGGGACGCGCAGAGTAGGGGCGTGAACAAGCCTGGCACGCTGATCAGGATGGGTGTCCTGGCCCTGCTCTGGGGCTCCAGCTTCCTGTGGATCAAGATCGCCCTGACGGGCCTCTCGCCGTTGCAGATCACGCTCACCCGCACCGCGCTGGGCGCGGTCGTGCTGGTCGCGCTCGTGCGCTGGAACAAGCAGCGGCTGCCGCGGGACCGGACGTCGTGGCTGCACCTGTGCTTCGCGGCCGTCTTCGGCAGCGCGGTGCCGTTCGCGCTGTTCGCGCTGGGCGAGCAGACGGTGGATTCGGGCGTGGCGGGCGTGCTGAACGCCACCACCCCGCTGTGGGCGCTGGGCATCGGGCTCCTGCTGGGCTCGGAGCGGCGCCGCAACCCGGCCCGGTTCGCGGGCCTCGTGCTCGGCTTCGCGGGCGTGCTGCTCATCTTCGCCCCGTGGCAGCAGGCCGGGCTGGCGAGCTGGGGCGCGCTGGCGTGCCTGGCCGCGGCGGCGTCCTACGCGGTCGCCTACGCCTACATCGGCCGCAAGGTGTCCGGGCGCGGCCTCACGCCGATGCAGATCTCGGCGGCGCAGCTGGTGGCCGCGGCGGGCATGACGGCCGTCGTGGTGCCCGTGGCGGGGGCGCAGCCGGTGCACCTGTCGTGGCAGCCGCTCGTGGCCGTGGGCATCCTGGGCGTCTTCGGGACGGGCGTGGCGTTCGTGCTCAACTACCGGTTGATCGAGGACGAGGGCGCGACCAACGCCACCACGGTCGGCTACCTGCTGCCGGTGGTGTCGGTGCTGCTGGGCGCGGTGTTCCTGGGCGAGGCGATCAACCTGCGCATCGTGGCGGGCATGGTGGTGGTGCTCGTGGGCGTCGCGCTGACCCGCCGGCAGCCCGCGACGGCGGTCGTCCCGGTCCTCGACGAGCCCGTCGGCGTCAAGGCGACTACGCTGAAGTGACCTGCGATAACGCACCGTTGTCCGGTCGTGTCGGGGCCCGAGGGTCCAACTGAGACACCCGTCCTGGGCAAACGGGTGGAGTTGAGACCCAGGTCTCCCCCGATCGCGTGGTGTTCAGGCGAACTACGTCCCGATTCGCCCTCACGGACGTCTCCTCACATGAGAGGGACGACTCCGGAAGGGAACCCACAGGACATGAGCAACGACAGCATCACCATCGCCACGACGTTCCACCTCCTCGTCCCGGGCGTGGCCCCGGCGCCGGTGGAGGCCGAACTCCACTACGAGCCGGAGGACCCGTACGCGGTAGCCGTGCTGTTCCACACCGGGCAGGGCAAGGTCGAGTGGATCTTCGCCCGCGACCTGCTGGCGGACGGCCTGCTCACCTCGTCCGGCGAGGGCGACATCCTGGTCCGGCCGGCGGCCGACGACCCGGAGCGCGTCCTGGTCGAGCTGAACGCGCCGACCGGCTTCGCCATCCTGTCCGCCGACGCCGAGGACATCGCCGAGTTCCTCGACCTCACCTACGACGTGGTCCAGCCCGGCGAGGAGGACCTGTGGATCGACTTCGACCGCGAGCTGGCCAAGCTGGTCTCCACCAACTGACCGCCGCGGGCCGCGCCATCGCCTAACCTGCTGACGTGGCGGAGTCCGGGGGGACGGAAGCGGCGACGGTCGGCGGTCGGTACGCGCTGATCGAGCGCATCGGCAGCGGCGCCATGGGCGTCGTGTGGCGGGCGCGGGACGAGCTGCTCGACCGGGAGGTGGCGGTCAAGCGGCTGAGGTGGCCGGACCTGACGGCGGACGCCGTCGAGGTGGCCAGGGCGCGGGCCATGCGCGAGGCGCGCAACGCGGCGCGCTTGCAGCACCCCGACGCGATCTCCGTGTTCGACGTGGTGGTGGAGGACGACCGGCCCTGGCTGGTCATGGAGTACCTGCCCTCGCGCAGCCTGGCCGGGCTGCTGGCCGAGCGGGGCGGGGTGAGCCCGGAGGAGGCGGCCCGGATCGGGGGTCGGGTGGCCGCCGCACTGGCCGCGGCGCACGCGGCGGACATCGTGCACCGGGACGTGAAGCCGTCGAACGTGCTCATCGGGCACGACGGCACGGTCAAGTTGACCGACTTCGGCATCTCGCGGGCCGCGGGGGACGGCACGCTCACCGACAGCGGCATGATCACCGGCACACCGGCGTACCTCGCGCCCGAGGTGGCGCGCGGCGAGCAGCCGGACCAGGCATCGGACGTGTTCTCGCTGGGGGCGACGCTGTACGCGGCCACCGAGGGCAGGTCGCCGCACGGGGTCAGCGACAACAACTTCGGGCTGCTGTACCGGGCCGCGGCGGGGCTGGTCGAGCCGCCGACGCGGTCCGGGGCGTTGACGGGGGTGCTGCTGCGGTTGCTCTCGGCGGACCCGGCACGGCGGCCGACGGCGGCCGAGGCGGTGGACCTGCTGACCGCCCACGCGCCGCGGGCGTCGAAGGAGGGCGCGGCGCGGGTGTCGGCCCAGGTGTCGGCGCGCAGTCGGGCGCAGGGGCCGGCGCGAGGGGCCGGGCAGGGGTCGGCGCGCGGGTCGGCGCGGGACCGGGCGGCGGGTTCGGACCGGGCGTCGGCACGGGACCGGGCAGCGGGATCAGGCCAGCCGTCAACACGGAACCCGGCAGCGGGATCGGTCCAGCCGTCAGCACGGGACCAGGTAGGGGGATCAGGCCAACCCTCAACACGGAACCCGGCAGCGGATTCGGACCGGCCGTCCACGCGCGGCCGGGCAACGGGATCAGGCCGGCCGTCAACGCGGGACCGGGCAGGAGGTTCGGACCGGCCGTCCACGCGGAACCCGGCAGCGGGTCCGGACCGGCCGTCGACGCCCAATCCGGCACCCGGCCCGGCGCGATCGCGGAGCGCGGCGGCCCAGGTGTCGGCACCGCACCCGGCGCAGGGCGTCGAGGAGCCCGCGACCGAGGTCGCCACCGAGGCCGCCCCCGCGACCGCCGACCACGGGAAGCGCTGGTTGGCGCCCGTCGTGGCGGCGGTGGTGCTGCTGCTCGTGGCCGGTTCCGTCGCGGTCGCCGCGCTGCGGCTCGGGCCGTTCGGCGAGCCCGCCCACACGTCCGAGGAGGCCCGCGCCCTGGTCGAGCGGCACTACGAGCTGCTGCCCGAGGACACGCCGGCCGCCTACGACAACCTGGCCGCCACCTTCCGGCAGCCGTTCGAGGAGTACCAGCGCTTCTGGGAGCAGTACGACGACGTGCGCGCCGACCAGTTCGAGGTCGTGCCGGGCGACGGGGACCGGTTCGTGGTCCGGGCGCGCGTGACGTTCCGGCGCGGCCCGGCCGAGGTGGCGGGCTTCTACCTGATGGTGGTCGAACCGGTCGACGGGCGGCTGCGGATCAGCTCCTCCGAGCAGCTCACCTGAGCGGTCACACCAGTCGCCGGTCGGACGCCCAGCGCGACAGCTCGTACCGGTTGGACAGCTGCGTCTTGCGCAGCACGCTCGACACGTGCGTCTCGACCGTCTTCACCGAGATGAACAGCTCCGACGCGATCTCCTTGTACGCGTACCCGCGCGCCAGCAGCCGCAGCACGTCCCGCTCCCGCGGGGTCAGCAGGTCCAGCTCGGGGTCGCTGATCGGGGCCGCGCCCGGCCGGTCGGCGAACGCGTCCAGCACGAACCCGGCCAGCCGCGGGCTGAACACCGCGTCGCCCTCCGACACGCGCACGACCGCGCGCACCAGCTCCTGGCTGGAGATGGTCTTCGTCACGTACCCGCGCGCGCCGGCGCGGATGACCGCGATGACGTCCTCGGCCGCGTCGGACACCGACAGCGCCAGGAATACCACCTCGGGCAGGGCCGTGCGGACCTGCCGCAGCACCTCCGCGCCACCGCCGTCGGGCATGTGCACGTCCAGCAGCACCACGTCCGGCCGGTGGTGCCCGATGCCCGCCACCGCCTCGCCGACCGAACCGGCCTCGCCGACGACGTCGATCTCGTCGGTGATGGAGTCCAGCTCGGCCCGCACCCCGGCGCGGAACAGCGCGTGGTCGTCCACCAGGAACACCCGAACGGTCATGTCCTGGCCCCCGTCTCTCGCTTGTCTGCGGTTTTCCTCGGCATCATCAGCTGCACCTCCGTGCCCTCGCCCAACCGGGTCCGGATCCGGACTTCGCCGCCGTGCCGGTCCATCCTCCCCCCGATGGAGTCGGCGAGGCCATGCCGGTCCTCCGGCACGGTGCCCGGGTCGAAGCCCTTGCCCCGGTCGCGGACGAAGACGGTGACGCGCTCCGGCTCCACCTCCCCGTACACGCTGATCTCGGCGACGCCCGCGTGCTTGGCCGCGTTCACCATCGCCTCGCGGGCGGCCTGGACCAGCGCGTACAGGTTCGGGTCGAGCAGGCAGTCGCCCACGACGACCTGCTGCACGGCCAGCGCGAAGGTGTCCTCCACCTCGCCGGACGCCTTCGCGATGGCCGCCGACATGGTGGTCGGCTCGTTGTTGTCCTCCACCACGCGCCCGTACAGCCACTCCCGCAGCTGCCGCTCCTGGCCGCGGGCCAGGCGCTTGACCTCGCGCGGCTGCTCGGCCTGCTTCTGGATCAGCGCGAGGGTCTGCAGCACGGAGTCGTGCAGGTGGGCGGCGATCTCGGCGCGCTCCTCGGTGCGGATGCGGACCCGGCGCTCCTCGCCCAGGTCGTTGATGAGCTTGATCCACAGCGGCACGGTGAGCACCGCCACGCCGCCGAGGGTCGCGACCACGGCCAGCAGCGCGAACCGGAGCTGGTCGACGCCGTAGCTGTTGACGAGCAGCACGCCGATGCCGATGGCGACCAGGGCCACGCCCGCGAGGACCCGCACGATCGCGCTGCGGCCGGTGCCGCCGAGGATCCCGGACCTCGCGCCGTCGCGCCAGCGGCGGCGCTGCGCCTCGTCCGCCTCCCGCCACACCACGGCCGCGCCCACGAGCGCGACGGCGAGCGGCCCGGCGATCCAGCCGCTGAGCGGGCCGGAGAACAGGCCGGCGAGCACGGCCGCGCCGATGCCCAGGGCGACCAGGCCCAACGCCTGCTGGCGCTCCCTCGGGTTCGCGGGCTCCTCCGGCTCGCCCGCCGCCCGTTGCGGCACGAACAGCCACAGCAGGCCGTAGGCGATGACGCCGACCCCGTTGAGGGCGGTCAGCGCGGCGAACGCCGCCCGCACCCAGAACACCTCGATGCCGAGGTGGTCGGCGACACCGCCGGCCACGCCCGCGACCACCCGGCCGGTCCGCCTGCGGCGCACCGGTTCGAGGGTCTTCGTCTCCACGCTCACCCCTCGATGGTCACACGGGGGTCGGGGCCGGTCATCAGGGTTCCACCCGATCCCCGGTTCAGGGTGCCTCCCCGATGTGCGGGGCGGTGCCCGTTGAGCAAGCTTGTCGTCGTGAGCGGGAGCATCAACGCAGCCGGCGTCGAAGAGACGCTGAAGGACTTCTGGGCCACGCGGCCCAGGCGGCCCCACGACGGTCGCAAGATCGCCGGTGTCGCCGCCGGTATCGCCCAGCGGTACCAGATCGACCCGGTGATCGTCCGGGTGGCGTTCGTGGCCATGGCGCTGTGCAACGGGGCCGGTGTGCTCATCTACCTGCTGGGCTGGCTGCTGCTGGCGCAGGCGGACGACGAGGTGTCGCCGGCGGAGTCGCTGCTGGGTCGGGGGCACAGCTCGACGCCCACGGCGTTGACGGTGCTGCTCGGCCTCGCGGTGGTGCCGGCGACCGGGTTCTTCGTGGACGGCGGCTTCACCATGGTCGGCGGCGTGCTGCTGTCCGTGGGCGCGGTCTACCTGCTGCACCGCGGGCGCGGGCAGCTCAACCGGCCCGAGCCGACGCCGGCGTTCGGCGTCCCCGCGGGTGGTGCGGGTGTCGGTGGCCCGGGAGTCGCGGACGGTGGTGCCGGAGGCGGTGCGGGGGTCGGGGTGTCGACGGAGGAGCAGGCGACCGGGCGCGTGAACCCACCGGCGTGGGACCCGTTGGGGGCGGCCCCGTTCGCGTGGGACCTGCCCGAGCCGGGCGGTCCGCCGGAGCCCGCGCGGCCGGTCGAGCCGGTGCCGGCGCGGCGCAGGTCGCGGGTCGGCGGGGCGACGTTCGGCGCGGCGCTGGTGGTGCTGGCCGGGTCGCTGGTGGCGTCGGCGTACTCGGACTGGTTCCGCGCCGGGCACGTGATCGGGCTCCTCGTGGCCGTGCTGGGCGCGGGGATGGTGCTCGGCGCGCTGCGCGGCGGCGGTGGCCGCGGCCTCGTCTGGCTGGTCGTGCCGCTGTCGGTGGCCGGGGTGGTGCTGACGTCGGTGGACTTCGACGTCGACGCCGGGGAGGTCGGCAGCACGAGGGCGCGGCCCACGGCGGTGGCCGAGGTGCAGGAGCGGTACGCGGCGGGGGTCGGCGAGGTCGAGCTGGACCTGACCGCGCTGCCGGACAGCGGGTCGGTCACGACGGCCGTCGAGGTCGGGCTGGGCAGCGCGCGGGTCCGGGTGCCCGCCGACGCCGACGTCACGGTGGACTGCCGGGCCGACCTGGGTTCGGTGCGCTGCCTCGGCCGGGAGTCCGACGGCGAGGGGCGGTACGAGCAGGTGACCGATTACGGGGCCGACGGCCCCGGCGGGCTGAAGGTCGTGCTGGACGTGCGCAGCGACCTCGGAGAGGTGGAGGTGAGCCGTGGCTGACCAGGATTCGGTCGAGCGGCGCGGGGTCGACGTGGTGGGGCTGGTGTTCGGGGTCGCGGCCCTGGTCGCCGCGGCCTACATGCTCTCCGACGGAGCGGCCTGGCCGGACTTCCTCGACCTGAGGTGGGCGTTGGCCGGAGGGGCGATGGTGATCGGGTTGGGGTTGCTGGCGGGTTCGGCCCGCCGGCGCCGCTAGCCGGGGGTGTCGGGGGTGTGACGGAGGAGGGCCCGTCCCGGGGAGGACGGGCCCTCCTCCGCGCTCACTCCCACTCGATGGTGCCCGGCGGCTTGCTCGTCACGTCCAGGACCACGCGGTTGACCTCGCTCACCTCGTTGGTGATGCGGGTCGAGATCCGCTCCAGCACGTCGTAGGGCAGCCGGGTCCAGTCCGCGGTCATCGCGTCCTCGCTGGACACCGGGCGCAACACGACCGGGTGACCGTAGGTGCGGCCGTCACCCTGCACGCCCACGCTGCGCACGTCGGCCAGCAGCACGACCGGGCACTGCCAGATCTGCCGGTCCAGCCCGGCGCTGGTCAGCTCCTCGCGGGCGATCGCGTCGGCCTTGCGCAGGACGTCCAGCCGCTCCTGGGTGACCTCGCCGATGATCCGGATGCCGAGGCCCGGACCGGGGAACGGCTGCCGCTGCACGATCGTCTCGGGCAGGCCCAGCTCGGCGCCGACGCGGCGGACCTCGTCCTTGAACAGCGCCCGCAGCGGCTCCACCAGCGTGAACTCGAGGTCGTCGGGCAGCCCGCCGACGTTGTGGTGGCTCTTGATGTTGGCCGCGCCCGCGCCGCCGCCGGACTCGACCACGTCCGGGTAGAGCGTGCCCTGGACGAGGAACCGGTAGTCGCCCTCGGCCTTCAGGTCGCGCTCGGCCTGCTCGAAGACGCGGATGAACTCGCGGCCGATGATCTTGCGCTTCTGCTCGGGGTCCGTCACGCCCTTGAGCGCGTCGAGGAACCGCTCGCGGGCGTCCACGGTCACCAGGTTGACGCCCGTGGCGGCCACGAAGTCCCGCTCGACCTGGGCGCGCTCACCGGCCCGCAGCAGGCCGTGGTCGACGAACACGCAGGTCAGACGGTCGCCGATGGCCCGCTGGACGAGCGCGGCGGCCACGGCGGAGTCCACGCCGCCGGACAGGCCGCAGATCGCCCGGCCGTCGCCGACCTGCTCGCGGATCAGCGCCACCTGCTCGTCCACGATCGAGGACGTGGTCCACTGCGGCCGGATGCCCGCGATGTCGTGCAGGAACCGGCGCAGCACCTCCTGGCCGTGCGGCGAGTGCCCGACCTCGGGGTGGTACTGGACGCCCGCGAAGCGGCGCTCCGGGTCCTCGAACGCGGCCACCGGGGCGCCTTCGCTGGTCGCGGTGACCGTGAAGCCCTCGGGTGCCTTGGTCACGCAGTCGCCGTGGCTCATCCACACCGGGTGGTTGGCGGGCAGCTCGTCGTGCAGCAGGCCGCCGGCGTGCCGGACGCCGAGGTCCGTGCGGCCGTACTCGCGGGTGCCGGTGTGCTCCACCGTGCCGCCGAGCGCGCCCGCCATGGCCTGGAAGCCGTAGCAGATGCCGAAGACCGGGACGTTCATCTCGAACAGCTTCGGGTCGACCTGCGGCGCGCCCGGCTCGTAGACGCTCGACGGGCCGCCCGACAGCACGATGGCGGCGGGGTCGCGTTCGAGCAGCTCCGCCACGGGTGTGGTGTGCGGGACGACTTCCGAGTAGACCTGCGCCTCCCGGACTCGCCGGGCGATCAGCTGCGCGTACTGCGCGCCGAAGTCGACTACCAGCACAGGGCGGTTGCTGCTCTCGGCCACTGGGGGAAAACCTCTCGTCTGGCGGATCCGCGCAGGTGAAGGATGTCATGCGTGGAGGAGGAAGTGCTCACCGGAGGCGGCCTCAACGAGGTCGTGCGAGTCGGGTCGACGGTGCGGCGGCCCACCGGGCCGTGGACGCCCAACGTGCACCGGCTGCTCGGACGCCTTGCGCCGCTTGGCCTTTCGCCGGTCCCGCACGGCGTGGACGGGCGCGGGCGGGAGGTGCTGTCGTACCTCCCGGGTGAGGTCGGCCACCCGCCGCTGGCCGAACGGCTGCGGTCGGACGAGGTGCTGGTCGCGGTGGCGCGCCTGGCGCGGCGGCTGCACGACGCCTCGGTCCCCGTGGTGGCGGAGGTCGGGGTGGCCGGCTGGCAGTTCCCGCCGATTTCACCCGTAGAGGTGATCTGCCACAACGACCTGGCTCCCTACAACGTGGTGTTCCGGGACGGCGTGCCGGTCGGGGTCATCGACTTCGACGGCGCCCGGCCGGGGCCGCGGTGGTGGGACGTGGCCTACTCGGTGTACTGCCTGGCGCCGTTCGCGCCGGAGGGCGACGGGGGCTTCGGCGGGGTCGCGGAGCAGTGGCGGCGGGCCGGGTTGTTCTGCGCGGAGTACGGGTTGCCGCTGGAGGGGATCGGCGAACGGGTGCTGGCGCGGTTGGCGGACATGGTCGCGATGATCCGGGGGCGGCCCGAGTTCCGGCGGCAGCGGGAAGAGGGGCACGACGCCTACTACTCGCGGCACGCCGAGTACGTACGCCGGCACTTCGCGGGGACGCGGGCGTGGGGCGGACGGGGGTACTTCCAAGATCAATAGGTGGAAGTCGGCGGGACGGGAATACGGTGTGGGTCATGGACGCGTTCACGCCTCAGCCACGGCCCTGCTGGATCGCTGGACACGCGGAACAGGGCGTCTCAGCCCTCGCGGTGCACCACCCGTTCGACGGCACCGAGGTGGCCTCGGTGGCGGTCCCCGGGCAGGAGCAGGTGGAGCGGGCCGTCGCCGCCGCGGCGGCGGTGGCGAAGGAGTTCCGGCAAACGCCCGCGCACGTGCGGGCGGCGGCGCTGTCGCACGTGGCCTCGGCGTTGGCCGACCGGGCCGAGGAGGTCGCCGAGACCATCACCGCGGAGAACGGCAAGCCGTTGAAGTGGGCGAACGTCGAGGTGCAGCGGGCGGTCAACACGTTCCGGTTCGCGGCGGAGGAGGCCCGGCGGTTCACCGGCGACCTCCAGCGCCTGGACACCGACGCCGGCGGCGAGGGCCGGATGGCCGTGGTGCGGCGGGTGCCGCGCGGGCCGGTGCTGGCGGTCGCGCCGTTCAACTTCCCGCTGAACCTGGTGGCGCACAAGGTGGCGCCGGCGCTGGCGGTCGGCGCGCCGGTGGTCGTGAAGCCCGCGTCGGCCACGCCGCTGTCGGCGTTGCTGCTGGGCGAGCTGCTGGCGGAGGCGGAGCTGCCCGAGGGCGCGTTCTCCGTGCTGCCCGTGCGGGGCGGTGACATGAAGACCCTGGTGACCGACGAGCGGTTGCCCGTCATCTCGTTCACCGGCTCGACCGGGGTCGGGTGGTCGCTGATGGACTCCGCGCCGCGCAAGCACGTGGTGATGGAGCTGGGGTCCAACTCGGCGGCCATCGTCTGCCCCGACTGGCCGGACCTGGACTTCGCGGCGCAGCGGATCGCCACGTACGGCAACTACCAGGGCGGGCAGTCCTGCATCGCGGTGCAGCGGGTGCTGGTGCACCGCGAGGTCGCCGGGGAGTTCGTGCCGAAGCTGGTCGAGGCGGTGCGGGGGCTGAGGACCGGTGACCCGCACGACCCCGAGGTGGAGGTCGGGCCGCTGATCGACGAGGACAACGCCCGGCGGGTCGAGGAGTGGGTCGCCGAGGCCGTGTCCGGCGGCGCGGTGCTGCACGTCGGCGGCGGGCGGTCGGGGACCTCGGTCGAGCCGACGGTGGTGCAGGACGTGCCCCGCGACGCCAGGCTGTGGCACGAGGAGGTGTTCGGGCCGGTGCTGGCGGTGGCCGTGGTGGACTCGGTGGACGAGGCGTTCGAGCTGGCCAACGCGACCGACTACGGGTTGCAGGCCGGCGTGTTCACGCGGGACCTGAAGGTGGCGTTCTCGGCGGCGGCGGAGCTGGAGGTGGGCGGGGTGATCGTGGGCGACGTGCCGTCCTACCGCGCCGACCAGATGCCGTACGGCGGGGTGAAGGGGTCCGGCACCGGGCGCGAGGGCGTGCGGTCGGCGATGGAGGACTTCACCGAGGAGCGCACGATGGTGCTCACCGGCATCACCCTCTGAGCGCACGGTCCCGCGGCGGCCCGAGGGGTTCGCGGTGACGCCCCGGCGGCGGTGGGGGCGGGGTGTCACCGCAGGGCCCGCCGCACCTCGCGGTCGGTTTCGGCGGTGCGGACGCGCGGCCAGACCACGCCGTCGCACTCGTCCCAGTACCGCTGCACGTTCAACGGCAGGCAGCGCTCGAACGCCGGCCACCGGCCGTAGCGCGGCGCCAGGGCGCGGTGCGCGGCCCGGTACGCGTCCGCAGGCGTGCCGCCGCTGAGGTGCGCGCTGCCGACGGTGCGGCGCAGCTCGTCCAGGAAGTGCCGCGAGTTGGCGACGGCCGCGTCGACCTCCGCCCGGTCGCGGGCGTGCGGGCCGTGCCCGCCGACGAGCTGCTCCGCGCCCAGGGCGGCCACGCGGTCCAGCGTCGTGGTGGCCCACTCGTCGTGGAACGCGTCGGCGGTGTCGAGGGCGGCCCGCGCCTCGACCAGGTCGCCGGCGAACAGGATCCGCTGGTGCGGCAACCAGGCGACGAGGTCGCCCGCGGTGTGGCCGCGCCCGCAGTACCGCAGCTCCACCTCGCCCCGGTCGCCGCCGAGCGGGATGGTGAGGCGGTCGGAGAACGTGACGGTCGGCCAGGTGAGGCCGGGGATGCCCGACGCCTCCCCGACCAGGTCGCGCCGACCTCGCCAGTCCTCCCGGCCGCGTTCGGCGATCAGCGCCCTGGTGTTCTCGTGGGCGACGACCTCGGCGGCGTCGAACGCGCTCGCGCCCAGCGCGCGGTCCGCGTGGTAGTGGCTCAGGACCAGGTGGCGGACGGGTTTGCGGGTGCGCCGGCGCAGCGGGTCGAGCCAGCGGCGGGCCTGCGCCGGCGTCGCCCGGGCGTCGACGCAGACCAGGAAGTCCTCCCCCTCGATCGCGCCCACGTTCGGGGCGTCCTCGGAGATCAGCGCGTGGACGCCGTCCGCCAGTTCGACGATCCGCTCGGGGGTTGGGTCGGCCACACCTCCACCATAGGGATGATCAGCTCCCCCGGACCCCCACGATCGGCAGCCGCAGCGCGCCGGGTGCGTGGGCGGGCACGGCGGGGTTGACCGGCGGCACCGGGGTGATCCGCCGGTAGCCCGCCGACTGGTCGGGTCGCGGGTCCGGCTCGCCCTTGTTCGGCCACACCGAGAACGCGCGCTCGGCCTGCGCGGTGATGGTGAGCGACGGGTTCACGCCCAGGTTGGCCGAGATCGCCGCGCCGTCCACCACGGACAGGCCCGGGTAGCCGTGGACCCGGTGGTACGGGTCGATGACGCCCTCGGCCGGGGTCGAGCCGATCGGGCAGCCGCCGATGAAGTGCGCGGTCAGCGGGATGTTGAACAGCTCGCCCCAGGTGCCGCCCGGCATGCCGTCGATGTGCCGCGCGGCCAGCAGGTTCGCCCGGTGGCCCGCCTCGATGAACGTCGGGTTGGGCTGCCCGTGCCCCTGCCGGGAGGTGAGCTTGCGGCGGAACAGGCCCTTCTTGGTGAACGTGGTGATGGAGTTGTCGAGGCTCTGCATCACCAGCAGGATCACCGTCCGCTCGCTCCACCGGTGCACCGACATGAGGCGGGCCAGCCGCAGCGGGTGGCGGACGGCCTGGGCGAGGAACTGCACCAGCCGCGGCGTGGCCTTCGCGCCGTCCGTGGCCAGCGTCTGGAGCAGCCCCATGGCGTTGCTGCCCCTGCCGTAGCGGACCGGCTCGATGTGGGTCTGCTCGTCGGGGTGGATGGACGAGGTGATCGCCACGCCCCGGCTGAAGTTGCGCTCCTCGTCCACGGTGAAGCGGGCCGCGCCGATGATCGCCTCGGAGTTCGTCCTGGTCAGCTCGCCCAGCCTCGGCGACAGGTCGGGCAGCGCGCCCTCGGCCCGCATCCGGTGCAGCAGCTGCTGGGTGCCCCACGTGCCGGCGGCCAGCACGACCTGGCCCGCGGTGATCGTGCGGCGGCCCTTGCGCAGCTTGCCGCCGGTGCGCCGGGTGCCGACGACCCACGTGCCGTCCGGCGCCTGGCGCAGGTCCGTCACGGTGGTCAGCGGCAGCACCTCCGCGCCGTTGCGCTCGGCCAGGTAGAGGTAGTTCTTCACCAGGGTGTTCTTCGCGCCGACGCGGCAGCCCGACATGCACGCGCCGCACTGCGTGCAGCCGGTCCGGCTCGGGCCCGCGCCGCCGAAGTACGGGTCCTCGGCGGGCTCGCCGGGCTCGCCGAAGAACACGCCGACCGGCGTCGGGTGGAACGTGTCGGCCACGCCCATGTCCTCGGCGACGCGCTGCATCACCACGTCGGACGGGGTGGTGGTCGGGTTCTCCACCACTCCCAGCATCCGGCTCGCCTGGTCGTAGAACGGGGCCAGCTCGGCCTCCCAGTCGGTGATGTGCGCCCACTGCCGGTCGGCGTAGAACGGCTTGAGCGGCCGGTACAGCGTGTTCGCGTACACCAGCGACCCGCCGCCGACGCCCGCGCCGGCCAGGATCATCACGCTGCGCAGCGCGTGGATGCGCTGGATGCCGTAGCAGCCCAGCGCGGGCGCCCACAGGTACCGCCGCAGGTCCCAGGACGTCTCGGCGAACTCGTCGTCGGCGAACCGGCGGCCCGCCTCGACCACGGCCACCCGGTAGCCCTTCTCGGTGAGCCGGAGCGCGGCGACGCTGCCGCCGAAGCCCGAACCCACCACGACGACGTCGTAGTCGGTGTTGTTACCGGCGAGTTCACCCATGCCGGCGAGAGTAGGCGTAACTTCCGGTAACAGCTAGTTCTCGATCGGTTCAGGCGCGGCCGGGCACGAAAAAGCCCCCGCCTGGAGCAGGGGCCCGTTCGCCTCGCCGAAAGCCGTCGGCCCGGAAGTCCTCAGCCTCGAATCCTCAGCCGCGGATCCTCAGCCGCGGATCGTCAGGCCGACCTTTTGGAACTCCTTCAGGTCCGAGTAGCCGGTCTTGGCCATCGCCCGGCGCAGCGAACCGAACAGGTTCGTCACGCCGCGCGGGTCCACCGACGGGCCGAACAGCAGCTTGCGCAGGTCCACGACCTGGTCCACGCCGGTCGACACGTGGCTGCGCGGCACCGACGGGTGCGCCGACGCGGCCGTCCAGTACAGGCCCTGGCCCGGCGCCTCGGACGCCGCCGCCAGCGGCTCGCCCAGCATCACCGCGTCCGCGCCGCAGGCGATCGACTTCGCGATGTCGCCGCTGGTCAGCACGCCGCCGTCGGCGATCACGTGCACGTACCGGCCGCCGGTCTCGTCCAGGTAGTCCCGCCGCGCGGCGGCCGCGTCCGCGATGGCCGTGGCCATCGGCACGCCGATGCCCAGCACCGAGTCCGTCGTGGTCACGCCCGGCGTGTAGCCGTAGCCGACGATCACGCCCGCCGCGCCCGTGCGCATCAGGTGCATCGCGGTGCGGTAGTCGCCGACGCCGCCCGCGATCACCGGGATGTCGAGGTCGGCGATGAACGACTTCAGGTTCAGCGGCTCGCCGTCGCGCGACACGTGCTCCGCCGAGATGATCGTGCCCTGCACGACCAGGATCTCCACGCCGGCCGCCAGCAGGTCCGGCGTCAGCTCGGCCGCCCGCTGCGGGCTCACCCGCACGGCGACCGTGACGCCCGACTCGCGGACCTGCTTGACCGCCTCGGCGATCAGGTCCATCCGCACCGGCTCGGCGTGCAGCTCCTGCAGCACCCTCACCGGCGCGGCCGGGTCGTCGGTGTCCTCCACCGCCTGCACCAACCGGAACAGGGCCTCCTCGACGTCGCCGTGGCGAGCCCACAGGCCTTCCGCGTTCAGCACGCCCAGGCCGCCCAGCTCACCGATCGCGACCGCCGTGCCCGGGGACACGATCGCGTCCGTCGGGTGGGTGATCAGCGGGATCTCGAACCGGTAGGCGTCGATCTGCCAGGCCGTCGAGACGTCCTTGGAGGACCGGGTCCTGCGGGACGGGATGATTTCGAGGTCGTCCAGCTCGTAGGCCCGCCTCGCGGTCCGGCCCATGCCGATCTCGACCAGATCGCGCACCTTTGTCGTCCTTCCGTGGAACCAGTGAACCCGGGCAGGCCAGGAACCTGGAGGGCTGGCGGAACCTGGGAACACTAGCCCAGGGCGGCCCGGTTCAGCGGGTCGTGTAGTTCGGGGCCTCGACGGTCATGGTGATGTCGTGCGGGTGGCTCTCCTTCAGCCCGGCCGCCGTGATCCGCACCAACTGCTTGTGCTGGAGCTCGGCGACCGTCTTCGAGCCGGTGTAGCCCATGGCCGCGCGCAGGCCGCCCACGAGCTGGTGCACCACGGACGACAGCGGGCCGCGGAACGGCGTGCGGCCCTCGATGCCCTCGGGCACCAGCTTGTCCTCCGACAGCACGTCGTCCTGGAAGTAGCGGTCCTTCGAGTAGGACTTGCCGGTGCCGCGGCCCTGCATCGCCGCCAGCGAGCCCATGCCCCGGTAGGTCTTGAACTGCTTGCCGTTGACCAGCACCAGCTCGCCCGGCGACTCGGCCGTGCCCGCCAGCAGGCTGCCCAGCATGACCGCGCTCGCGCCGGCCGCGATCGCCTTGGCGATGTCGCCGGAGTACTGGATGCCGCCGTCGCCGATCACCGGCACGCCCGCCGGGCCGCACGCCAGGCTCGCCTCGTAGATCGCGGTGATCTGCGGCACGCCCACGCCCGCGACCACGCGCGTGGTGCAGATCGAGCCGGGGCCCACGCCGACCTTCACGCCGTCCGCGCCCGCGTCCACCAGCGCCTGCGCGCCGGCGCGGGTGGCGACGTTGCCGCCGACCACGTCGACCTCGTCACCCAGCTCCTTCTTCACCCGCGCGACCATCTCCAGCACGTTGCGCTGGTGGCCGTGCGCGGTGTCGACCATGATCACGTCGACGCCCGCCTCGGCCAGCGCCATCGCCCGCGCGAAGCTGTCCTCGCCGACGCCGATCGCCGCCGCGCACAGCAGCCGGCCGTCGGGGTCCTTGGAGGCGTTCGGGTACTGCTCGGTCTTGACGAAGTCCTTGACCGTGATCAGGCCGCGCAGCTTGCCCTCGCCGTCCACGATCGGCAGCTTCTCGACCTTGTGCCGGCGCAGCAGGCCCAGCGCGGCCTCGGCCGAGACGCCGACCTGGGCCGTGATCAGCGGGCCCTTGGTCATCACCTCGCTGACCTTGCGCGAGTGGTCGACCTCGAACCGCATGTCGCGGTTCGTGATGATGCCCACGAGCTTGCCGTCGGCGTCCGTGACCGGCACACCGGAGATCCGGTAGCGCGCGCACAGCTCGTCGACGTGGCGGATCGTGTCGTCCGGGGTGCACGTCACCGGGTCGCTCACCATGCCCGCCTCGGACCGCTTCACGGTCTCCACCTGGCGGGCCTGCTCCTCCAGCGGCAGGTTGCGGTGCAGCACGCCGATGCCGCCCTGGCGGGCCATCGAGATGGCCATCCGGCCCTCGGTCACGGTGTCCATGGCGGCCGAGGCCAGCGGGACCCGCAGCGTGATGTTGCGCGACAGCTTGGTGCTGGTGTCCACGCCGCTCGGCACGATCTCGGACTCGGCGGGCAGCAGCAGTACGTCGTCGAAGGTCAGTCCCAGCATGGCGAACTTGGGCGGGACTCCGTCAGCGTTGAGCTCGCTGGTCATGGCGGCTGGCTTGCCTTCCGTAGTGCGGCGATCCCGCCGCCGCGGATCGGTTCCACGCAGCGGCGATGGGTTCAGGTCATGGTATCTGGACGTGCACGCGGGTCCGCCCGGTACCGTGCGGGGTCGTGCCGCACGACGCGTTGCCACCAGACCCGTTCGCGGGCGACCCCGAGGACCCCGCCCGGGCCCTCGGCGAACCCGACCACGACCACGACCACCCGCCGATGGACGACGCCGAGCGGGCCGAGCTGATCGGCGACCTCAGCGACCTCGCGGTGTACCAGGCGCTGCTGGAACCGCGTGGTGTCAGGGGCATCGTGGTCGACTGCGGCGAGTGCCAGGAGCCGCACTACCACGACTGGGCGCTGCTGCGGTCGAGCCTGGAGCAGCTGCTGTCGGACGGTCGAATGCGCCCGCACGAGCCCGCGTACGACCCGGACCCGGCGGCCTACGTCAGCTGGGAGTACTGCCGCGGCTACGCCGACGGGGTGACGGCGACCGAGAGCGCGCGCTGACGGGTGTGACGAAGCCCGCCCCCGGACGGGGAGCGGGCTTCGTCACACTTCCGGCGCGGTGCCTCAGCCGCCCGCGGTCGTCTCGCCGTCCGTGACGCCGGGCGTCACCGTGTCGCCCTTGCTCTGACCGCTGGCCGGCGGCTCGCCCGAGGGTGCCGGCGGCTGGGCCGTGCCGTCCGTCGGCGTGACCGTCTCGGTGGTGGTCGGCGGCGGCGGGACCGTGGTGGTCGGCTCGGTCGTCGTCGTCTGCGTCGGCGAGAGGCGGCTGGTCTCGGGCGTCGGCGACGGCTGCGTCGTGAACGGCCCGGCCGTCGTGGTCGTGTTCGGCGACGGCGTGGTGCTGGTCAGCTCCTGCAGCAGCGACTCGTGCCGCTGGGCCAGGTCGTCCTTGCCGTCGTCGGGCGAGACCGCCGGCAGGGCGTCGCCCGCCTTGAGCAGGGCGTCGCGGGCCTCGCCGTACCGGCCGTCGCGCAGTGCCGCGCGGGCGGTGTCGAGGTCGGTGCGCACGGCGACGGCGGCCTCCACCGACCGCGCGTGCTCGGAGTACAGGACCCTGGTCAGGCCCCAGAGCGCGTCGCCGGGCTCGGCGTCGCGCGCGACCAGGCTCATCCCGGTGAACGCGATCGCCAGCACGGCGGCGGCGCTCGCGAGGGGGATCAGGAACCGCCGCCGGGCGGGCGGCGGGGTGCGCGCGGCGGCGATCGTGGCCACCGCGGTGTCCGTGTCGACCAGCTCGCCCACCGGCGGGCTGTCGACCTCGCGCCGCCAGGCCAGCAGCAGCGCGTTCAACTCGTCCTCGACGAGCGAGTCCGGCTCCTCGCCGCCACGCCCGCCCAGCGCGTCGAGCAGCGCGTCGTCGGCCCGGATCCCCGCGAGGTCGTCGCCGGGCCCGGCCACGGCGTCCTCGATCAGGGTGTCATCGGACCGCGGCGGTCTCTCACCTCGTCCGCGCACGACTTCTCCGTTGCCCTTTTCGTGCTGGTCAGCCACTCAGACCACCTCCTCCGCTGCCAACGTCTTGCGCAGGCGGGCCAGGGCGCGGTGCTGCGCCACCCGTACCGCGCCCGGCGTGGAGCCGACCGCGTCGGCGGTCTCCTCGGCCGACAGGCCGACGACCACGCGGAGCAGCAGGATCTCCCGCTGCTTCTCGGGGAGGACCTTCAGGAGCAGCGCCATCCGCTCCGACAGCTCGCCCTGCATGGCGCGCTGCTCCGGACCGGCCTCCGTCTCGGGGGCGTCCGGCACCTCCGGGACCGGTTCGGACCGGTTCCGGGCGGCGGAGCGATGAGCGTCGGCCACCTTGTGCGCGGCGATCCCGTAGACGAACGCCAGGAACGGCCGACCCTGGTCGCGATAGCTGGGCAGGGCCGTCAGCACCGCGAGACACACCTCCTGGGCCACGTCGTCCGCCGAAGCGAAGGACCTCTCCTGCCTTCCGACTCTGGCGCGGCAGTACCGCACCACGAGGGGCCGGATGGATGCCAGGAGCCGCTCGATCGCGTGGCGGTCGCCATCGACGGCTGCGCCCACTTCGGCGTCCAGTCCGTCCCCCAAGTTGGTCATCGCAGACAACTGCCCTGGTGTTACGCGTAGGCGTACCGACAAAGAACAGCACGGGACGACCGACGTCGCCCGGACTGGTGACGCTCACCGTACCGTCCGGCCGGCCCGATGTCGGGCAACCGGGCCGAGAAGGGGTCTTTGGACCTCACCCGACCAGCCGACACGCCCGTGGACGCGCGCCGGCCCGGCGACGCGTAGCGTCGCCGGGCCGTGGCTGGAGGAAGGAGTGCCGGTGCGACTCGCCTGACGAGTCCGACGAGCCTGGCCCCGAGCCTGTGCGCGATCCGTGCCTAGGACACGAGGCCGCGCCGGAAGCCGTGCGCGACGGCCTGGGCGCGGTCCCGCACGCCGAGCTTGCGGAACAAGCGCCGGGCGTGCGTCTTCACCGTGTCCTCGGACAGGTAGAGCTCGCGCCCGATCTGCCCGTTGCTCTTGCCCTGGCTCATCCCGCGCAGCACCTGGAGCTCGCGCTCGGTGAGCTGGACGCCCGGGTCCGACGGCTGGCGCGGCGCGGGCACGCTCGTGCTCGCGAGCGTGTGCGCCAGCGCGGCGACCAGCTCGGGGCGCGAGGCGTCCCAGCGGAGGTAGCCGCGCGCCCCGCCGGCGATCGCGGCGGCGATGCTGCCCGCGTCGTCCGGTGCGCCGAAGACGATGACGTTTGCCTGCGGGTTGGCCGAGACGAGTCGCCGGGTCGCTTCGACCCCGGTCGGAACGGCGCGCTGGGTGCCAACCAGTACGACGTCGACCGGCTGCCGAGAGAACCGGGCCAACAACTCGTCACCGTGCGCTACGCAGTCGATGCGGCTAACCCCTGGGACAGCCGACATCACGCGGGTGAGACCCTCCCGCACACTGCGCCGGTCGTCGCAAATAAGGACCGTGGTCACGGGGACTCCTTCCTGCAGCCGAGTGACGTTCCACATCCCCTATCGGACGCTAGAGGCCGAACCTTGACACGATCCGGTGCTTAATCCGTCAAGAAGTTCGTCTCGGGGTCTGCGTTCGGGGGTTCCCCGGAACGGAGCAGCGCAGTCGGGATCCACGGCGAGCGGTCCGCCAAACGGCGACCCGACGGGTCGGCTCTGCGCAACACGCAGCTCAGAGCGTTTTCCGCGCGTTCCTTCATGTTTTGCTTTCCCGCAATACTGCGGTCTGCCTGGGCGTTTGCGAGCACGAGCGCCGTCGGCCAGACCAACGAGAAAAGTCCTCGGCGGTCAGTGTGATTTAGGTCACAGAGTAGCACGTCGACCCCCCTGGCGACGCTTTCGGGGGTCCCCCGCACCACCAAAGCGGTGCCCAGGACCAGGTCGGACTTGAGGATGTGTCGCGTTGCGCCGGCCTCCCGCGCGGTCGCGGCGGCCGCCTCGGCCGGGGGCACCGCCTGCTCCGCGTGACCGCCGGCCAACGCGATCTCGGCCGCCAGCCACTGGTGGCGCACCCGGCTGCGCCACCCGTGCGGCTCGACCCTCGCGTGCAGTCGCCGCGCCTCGGCGAGCCGCCCGGTCCCGACGGCGTCCGCGGCGAGCCCGAGGAGCGCGTCGGCCCGCGCCCCGGCCGGGTCGACGTCGTCGCGGTCGCCGCCGCCGCCGTCGGGCGCCATCGCCAGCGCGCGGGCGTCGAGCACGCGGGCCGCCGCGTGGCCGCCGAGCTGCCGCCGGTGCGAGGCGAGCGTGGAGGCCGCCAGCGACCCGAACAGCCCACCTCCCCGGATCAGCTCACCGAGCACCGAGGCCGCCGCCGCGTACCGGCCCTGCCCGCCGAGGACCACGGCCGCGAGCCACCGCTCCTCCACCCCGCCGCCCAGCGCCCGCCAGACCTCCGCCTCGGGCCGGTCCCCGAACGCCGCCTCCCGCATCCCACCTCCACGTGTGTCGAACCCTCAGGTCCCGTGTGTCGAACTCCCACGTCTCGTGTGTCGAACGTCCAGGACCCCCGTGTTCCACGCTCGGGGCCCGTGCCCGGGGTGATGGGGACCTCGTGGACGTGCGCCTGAATGACGAACTCGGGGGTCCTGGAGGTTCGACACACCGGGCTTGGGCGTTCGACACACGGGACCCGGAGGTTCGACACACGAGGGTCGGGTGGGAGGTGGGGCGCGGGTCAGCAGACGGCGCGCTCGATGGCGTCGGACGCGGAGGCCAGGTCGTCGACGCGGTCCGCCGGCTGCGGCACGACGCCGCGCTTCCAGCCCGGCCCCCCGACGAACACGCGGACCTGCTGGCGCGTCCTCGGCAACGCCGCCACGACACCCGGATCGGCGTAGCGCGGCAGCTGCGCCCACAGCACGACGGCCGCCGGCGCCGTCCGCCGCACGGCCGAGGCCAGCGCGTCCGCCGGCAGCGCCGCCCCCAGGTGCCTGACGCCCACGCCCCGCCGCGCCAGCACCGCCGCCAACGGGTACAGCGGCAGGTCGTGCCGCTCGTCCGGCATGCACGCCAGCAGCACGGGGCGGTGGTTGCGCGGGCTCGTGACGACCGGGGTCGCCCGCACCAGCGCCGCCCGCACGCACTCCTGCACCAGGTGCGACACCTCCACCCCGCCCCCCGAGTGCTCCCACCTCGCCGCGATCGCGGCCATCACCGGCCGCACCACCTCGTCCCACGTCGCGACCACGCCGTCCGCCTCGATCGCGTCGGCGACCAGCGCCTGCACCGCCGCCGAGTCCATCGCCAGCGCCGCCCGGCCCACTCCCCTGGCCCTGGGGTTCGCCGCCTGCAGCTTCAACCCGCGGCCGCCGGCGGGCGCCGACCCGCCGTTCAGCTCACCCACCGTGACCACCGGCCCGGTGGACCGGGACTCGTGCAGGGGACTGGCGAGGGCGTACCTGGCGGCCTCCGCGGACGACGCGCCGCGCAGCAGGGCCCGCTGCATCAGCTCCAGCCGCGCCACGTCGAGCGGCGCGTACTTGCGGTGTCGCCCGGTTGTGTGATCACTGGGTCCGAGGCCGTACCTGCGGTCCCAGGTGCGCAGCGTGGCCGGCGCGACGCCCAGCCTGCGCGCGACGGCGGCCACCGAGAGCGGTACCGAATGCGCGGGATCGTCTTCCGCCGCAACGGGTCCCTGCTCGCCTTCCGGCACGGTCCCGGTGTGGTCGGGGGGCGTCATCACGGTCACATCGTCCGTTCACCCGACGTCACCGGCAACTCCGGGTTTCAACGCCGATCGATCACCCATCGTATGAATTGCCGGCAAAAGGCCCCTGACCCCCTTGAACAAGGATTGGCGCGGTTCTACGGTGGATCATCGTTAAGCCGAATGGAGCAGTTCTCGTCCATGGGCCAAGGAGGCGGTCTCGATGGCGGACACCCGAAGGCTTCCCGGTCCCAACGCGGATCTGTGGGACTGGCAGATGCGCGGCTCGTGCCGCGGGATGGACAGCGCGTTCTTCTTCCACCCGGACGGTGAACGCGGACCGGCGCGGGCGCGGCGGGAGGCGCGCGCGAAGGCCGTGTGCCTGTCGTGCCCGGTGCTGGAGATGTGCCGGAGGCACGCCCTGGCGGTCCAGGAGCCCTACGGGATCTGGGGCGGCCTCTCCGAGTCGGAGCGGGACAGCATCATCAAGGCGCGCAAGCGGCAGCTGACGCCCGCCTGACACCGAACACGCGAAAGGGGCGGCCCCGTGCGGGCGCCGCCCCTCCCGTTCGCGCTGCCGGACCGGTCAGTGGCCGTGCCCGTGGCCGTGACCGTGGCCCGCGCCCGCCGCGGCGGGCTCCTCTTCCTTCTTCTCCACGACGGCGCTCTCCGTGGTGAGCACCATGCGGGCGATGGAAGCGGCGTTGGTGACCGCCGAGCGGGTCACCTTCACCGGGTCGATGATCCCGGCTTCGAGCAGGTCGCCGTAGGTGAGGGTGGCGGCGTTGAGGCCGAAGCCCCAGTCCTGCTCGCGCACCTTGTTCACCACGACCGCGCCCTCCAGGCCGGCGTTCGCCGCGATCCAGAACAGGGCCGAGCCCAGCGCCTCGCGGACGATCGCGACACCGGTCGCCTCGTCGCCAGACAGGCCGAGGTCGCCGTCGAGCACCTTGGCCGCGTGGACCAGGGCCGAACCGCCGCCGGGCACGATGCCCTCCTCGACCGCCGCCTTGGTCGCCGCCACCGCGTCCTCGATGCGGTGCTTGCGCTCCTTCAGCTCGGTCTCGGTGGCCGCGCCGACCTTGACCACCGCGATGCCGCCGGACAGCTTGGCCAGCCGCTCCTGCAGCTTCTCGCGGTCCCAGTCGGAGTCGGTGGCCTCGATCTCGCGGCGCAGCTGCTCCGCGCGACCCGCCACGTCGGCCTTGGTGCCGCCGCCGTCGACGATGGTCGTGTCGTCCTTGGTGACGACGACCCGCCGGGCGGTGCCCAGCACGTCGAGGCCCGCCTCGGACAGCTTCAGGCCGACCTCGGCCGCGATGACCTTCGCGCCGGTGACGACGGCCAGGTCGTCCAGGAACGCCTTGCGGCGGTCGCCGAAGTACGGCGCCTTCACCGCGACCACGCGCAGCGTCTTGCGCAGGGCGTTGACGACCAGGGTGGACAGCGCCTCGCCCTCGACGTCCTCGGCGATGATGACCAGCGGCTTGCCGGCCTCGGCGACCTTCTCCAGGATCGGCAACAGGTCGGCCAGCGCCGAGATCTTCTCGCGGTGCAGCAGGATGCGGGCGTCCTCGAACACCGTCTCCTGCGCCTCGAGGTCGGTGGCGAAGTGCGCCGACACGTAGCCCTTGTCGAACTGCACGCCCTCGGTGATCTGCAGCTCGGTGGCCATCGAGGACGACTCCTCGACGGTGATCACACCGTCCTCGCCGACCTTCTCGATGGCCTCGCCGAGCAGGGCGCCGATGGACTCGTCGCGCGAGGAGACCGTGCCGACCTGGGCGATGTTGTCGCGGCCCTTGACCGGGGTGGCCTTGCCCTTGAGGGCGTCGACCACGGCCTCGGCCGCGGCGTGGATGCCGACGCCGAGCGACATGGGGTTCGCGCCGGCGGCGACGTTGCGCAGGCCGACCCGGACCATGGCCTGGGCCAGCACGGTCGCGGTCGTCGTGCCGTCGCCCGCCACGTCGTTGGTCTTGGTGGCGACGCTCTTGGCCAGCTGCGCGCCCAGGTTCTCGAAGGCGTCGTCCAGCTCGACCTCGCGGGCGATGGTCACGCCGTCGTTGGTGACGGTGGGCCCGCCGAACTTCTTGTCGATCACGACGTGCCTGCCGCGCGGGCCGAGGGTCACCTTGACCGTGTCCGCGAGCTTGTTGACGCCGCGCTCGAGTGCCCGACGAGCGTCCTCGTCGAAGCTGATCTGCTTGGGCATTGCCTACGCCTCTCTTGATGCGAAACGCCCCGGGAAGCCCCGGTGAGGGGTTCGCCGGGGCGCCTTGCGTGTCAGCCGAGCGTCAGTTGATGACGGCCAGCACGTCGCGGGCGGAGAGGATGAGGTACTCCTCGCCGTTGTACTTGACCTCGGTGCCGCCGTACTTGGAGTAGATGACGACGTCGCCGACAGCCACGTCCACGGGGACGCGGTTGCCCTTGTCGTCGATCCGGCCGGGGCCGACCGCGAGGACCTTGCCCTCCTGGGGCTTCTCCTTCGCGGTGTCCGGGATCACGAGGCCGGAAGCGGTCGTGGTCTCGGCCTCGCTGGCCTGGACGACGATCTTGTCCTCGAGCGGCTTGATGTTCACGCTCACCGGGCTGACCTCCACGGTCGTCGAAAGCGTTGGCAGGTTGCGTTTACGGCTCCTGCCACCCCGCCGTCGCGGGGGTCGGGGCGGTTGCTGGTGCCGTGCATCTAGCACTCTACCCACGCGAGTGCCAACGCTTCAACGACCCCCCGATCTCGGCCGGGTGAAGTCGTCCACTCGTGTCACACCGCAGTTCACCTCGTCGCCAACCTGGTCGGCCACCGTGTCCCGCATGACCACGGTGACCCGACGTTCCCTGCTCATCGGCGGTGTGGCCGGTGTGGCGCTCGCGACAGCCGGCGCGGGCTTCCCCAAGCTCGACGACCCCTTCACCCTCGGCGTGGCCTCCGGCGACCCCCGCCCCGACGGCGTGGTGCTGTGGACGCGCCTCGCGCCCCGCCCCCTGGAGGAGGACGGCCGGGGCGGCATGCCCGACCGGGTGGTGCCGGTGCAGTGGGAGCTGGCCGAGGACGAGCGGTTCCGGCGCGTGGTGCGGCGGGGCGTGCAGCCGGCCCGGCCGGAGCTCGGGCACAGCGTGCACGTGGAGCCGTTCGGCCTGCGGCCCGGCCGCGAGTACTTCTACCGGTTCCGCGTGGACGGCCACGTGTCCCCCGTCGGCCGCACCCGCACCACGCCCGAGCCGTGGGCGCTGGGGCAGGACCTGACCATGTGCTTCGCGTCGTGCGCGCACTTCGGCGAGGGCTACTTCACCGCGTACCGCCGGCTGGCCGAGGACCACCCGGACCTGGTGCTGCACCTCGGCGACTACCAGTACGAGTACGCGGCCAAGGCGGCGGACGTGCGCGCGGTGCTCGGGCCGGAGACGCGGACGCTGGCCGACTACCGGCTCCGGCACGCCCAGTACAAGACCGACGCCGACCTGCAGCTCGCGCACTCCGTGGCGCCCTGGCTGGTGGTCTTCGACGACCACGAGGTCGAGAACAACTGGGCCGACGACGTGCCCGAGCAGCCGGACCCGGACTTCGCGGCCCGGCGGGCGGCGGCCTTCCAGGCGTACTACGAGAACATGCCGCTGCGGCGCGGCGCCCGGCCCGACGGCACGGACATGCGGCTCTACCGGCGCGCCCAGTGGGGCGGGCTGGTGAACTTCCACATGCTCGACACCCGCCAGTACCGGGACGACCAGGCGTGCGGCGACGGCTGGAAGACCTGCGCGGACGCGGCGCTGCCGACCCGGTCGATCACCGGCGCGGAGCAGGAGGCGTGGCTGCTCGACGGGTTCCGCCGGTCCCGGTCGCGGTGGGACGTGCTGGGCCAGCAGGTGTTCTTCGCCGAGCGCGACCGCAAGGACGGCCCGGAGAAGGAGGTGTCGATGGACGGCTGGGACGGCTACCTGGCCTCCCGCGACCGGGTGACGCGCGGGTGGGTCGACGCGGGCGTGCGCAACGCCGTCGTGCTGACCGGCGACGTGCACGCGCACTACGCGGCGGACGTGAAGCTGGACTGGAACGACCCGGCGTCGTCCCCGACCGTGGGCACCGAGCTGGTGTGCACCTCGGTCACCTCCGGCGGCGACGGCAACGACACCGTCGACGAGGTGCAGCTGCGGCTGAACCCGCACATCAAGCTGCACAGCAGGCGGCGCGGGTACGTGCGGACGAAGTTCACCGCCCGGGAGCTGCGGGCCGACTTCCGCACGCTGCCCCACGTGAGCAGGGCCGGGGCGCAGGCCACGACGCTCAGGTCGTTCGTGGTCGAGGACCGCAACCCCGGCCTGAACCCGGTCTGACCGGCCGCTCCGGACGTCGAGAGGGCGGTCCGGCCGCGCCCCCGCCGCGATGGCGCGGTCGCGGGGTCGGACCGCCCGCGAGCGGACGCGCGCTCTAGAGGATCTGGATCGTCCCCACCGGCAGGCCCGGGGTCGTGGACAGGTCCAGAGCGGACGGCTTCGCGCCGGCGGCCACCAGGTGCGCGCCCAGGGCGGCGATCATCGCGCCGTTGTCGGTGCACAGCCGGGGACGCGGCACGCGCAGCTCGATGCCCGCCTCGGCGCAGCGCTCCGCCGCCAGCCCGGACAGGCGCGAGTTCGCCGCCACGCCACCGGAGATCACCAGCGTGCCCACGCCGAGGTCCCGGCACGCCCGGATCGCCTTGGCGGTCAGCACGTCGGCCACCGCCTCCTGGAACGACGCGGCCACGTCGGCCAGCGGGACCTCCTCCCCCGCGCGCTCCCGCTGCTCCACCCACCGCGCCACCGCGGTCTTCAGGCCGGAGAACGAGAAGTCGTACTTCGAGTCGCGCGGCCCGGTCAGCCCGCGCGGGAACGCGATGGCGCAGCCGTCGCCCGCCTTGGCGAGCCGGTCGATCGGCGGGCCGCCCGGGTAGGGCAGGTCCAGCAGCCGGGCCACCTTGTCGTACGCCTCGCCCGCCGCGTCGTCCACGGTCGAGCCGATCTCGGTGATCCTCTCGGCCAACCCCTCGACCAGCAGCAGCTGCGAGTGGCCGCCCGACACCAGCAGCGCCAGGCACCGCTCGGGCAGCGGGCCGTGCTCCAGGGTGTCCGCGGCGACGTGGCCCGCGAGGTGGTTCACGCCGTACAGCGGCTTGTCCAGCGCCGCCGCGTACGCCTTGGCCGCCGACACGCCGACCAGCAGCGCGCCCGCGAGCCCCGGCCCCGCCGTGACCGCGATGGCGTGCACGTCCCGCAGCTCGATCCCGGCCCGCTCCACCGCCCGGCGCATGGTGGGCACCATCGCCTCCAGGTGGGCGCGCGACGCGACCTCGGGCACGACGCCGCCGAAGCGGGCGTGCTCCTCGACGCTGGAGGCGACCTCGTCGGCGAGCAGCTCCAGCGCGCCGTCCGGGCCGAGCCGGACGATGCCGACGCCCGTCTCGTCGCACGAGCTCTCGATGCCGAGGATGAGCCGGTCAGTCACGGTTCGCGGGCCTTCCCATCGTGTACGCGTCGGCGCCCGACGGCTGGTAGTAGCGGCGGCGCAGGCCCAGGTGCTCGAAGCCGTGCGCCAGGTAGAGGGCGATCGCGCGGTCGTTGTCCGTGCGGACCTCCAGGAACACCGGCACGCCCAGCTCGTCGGCCTTGGCGAGCAGGGTGCGCAGCAGCGCCTTGCCGACGCCGCCGCCCTGGTGCTCGGCCACCACGGCGATGGTGTGCACGCTGGCCTCGTAGTCGGTCAGGCCCAGCCCGGCGTACCCGATCAGCACGTCGCCGACGTACGCGCCGACGTAGAAGTTGCCGCCGTCCAGCTCGCTGCGGAACGCGTCGGCGCTCCACGGGTCGTCGCCCGCGAACAGGTCCCGCTCGATCCGCGCGCACCGGGCCGCGTCCCGGCGGCGCAGCGGCGCGATGGTGACGGTGCCGGGGTTCACGCCCTGGTCACCCGCTTGCGGCCGACCGGCTCCACGGCGTCGGGGCGGCGCAGGTACAGCGGGGTCAGCGCGGCGGGACGCGCGCCGGCCAGCAGCTCGCCGGCCGCCGCCGCGACCAGCGACACCGGCGACGGGTAGCGCGCCGGCACCACCGGCAGGCCGATCACGTCGGCGTACAGCTCCGCGCCCTCGCCGGCGGCCGCGGCCACCGCGGGCAGCTTCGCCACCAGGTCGGCGGGCCGGTCGACGTGCGGGCCGTCGGTGCGCCGGCCGGCCGCGTCGTAGGCCGCCCAGTACACCTCCTTGCGCCGCGCGTCGGTCGCCACGAGCAGCGGCTTGCCGGTGGCCGCGTCCAGCGCGACCGCGTCCGGCGTCGGCACGGGGTAGACGGGCCGGTTGAGCGCCTGCCCGAGGGCGGCGGCGGTGACCAGGCCCACGCGCAGCCCGGTGAACGGGCCGGGGCCCGAGCCGCACACGATCGCGTCGAGGTCGGCCAGGGCGCGGCCGGCCTCGGCCAGCGCCTCCTGCAGGTGGGGGGTGAGCAGCTCGCCGTGCGCCTTCGCGTTCACCGTCACCCGCTGGGCGAGCAGCCGGGGTGGCGAGCCGGGCACGAGTTCGACCACTCCGGCCGTGACGGCGGGGGTGGCGGTGTCCAAGGCGAGCACTAGCACAACTGCCAAGGGTATCGGGTGGTGTGGCCCACACTTGTGTTGACGTCCACGTCAAGTCGGAGGATCGGACCGTGCGCATCGGAGAACTGGCGCGGCGGGGTGGGACCACCACCAGGGCGCTGCGCTACTACGAGTCCCTCGGCCTGCTGCCCGCGCGGCGCGCCGCCAACGGGCAGCGGGAGTACGACGAGGACGACCTGCGGCTGGTCACCGAGATCCGCTCGTTGACCGGCATCGGCTTCGCCCTGGAGGACACGCGGCCGTTCGTGCAGTGCCTGCGCGACGGCCACACCTCCGGCGACGCCTGCCCGGGGTCCGTCGAGGTGTACCGGCGCAAGCTCGCCGAGCTGGACGACTGCATCGACCGCCTGCGGTCGACCAGGGACCGGGTGCGCGCACAACTCGAGGAAGCCGAGCAGAGGAGCAGGCCGTGCGGACGTTGACCGACGACGAGTTCACCGAGGCGACCGGGACGGGCACCGTGCTGGTCGAGTTCGGGGCCGACTGGTGCGGGCCCTGCCGGATGCTGGAGCCGGTGCTGGCCGAGATCGACCGCGAGCGCGACGACCTGACGGTGGTCAAGGTCGACATGGACGGCAGCCCGCGCACGGCGCGCGACCAGCGGATCATGTCCGCGCCCACGCTCCAGCTCTACAAGGACGGCCAACTGGTCGCGCAGAGCGTCGGCGCCCGGCCGAAGATCCACCTGATGGCGTGGCTCGAACCACACTTGTGATGCGCGCGACGACGGATGAGGCCACTGTTGGTGGATGTTGCTGCCGGCGCTGGCCTCACCGTCGTCGAAGATCGCCCTGCGGTTCCCGGAACGGGACCTGACGTACGAGGAGTTGGCGCGCGAGGCGCGTGCCGTCGCCGCCGGGGTGGCCGGGCTGCGGAGGGTCGCGGTGTGGGCGCGGCCGACGCACCGGACGTGCGTGGCGGTGGTCGGCGCGCTGCTGGCGGGCGTGGCGGTCGTGCCGCTCAACCCCAGGATCGGCGAGAAGGAGCTGGCGCACGTCCTGGGCGACAGCCGGCCGGACCTGGTCGTGGACGACGAGCTGCCGTCCGGTCCCCCGGTCGACCTGCCCGAGCCGGACGGCGAAGCGCCCGCCCTGAT
This sequence comes from Actinosynnema sp. NPDC053489, assembly GCF_044544865.1. Lineage (NCBI taxonomy): Bacteria > Bacillati > Actinomycetota > Actinomycetes > Pseudonocardiales > Pseudonocardiaceae > Actinosynnema > Actinosynnema sp. NPDC053489. The sequence goes on along the minus strand of NZ_JBITXT010000003.1, from coordinate 382,264 downwards.
CGTCTACACCAGCGGCACCACCGGGCCGCCCAAGGGCGTGGTCCTGCCCCGGCGCGCGCTGGCGACGAACCTCGACGCGCTGGCCCGGGCGTGGGCGTGGACCGGGGACGACGTCGTGGTGCACGGCCTGCCGCTGTTCCACGTGCACGGCCTGGTCGTCGGCGTGCTCGGACCCCTGCGGCGCGGCGGGGCGGTGCGCCACCTCGGGTCGTTCAGCGTCGCGGGAGCGGCCGCGGCGCTGCGCGACGGCGGCACGATGATGTTCGGCGTGCCGACCATGTACCACCGGATCGCGGCCGAGCCGGAGCACGCCGGGGCGTTCGGCGGCGCGCGGCTGCTGGTGTCGGGGTCCGCGCCGCTGCCCGCCTCCGTGCACGAGCGGGTGGAGCAGCTCACCGGCAGGCGCGTGGTCGAGCGCTACGGGATGACCGAGACGCTGATGAACACCAGCGTCCGCGCGGACGGCGACCGGCGGCCCGGCACGGTCGGTCCGCCGTTGGACGGGGTGGAGCTGCGGGTCGTCGGCGACGAGCCGGGCGAGATCGAGGTGCGCGGCCCGAACCTGTTCCTGGAGTACCTGAACCGGCCCGACGCGACGCGGGAGGCGTTCCGCGACGGGTGGTTCCGCACCGGTGACCTGGCCGTCGTCGAACCGGACGGCTACGTGCGGATCGTCGGCCGCCGCGCCACGGACCTGATCAAGAGCGGCGGGTACAAGATCGGGGCGGGCGAGATCGAGAACGCCCTGCTGGAGCACCCCTCGGTGGCCGAGGTCGCGGTGACCGGCGAACCGGACGACGACCTCGGCGAACGGGTGGTCGCGTGGGTCGTGCCGAACGGCGAGCCGCCCGCGCCGGAGGTGTTGAGCGACCACGTGGCCCGGCTGCTGTCGCCGCACAAGCGGCCGCGGGTCGTGCGGTACGTCCCGGCGCTGCCCCGCAACGACCTGGGCAAGGTGCTGAAGCGGGAGCTGCGGTGAACCCGCTCGGCTGGCCGGGCTACGAGGCCCAGCTCGACCGGGCGCGGGCCCGGTCCGGTGGCGTCGAGTCGGTGTCGTGGCGGCGGGACCGGGACGCCGTCGTGGTCACGTTCGACTTCCGGTTCCTGGGCGGGTCGGTCGGCACGGCGACCGGTTCGGTGATCGAGGAGGCGTTCACCGCGGCACGGGCCGCGCGACTGCCCGTGGTGTCCCACCTCGCCACCGGTGGCAGCCGGATGCAGGAGGGGATGCTGTCGTTGCGGCAGCTCCAGCGGGTGGCGCGGCTGTGCGCCGCGCACCGGGAGGCCGGCCTGCCGCACGTGTCCGTGCTCGGCGACCCGACCACCGGCGGGCTGTGGGCGTCGCTGGGCGCGGGCGCCGACGTGGTGCTCGCCGTGTCGGGGGCGCAGGTGGGCTTCGCGGGCAGTCGCGTGCGGCCGGTGGACGACCCCGCGTACACGGCGGAGGGCCAGTTCGCCGCCGGCACGGTCGACCTCGTGGTGCGGCCGGAGGAGGTGGCGGCGACCGTCGCGCGGGTGCTGGAGGCGCTGACCGGGGGCGACGCCGCGCCCGCCGAGGTGCCGCGCGCGTTGGGCGCGTCGGACCTGCCGGTGGACGGGTGGAGCGCGGTGGAGCGGGCGCGCTCGCCGCGACGGCCGCGGGCGGGGGCTTACCTGGACGACCACTTCGACTCGCGGGTGCCGCTGAGCGGCGACCGGGCCGGAGGGGTGGACCCGGGGATGCTGTGCGGTGTGGGGCTGCGCGGTGGCCGTGCCGTCGCGTACGCCGCCCAGACCGGAACCGCGAACACGCCGGCCGGCTTCCGCACCGCCGCGCGCCTGGTCCGGCTCGCGTCGCGGTTGGGGCTGCCGGTGCTGACCCTGGTGGACACACCCGGTGCGGCCAACGACCCGGCGGCCGAGCGGGCCGGGGTCGGCGCGGCGATCGCGGAGCTGTTCGGCGCCGTCGCCGGGGCCCGCGTGCCGATCACGACGCTGGTCATCGGGGAAGGCGGCTCGGGCGGCGCGCTGGCGCTGTCGTCGCCGGACCGGACGTGGATCACGCCGGACGCCTACTTCTCGGTCATCGCGCCCGAACTGGCGGGGGCGATCCTGAAGCGGGAGGACGTGCGCCGGCTGGCCGACGACCTGCGGCTGCGACCCCAGGACCTGGTCCGGTTGGGTGTGGTCCGAGGGATCGCCGCGCCCTGAAGGCCGACGCGTGCCACCCCGCCGACCCCCCGGGCCTCACGGCCCCGGCAGCTCCCGCTGCGCCCAGGCGCCGTGCGGGTGCAGGTGGGCGACGCGCACGTCGTCGTCGCGGCGCTCCAGCCTGATCAGCAGGTGGTCCTCCGACAACCGCTCGGCCGCCCCCTCGCCCCACTCCACCGCCACCACCGCGTCCACGAGGTCGGTGTCGAGGTCGAGGTCGTCCAGCTCGTCCAGGTGACCACCGAGCCGGTACGCGTCCACGTGCACCAGCGGCACGCCCCGACCGCCGGGGGCGGGGTCGTGCACCCGGGCGATCACGAACGTCGGCGAGCTGACCCGGCCGGTCACGCCCAGGCCCGCCGCCAGGCCGCGCACCAGCGCCGTCTTGCCCGCGCCCAGCGGCCCGGACAGCAGCACCAGGTCGCCCCCGCGCACCAACCCGCCCAACCTGCGCCCGAACTCCTCGGTGTCGTGCACCGCGGGGAGCGTCACGCTCACGCCCGTCGTCACCGCCGCCTGCTTCCCGACCGGTCGGCGGCGCTGCGCCGAACCAGTCCGACCAGGTGCCCGGTGACCAGGTCGGGTTGTTCCAACATGAGCATGTGGCCCGCCCCGGGCACGCGGACCAGTTCGCCGTGCGGCATCTCCTCGGCCATCCGCTCGGCGTGCGAGAACGGGGTCACCTTGTCCGCGTCCCCGCTGATCACGAGCACCTCGCAGTGCCGCAGGCCGGCCAGCGCCTTGTAGCGGTTGTGCGTGCCGAGGGTCTCCAGGAACTCGGTGAGCACCTGCACCGTCGTGCGGTTGATCATCTGGGCCATCAGGTCGACCAGCGAGGGGCTGACGTGGCCCGTGCCGAACGCCAGCGCCCGGATGCCGCTCCACGTCAGCGTGGACGCCCGTCGCCTGACCCACTCCACCAGGCCGGGTTGCAGGCCGGCGAGCCGGCCGACGCCCAGCGTCACCGGGTTGTGGCGGGACAGCAGGGACTTCTGCAGCCCCGCGCCGCCGACCGCGCCGGCCGCCGTGCCGACGAGCGCGACGCCCCGCACCCGGTCGGCGAACAGGTCGGGTCGCCGCTCGGCCAGCGCCATGATCGTCATGCCGCCCATCGAGTGGCCGACCAGGACCAGCGGGCCGTTCGGCGCGATCGAGCGGATCACCGCGTCGAGGTCCGCGGCGCACTGGTCGATCGTGCTGGCCTCGGCGGTGGAGCGCCCGGAACGGCCGTGGCTGCGCTGGTCGTACAGGACCTGGCGGACGCGCGGCCCGGTCAGCCGGGCCAGGTCGCGGCGCTGGAAGTGCCAGCAGCGGCGGTCCAGGGCGAAGCCGTGCACGAAGACGACGGTGACCTCGGGTCGCCCGCCGTCCTCCGGGTCGACCTCCTCGACCGACAGCGGCACGCCGTCGTCCGCGGCGACGGTCGACTCGCGGGTCGGGGTGAGGCGGCCCAGCGGTTCGTCGGCGAGCGGGTCGTCGCCCTGGCGGTCGTGCGAGACCTTCTTCTGGTTCGCGGCCACGCCCACCGCGACACCGGTCGCGGCGGCGCCGAGGATGCCGCCGGCCCAGCCGACGGCCTTCCACACCGCGTTCACCCGCGGGTCCCCGCGTACTTCCGGGTGACCCGCGGCCGGTACATGCCGGTGACGATCTCGTAGTCGATGGTGCCGGTGGTGTCGGCCCACTCCCGGGCCGTCGGCTCGCCGTCGCGGCCCGCCCCGAACAGCACGACCTCGTCCCCCTCCACCACGGCGTCGTCACCGCAGTCGACCACGACCTGGTCCATGCAGACGCGGCCGACGATCGGGCGGCGGCGGCCGGCGAGCCAGACGTCCATCCGGTTGGACAGGCTGCGCGGCACGCCGTCGGCGTAACCGACGGGCACCAGGGCCAGGGTCGTGTCCCGCGGCGCGGTCCAGCTCAGGCCGTAGGAGACCGACTCCCCGGCGGGGACGCGCTTGGTGAGGGCGACCCCGGAGCGGAACGTCATCACGGGGCGCAGGTCGGTCGGCACGGGCACCGGGTTGAGGCCGTAGATCGCGATGCCGGGCCGGACGAGGTCCAGGTGCAGGTCGGGGCGGGTGAGCAGGGCGGCCGAGTTGGCGAGGTGGCGGCGCGGGTCCAGACCCGCGGCGACGGCCTCGCGGTAGGCGTCGTCGAACCGCTCGGCCTGGGCGTCCGTGGCGGGGTGGCCGATCTCGTCGGCGACGGCCAGGTGTGACCAGACCGAGTGGACGTGGACGTTGTGGGTCTTGGCGGCGCGCTCGACCAGCTCGGGCCACTCGGCGGCGGGGCAGCCGTTGCGGGACAGGCCGGTGTCGATCTTGAGGTGGACGCGGGCCGGGCGACCCGCCCTGTCGGCCGCCGCCGAGATCTCCTCGAGCTGGGCGAGGGAGGCCGCGGACAGGTCGACGTCCTGCTCGACGCCGGGGGTGTAGTCCGTGCCGGGCGGGTCCAGCCAGGCCAGGACGGGCACGGTGAGCCCGGCCGCGCGCAGCGCCAGCGCTTCGGCGAGGGAGCAGGAGCCGAGCCAGGTCGCACCCGCCTCGACCGCCGCCCTGGCCACCTCGACCGCGCCGTGCCCGTAGCCGTCGGCCTTGACGACGGCCATCGTGTCGGCGTTCGGCGCGAGGGCGTCGAGGTGGGCGACGTTGTGCCGGAGGTTGTCGAGGTCGATCACGACCTCAGCGCGAGGAGCAGCCATAACGCCGTTCATCCTGGCACAGCCCCGCCCACCGGGCCCGCGTGAGTCGAACCCTCACGTCCCGTGTGTCGAACCTTCGGGTCCCGTGTGTCGAACGCTCGCGTCCCCCGAGTTCCACGTTCAGGGCGGTTCGGGTCGGGCGCTGGGCGGTGAACTCGCGGTACCCGAGCGTTCGACACACCCGACCTGAGCGTTCGACACACCCGACGTGGGCGTTCGACACACGGGACCTGGGCGTTCGACACACGCGGTCAGAGGGGGCGCACGGCGCGGATGGCGTCGGGGATCGCGTGCAGGAGGGAGGTCGCCGGGATCGGCGCGCCGTCGGCGGCCAGTTCGGCGGCCAGGGCGTGCACCTTCGCGGCGCAGCCGGCCGCCAGCACCGGGTCCAGGCGGGCGGCCAGCAGAGAGCCCAGCACGCCCGACAGCACGTCCCCCGAGCCCGCCGTCGCGGCCCACGACGTGCGCGCCCGGTTCACCACGACCCGCCCGTCGGGGCCGGCGATGACGGTGGCGTGCCCCTTCAGCAGCACGACGGCGTTGAACCGCTCCGCCGCCTTCCGCGCCGCCGCCACCCGGTCGGTGCCGACCGGCCCGGCCAGCCGCTCGTACTCGCGGTCGTGCGGCGTCAGCACGACCGGGGTGTCGGGGTCGCGCGCGTCCCACAGGTCCGGGTTGTTCGCCAGCATCGTGATCGCGTCGGCGTCCGCGCACACCGGCACGCCCGCCTCCAGCACGGCGCGCAGGACGGCCTCCGACCCCAGCCCCGTCCCGAGCCCCGGCCCGACGACCCACGCCTGCACCCGGCCCGCGTCCGTGATCGACCCCGTGCAGATCGCCTCCGGCCACCGCGCCCGAACGCCCTCCGCCGCCGCACCGGCGTACCTGACCAGCCCGGACGTCGACAGCAGCGCCGCGCCGGTCGACAGCACCGCCGCACCGGGGTACGTCGCCGAACCGGCCGCGACGCCCGTCACGCCCTGCGTGTACTTGTCGTCCTCCGGCCCCGGCACGGGCCACGCCCCGCCGACGTCGGCCACGTCCAGCTCGACCAGGTCCGGCCCGTGCAGCTCGTCGCCCAGCCCGATGTCCACCAGCCGCACGTCACCGCAGTCCGCCAGCGCGTGCACGGGCTTGAGGCAGCCGAACGTCACGGTGGTGTGCGCGCGCACGGCGGGCCCGGAGGTCGCACCCGTGTCCGGGTCGACGCCGCTGGGCAGGTCCACCGCCAGCACCGGCGCGTCGAGGTGCGCGACGTGCTCGGCGGCCTCCGGGCGCAGCGGGCCGCGGCCGGACAGGCCGACGATGCCGTCGATCACCAGGTCGACGTCGGCCAACCGGTCGACCACCCGCCCGCCGGCGCGACGGAACGCGGCCAGCCCCTCCGCGTGCACACGATCAGGGGACAGCAGGACGGCGGACACGGCGACTCCGCGCTTGCGGAGGAAGTAGCCCGCCCACAGCGCGTCGCCACCGTTGTTGCCCGCGCCGACGAGCAGGCCGACCCGCTTCCGGCCCGCCAGCAGCTCCGCCGCGACGACCGCGACGCCGAACGCCGCCCGGCGCATCAGCGCGCCCGGCGGCACGACCGCCATGATGCGCTCTTCCGCCGCCCTGACCCGATCCGTCGTCCACAGACCCCGCATGGGGCCAAGCCTGCCCTACTCGACCGTGACCGACTTGGCGAGGTTGCGCGGCTTGTCGACGTCGTAACCGCGGCTGCGCGCGATCTCCGCGGCCAGCACCTGCAACGGCACCGTGGAGATCAGCGGCTGCAGCAGCGTGGACACGGCCGGCACCTCGATCAGGTGATCCGCGAACGGGCGAACCGTCTCGTCACCCTCTTCGGCGATCACGATCGTGCGGGCACCCCGCGCCTGGATCTCGGAGATGTTCGACACCAGCTTCGAGTGCAGCACCGCCCGGCCCTTCGGCGACGGCATCACCACGACGACCGGCAGGTTCTCCTCGATCAGCGCGATCGGGCCGTGCTTCAGCTCACCGGCGGCGAAGCCCTCGGCGTGCATGTAGGCCAGCTCCTTGAGCTTCAACGCGCCTTCGAGCGCCACCGGGTAGCCGACGTGCCGCCCGAGGAACAGCACCGCCTTCGAGTCGGCCAGCTCCCGGCCCAGCGCGCGGACCTGCTCGACCGTGCCCAGCACCTTCTGCACCGCGTCCGGCATGGCCTCCAGCTGGTGGAACTCCCGCGCCACCTCGTCGGGGTACTTCGTGCCGCGGGCCTGCGCCAGGGCCAGGCCGACCAGGTAGTTCGCCGCGATCTGGGCGAGGAACGCCTTGGTCGACGCGACGCCGATCTCCGGGCCCGCGTGCGTGTAGAGCACGGCGTCGGACTCGCGCGGGATCTGCGCGCCGTTGGTGTTGCACACCGCCAGCACGCGCGCCTTCTGCGACCGCGCGTGGCGCACGGCCTCCAACGTGTCAGCGGTTTCACCCGACTGGGAGACGGCGACGACGAGCGTGTCCCGGTCCAGCACGGGGTCGCGGTAGCGGAACTCGCTGGCCAGCTCGACCTCGACGGGCAGCCGCGTCCAGTGCTCGATGGCGTACTTGGCGACCAGCCCGGAGTGGTAGGCCGAGCCGCAGGCGACGACGAAGACCTTGTCCACGTCCCGCAGGTCCTGGTCGGACAGGCGCTGCTCGTCCAGCACGACCCGGCCGTCGCGGAAGTGGCCGCGCAGCGTGTTGGCCAGCGCTTCCGGCTGCTCCTCGATCTCCTTGAGCATGAAGTACTCGTGGCCGCCCTTCTCGGCGGCCGACAGGTCCCAGTTCACCGTGAACGGCTTGGCCTGCGCGTCCGCGCCGTCGAAGTCGGTGACCCGGTAGCCGTCGCGGTCGATCACGACGAGCTGGTCCTGGCCCAGCTCCACGGCCTCGCGGGTGTGCTCGATGAACGCGGACACGTCGCTGGCGACGAACGTCTCCCCCTCGCCGACACCCACTACCAGCGGTGACGACCGGCGGGCGGCGACGACCACGTCCGGGTGATCGGCGTGCGTGACGACGAGGGTGAACGCGCCTTCGAGGCGGCGCACGACCGTGCGGACGCTGGCGACCAGGTCGCCCTTGGTGTCGCCGTCGTCGTAGGCGCGGGCGATGAGGTGCGCGGTGGTCTCGGTGTCGGTGTCGCTGGCCATCTCGACGCCGTCGGCCTCGAGCTCGGCGCGCAGGGCGGCGAAGTTCTCGATGATGCCGTTGTGGACGACGGCGACGCGGCCCGTGACGTCGCGGTGCGGGTGGGAGTTCCGGTCGACCGGCGCGCCGTGCGTGGCCCACCGGGTGTGGCCCATGCCGGCGGTGCCGGTGAAGGCGTCCCGGCCGACCTCGTCCAGGCGGGCCTCCAGGTTCGCCAGGCGACCGGCCTTGCGCTCGACGGCCAGGCCGCCGTCACCGTCCAGGACGGCGACGCCCGCCGAGTCGTAGCCCCGGTACTCCAGCCGCCGCAGCCCGTCGAGCACCACGTCCAGTGCCGACCTGTGTCCCACGTATCCCACGATTCCGCACACGCCGCACAGCGTAACTAGACCAGGGCCGGTAGCCGAACGGGCCACTTGCGGGCGTTTGCGCAGGTCGACGTCGTGATTGGTGTAGACCAATCGAAGCGTGCGGACCGCGACCTCGATCGACTACCGTTCGCGTGGTGAGCGGCTACTCGGCGAAGCAGGTGCTCGACCAGCTCAGCAGGCCCGGCGAGCACCCCGTGCTGCGCGGCGACCTCGCCCTGGTGGGGCTTCCGGGCCTGGTCTACACGCCCGCGGCAGGCCTCGGACTGCCCGCGGTGGCGTTCGGCCACGGCTGGTTGCAGCCGGTCAACCGCTACCGGGCCCTGCTGCGGCACCTGGCGTCGTGGGGCTTCGTGGCCGCCGCGCCGTGGACCCAGCGCGGGCCGCTGATGTCCTCGCGGCTGCTGGCCGGGAACCTGCGGACGACGCTCGACGTGTGCACCGGCGTGCGGCTGGGCGACGGCGGGATCAGCGTGGACGCGTCACGGCTGGCCGTCGCGGGCCACTCGATGGGCGGCGGCGCCGCCGTGCTGGCGGCGGCCGACGACCCGCGCGTGCGCGCGGTCGTGACGTTGGCCGCATCCGAGACCCGGCCGTCGGCCCTGGACGCGGCCCGCCGGGTCACCGTGCCCGGGCTGCACCTGGCCGGCGGGGAGGACCGCATCGCGCCGCCGGTCGGGCACGCCGAGGCGATCGCGGAGGCGTGGCAGGGGCCCGTGCAGGTGCGGACGCTGCCGAAGACCAGCCACCTGGGGTTCGCCGAGGGACGGCACTGGAGCGAGCTGCTGCTCGACGGCAAGGGCGAGCGCGCGACGCAACGGCTGGCGCGGGCGCTGGTGACGGCGTTCCTGCTGCGCACGCTCAAGGGCGAGACGAAGTGGGACGCGCTGCTGGACGGCGACGTGAAGGGCACCGTGCTGGCCTACCAACGCGGTCCGCTGGTCTCGCGCTGACCTCCAGGTCCCGCCGAGCCGGAGCCGCAGCGGGAGCCGGAGTCGGAGGGAGAGCCGGAGCCGTAGGGGAGCCGGAGTCGGAGCCGTGGCCGGGGTCGCGGCTGTAGCCGGAGCCGGCTTGGGCCCGAGTCGGCGCTGACGCGCGGCGGGCGGTGGTGGCGTGGTGCTCCGGCCGGCCGTGGTGGCGGACCGGGGCTCGGGCTGGGGTCGGACTGGGGGTCGGGCGCTGCCTGGCGGCCGTGGGCTGCCTGTGGCGGGTGCGGGGTGGTGGCTGGGCATGGGTGGGTTCCTCCGGCCCCTCGTCCTGTGGCTGGTGGACCGTTCCGGCGGGTTCGGACCCGGGCCGTGGTGGGCGCGGGGCGTGGTTGCCGGGGCGGTCTGATCAACCGATGTACGGGAACGGTGTTTCCGTACATTTCCGGGCGATATTCACCCGAAAGGGTTGGCGAGGGGCCGGAGGGACGTCAGGTCAGCCAGCTCTGGCCGCCGAAGTCGTCGTCATCGTCGACGGGAGCCGGGCGGCGGGTGGTGGGGCGTGGTGCGGGCGGTGGCGGTGGGGTGACGGCCGGGGGTGGCGGCGGCGGTGGCGGGATCGGGGACCAAGAGGTCTGGGCCGGCGAGGACCAAGAGGTCTGGGCCGGCGGTCGCGGTTCGTAGGTCGGCTCGTCGTCCTCCGTGCCGAACCGGTACTCGCCGCTCTTCTTCTCCGTCGCCGCCTTGGTGTTCCAGCCGCCGGCGGCCTTCTGCGCCCGCTCGTTCTCCTCCAGCCGCTCCACGATCTTCTGGGCGACCTGCCCCTGCCTGGCGAAGCTCTCCCCCGCCTGCTCCTTCGCCTCACGCGTGCGACGTTCCCGCAGCTCACGCCGGTCGGCGTGCTCGCGCGAGATCTGGTCCATGCGGCTCATCGCCGCGGCCAGCCGTTCCGACGCGACGCTCATCGACCCTCCTCACCCAGCACGCCCTGGACGCGGCTCAGGCTGATGTCGTCGTCGAACAGCGACCCGGTCGTGCGCCACTGCCCGGGACTGGTCCGCTCGTTGTCACCGCCGCCACCGTGCTGCCCGGCGCCGGACGTGCCGCCCATCATCCCGCCGCCCATCATGCCGCCACCGACGGCCGAACCGCCGGGCTGCCCCGCGACCTGCGAGTCCTGCATGGACGGCAGGGTGGCCGAACCCGGCTGACCCGCCTGGGAGGCGTTCGTGTCCGACGCCAGGCCCTGGTCGGCGGAGTTCGCGGGAGGGCTGCTCCAGGTGTTGTCCGAGCCCGACGACCCGCCGCCCAGCACGGAGTCGGCACCGTTGAAGCCCGAGCCGCCACCACCGAGGACGGACGCGCCGGACGTCGACGTGGTGCCCTCGGTGTTGTAGCCGCCGTTCACGGGCTCGAACGAGGCCGCCGGCGCGGAGAAGCCCTGGTAGCCCTGGGTGGCGTTGGTCTCGAACGACGGCCCGCCCTGGAACGCCGACAGCTCGGTGAAGCCGGCGCCCACGGGGGCCGGGCTCGCCGGTGCCGGGCTCGTCTGGGGTTCGGTGAAGCCGCCCGCGGAGCCGGGGTCGGCGGCGGTCGGCTGCGGCTCCGTGAAGCCGCCCGCGAAGCCCGCGTCGGCAGCGGCCGGCGGGGTGGACTGCGGCTCGGTGAAGCCACCGACCACGGCGCCCGATCCCGCGCCCGACTCCCCGCCCGACTCCGCGCCGGCCGGCAGCGTGGTGACGTCCGCGGGCAGCGGCACGGCGTTGTCCGGGGTCGGGATGCCCGCCGTGGCGCCCGAGCCCGGGTCGTCCTCGCCGAACTCGACGCCGTACTGCTCGGGCGTGCCGTCGCCGTTGTCGACCGTGAGGTTGATCTCACCGGTCAGCGGGTCGACCTCGGCGGTGATCGCGAGGCCGTCCAACTCGATCAGCGCCTTGCCGTCCGCGCCGGCCTCGATCGGGATCGCGCCGTTCGCACCGTTCTCGCCGCCGCTCACGCCGATCGCCGCACCGGGCGTCCCCGACGCGCCGGGCACCGCGCCCGTGGCGGACGTCGCACCCGTCAACGCGCTCGCCAGTGCCGCCCCGCCGTTCTGGCCCATGAGGGCCTTCAGCGCGTCGGGGTTGTTGCTGAAGTCGACGTCGTAGGTCTTCGGCTCGCTGCGCGGGGTGTCGACGGTGATCTGCACGTGGCCGTTCTCGTCCGGCTCGGTGATCTTGATCTCGTTGTCGCCGCTCTTGATGGTGACGGTCTCGGGCGCTTCCTCGTCGCCCTTCAGCCCGTCGGGCTTGCCCCCGCCCTGGTCGTCGGGCTTGCCGTCGCCGTCGAGGTCGTCGATCTTGCCGTCGCCGTCGGTGTCACCGGGCAGCTTGATCTCGTCCGGCTTGCCGTCGCCGTCCTTGTCCAGCGGGTTCTCGGGCTTGGGCATCTCGGGGATCGACGGCGTGCCGCCGCCACCGCCGGAACCGCTGCCACCACCGCCCGTGCCCCCACCGGGGCCGCCACCCGTGCCGCCGCCGGGACCACCGCCCTTGTCGCCGCCCTTGTCCCCACCCTTGTCGCCGCCCTTGTCCCCGCCTTCCTCGGACGCGGGCGCGGGGAACGGGTTCTCGAACTCCGCCATGTAGTTGGCGAGGGTCTCCCACTTGGCGTCCACGGAGGACTTGGTCTCGGCGCAGCAGGACTTGAACTGCTCGTAGAGCTGCCAGAACTCGCGGTTGAACGAGTCGCGGATCCACTTCTTGCACTGGTTGATCGCGTAGTCGCGGTTCTCGTCGTTCAGGCTGCAGTCGTCGGAGTGGATCCGGTCGGCGATGTTGCTGCCCGTCTTGGAGTCGACCCAGCCGGCGATCTCCAGCACGCGGTCCTTGGAGTAGTCGCCCTCGCCGCGCGCGAACGACACGACCTTCTCGGCCATGAACGTGTCGGCCTGGCCGATCTGCTCCCGGTACATGCCGAGGACCTCGTCGGCCTTGCTCTTGCACAGCTCGTACACGCCGCCGACGGCGGTGCGCGTGAGCTTGGCCGCGCCGTCGAACGCGTCGGCCAGCTCGGTGATCTTGGGCGCGATCTTGCCGGTGTAGTGCTCGTGCGACTTGACGGCCGCCTGGCCCTCCCACTCGCCGTACAGGCCCTTGAGCTGCCCGTCGACGTCCGACCGCATCTCGTCGATCTTCGCCTTGGCGGTGCCGAACTCGTCGGCTTCCCGGAGGAGCTTGTGGAAGTCGATGCCGCGCTGCTCGTCGTACGGCTTCTGGATGTGCTCGGCGTAGTTGATGGGCGTGGTGTTGCCGATGCAGTCGCCCGGCCGGTTGTTCCAGATGCCCTCGAACTTCTCGAACACCTTCAGGCCGGCCTTGCCGGTGTCGAACAGCTCGTCGGACAGCTTCACGCCCGTGCCCGAGGAGGTCGGCGGCTGCTTGGCGTCGAGCTGCTGCCTGCCGTCCTCGACGGCTTTGGTCTGCTCGCGGCTGTTGTAGCTGTTGGACTCGCCCTCGGCCTTGGCCTCGTCGTAGCGGTTGCGCAGGCCGTCGTCCGCGCCGGCGTTGTCACCCCAGTCCCACAGGCTGGAGGTGTCGTAGCGGTCCTTGTAGGTGTTCGCCTCGTCGGGGATGTTCCACGGGGCGGTCGAGGACACGTAGGCGTGCATCAGCTCCGCCTTCTTGTCCTCCGACACGTTCGGGTCGTCCAGGACGGCCTTGACGTCGTTCCAGCCGGGCTCGGCCATCAGTACTGGCTCCCCAAGTCGGCGGCGTTGGTGTTCTCGACATCGCCGTAGGTCGTGGCACCGGAGGCGATCTTCCCGGCGAACCCGCCGAGGACGCTCGCCATGTTCGCGATGCCCTTGCCGAAGTTGTCGATGCCCGCCTTGTACTTCGTGAAGTGCTGCTGGTGCGCTTCACCGAAATCGCGGGCGACCGTCTGGGTCTGACCGACGTCCTTCAGCGCGTCGGCCGTCTCCTTCGCCGCATCGGAAATGCCCTTCGAGGCTTTGTGCATCGCCTCGGTGCTGGTGCCGTAACCGGCCACGGCGTTCCACTCCCCTCCGTGGCGCGAAGGCCACGACCCGACTCGACGAACTCGCACGTTCCGACGCGGCGGTTCGATCCGCGGTTCCCATCGTCGCAGTCCACCGGGGCACCCGGAGGTGTTTCGGGGCCGCCCCTTGCAGGTGTGAACGAGGGGCTAGCGAGGGGGTTGCGCCGGGTCGGCGGGCGGCTGCGGGTGAGGGGGCTGGGGGTGGGGCGGCTGGGCCTGGTCCGGCGCTTGGCCGGGGTAGGGGGTCTGCCCCGGGTACGGCGGCCGGCCCGGGTGGGTCCCGCCCGGCTGCGGCTGACCGGGGTACGGCTGCCCGGGGTACGGCTGACCCGGCTGCGGTTGGCCCTGCTGCGCCTGGCCCGGATACGGCTGCCCCGGGAACTGCTGGCCGGGGTACGGCTGGCCCGGCTGTGGCTGACCGGGATGAGGCTGACTCGGGTATTGCTGACCCGGGTATTGCTGACCCGGGTATTGCTGACCTGGGAACTGCTGGCCCGGATGTGGTTGGCCGGGGTAGGGCTGGCCGGGGTAGGGCTGGCCCTGGTGCGGTGGTCGCTTGGCGCCGCTCTTCTTCACCAGGACCACGATGCCGAGGACCACCCCGATCACCACCACCGCGATGATCGCCAGCTCGGCGTACCCGAAGTTGCCCATCCCCGACCCCCCGAACGGTTCGCGCGTCAGTGCACCGAGGAAACCACACCCGCCAGGCGCTGCGCGGCGGACTCGGCCAGTTCGTGCGTGGCCGCCTCGACCATGACGCGCACCAGCTGCTCGGTGCCGGACGGGCGCAGCAGCACGCGGCCCGTGTCGCCCAGTTCGGCCTCCACGGCCGCGACCGCCTCCTTGACCGCCGCGTCCTTCGCCACCGCCGCCTTGTCGCCGACGACCACGTTGATCAGCACCTGCGGCAGGCGGTTCATCACGGCGGCCAGCTCGGCCAGCGGCTTGCCGGTCTCGGCCATGCGCGACATCAGCCGCAGGGCGGTCAGCAGGCCGTCGCCGGTGGTGGCGTGCGCCGGGAGGATCACGTGCCCGGACTGCTCGCCGCCCAGCGCGAACCCGCCGGCCCGCAGCTCCTCCAGCACGTAGCGGTCGCCGACCGCGGTCGTCTTGAGGGCGATGCCGTGCTCGCGCATCGCCAGGTGCAGGCCCAGGTTGCTCATCACGGTGGCGACCAGGGTGTCGTCGGTCAGCTCGCCGGCTTCCTTCATGCCCAGCGCCAGCACGGCCATGACCTGGTCGCCGTCGAGGTCGTTGCCGTCGGCGTCGACCGCGACGCAGCGGTCCGCGTCGCCGTCGTGGGCGATGCCCAGGTCGGCACCGTGCTCGACCACGGCGGCGCGCAGCAGCTCGACGTGGTTGGAGCCGCAGCCGTCGTTGATGTTCAGGCCGTCGGGGTCGGCGTGGATCTCCACGACCTCCGCGCCCGCCCGGCGGTAGGCGTCCGGCGCGGCCACGGACGCGGCGCCGTTGGCGCAGTCCACCACGACCTTCAGGCCGTCCAGGCGGTGCGGGGTCACCTTCACCAGGTGCTGCACGTACTGGCCCTCGGCGTCCTCGACGTCGCGGACGCGGCCGATGTCCGCGCCGGTGGGGCGGTGGTCGCGCTCGTGGAGCTTCTGCTCGATCTCGTCCTCGACGGCGTCGGGCAGCTTGTGCCCGCCCGCGGCGAACAGCTTGATGCCGTTGTCGGGCATCGGGTTGTGCGAGGCGGAGATCATCACGCCGAGGTCCGCGTTCAGCGCCGACACCAGGTAGGCCACGGCGGGGGTGGGCAGCACGCCCGCGCGCAGCACGTCGGCGCCCGCGGAGGTGAGGCCGGCCACCACGGCCGCCTCCAGCATCTCGCCGCTGGCCCGCGGGTCGCGGCCGACGACCGCGACCGGGCGGTGCGAGCGGTCGTGCTCGGCCAGCACCCGTGCCGCCGACGCGGCGACGGACAGCGCGAGTTCCGGGGTCAGGTCCGCGTTGGCGAGCCCGCGCACGCCGTCAGTGCCGAACAGCCGAGCCATGATCGCCGTGACCTCCATGTGCGCACAACCGAAGAAGGGGGAAAACACTGCGGGAGCAGCAGTTCGATGAAGAACTGTCTGCTCCCGCAGGGTGGTGCTCCGCTCGACCGGGAAAGGTCAGCGCTTGCTGTACTGAGGCGCCTTGCGGGCCTTCTTGAGGCCGTACTTCTTCCGCTCCTTGACCCGGGGGTCGCGGGTGAGGAAGCCGGCCTTCTTCAGCACCGGGCGGTCCTCGGAGTCGACGGCGATCAGCGCGCGGGCGATCGCGAGGCGCAGCGCACCGGCCTGGCCGGTGGTGCCGCCGCCGCGCAGGTTCGCGATGACGTCGAACGTCTCCGGCTTCTCGGTCGTCACCAGGGGCTCGCGGATGAGCTGCTGGTGCACCTTGTTCGGGAAGTAGTCCTCGAGGGACTTCCCGTTCAGGGTGAACTTGCCGCTGCCGGGCAGGAGCCGCACGCGGACGATGGCCTGCTTGCGGCGGCCGACGGTCTGCGCGAGGTGGTGGGCACCGGCGTTGAGGGTGTGCCGCACGACGGGCGCGGCCTCGACCTCGGAGCCCTCGACCTCGTCGGCCGGGGCGGCTTCGCCGGCGTCGGCCTCGGTGGCCTCGGCCTCGACGGCTTCGGTGTCGACGGCGTCGAACTCGGCCTCAGGGGTCGTCACGTCGATGTCCTCGGTCTGGTGCTCGGTCACTGGGCGACCTTCTTGATCTCGAACGGCTGCGGCTGCTGGGCAGCGTGCGGGTGGTTCGGGCCCGTGTAGACCTTGAGCTTGCCCGCGATCGCGCGGCCGAGGCGGTTCTTGGGCAGCATGCCCTTGATCGCCTTCTCGACCAGCCGGTCGGCGCGGGTGTCGAGCACCTCGCCGAACGAGCGCTGGCTCAGGCCGCCCGGGAAACCGGAGTGCCGGTACACGAACTCCTGATCACGCTTCTTGCCGGTCAACGCGACCTTGTCCGCGTTGATGACGATGACGAAGTCACCGGTGTCAACGTGGGGTGCGTAGGTCGGCTTGTGCTTGCCGCGCAGCAGCGTCGCGGCCTGGGTGGCGAGCCGACCGAGCACCACGTCCTGGGCGTCGATCACGTGCCAGGTTCGGGTCACCTCGCCGGGCTTCGGGCTGTACGTGCGCACGGGTCTACCTCGTCGTCACTTGCGTCTGGGGTCATTGCGGCGGTTGCTCAGGCCAGAGACCCCAGGTGGGCAGAGGACCAGAACACGCGGCACGCCTAGTGCGCACCAGTTACCGCACAACAACGTAGGAAGATACCGGTTGGGGTCGGCACGGGTCAAAACGACCCCTCCGAACGCCCCCCGCGGGCCGCTCAGGACCGGTGCGGACCGGTCGGCGGCCGGGGCGAGCCCGGCCGGTGAACGCGTTCGCGGGCCCCGGATCCGCAGAGGGATCCGGGGCCCGCGGGGGTCACGCGGCAGATCAGGCCCAGCGGCCCTGGTTCTTGGCCTCGGCCGCCTGGTAGGCGTCGGTCGCGGAGGCGACGGCCGAACCGATCTGGGCCAGCACCTGCTGCAGGCCCGCGGCGGACTCGTCCCAGGCGCGCTGCGCTTCCTGGTAGCTCGACGACGCGCCACCGTCCCACTGGGCGATGACGGGCGCGAGGCGCTGCTTGAGGTTCTCCAGCTCGGACTCGATCTTGCCGGCCTGGCTGGTGATGTCCCCCGCGGCGCTGCTCAGCTGCCCGAAGTCAACCTTGATGTTGTTGGTGTCGACCATGATCTCCCCTTGGAAGTGAAGTCAGAAAAGAAGAGGGAAAAGCGAGAGGAACGCAAACGGAATGTGAATTCCGCGATGTCAGCCGCCGAGGCGGTTCGTGATCGACGACATCGCCTGCGCCTGCTCCTCTTCCTGCTGGAGGTAGGTGGCCGCGCTGCCGTCCATCTGCTCGGCGATGTCCATCAGCGCCTTCTGCAGCTTGTCGGCGTCCTCGCGGAAGCGCTCCATCAGCTTCTGGAAGGCGACCGCGGCGCCACCGGCCCACGCGCTCGACAGGCCGTCGATGGTGTTGCCCAGCTGACCCAGGACACCCTGGACGTTCTGGTTGGTGCTGACGATGTCCTTGGCGGCGTTGACGAGTTCAACATGCCCGGTGGAGTAACCAGCCATTGGGTGCGACCCCCTTGGTCGATGAGATCAGGCGTTCTTGCTCGGTACGCCTCTTACGACGCAGACCTTGCCATGCCCGGTTCCGCGCTGTCGCGACTTCTTCGGAAGTAGTTGCTGGTGTAAACGCAGCGGACGCGGGAACGCGCTCAGTAGAGGATTCGCGCTTGCGAAAAGTCCTCGTCATCGCCCGTTTCGGGAGGCAGTTGACCGCTCGGTCCGGCGACGGCCCGGGAACCGAGGGCGGGCGGTCGCGGAACGGCATTTGCATTCGCGTGCGTTTGCTCTCGCGATTTCTCCGGCGCGAGCAGTTCCGCGGCCGGCGGCAGGTCCGCCACGGGCAGGCCGCGGTGCCGCCGGAAGCCGTCGGCGACCCGCCGCACGTCCGCCGACGTGGCCTCGTGCCGGTCCGGCCGCACCTGCCCGGCGGCGGCCCGGTCGGCGAGCTGCCGGGTGCGGTCGCGCTGGGCCGCGGTCCTCGCGCCCGCGGCGGCGGCCGCGCGCCGCCCCCTGGTCACCGCCGCGTCGACGTCCGAGCGGAACCGGGCGAGGGCCTCCGGTATGCCGGTCATCACACCCCCCACGGGTCACCTGGTCACGGTCAGCGTGCCGACCACCTGCTCGCACGCGGGGCGCACCCGGTCGCGCCCGTCGCCCGGGTACTGGCACCCGACGCTGACCTGGACGTCGTCCTGGAACAGCACGTACCAGTCGATGACGGCCGACCCCGCCTCCTCCCGGTAGTAAACGACATCCTTGGCGGCGAAGTCGGCGGAGGGGTCGAAACCGGACACGTCGCCGCGCCGGTCGTACTGGTCGCGCAGCTCGGTCTCGGCCCGCGCGCGGTCCTGCGTGGCGTTGTAGTTCAGCAACCGCTCCTCGACCGCGATGACGTCGAGGTCGGACCCCGGCTGCTCGGGTTTCAGCAGCACCTTGCGGGTCTCGACCTGGCCGCCGGTCTGCCGCCAGCCGCCGGGTGCGACGAAGCTGTAGTCGTACTGGGCGATGGTCTTGCCCTCGGCGGAGGGCGACGCGGCGGTGGAGCCGGCCGCGGTCGCCCCGCCGGCGGTGGTGCCGTCCCGGGTCAGCGTGTAGGCCACCGACGCGCCTACCACGGCGACCACCGCGGTGACGGCGGTCACGACCAGCGGCACGCGACTGCGGCGCGGCGGCACGGGAGCCGGCGGCGGTGGCGGCGGGAAGTACGCCGGCTGCGCGAAGCCGGTCGGCGGTGACGGCGGCGCGGTGATCCGCCGGGTGATCTTGCGGGTCCGGTCGTCGGTGATCTTCCGGGTGACGTCGTCCCGGCCGGGTGGCAGCGCGCCGGTGCGCAGCGGGTCGACGCCCACCGCCCGCAGCGCGCCGCGGGCCACGACGGTCTCCGGCTGGTCGATGCTCGTCGGCACCACGCCGGACTGCTCCAGCACCAGCCGGGCGACCAGCGGGATGCGGCTGGAGCCGCCGACGAGGAACACGCCGGCGAGCCCGCGCGGGTCGAGCCCGGCGTCGCGGACCGCGGTCACCACCAGCGCGGCCGCCCTGGTCAGGGGTGCGCCGACCAGGCGTTCCAGGTCGGTGCGGGTGACGTGGGCGTCCGGGAACGGCGGCGGCATCGGCACGTCGGTGTAGGCGTGCCGGGACAGCGTCTCCTTCGCGCCGCGCACGTCCTGGCGCAGCACGCGGCGCTTGCGGCGGTCCGCCAGCTCCCGGCCCTCCACGAGCTGCCGCCACGCCTCCGGGTCGCCGGGCGAGACCAGCGAGCCGACGTGCTCCAGCAGCGCCTGGTCCACGTCCGCGCCGCCGAACCCCGGGTCGCCCTTGGTGGCCAGCACCCGGAAGGCGTCGCCTCGGCGGACCACCACGCTGGCGTCGACCGTGCCGCCGCCCAGGTCCAGCACGGCCAGCGCCGCGCCGTCGGGGATGGCGTGCGTGGCCGAGTGGAACACCGCCGCCGCGACCGGCTCGGGCACCAGCCGGACCTCCTGGCCCAGCCCCCGTGCGGCGTGGAGCAGCACCCTGGTGCGCAGGGCGCCCCAGTCGGCCGGGTGGGTGAGCACGAGCAGGTCGACCGGCGCGCCGCCCGCCACGCGCCGCGCCTCGGCCACCGCCCTGGTCAGCACCGCCCGCACCACGTCGACCACCGGCAGGACGGTCGTGCCGAGCAGCAGCTCGCCCTCGTCGACGCGGCGCTTGGGGTGCGGCTCGTAGCGGGACGGGTCCACCGCCGCCTGGCGCTCGGCCTCCTGCCCGACGAACAGCGTCCCGTCGGCGGCCGCGAACACCGCGGAGGGCACGATCGGCTGGCCGTCGACCACGACGACCTGCGGCTCGCCGCCGTGCCGGGACATGGCGACGCAGGTGCTGGACGTGCCGAAGTCGACCGCCACGTGCAAGCTCATCCGTCATCCCCTCGTCGGCCGGGGCGGGCCTGCATATGCATACCCCACGGGACCGCTGGTCCGCCGCCGGGTCGCGGGGTCCGGCCCACCTCAGCCGGGTCCGCCGGCCCGCTCCCGCGGCGGTCGGGAGGCCGCGGAGGCCGCCGTCACGGGCCGTCCGAGGCGGCGAGCAGCGCCCGCGCGTCCGCCGCCTCCGGCATGCCCATCTCCTCGGTCAGCCGCAGCCCGCGCTCCAGCGCCGCCCGCCCCTCCGGGCCGCCGACGAGCTGACCGACCAGCAGCCACGTCCTGGCCGCGTCGGACCGGTAGCCGTGCCGCCGCTGGATCGCCAACGCCGACCGGGCGGCCTCCCGCGCGGCCGGCAGGTCGCCGCGGGCCCGGTGCACCAGGGCCGACACCGCCAGCGCCCGCGCGGCGACGATCCGGGCGACCGTGGTCGAGGCCGGCTCCACCGCCCGGCCGATGGCCGACGCGGCGCCCTCGTCGGCCGGGTCGACCGACGCCACCCCGGTCAGGGCGTGCACCTCGCCGAGCCGGTAGCCGCTGTCGACGGCGGCGGCCAGGGCGACCCGGTACCGGCGCAGCGCCGCCTCCGGGTCGCCCAGCCGGTGCTCGACGTACCCGAGCGTGGTCAGGGCGTCGATCCGGTTCCAGTTGTCGTCGGCCTCCTCGGCCACGGCGAGGGCCTCGCGGGCGTACTCCGCCGCGGCCCGGTAGTCGCCGACGTAGCAGGCGACGACCGCCAGGTTGTCCAGCGTGGCCGCCTGCCCCCGACGCGCGCCGGTGGCCACGTGCAGCTCCAGCGCGCGCTCGCGCAGCTCACGGGCCGCCTGCGCGTTGCCCTCCGCCAGCTCGATCCCGCCGAGCACGTTGAGCACCATGGCCCGCCCGACCGGCGAGCCCGCCTCCACCAGCAGCTCGTGCGCCTCGTCCAGCACCTTCCTGGCCTCGACCAGCTCGCCGCGGTCGAACAGCACCACGCCGAGGTTGGTCAGGCTGACCGCCTCGCCCCGGCGGGGCCCGATCGCCCGGTCCGCCGCGTGCGCCCGCCGGAACGTCCGCGCGGCCAGGACGAGTTGCCCCTGCTCGGTGTAGACGCTGCCGAGGGCGCCCAGGGCGATCGCCCGGCCCTTGGGCCAGAACCCGCCGCCGTCGCCGATCGCGATCACCCGCTCGTAGTGCCCGACCGCCTCCCGCGACCGGCTCAGCGAGTAGGCGTGCAGCGCCAGGCACAGCTCGACGGCCATCTCCCCGACCGGGTCCTCCTCCGCCCGCGCCGCGGCCAGGGCCGCCGCGCCCGCCTCCGCCCACCCGTCGAACAGCCTGCGCGCCCAGGTGAACACCCTCATGCCGAACAGCAGGTCCCACGCGTACCGGCGCGGGCCGTGCGCGGCGGCGGCCACGATGGTCGCCACGACGTTGTGCCGCTCCGCCTCCAGCCACCGGGTCGCCTCGTCCCGGTCGGCGAACGGACCCGGCTCGACGTCCAGCCCGGCGGTGCGGAGCTGCGCGTGCGGGTACAGCAGCGCCGACGCCGACACGACCCGGCTCAGGTAGCCGGCGCACAGCCGGGCCCGGCCCTCGGCCGCCTCGCGGTCGTCGACCAGCTCGCGCGCGTACTCGCGGACCAGGTCGTGCAGCCCGAAGCGACCCCGGCCGTCGTGCTGCACCAGGTTCGCGGCGACGAGCCGGTCCAGCGCCCGGCCCGTGCCGTCGCCGGTCAGCCCGGCCACCGCGTCGCGGTCGAAGTCCGCCCCCGGCACGACGCCGAGCAGCCGGAACACCCGGCGCGCGTCGTCGTCCAACGCCCGGTACGACAGGTCGAACGCCGTGCGGACGGCGGCCTGCGGGTCGTCCTCGACCGCGAGCGACGACATCCGGTCGCCGCCGCGCAACTCCGCCAGGTAGGCGTCCAGACCGCGCGCCGCCGCGTTCGCCACCGCGATGCGCAGGGCCAGCGGCAGGTGGCCGCACAGCTCCGCCGGCTCGGCCAGGTCCGCCGGGTCGTCACCGGGCAGCGCGGCGCGCAGCAGGGCCGCCGACTCGGCCGGCGCGAGCACGTCCAGCCGCAGGGCGCGCGCGCCGTCGAGCACGGACAGGCCGCGCAGCTCGTTGCGGCTGGTCACGACCACCGGGCACGACGCCGTGCCGGGCAGCAGGGGGCGCACCTGGCCGTTCGCGTGCGGCAACAGGATCGCCAACAACAACCGCGCCCGACCCGCCGGCACCGGCACGAGCACGTCGTCGTGCCACACCTCCAGCGGCCCGAGGAGCTTGAACGTGGTCGCCATACCCCTCCCCCGGAGGGGCCGGGTCTAGGGCGCCCGGCCGCACCACCGCCGCCGGGCCAACCCGCGCTGACGTCTCCGAAGAGCCCTCTGAACAGGCGAAAGGCCCCACCGAAGCGGGGCCTTCCGGGTACGTCCGCGCAGCGTCAGTCCGGGTCGATCCACGCCACCTGGATGCGCTGCTGCCCGAGCTTGCGGGTGACCAGCGTGCCCCGGCCGGGGGGCTGCGGCGACGCCTTGAGGTTGCCCACGATCGCCCCCTCCTCCTTCGAGCCCGACCCGACCATGATCGGCGCGGAGATCTCCTTCAGCTTGCCCAGGATCGGGTCGTACATCGCCCGCGACGCGCCACCCATGCGCCGCACCGCGACGATGTGCAGGCCGACGTCCTTCGCCTGCGGGATGAACTCGGCCAGCGGCTGCAACGGGTTCTGCCCGCCCTGCGGCGCCACCAGGTCGTAGTCGTCCACGACCACGAACAGCTCCGGGCCCTTCCACCAGGAGCGGTTCTTCAGCTGCTCCTGCGTGACGTCCGGGCCGGGCAGGCGGTTGGCCATCGACCCGCGCACGTCCTTGATCATGTCCGTGAGCTGGGCCGAGGACACGGCGTAGGACAGCAGGTGGTCGGTCTCGATGTAGCCGAGCATGGTGCGCCGGTAGTCGACCAGCATGATCAGCGCCTCGGTGGAGGTGTAGCTGGTCATGATGCCGCGCACGATGGCGCGCAGCAGGTTGGTCTTGCCGGACTCGCCGTCGGCCAGCGCCATGAAGTGCGGGTCGGCGTCGAAGTCCAGGTACACCGGCGCCAGCTCGTCCTCGTTGACGCCGATCGGCACCAGGTGGCCCCGGTTGGGCCGCTGCTGCTGCACCTGCGCCAGGAACTCCTGGTACGGCAGCAGGTCGGGCAGCAGGCGCACCTGCGGCGCGCGCCGGCCGCGCCAGGCGCCGTTCACCTTGGCGATCATGTCCTGCACGCCCGCCGCCACGTTCTCCGCGTTCGACGACGCGTCGATGCGCGGCAGCGCCGTGAGGAAGTGCAGCTTCTGCGGCGACAGGCCGCGGCCCGGCCGGCCGGCCGGCACGTTGACCGCGACCTTCCGGTCCACCTCGGACTCGCTCACGTCACCCAGGCGCAGCTCGAACCGCGTGCCCAGCAGGTCCTTCATCGCGGGCCGGATCTCCGCCCACCGGTTCGCCGCCACGACCACGTGCACGCCGTAGGACAGGCCCTGCGCGGCCAGCGCCTGGACCATCGGCTCCAGCGTCTCGAACTCCTGCCGGAAGTTCATCCAGCCGTCCACGATCAGGAACGCGTCGCCGAAGTCGTCGTCGCGGATCTCGCCGCGCCGCCTGCGGTTGCGGAACTCGACCATCGAGTCGATGCCCTGCGCCCGGAACCGCTGCTCGCGCTCCGCGATCAGCCCCGACAGCTCGGCGACCATGCGGCGCGCCTTGTCCACGTCCAACCGGCTGGCGAAGCCACCGACGTGCGGCAGGTTCTCCAGCGACGCCAGCGTGCCGCCACCGAGGTCGAGGCAGTAGAACTGCACCTCCTCGGGCGTGTGCGTCAACGCCATCGACGTGATCATCGTGCGCAGCATCATCGACTTGCCCGACTGCGGGCCGCCCACGATCGCGCCGTGGCCCGCCGCACCGGAGAAGTCCGCCCACAGCAGGTCGCGCCGCTGCTCGAACGGCTTGTCCACCACGCCCAGCGGCACCTGCAGCTTGCCGTTGGAGAAGAAGCCCGGCGCGGTCAGGCCGCGGTCCTCGGTGGCCTGCAGCGGCGGCAGCAGCGTGTCCAGCGACGGCGGCTCGTTCAGCGGCGGCAGCCACACCTCGTGCGCCGGCGGGCCCTGGCCCACCAGCCGCTCGACGATGACCTCCAGCTCGGAGGGCTCGTTGGAGTCCTCCTTCTTCTCCTGCTTGACCGGCTCGACCGGCTTCACCGGCTCCTTGGGGATCTCGATGTAGTCCGGCACGAAGTAGCGCGGCCGCTTGTCGCTGCTCACCGGCGCGGACGGGCCCGCGACCTGCAACCCCGCCGGCCGGTACGGGCCCGACACGTACAGCGCCTTGAACCGGGTCAGCGGCGAGCCCTGCACGCCCAGGTACCCGGAACCGGGGATCGGGGGCAGCTCGTAGGCGTCCGGCACGCCGATCGCGGCCCGCGACTCGGCGGCGGAGAACGTCTTCAGGCCGATCCGGTAGGACAGGAACGTGTCCAGGCCGCGCAGCTTGCCCTCCTCCAGCCGCTGCGACGCCAGGAGCATGTGCATCTGCAGCGACCGGCCGACGCGGCCGATCTGGAGGAAGATGTCGATGAAGTCCGGCTTGGCCGTCAGCATCTCGGAGAACTCGTCGATGCAGATGAACAGCGCGGGCAGCGGGTCGAGGTCGGCGCCGTTCTCGCGCGCCTTCTCGTAGTCCCACACGTTCTTGTAGTTGCCCTTGGCCAGCACCTCCTGGCGCCGGGCCACCTCGCCCGCGATCGCGTCCTTCATGCGGTCGACCAGCGTGAGGTCGCCCGCCAGGTTCGTGATCGTCGCGGCCACGTGCGGCGCCTTGTCCAGCCCCAGGAACGTCGCGCCACCCTTGAAGTCGACCAGGATCATGTTGAGCGAGGTCGAGGAGTGCGTGGCCAGCATGCCCAGCACCAGCGTGCGCAGGAACTCGGACTTGCCGGAACCGGTCGCGCCGATGCACAGGCCGTGCGGGCCCATGCCCTCCATCGCCGCTTCCTTGATGTCCAGCTCCACCTGCTGGCCGAACTCGCCGATGCCGAACGGCACCCGGTAGCGGTCGCGCACCGGCCGGGGCCGCCACGCCGCCTGCACGTCGAAGGTCATCGGGTCGCCCTGGATGCCCAGGAACTCCAGCAGCGGCGGGTTGTTGCTCATCGAGAGCGGGTCCTCGTCGCTGCCGCCCGCGTCCACGCCGCCGATCCGGTACGGCGACAGCCGCCGGGCCAGCGCCTCGGCCTCGACCACGCTCAGCCAGTCCGGCGAGCCGAACCACTCGACGCCGCTGGCGCTGCGCGCGCCGAGCTTGCCGTCCTCGATCACCAGCCGCAGGCCGCGGCGGGCGGTGAGGTTGCCCAGCGACTCGGACAGGTCGAGCAGCGTGACGCCGACCAGGCCCTCCTCCAGGATGATCTGCTCTTCCCGGGTGACGTCGCCGTCGTCGATGAGGATCACCACGTGCGGCTGGTCGGCGGGCGGCGGCGCGTTGCGGGTGAACCGCTGCCGGTCGCGCAGCTGCTCGTCCAGCATCTGCTCGACCTCGGTCAGCGAACCGGCCATCATCCGCATCTGGCCGATGCCGTCGACGATCGCCGGGTGCTGCACGTGCGGCAGCCACTTCATCCACTCCCACTCGGCCTTGGTGCGGCCCGTGGTGACGACGGCGATCAGCAGGTCGTCCGGCGAGTGGAAGGTGACCATCTGGGCCAGCAGCGCGCGGGCCAGGCCGCGCTTCTGCTCGACGTCGCCCAGCAGGCCCACGGCGGCGAAGCCGCGCAGCGCGATGGAGATCGGAAGGTCGGGCACGAGCGAGTGGGCGCGCACGAACCGGCGCAGCGCCAGCGTCGCGATCGGCTCCAGCTCCTCGACCGGGCCGGTCTGCGGCGGCACGAGCCGGGTGGCCAGGCGCTGCGAGCCGCGGCCCGCGCGCAGGTGGCAGAAGTCCGGGTCGTTCTGCCGGCGCTCCCACATGCGCCGGGTGGTGGCCAGGGACCACAGCATCTGCGGGTCGGGGTGCACCCACTCGCGCTCGGCGCGCTGCTCGTTGGCGGCCTCGCGGGCCCGGTCGCGCATCTGGCCGAGGTAGCGCAGGTAGTCCTTGCGGTCCTCGTTCATCTCGGCCTTCTTCTGGCCCTTGCCCGAGCCCATGCCGCCCGCCATCATGCCGATGGTCGACACCAGCATCATGCCCGGCATGATCATCGCCGCCGGGCTGCGATTGCTGTAGCTGAACATCAGGACCATCATGCCGACGGACGACACGATCATGACGACGGGCATCGCCTTCATCATGATGTTGCCGGGGATGACCCGGGGCACCTCGGGCGGCGGTTCGAGGTGGACCTCACCGCCCGGCGGGCGGGGGGCGGCGAGGCGTGCCGTGCGCTTGAACTGCAACGTGCTCACCTGACAGGCACCTCTTCAGCGTCGATCCGTTCCCGACCACCCCGGCTGCGCTCGATCCCCACCCCGGGCACGCCGAGCCGCCGCAGCCGCACCGACACTATGGCCCATCGCGACCCCGCACGGCGGGGGGTCGGGCAAATCCGCGGCCAACGTGTTGCGCGGAACGGCCTTGGCACGACCTCCGCTGCCCCCATACTGGGGCGGGCCGCGGCGCACCGGACCGGACGAATAGGGTCGGGGCGGCCCGCAGCACACACTCATCAGGACTTTAGGGGGCGCTGGTGGCGACCGGTACGACGGTGTTCAGCCGGGTGACGGTGGTTGCGCCGCGAACGCGCATCGACGTCGCGCTGCCCGCGGACGTCGCGGTGGCCGACCTGCTGCCGATGCTGCTGGACATGGCCAAGGAGGCCACGCCGGACGGTGGCGTGCGCCACGGCGGCTGGGCGCTGGCCAAGCTCGGTGACGGCCCGCTGGACCCGAGCCGCACGCTGGCCTCCCTCGGCGTGGTCGACGGCGAGCTGCTCCAGCTGCGCAAGCGCAACGAGAACCCGCCGCCCCCGCTGTACGACGACGTGGTCGACGCGATCGCGGAGTCCGACCCCGACAGCTTCCGCCCGTGGACCAAGGACACGGCACGGCGTTACGGCCACCTCGCGGGCGCGCTCGCGCTCGTCGCGGCCGCGGTCGCGGTGCTGCTGTCGGGTCCGCTCGGCGGCGGCGGGAACCTCGCGCCGGCGATCTGCGCGGGCGTGGTCGCCGTCGCGGCGATGGCGGCGGGCGCGGTCGTGGCGCGGTCCTACGGCGCGACGGGCACGGGCGTGCTGATCGCCGCGGCGGGCGGGCTGCCCATGGCCTACGTGGCCGGCCTCTACATCGTGCCGGGCCCGATCGGCCGGCCGAGCCTGCTGCTGGCCAGCGTCCTGGTCCTGATCTTCGCCTCCGCCGCGATCCTGCTGATCGGCCGGGGCATCACGGTGTTCATCGCCGCCGCCACGGCCGGTGCGCTCAGCGCGCTGGCGTTCCTCGTCGGCATCTTCGTCGACCACCCGTTGCAGGGCATCGCGGCGGGCACCGCGGCCGTCTCGCTGGCGGCGCTGTCCGCGCTGCCCCGGCTGACGATCCAGCTCGCCAAGCTGCCGCTGCCGACCGTGCCGGGCAGCGCCGAGGACCTCAAGGAGGACACCGGGTTCCCGGAGTACTCCGTGATCGAGCGGCGCACCGCCAACGCCCACGAGTACCTGACCGGCATGATCATCGGCTGCGGCGGGATCGCCGCCCTGTTCGCCGTGATCGCGGCGGGCGACGGCTCCATCTGGGGCCCGCTGCTGGCGATCGTGGTCACGCTCGTGCTGCTGCTGCGCGGCCGGGCCTACGCCAACGGCGCGCAGGCCGTGGCGCTGCTGGCCGGCGGCATGGCCGCGGGCGCGGGCGTGCTGCTCGGGTGGCTGGTGCAGTCGTCGGCCGGCGACCGGCTGCTGTACGTGTTCGGCACCCTGGTGGTCGTCGGCGCGGCCGCGCTGGTGCTCGGCGTGATCTTCCCCAACCAGAAGTTCTCCCCGGTGCTGCGGCGCACGGTCGACGTGCTGGAGGCCATCCTGATCGCCGCGGTGCTGCCGCTGGCGCTGGCGGTGATGGACCTCTACGTGGCCATGCGCCAGCTCATCCCCGCGTGAGGTCCTGATGCGCATCCGCAAGATCGCCGCGCTGGCCGCGGTGGCGGCCACCCTGGTGACCGCGCCCGGCGCGTACGCCCAGCCGACGAGCACCGGCACGCCCCAGAACGCGCGGCCGAACTCGCAGCCGCCGCCGGTCGACCGGTCGTTCCTGCGGCAACCCGAGCCGCCCAAGGAGGACGTCGACTACACCAAGAAGACCGAGTGCATCACCTCGGGCACGGGCAACCGTCCGATCCCGAACAAGCCGTGGGGCCAGATGCAGCTGCGGCTGGAGGAGGCGCACCGCTTCGCCACCGGCAAGGGCATCAAGCTCGCCGTCATCGACACCGGCGTCAACACGCACCCGCGCCTCAAGGACCGCGTCATCCCGGCCGGCGACTACGTCGAGACCGAGAAGCGCGGCAACGACGACTGCGACGGCCACGGCACCGAGGTCGCGGGCGTCGCGGCGGCCAGCCGGGACGAGGCCACCGGGTTCGTCGGCGCCGCGCCCGAGGCGACGGTGCTGGCGTTCCGGCAGACCAGCAACCACTTCAAGTTCGACGACCCGGCGAAGAAGGACAACCGGGCGTCCGCGGGCAAGGTCGGCACGCTGGCCAAGGCCATCGTCTCCGCGGTGGACCAGGGCGCGCGGGTCATCAACATCTCGCTGACCGCGTGCGAGGCGCCGCGCGAGCCCAGCCCCCAGGAGCGCGAGCTGCAGGCCGCGATCGACTGGGCCGTGAACGACAAGAACGTCGTCATCGTCACCGCCGCGGGCAACATCGACTCGCAGAGCGGCTGCCAGGGCCAGAACGACAACCAGGACCCGAGCACGGTCAACGTGGTCGCGTCGCCGCCCTGGTACGCCGACAACGTGCTGTCCGTGGCGTCGATGAACGTCGAGGGCGAGGTGTCGTCGTTCTCCGTGTGGGGCCCGTGGGTCAGCGTGGCCGCGCCGGGCGAGAACATCGTCACCCTCGACCCCAGGGGCGAGGGCCTGACCGACGCGAACGCCGACGAGAACCGGCGGCTCACCGCGATCCAGGGCACCAGCTTCGCCTCGCCGTACGTGGCGGGCGTGGTCGCGCTGGTGCGCGAGCGGTTCCCCGACCTGACCGCGCGGCAGGTGATGGACCGGATCAAGGCGACCGCCCAGCACCCGGGCAACCCGAACGGCCGGGACCACAAGGTCGGCTACGGCATGATCAACCCGGTGGCCGCGCTGACCGCCGAGCTGCCGTCCGAGCGCAAGGGCGCGAAGCCGACGACGCCGGAGCAGCTGATGACCAACCTGGGCCCGCTGAACCCGCCGAGCAGCACGCCGATGATCGTGGCGCTGTCCGGCACGGGCGCGGGCGTCGGCCTGCTCCTGCTGACCCTGTTCATCGTCCACACCGTGAACCGCAACCGCGCCCGCCGCCGCGCCTGACCGCGAGAGTCCTACGTCCAGAGCGCGAGAGTCCTACGTTCAGAGCGGGTGAGTTCAACGCTCAGGACGCGTGCCCTCGGCGGTGAGGGGCGCGGGTCAGTCCTCGCCCAGCACGGGCGGGGCGGACTTCTTGGGCTTGCCGAACACCTGCTCGGTCGAGCCGGCCAGCTGCACCTTCGACCTGTGCTCCCGGTCGCCGCCCTGCGCGCCGCCCGCGCCCATGCCGCCCATCATGCCGCCGCCCACCACCCCGGCACCGCCCGCAGCCGGACCGGACGGCCCCGCCGCCGCGGCCGCCGCCGGGCGCGGGGTCGGCTCGACCGGGTGCGGTTCGGACACGCCCGTCGACCCGCCCGGCTGCATCCGCTCCACGTGCTCCGCGCCGCCACCGGGCAGACCGCCACCGGGCACCCCACCGCCCGGCACACCACCACCGGGCATCCCCCCACCGGGCACACCACCGCCCACCGCACCACCGGGCACACCGCCACCGCCCACCGCGCCGCCCCCGGCCGGCGCGGCCGGAGCAGCGGGCGTCGCGCCCACCGGCTCCGCGACGGCCGGTCCGGCGGGCGCGGTGAACGTCCAGTTCGCGTCCGGGTAGCGGTGCTCCATCGTCACCGCGGCGAACCCGTCCGAGCCCGACACCCCGTCGCACAGCCGCAGGAACGCCTCCAGCACGTCCCGCGCCGACTCGTGCAGCTCCTTCACGGGGTCGTGCAGCTCGTCCAACGCCTCCACCACGCGCCGGTCGCCGTCCAGGGGCAGCGCCGCCGCACCGGACACCGCGTCCGCCGCGTCGGCGAGCACCCGCGCCATGTCCGCCACGATGTCGCGGATGCCGTCGGCGGTCCGCTCCAGCGCCTCGCCCATCGCGTGCATGGCGTCGGACAGGTCGTGCCCGGCCAGCCCGACCGTCCGCATGTGCTCCACGAACGAGTCCGCGTCCCGGCCCTGCCACGCCGAGTCCAGCCGACCCAGCGGCCCGGTCAGGTCGCGCGTCACGTGCTCGGCCACGAGCCCGGCCCTCCGCCAGCGCTCCGCCTCCTCGCGCAGGTCGTCCCACTCGCCCAGCACGGGCGTGAAGTAGTCCGCCACCAGGTCGCGCACGCCGAGCCTGCGGCTGATCCCGGACAGGTAGTCCAGCTCCGGCCCGACCTCGGCGGCGATCCGCCCGCCGTCCCGCTCCCGCATCAGCCCAACCCCGCGCGCCGGTCGACCGCCTTGATCAACGCCACCGCGTCGTCGTCCTGCGCGCCGTAGTGCTCGGCCACCTGGTGCAGGCCCTCCGCCGCGGACGCCAGCACCTCGCACGCGCGGTCGAGCTGCCGGTTCAGCAGCCCGGCGGCCCGGCCGTAGGCCTCGGCGCTGCGCAACGCGCGCCCCAGCTCCCCGAAGCTCGCGGGCCGCACCGGGGCCTCCCGCAGGCCCTCCCGCGCGCGGGTCAGCTCCTCGGCCGCTTCCTCGACGCGCCGCGCGTACAGCTCCAGCCGGCGCGGGTCGACCGAGACCCCACCGCCCGCCGGCCCGCGTGTGACCTCGTTCACCCCGACACCTCCCGCACCCTCTGACGGGAACGGGCGCGCGCCGGTTCCCCCGAAGGGCTCAGCCGGGCGGTCAGCCGCCCTGCTTCTTCGCCTTCTCCTCCGGCAGCACGCCGTTGTCCTTGGGCACCGGGATCGAGTCCCAGCTGCGGGAGGCGTCGTTGCGGTTGAGCTGCGGCCCGTTGGGCAGCAGCCGCAGGATCGACTCGGGGCCGGGCGTGAAGCCGTTCGCGCCCAGGCCGAGCGCGCCGCTGGTCACCACGTCCGGGATGCCGTACTTCACGCCACGACCGGTGATCAGGTGGATCGGGCCGCTGTCGAAGTCCTGCGTGGACGTGGCGCTGCGCACGACGGCCGACTTGCCCGGCGCCATCACGAACTGGCTCACGACCTCGCCGGTCGCGCCCACCTGATTGATCTCCACCGGCACCACGTCCGCCGGGATGGGCAGCGTCGGCGCGATGGTCACCTTGGTGTGCTGCGACTTGTTGTCGGAGGTCACGTTCTGCGCCTGCCAGCCCAGGCACAGCACCCGGTTGTTCTGGTTGGCGTCCTGCGTCTCCGGCACCTCTGGCGGGTAGTCGGAGAAGTCGAGCACGTTGACCTTCGCCGGCTCGTTGGTCTTGGCGATGTCGACCAGCTTCGGCTTGGCGCCCTGCGCGTAGGTGGCGCGGATGAGGTCGCCCGCGGCCTTGCTGACCTCCTGCAGGCCTTCCCTGAGCACCACGTAGAAGACCGAGTTCGCGCCCGTGCGGGACACCTCGATCACGTCGCTGATCTTCAGGTTCTCGCCGCGCACGTAGTCGACCGACTGACCCTTGCCCGTGATGTCGGGCGCGACCAGCGGCTTGGCCTCGGGGATCGCGTTGAGCAGGCCGGAGCTGATCGCCCGCGGCTTCTTCTGGCTCAGGTTCAGCGCGGTGACCACGTTGGCGTTGGTCAGGTCGACCTTGGCGCGCACCGTGGACGTCGAGGTGATCTTGGAGTTCACCGGGGCCTTGTAGATCAGGAACGCCTGCTTGTCGTCGGTGCCCGCGCGCACCAGCAGGGCCCGGTTGCCGTCGAGCAGCTCGCCGCCGCCGCTGTAACCCGCGAGGACGGTGGTGGTGAACCTGCCCGGCGCGGCCGGGTCGTTCAGCGTCTCGTCCAGCTGCAGGGTGTCGCACACCGACCAGTCCGGGCCGATCCGGTCCTCCGGCTTGGGCAGCACGTCCGGGCCGTCCGGGATGCCGGTCAACCTGCCCTTGGGCAGCTTCGCCAACGCCTTCTCGCTGACCAGCTTCGGCTCGCCGCCCGCGACCTGAGGGCCCGCGTTGACCTGGCCGGCCGCCGCGTCACCGCCCGCGACCGCGGCCTGACCCTTGTCGGGGGTGGACCGCTGGAGCAGCAGCAGGCGGGCCGACGCGAGGTTCGTCATGGGGATCAACGTCTTCGTCGTGCCGACCACGTGCACGACGTAGACCTGCCCGGTCTCCTTCGAGATGGCGATCTGCGTCTGGTCGTCCACCTGCGGGTCGGGCGAGAAGAAGCCGTAGATCAGGAACCCGATCAGGCCGACGACGCCGAGCAGGACGCCCACCGCGGTCGCGCGCGAGTGCGTGCGCATCGGGTCGTGCAGCATCACCGCGTCCCGGCGCACCAGGGCGGACTGCATCCGGCGCAGCACGAAGCGGTATGCCTGGACCTGTGACTTGGTGGTGGGTGTTGATGCCATTCTCGGCTCGCTGCTCTCCCAGTCGCGGTACGGTCTGCACGATAGCCGGACGGCGGGTGGTCCGTGTGCGGGTTGGTCAGACCCGGTCGGTCCCACCCGGCGCACGCCGACGGAAAGAGAACCAGAGCGGATGTCCGTGACCACCCCACATCCGGGCCAACCCAACCCCGCCATGGCACGCGCGCAGGCCGCCGGCGGCGCCGTGCGCGCCGCGCTGCTCCGGGCGCGCCGCCGCACCGCGGGCGCGAGCCTGGGCGCCCTGCCGGTCGCCAACCTGGTTGTCCTCGAGGTCGGCGTCGCCATCGGCCTGGTCCTCATCGCGGTCGGCGCCACCGGCGACCGGGTCGAGCCCGTGCCGATGTACGTCGCGGGCGGCATCGTGCTGATCGCGCTGATCCTGGCGTTCACGAGGTCCCGCGGCCGCTGGCTGACCCAGTGGATCGTCCTGGTGGTGCGCTACAGCTCCCGCTCGCACGGCCGCACGGCCAAGCGCACCGGCCCGGTCGAGATGAAGCCGCCGTCGCAGGAGGAGTCCTCGGTCATCGGCCCGGACGACCCGCGGGTGGCGCTGCTGCGCCTGGCCGTGCCGGACCTGGTGGTGGCGCGCGGTGTCGACCACGAGCGCCGCCCGCTCGGCCTGGCCTGGCACCAGGGCGCGTGGACCGCCGTGCTGCTGGTCGACCCCGCGCCGGGCCTCATCACGGCGGTGGGCAGCGCGCCGTCGCTGCCGCTGGGCGCGCTCGTGCCGACGCTGGAGGACCGCGGCGTGGTCCTCGACGCGATCTCGGTCATCTGGCACTGCTACCCGGGCAGCGCGGCGCTGCCGGCGAACTCGCCCGCGCTCAACTCCTACCTGGAGGTGCTCGGCCCGCTGCCCGCGGCGGCCCGCCGGACCACGTGGATCGCGGTGCGGCTGGACCCGAGGCGGTGCGCGGCGGCGATCCGGGAGCGCGGCGGCGGCGTCGTGGGCGCGCACCGGGCGCTGATCGGCGCGCTGTCGCGCGTGCGCAACGCGCTGGAGTCGACGGGCGTGTCGATCCGCCCGCTCGACCCGGACGAGCTGATCCGGGCGGGCATCTCGGCGGCCGAGCTGACCTCGGTGGCCGGGTCGAACAACGCGGTGTCGTTGCGGGAGAAGTGGTCCGGCGTGACGGCGGGCGGCGTCGGCCACGCCAGCTACGCGATCACCGGCTGGCCGTCCAAGGGCATGCGCAACAACCTCAACGCGCTGACCGGCGTGCGGGCGCTGTCCTCGACGCTGTCCATGACGATCTCGCCCAGCAGCGAGGAGGGCCAGGTCGGCCTGCGCGGCATGGTGCGGGTCAGCGCGCGCACGCCGTCCGAGCTGGACCGCGCCGACGACCGGCTCAAGGCGCTGGCCGACAAGCTCGACATCACCCTGACCCCGCTGAACGGCCTGCAGGTCGCCGGGCTGGCCGCGACGCTCCCGCTGGGAGGTGTGGCGTGAGCAACTCCCGGCTGCTGAACTCGCAGGGCCGCGGCGTGGCCCCGGAGTTCCTGGTGTCGCCGCAGATGCTGGACGTGGTGAGCCCGTCGGGCGACCGCGGCGGCATGGTGCTCGGGTCGGGGTTGCAGGGCGAGCCGCTGACGATCTCCGTGCTGCGGTCCGCGCCCACCCGGATGGTCGTGGTCGGCGGCCTGTACCTGGCCCGGCAGATCGCGTTGCGGGCCATGGCGACGGGCGCGTGGATCACCATCGCGACGGGTCGCCCGGCGGCCTGGCAGCCGGTCGTGCGGGCGGCGGGCGCCGGTCCGGACGGGCGGCCGTCGCCGCTGGTGCAGCTGCGCAGGCTGAGCCCGGTGGAGCTGCCGCGGCCGTCGGAGGACACCCCGCTGCTGGTCGTGCACGACGGCGGCCACGTGCCGCAGGAGCTGTTCCCGCCGCGGTCGCCGTGGCAGACCACGATGTACGTGTTGCCCTATTTGCACCCCCAGGCGGCGACGACCGCGAATTCCGCGGATCTCGTGCTGCTGCAGCGCCTCCCGGTCGGCCAGGCGCAGTTGGCGAGCCAGATCTGGCGGTTGCCGCCGCAGATGGCGCACCAGCTCACCACGCTCAAGGACGACCAGGTGATCGCGCTGGGCACGAACCTGTGGCGACCGCTGCGCCTGGTGACCACCCCTGGTGAGCAGCAGATCCTGGGTGCCGTCCGCCGCGGCGACTGACCGCGCCGCACCCGCTCGACGCGCCCCCGGACGATTTGTCCGGGGGCACCTTTTTCGGCTCCGGTCCAGTCACTGTCCGCACTGATTCGTTCACAGCACGAATAAAACTGTGGAGGAGCCGTTCGTCGGTTGTTGGGGGCAAATTCTTGCGCCCCACCCGCAGGGCGAACTAGGAACAACTCACCGTGTCCGGTCGGTTTCGGGGCGACACCGACCGGGCGCACACCCTGCGAAGAGGAGACCGCTGCCATGGGAGACGTTCGCGCGTCCTGGACGAAGAGATTGGCCGGTGCCGGGCTCGCCACCGGCACGGCGTTCGCGGTCACGGCCGCGCTGACCACGTTCACCTCCGCCGCGGCGGAGGGCCAGGTCCTCGGGTTGGGCGCGCCCAACGCCGTCAAGGACAGCTACATCGTCGTGCTCAAGGACGTGAGCACCAGCAGCGTCGGCACGCTGAGCAGCAAGTACCAGGCGAACGTCAAGCACACCTACACCAGCGCGCTGCGCGGCTTCTCGGCCACCATGACCGAGGCGCAGGCCCGCAAGCTGGCCGCCGACCCGTCGGTGTCCTACGTGCAGCAGGACGGCGTGGTGAAGATCTCCGGCACGCAGGCGCCGACCCCGTCGTGGGGCCTGGACCGCATCGACCAGGGCGCGCTGCCGCTGGACAACTCCTACACCTACCCCAACGCCGGCGAGGGCGTCACCGCCTACATCATCGACACGGGCATCCGGTTCTCGCACAGCGACTTCGGGGGCCGCGCCGTCACCGGCCGCGACACCGTCGACAACGACAACGACGCCACCGACTGCAACGGCCACGGCACGCACGTGGCGGGCACCGTCGGCGGCACGACCTACGGCGTGGCCAAGAAGGTCAAGCTCGTCGGCGTGCGGGTGCTCGACTGCTCCGGTTCGGGCACGTACGCGGGCGTCATCGCGGGCATCGACTGGGTGACGGCGAACGCGGTGAAGCCCGCCGTGGCCAACATGTCGCTCGGCGGCGGCGCGGACGCCACCGTCGACCAGGCCGTGCGCAACTCCATCGCGTCGGGCGTGACCTACGGCCTCGCCGCGGGCAACGACAGCGGCGGCAACGCGTGCAACACGTCCCCGGCGCGCACCGCGGAGGCGATCACGGTCGGCTCCACCACCAACACCGACGCCCGGTCGTCGTTCTCCAACATCGGCACCTGCCTCGACATCTTCGCGCCGGGTTCGAGCATCACCTCGGCCTGGTACACCAACGACACCGCCACCAACACCATCAGCGGCACGTCCATGGCGACCCCGCACGTGGTCGGCGCGGCGGCCGTCTACCTGGGCGCGAACCCCACCGCCACCCCGCAGCAGGTGCGCGACGCCCTCGTCAACGGCGCGACCAGCGGCGTCGTCGGCAACCCGGGCACCGGCTCGCCGAACAAGCTGCTGCGCGTCGTCGGCGGCACCACCCAACCGCCCACGGGCTGCCCGGCGAAGACCAACGCCACCGACGTGGCCGTGCCGGACCTGGGCACCGCCACCAGCACGATCGTGGTGACCGACTGCTCGGGCAAGGCGGGCACGGCCGCCACCGTCGAGGTCCACGTCAAGCACACCTACCGCGGTGACCTGGCGATCGACCTGGTCACGCCGAGCGGCGCGGTCAAGCAGCTGAAGGTCGCGTCCGGCACGGACAGCGCGGACAACGTGGACGCCACGTACACGCTGAACCTGTCGGCGGAGAACGCCAACGGCACCTGGGGCCTGCGCGTGCGCGACTCGTACAGCCAGGACACGGGCTACATCGACACCTGGACCCTGGACCTGTAACGGCCCACCGGACCAGTCGCACCACAGCGGCCCCCCACCAACTTCCGCCGGTGGGGGGCCGCTCCGCGTTTCACCTGACCAGGCAACGCTCCGCCCCGACAGGGCTGGGCCAGGGTCATGATCAAGTCGATCGTGGAAGGGCGATCACCCCGGTTCGCGACCGCTTGCCCATCGGTTCCGAGGCGACCGGTGCACGGTCGAGAACGACCTCCGATCGGGCGGGGCGACGACGATCACCGCCGCGCCGGTCCCGGTCGCGCTCGGCCTCGCCGACCTCGCGCCCTGGCGCTCACACCCGCGCCGAGCAGTCGCGCAGGGCCTCCAGCACCCGCGGCCAGGTGCAGTGGACCGGTTCGGTGGTCCGGTTGTGCGCGGCGATGCGCAGGCGGGCCTCCCGGTCGTTCGCCAGGTGCGCGATCGCACCCGCCAGGTCGTCGGTCAGCACGCCCTCCACGCCGTCGCGCACGAAGTCCGCCACCCCCGTCCCCGGCCGCGCCACCACCGGCACGCCCGCCGTCCGCGCCTCCAGCGCCGCCAGCCCGAACGCCTCCTGCTCCGCCGGGTTCACGAACACGTCCGCCCCGGCCAGCAGCCGCGCCACCCCCCGCCGGTCCAGCCGGCCGGGCAGGCTCACCCAGTCCATGCCGTGCCGCCGCGCGTACCGCCGCAGCGCGGGCATCTCCGGCCCCGCGCCGGCCAACGTCGCCCGCAGCGGCACGTCCGACGACACCTCCCGCAACGCCCGCAGCAGCGCCATCGGCTCCTTGCGCGCCGCGAGCCGGCCCACCGACACCACGTGCACGGCGTCGTCGGGCCGCTGCGCGGGGATCCCCCGCCACTGCGCCGGCACGATCCCGTTCGGCACGACGCCCACCGGCAGCCCCGTCGCCACCGCCCGCACCCGGCCCGCCGCCGCACGGCTCACCGCCGCCACCGCCACCCCCGCCGACGTCCACGACACCAGCCGGTCCAGCACCCGGTAGCACCGCTGCACCACGGGGTCCCACATGCTGTGCACCACGACCACCGCCGGCAGCCCCAACCGCACCGCCGACCGCACCCCCGACCAGGCGAACGGCGAGATCGCGCCCACGTGCACGTGCACCACCGACGGCGACAGCGCGCCGAGCAACCGGTCCAGCAGCGAGCCCGCACGCGGGTGCACCGGCAGGTCACCGGGCAGCCGGACGGCCACGCGGTGCACGGCGTAGCCCTCCCCCGGCAGCGCCCGGGGGGTGGCGGTGACGACGTGCACGTCCTCCCCGCGCCTGGCCTGCTCGCGGGCGAGGCCGGCCACCTGCACCTCGATCCCGCCGAGCCTCGGCAGGAAGCAATCGGTGACGTGAACGATCGACAAATCCGGCCTCCCGTCAAGCCGCCGAACGGAGCAACTGACACTCTTGCACCCGTGAGCCGAACGTGCGTCTTCTTCCACGCCCACCCCGACGACGAAGCCCTGTTGACCGGCGGCACGATGGCGCGCCTGGCCCGCGAGGGCCACCGGGTCGTGCTGGTGGTCGCCACCGCCGGCGAGCGGGGCCTGAGCGCCCACCGCAGCGACCTCGGCGCCGTGCGCACCAGGGAGGCCCACGCCTCGGCGCGGGTGCTGGGCTGCGCCCGGGTCGAGTTCCTGGGCTACCCCGACTCCGGCCTGGACGGGCGGCAGGGGTTCGCCCGCGCCGACGTGGGCGAGGCCGCCGAGCGGCTGGCCGAGCTGCTGCACGAGGAGCGGGCCGACCTGCTCACCACCTACGACCCGCGCGGCGGCTACGGGCACCCCGACCACGTGCAGGTGCACCGGGTCGGCGCGCTGGCCGCCGAGCTGGCCGGCACGCCCCGCGTCTGGGAGGCCACGGTGGACCGCACGTGGCTGCTGCGCGGCCTGCGGCTCGCCCGGCTGGTCCGCCGGTTCGACCTCGCCCCGTTCGAGCGCGCCTACACCGCCCGCGCCGACATCACCCACTCGGTCGACGTGCGGCGGTACGCGCGGGAGAAGCGGGCGGCGATGGCGGCGCACGCGACGCAGACCACCGGCGGCGGGTCGACCCGCACGTTGAGCGCGC
Organism: Actinosynnema sp. NPDC053489; assembly: GCF_044544865.1. Classification (NCBI taxonomy): domain Bacteria; kingdom Bacillati; phylum Actinomycetota; class Actinomycetes; order Pseudonocardiales; family Pseudonocardiaceae; genus Actinosynnema; species Actinosynnema sp. NPDC053489. Next base: position 343,507 of record NZ_JBITXT010000003.1, on the reverse strand, counting down.
TGCTGACCCTGCCGCAACCGGTGTTCGCACTGGCCCTGGGCACCGAGTGGTACATCGAGCGCAAACGCTTGCGCGCCCGGTGAGGAGACCAACCCGGTGGGACAGTGGGTGGGTGGTGAGGCCGTGGGTGCGCGTCACCGCGTCGCTGGTGTCACTGGGGCTGGCGGCGTGGCTGGTGGTCGCCCTCGTGCCCGCCGTGGGCGGGGTGGCCTGGACCGCGGTCGGCGGGCAGCTGCACGCCGTCGGCGTCGGCACCGCCCTGTGGCTCACCGCGCTGTGGCTGGCCGGGCTGTGGGCCTACACCTACGTGCTCACCGGCTCGCTGCCCGGCCTGCGCAACACCCAGGCGTTCACGCTCAACGCGGCGGGCAGCGCCGTGAGCAACGTGCTGCCGTTCGGCGGCGCGGCCGGGGTGGCGGTGACCGCGGTGATGGCGTCGGGCTGGGGGCACTCGGCCCGCGCGATCGCCACGTCGACGGTCGTCAGCGGGCTGTGGAACTCCCTGTCCCGGGCGGCGCTGCCGCTGCTCGCGCTGGCCGTGCAGGGCGCGGTGGTGCCGGGTCACGGCGTGCTGGTCGCGGCGGTCACGGCGGGGGGCGTGGCGGCCGCGGCGGTGGCCGTGCTGCTGCGACCGCGGCGGCTCGGCAGGCTGCTGGGCCGTCGGGCGACCCGGTTCCTGCTGCGGTTGCGCCGCCAGACCGGGCAGGTCGTCCGCGACGGCTGGCGGCGGATGACCGCGGGCATGCTCGCGTACCTGCTGCTCCAGGCCGTGCTGCTGTGGTGGTGCGTGGCCGCCGCGGGCGTGCACCTCGGGCTCGGGCCGACGGTGGCCGCGTTCGCGGTGAGCAGGCTGCTCACGCTGGCCGTCGTCACGCCCGGCGGCGTCGGCGTGACCGAGAACGGCACCATCGCGCTGCTCGTCGCCCTGGGCACGCCCGCCGCGCCGGCCGTGGCGGGCGTGCTCCTGTTCGCCTTCTTCACCTACCTGGTGGAGATCCCGCTGGGCGGGGCGGCGTGGCTCAGCTGGTCGGCGCGACGCGCACGTTCCGGGTGACCGCGGCCCGCGCGGCCAGCTCGTCGTCGGCCGGGTAGTCGACCCGGACCAGGGACAACCCGTGCGGCGGCGCGACCGCCACCTCGCTGGACCGCCCGGTCAGCGACAGCAGCGACGCGGGCCAGCCCACCGGCTTGCGGCCCTCGCCCACCGCGAGCAGCGCGCCCACCAGGCTGCGGACCATCGAGTGGCAGAACGCGTCCGCGGACACGTGCGCGGTCAGCACGTCGCCGTCGCGCACCCACTCCAGCCGCTGCAGCTCGCGGATCGTGGTCGCGCCCTCGCGCCGCTTGCAGAACGCGCAGAAGTCCCGCTCGCCCAGCAACGACCGCGACGCCTCGTTCAGCGCGCCGAGGTCCAGCGGGCGCGGCCAGGCCAGCGTGTCCAGCCGGCTCAGCGGGTGCGCCCCGAACGGCGCGTCGGTCACCCGGTACTCGTAGTGGCGGCGCAGCGCGGCGAACCGCGCGTCGAACTCGGCCGGCACGACCCGTGCCGCGAACACCCGCACGTCGGCGGGCAGCGCGCGGGCCAGCCGCCGGGGCAGGCCCGCGACGTCCACCGCGGCGGGCAGGTCGGCGTGCGCGACCTGGCCCGAGGCGTGCACGCCGGCGTCCGTGCGGCCCGCCACGGTCAGCCGCACGTCCTCGCGCAGCACCGTCGACATGGTGTCCTCCAGGACCCCGCACACCGTGCGGCGGCCGGGCTGCCGCGCCCACCCGGAGAACTCCGTGCCGTCGTAGCCCAGGTCCAGTCGCACACGAACGAGCCCGTCGTCCCCAGCGGGAACGACGGGCTCGTCGGTGAAGTGCGCGTCCGTCAGGACTCGTCCTTCTTGTCCTCGGCCTTCGTCGCCTCGGCGGAGGCGTCGTCGGCGCCCTCGGCGGGCTCCTCGGCCGCGTCCTTCGTGGCGGACTCGGGCGCCTCGGCGTCCTGGTCCCGCACGTCGTCAGCGGCCTCGGCCCCGGTGCCCTCGGACTTGGCGTCCTCGGACTTGGTCTCCTCGGCTGCGGCCTTGGGGGCCTCGTCCTTGGCGAACCGGGTCTTGCGGGCGCGCTCCGCCTCGGAGGTGACGGTCTTCTCCGCGACCAGCTCGATCACGGCCATGGGGGCGTTGTCGCCCTTGCGCGGCAGCGTCTTGGTGATGCGGGTGTAGCCGCCCGTGCGGTCGGCGAACTGCGGGCCGATCTCGGCGAACAGCTTGTGCACGACGTCCTTGTCGCGGATGACCTTGAGGATCTCGCGACGGTTGTGCAGGTCGCCGACCTTCGCCTTGCTGATCAGCTTCTCGGCGTACGGGCGCAGCCGCTTCGCCTTGGCCTCGGTGGTCGTGATCCGACCGTGGGTGAACAGGGACGTGGCCAGGTTGGCCAGCATCAGCCGCTCGTGGGCCGGCGAGCCCCCGAGACGGGGTCCCTTGGTGGGGGTGGGCATCGAATTGCTCCTCGGATTTCTTCCTGATCCTCTGCTCCGGCCCGGCCGCTGGGCGGCCTCAGAGCTGCTCGGTCTCCGCGTAGTCCTGGCCGTCGTCGTGGGTGTCCACGGCGGTGTCCGCACCCCAGCCCTCGGCGGGGTAGTCGGACGCGGCGGCCGACGGGTCGAACCCGGGCGGGCTGTCCTTCAGCGCGAGGCCGAGGCCGACGAGCTTCATCTTGACCTCGTCGATCGACTTGGCGCCGAAGTTGCGGATGTCCAGCAGGTCCGCCTCGCTGCGCGAGACCAGCTCGCCCACGGTGTGGATGCCCTCGCGCTTGAGGCAGTTGTAGGACCGGACGGTGAGGTCCAGGTCCTCGATCGGCATCGCGAACGCCGCGATGGTGTCCGCCTCGGCGGGCGAGGGGCCGATCTCGATGCCCTCGGCGTCGACGTTCAGCTCGCGCGCGAGGCCGAACAGCTCCACCAGCGTCTTGCCCGCGGACGCGACGGCGTCGCGCGGCGTGATGGACGGCTTGGTCTCGACGTCGAGGATCAGCTTGTCGAAGTCGGTCCGCTGCTCGACACGGGTGGCCTCGACCTTGTAGGTCACCTTCATGACGGGCGAGTAGATCGAGTCGACGGGGATGCGGCCGATCTCGGCGCCGGCCTGCTTGTTCTGCACGGCGGGGACGTAGCCGCGACCGCGCTCGACCACGAGCTCGATCTCCAGCTTGCCCTTGCCGTTCAGGGTGGCGATGTGCAGGTCGGGGTTGTGCACGGTGACACCGGCCGGGGGCACGATGTCGCCGGCGGTCACCGCGCCCGGCCCCTGCTTGCGCAGGTACATGGTCACCGGCTCGTCCTCCTCGGAGCTGACGACCAGCTCCTTGAGGTTGAGGATGATGTCGGTGACGTCCTCCTTCACACCGGGCACGGTCGTGAACTCGTGCAGCACGCCGTCGATGCGGATGCTGGTCACGGCCGCGCCGGGGATGGACGACAGCAGGGTGCGGCGGATGGAGTTGCCGAGGGTGTAGCCGAAGCCCGGTTCCAGCGGCTCGATGACGAACCGGGAACGGGTCTCGTTGACCGCTTCCTCGCTGAGCGAGGGGCGCTGGGAAATCAGCACTGGGTTCTTCCTCTCTGACCCCGACGCCCGCTATTTGACGTCGTGGGAACCGGTCGCGGAGACCGGCAAACGCGTGCGGCACACCATTCCGTGCCGCCGCGGGACCCGACTGGGAGGACCGCACGCGGCGGTCCTCCCAGGAGGATCACTTCGAGTAGAGCTCGACGATGAGCTGCTCGGTGACGGGCGTGTCGATCTGCGCCCGCTCCGGCAGCTGGTGGACCAGGATGCGCAGGTTGGACTGCACGACCTGGAGCCACGCCGGGATCGGCCGGTCGCCGAAGGAAGCGCGCGCGGCCTCGAAGGGCAGCGTGGGCAGCGACTTCGGCTTCACGTCGATGATGTCGAACTTCGACACCCGGAAGCTCGGGATGTTGACCTTCTGGCCGTTCACGATGAAGTGACCGTGGCTGACCAGCTGGCGGGCCTGACGGCGGGTGCGCGCGAGACCCGCGCGGTACACCACGTTGTCGAGCCGGGACTCCAGGATCTGCAGCAGGTTCTCACCGGTCTTGCCGGGACGGCGAACCGCTTCCTCGTAGTAGCGCCGGAACTGCTTCTCCAGGACGCCGTACGTGTAGCGGGCCTTCTGCTTCTCCTGCAACTGCAGCAGGTACTCGGACTCCTTGATCCGACCGCGGCCGTGCTGGCCGGGCGGGTAAGGACGACGCTCGAACGCCTGGTCCCCGCCGACGAGGTCGACCTTGAGACGGCGCGAGATGCGAGTGGCCGGTCCGGTGTAGCGAGCCATGTTGTCTTACTCCTCCCCGTGCCTCAGACCCGGCGCCGCTTGGGCGGGCGGCAGCCGTTGTGGGGCTGCGGGGTCACGTCCTGGATGGTGCCGACCTCGAGACCTGCGGCCTGCAGGGAACGGATCGCGGTCTCGCGGCCGGAGCCCGGACCCTTCACGAACACGTCCACCTTGCGCATGCCGTGCTCGGCGGCCTTGCGGGCGGCGTTCTCGGCGGCCATCTGCGCGGCGAACGGCGTGGACTTGCGGGAGCCCTTGAAGCCGACGTGGCCGGCGGACGCCCAGCTGATCACGTTGCCCATCGGGTCCGTGATGGACACGATGGTGTTGTTGAACGTGCTCTTGATGTGCGCCTGGCCGTGCGAGACGTTCTTCTTCTCCTTGCGCCGGACCTTCTTGACCCCGGCGCCCTGGCGGGACTTGGGTGGCATTTCTGGGTGAACTCCTACTGGCTAGAGACGCGAGGTGTTACTTCTTGCCGGCCTTCTTCTTGCCCGCCACGGTCTTCTTCGGACCCTTGCGGGTGCGCGCGTTCGTCTTGGTGCGCTGCCCGCGGACGGGCAGGTTGCGACGGTGGCGCAGCCCCTGGTAGGTGCCGATTTCCATCTTGCGGCGGATGTCGGCCTGAACCTCGCGGCGGAGGTCACCCTCGACCTTGAAGTTGTTCTCGATGTAGTCCCGCAGCTTCGCCAGGTCGGTGTCACCGAGGTCCTTGACCCGCAGGTCGGGGGACAGCTCGGTCGCGGTCAGGACTTCCTTGGACCGCGTGCGCCCGATGCCGAAGATGTAGGTCAGCGCGATCTCCAACCGCTTCTCGCGGGGGAGGTCGACGCCAGCGAGTCGTGCCATGCGGCGCTTGCTCCTAACAGTGGTGTCGCTCCAGGTCTGCTCCTCGCCCGGTCCCGGGACTGACTCGCTGTGCCAGTTCCGGTCGCTCTCACGACCGGCGTCCCGGCCCCGGCCTGGAGTCCGGGGGCGTGCCGCGCGTGGTGCGGTGCGCGGCAGGTGCGAAGAGGCTTACTCGGTGTCGCGTCCGGTGAAGACCCGACTCGTGCTGGTCGTGCTCCGCTCAGCCCTGGCGCTGCTTGTGGCGCAGGTTCTCGCAGATCACCATGACCCGGCCGTGGCGGCGGATCACCTTGCACTTGTCGCAGATCTTCTTGACGCTCGGCTGGACCTTCACGCCTGAGCTTCTCCTGCGTCAGCCGACGCGCCCGTGCAGGGGCGCGCCGGAGGTCACTTGTAGCGGTAGACGATGCGCCCGCGGGACAGGTCGTAGGGCGAGAGCTCCACGACAACCCGGTCCTCGGGGAGGATGCGGATGTAGTGCTGACGCATCTTGCCGCTGATGTGTGCCAGGACCTTGTGGCCGTTCTCCAACTCGACGCGGAACATCGCGTTGGGGAGCGGCTCGATCACGCGGCCCTCGACCTCAATGGCCCCGTCCTTCTTGCCCATGTCCTCCGCGTTTCGTGACGGTGGGTGTTACTTCCGGAGTGCGGGCACGCGGCACCCCGACTCCTCCAGGCCCTTGCGAACCCTTGCCACCTCCGGGGGGAGTCCCCCGGGCATGACGGAACCGGCGCGACGAATGCGCCACCGCTCCATAGTACGCGGGTCAGCGCGATCGCCCAAATCGAGCCTGGTGGCCGAGCAGCAGGACCAGGCCCCACGGCCCGGCGACCCAGACCCACCAGGGGTGGAGGACCTCGCCGAGGGAGAGGCTGATGACGCCCCAGATCAGGAAGTTGATCGCACTGGCGGCGAACCACGCGCCGGTCAGCACCTTGAGCAGCGGGTTCGACCGGTGGCGGGCGGGCGGCGGGGCGTCGCGCGGCAGGTCCGCGGTCAGGGCGCTCAGCTCCGCGTACGTGCGGGCCTGGTAGACGGCGCGCGTGCGCTCGTCGAACTCGGCGGGCGTCAGCCTGCCCTCGGCGTGGGCGCGGGCCAGCTCGTGCGCGACGGCGGCCCGGTCGTTGTCGGCCGCCCGGACGAAGGACTCGTTCACGGCACCACCTCCTGCCCAGCTATGGTAACAGTGTTACCGATGCGGGTTGGTGCTCCACCAGATCACCCCGAGCACAGCTCCCGGCGGGACGGCGACCCAGAGGAACCACGGGTGCACCAGGCCGTCGTCGCCGAGGAGGCTGGCCAGCAGCCAGAGGGCGAAGTTGAGCGCGCTGATGCTCAGCCAGATCGTGGTGAGCACCTTCAACGCCTTGCGCCCGCCGGCGGATTTCACCGGTTCGAGGGACGGCGCGAAGGGTGAGGCGTCGGAGAGCCGGGTCGGGGGTGCGGCGATCGGGGGCGCCGGGGGCACGTTGGGCAGGTCGGCGATCAGGGAGGCCAGCTCACCCCGGGTCTTGGCCTGCCAGGCGTGCGCCGCCCGGGCGTCGAACTCGGCGAGGTCGAGGCTGCCCTCGGCGTGCGCGCGGTGGAGCCACTGCTGGACCAGTTCGCGTTCGGCGTCGGAGGCCCGGATGTCCTCGGGCCGCACAGGCTGGGTCACCACCCAATGGTGGCCGGGTGGGGGGGTGGCGGAGAAGGGGGCTAGCCCCCGGATGGGGTTGCGGCGTTCGGCGGGGTGAGAGGGGTGAAGAGCGTGAAAGCGTCCGGCGAGGACGCTTTTGAGCTCTTCAACGAACCCCGGGAGAACCAAAACGCCGGCGAACCCCCACCAAGGGGGATTCACCGGCGCAAGACCAACCGACCCGGACCTCAGTCCTCCAGGGCCGTCAACACCCAGGGCCCGTCATCCGTGACGGCCACCGAGTGCTCCCAGTGGGCAGCCCGCGACCCGTCCGCCGTGATCACGGTCCACCCGTCGTCCAGCTCGACCGTCCGCTCGGTCCCCAGCGTCAGCATCGGCTCGATGGCGATCGCCATCCCGACCTTCAGCCTGGGCCCCTTGCCGGGCTTGCCGTGGTTCGGCAGGAACGGGTCCATGTGCATCTTCGTGCCGATGCCGTGGCCGCCGTAGCCCTCGACGATGCCGTACTCGATCCCGTGCTCCTCGCCGGCCCGGATGGTGGCCGACTCGATCGCGAACGAGATGTCGCTCAGCCGCGCGCCGGGCACGGCCGCCTCGATGCCGGCCAGCATGGAGAGCCGCGTGGCGTCCGCCAGCTTCAGCTCCGCCTCGGTCACCGTGCCCACGGGCAGGGTGATGGCCGAGTCGCCGTGCCACCCGTCGAGGATGGCGCCGCAGTCGATCGAGATCAGGTCGCCCTCGGCGAGCACCTGGGTCCGGCTGGGGATGCCGTGGACCACCTGCTCGTTCACCGACGCGCAGATGGACGCGGGGAAGCCGTGGTAGCCCTTGAACGACGGGATGGCGCCGGCGTCGCGGATGTTCTGCTCCGCCAGCTCGTCCAGCTCCGCCGTGCTGACGCCCGCCTTGGCGTGCGACGCCAGCAGCGCCAACGTGCGCGCCACGACCAGCCCGGCAGCCCTCATGGCTTCGAGCTGGCCGCGGCTCTTGATCTCGATCATGCGATCCCGGCCGGGGATGACGCGACGCAGCGCATCGACTAGTCCACCGCTCACTTCAGGTCGCGCAGCGCGCGGAGGGCGCGCCGGCTGATCTCGTCGACATCACCGACGGCGTCGATGCTCACGACGATGTCGGCGTAGTAGTCGAGCAGCGGCGCGGTCTCGGTCCGGTACACCTGCTGCCGGTGCCGGATGACGTCTTCCTTGTCGTCGGTGCGACCGCGGGCGAGCAGGCGCTCGACCACGACGTCCTCGTCGATCCGGAACTCGAGGACCGCGTCGACCTTCTGGCCCTCGGCCGCCAGCATCGCGCCCAGCACGTCGGCCTGGGCGGTGTTGCGGGGGAAGCCGTCGAGCAGGAAGCCGTTGGCCGCGTCCGGCTCCGAGAGCCGGACGCGCACCATCTCGTTGGTCACCTCGTCCGGCACCAACTCGCCCGAGTCCAGGTACTCCTGGACCTCCCTGCCCAGATCGGTCTGCTCGCTGATGTGGGCGCGGAACAGGTCCCCGGTGGAGATGTGCGGCACGCCGAGCTCGCGGCTGAGCGTTTTGGCCTGGGTGCCCTTGCCCGCACCGGGCGGGCCGACGAGAACGAGTCGCACTAGCGGAGGAACCCTTCGTAGTTGCGCTGCATGAGCTGGCTCTCGATCTGCTTCACGGTGTCGAGGCCGACACCGACCATGATCAGCACCGCCGTGCCGCCGAACGGGAAGTTCTGGTTCTGGCCCTGACCGGTCAGGTCGAGGAACAGGTTCGGCAGGATGGCGACGATGCCCAGGTAGAGCGAGCCCGGCAGCGTGATCCGCCCCAAGACGAAGCGGAGGTACTCGGCGGTGGGACGGCCCGGTCGGATACCCGGGATGAACCCACCGAACTTCTTCATCTCGTCGGCGCGCTCGTCCGGGTTGAACGTGATGCCGACGTAGAAGTACGTGAAGAAGACGATGAGCAGGAAGTAGAGCGCGATGTGGATCGGGCTCGACTGGCTCACCAGGTGCGTCTGGACGAAGGTCTGCCACCAGCCCGGCGCGGAGCCGTCGTTGGAGGCGGTCAGCCTGGAGATCAGGTCCGGCAGGTACAGCAGCGACGAGGCGAAGATGACCGGGATGACACCGGCCTGGTTCACCTTCAGCGGCAGGTAGGTCGACGTGCCGCCGTACATCCGGCGGCCGATCATGCGCTTGGCGTACTGGACCGGGATGCGGCGCTGCGCCTGCTCCACGTAGATGACGCTCGCGATGATCACCAGGGCCGCGACGCAGACCAGGAAGAAGGTCAGGCCGCCGCGGTCGAAGATGATCTTGCCCTCGACCGGGATGCGGGCCGCGATGCCGGTGAAGATCAGCAGCGACATGCCGTTGCCGATCCCCTTCTCGGTGATGATCTCACCGAGCCACATGATCACGCTGGTGCCGGCGGTCATGGTGACCACCAGGACGACCAGGTTGAAGATGCTCTCGTCGGGGATGACGGGCACGTCGCAGTTCTGGAAGAGCTGGTCGCGCACGGCCAGGGCGATGATGCCCGTGGACTGGAGGACGGCCAGCGCGATGGTCAGGTACCGCGTGTACTGGGTCAGCTTGTTCTGACCCGCCTGACCTTCCTTCTTCAGCTGCTCGAACCGCGGAATCACCACGGTGAGCAGCTGGATGATGATGCTGGCCGTGATGTACGGCATGATGCCGAGCGCGAAGATCGACAAGTTCAGCAGCGCGCCACCGCTGAACAGGTTGATCAGGGAGTAGATCCCCTGCTGGTCCACCTGCTCGACGCACTGTTTGACGTTCTTGAAGGAGACGCCCGGCGCGGGCATGGTGGCGCCCAACCGGTACACCACGACGATCCCGAGTGTGAACAGGATCTTCTTGCGTAGGTCCGGCGTCGCGAGAGCCGAGCGGAATGCGCCGAGCACGCGAACCTCCATCAGCGTTGCCGCCCCGCTGGGGTCGGCATCCTGCGGTGCCGGCTGTGTTGCCGGCACAGTCTTGCGGACATGCCGTCGACCATCGCCGACGGTGGCGGAAGCGACGGGTGGCCGCGACCGACCCGGAGGGCATCCGGGTTCAGCCCGCGACTTTAACAGCCGCGTGGCCGATCGCCGTAGTCAGTCGTCCTTCACACTTCGTACCCGATCGACTACCGCCGCCGGCAAGCCCCCGAATGGATCAAGTTCGACCGGTGGCCAGGACCCCCGCCAGACCGAGCAGGACGACGCCGGTGCCGCGGTCCAACCGGGCCTTGGCGCGGCGGGTCAGCCCGGCCTTGCGGATACCCGCCCCGAGCACCACGTACGCCGTGCCGGCCAGCGCCTCCGCCGCCAGGTAGACCGCGCCGAGGGTGGCCAGCTGGAGCGGGATCGGGCCGCGCGCCGGGTCGACGAACTGCGGCACGAACGCGGTGAAGATCAGCAGCGCCTTGGGGTTGGTGATCGCCACCAGGAACTCCTTGCGCAGCGGCGTGCCCCTCGCGGCTGGCCCGTCGGCGCCGCCCCCGGTCACGAGGACGCGCACGCCCAGGTAGACCAGGTACGCCACACCGACCCACTTGACGACGGTCAGGGCGGTGCGACTGGCCGCCAGCAGGGGCCCGAGCCCCGCGACCGCGGCGGCGACCATCAGGGAGAAGGCCGCAAGGCGCCCCAGGAGCGCCGTAGCGGCCCGCAACGGCCCGTGGTGGACACCGTGGTGCATGCCGAGCAGGTTGTTGGCGCCAGGCGTCAGCGCGACCAGCACCGAGGCGCCGAAGAAGAGGGCGAGCCACATGCGTGCACGCTAACCCGCGCGCCAACCGGTTTTACGCCCTCCGCGAACGGCCGTCTCAGCAGCTCCGCACGGGTGCCGCGGACACCACCCGGCCTCGTCGCGAGCCGGCGAACGCCACTACCCCGGACGAGCGGACGACCCCGGAGCGGGAGGCTCCGGGGTCGTCCTGGGTACTGCGCGACAGCGCGTTAGAGCACGGTCGTGGTGCCACCGGCGGCGGCGATCTTGTCGACCGCGCTGCCGGAGAACTTGTTCGCCACGACGTCGACCTTCACGCCGTCCAGGTCACCGTCGCCGAGGACCTTGACGAGCTGGTTCTTGCGGACCAGGCCCGCGTCGATCAGCGCGTCCACGTCCACGCGGCCACCGTCCGGGAACAGGCGGGCGATGTCGCCCACGTTCACGACCTGGTACTCCGTGCGGAACGGGTTGCGGAAGCCCTTCAGCTTCGGCAGGCGCATGTGCAGCGGCATCTGGCCACCCTCGAAGCGCGGCGAGACGTTCTTCCGCGCTCCGGTGCCCTTCGTGCCGCGACCGGCGGTCTTGCCCTTCGAGCCCTCACCGCGGCCGACCCGGGTCTTGGCGGTCTTGGCGCCGGGGGCCGGGCGCAGGTCATGGATCTTGATGGTCACGACTGGACCTCCTCGACGACCACCAGGTGGCGCACGGCCTGGATCAGCCCGCGCACCTGCGGCGTGTCCTCGCGGACCACCGACTGGCGGATCTTGCGCAACCCCAGGGTCCGGAGGGACTCGCGGTGGTTGTGCTTGGTACCGATGCTGCTCTTGACCTGGGTCACCTTGAGCTGTGCCATGGTCACACCGCCCCTGCGCGGGCGCGGAGCATGCCGGCGGGTGCCACGTCCTCCAGGGGCAGACCGCGCCGGGCGGCCACCTCCTCGGGACGCTGCAGGCCCTTCAAGGCCGCCACCGTGGCGTGCACGATGTTGATGGCGTTGTCGGAGCCCAGCGACTTGCTCAGCACGTCGTGGACGCCGGCGCACTCCAGCACCGCGCGGACCGCGCCACCGGCGATGACACCGGTACCGGCCGAGGCCGGGCGCAGCAGCACGACACCGGCCGCCTTCTCGCCCTGCACCGGGTGGGGGATCGTGCCCGCGATGCGGGGGACGCGGAAGAAGTTCTTCTTCGCCTCCTCCACGCCCTTGGCGATCGCCGCGGGGACTTCCTTGGCCTTGCCGTAGCCGACACCGACCATGCCGTCGCCGTCGCCGACCACGACCAGCGCGGTGAAGCTGAAGCGACGACCACCCTTCACGACCTTGGAGACGCGGTTGATCGCAACCACGCGCTCCAGGTGCGGGGTCTTCTCCTGGGCCGCTCCGCCGCGGCCACCGTCACGGCGGTCGCGGCGCTCTCCGCGCTCGCCCCCGCCGCCTTCGCGACGCGTGCGTCCTGGCATCAGGCGTCCCTCTCAATTCGGTTCGTTTGCCCAAAAACAAGGCTCATTGTCAGAACTCCAGCCCCGCCTCGCGGGCGGCGTCGGCCAGAGCGGCGATCCGACCGTGGTAGGCGTTGCCGCCCCGGTCGAAGACCACCTTGGTGATCCCGGCGTCCTTGGCGCGGGCGGCGGCCAGCTGGCCGACCTTCGCCGCACGGGCCTTCTTGTCGCCGTCGATCGACCGGACGTCCGCCTCCACGGAGGACGCCGCCGCCAGGGTGTGGCCGGCGAGGTCGTCGATGATCTGCACGGTGATGTGCTTCGACGACCGGTGCACGACCAGGCGCGGGCGCTCCGCCGTGCCGCTGACCTTCTTGCGGAGGCGGAAGTGACGGCGGGTCTTGGCGACGCGGCGGGTGGTCGAGATGTCCTTGCCCACCGGCTTGCGCTTCGTTGCAGTCTCGCTCATGTCACTTACCCGTCTTTCCGACCTTGCGGCGGATCTTCTCGCCCGCGTACCGCACGCCCTTGCCCTTGTACGGGTCGGGCTTGCGGAGCTTGCGGATGTTGGCGGCGACCTCGCCCACGAGCTGCTTGTCGATGCCGGCCACGGAGAACCGGGTCGGGGTCTCCACCGCGAAGGTGATGCCCTCGGGGGCCTCCACCTTCACCGGGTGGCTGTAGCCCAGCGCGAACTCCAGGTCGGAGCCCTTGAGCGCCACGCGGTAACCGACGCCGTGGATTTCCATCTTCTTCTCGTAGCCCTGGGTGACGCCCACGACCATGTTCTGCACCAGGGTGCGCGACAGGCCGTGCAGCGAGCGGCTGCGCCGCTCGTCGTTGGGGCGCTTCACCTCGAGAGTGCCGTCGTCGGCCTTCTCGACGATGATCGGCTCGGCGATCGTCAGCGACAGGGTGCCCTTGGGCCCCTTGACGCTCACGGCCCGGCCGTCGATGTTCACGTCGACCCCGGCGGGGACGGTGATCGGCAGCTTTCCGATGCGCGACATTGCCTAGTCCCCCTTCCTCACCAGACGTAGGCGAGGACTTCTCCGCCCACGCCCGACTTGTTGGCCTGGCGGTCGGTCATGAGACCACCAGAGGTCGAAATGATCGCGACGCCCAGACCGCCCAGCACCTTCGGCAGGTTGGTCGACTTCGCGTACACGCGCAGACCGGGCTTCGACACGCGGCGGAGGCCGGCGATGCTGCGCTCCCGGTTCGGGCCGTACTTCAGCTCGATAACCAGGTTCTTGGCCACGTCGCCCTGCTCGTCGCGGTAGCTCGCGATGTAGCCCTCGCGCTTGAGGATCTCGGCGATGTTGGCCTTCAACTTCGAGTGCGGCATCACGACCTTGTCGTGGTAAGCCGAGTTCGCGTTCCGCAGACGCGTCAACATGTCTGCGATCGGGTCGGTCATCGTCATGGTGACCTGGTCAACCTTTCTCGCTGCGGTTCCCCAGCCAGGGTCCGAGCCGGCCTCGCGGCCGGCTGGTCGTGGACGGGCCTACAGCGAAGTGATGAGTCTTGCGAAAAACCTGCCGCCGAGCCGGACTTACCAGCTGGACTTGTTGACACCGGGCAGCTCGCCCCGGTGCGCCATCTCGCGGAGGCAGATCCGGCACAGGCCGAACTTGCGGAACACCGAGTGCGGGCGACCGCAGCGCTGGCAACGGGTGTAAGCCCGCACCTTGAACTTCGGCTTGGCCGCGGCCTTGTTGATCAGCGCCTTCTTGGCCATCTGTCAGTTCTCCTTGAACGGGAAGCCCAGGAGCTTCAGCAGCGCCCGGCCCTCTTCGTCGTTGGTCGCGGTCGTCACCACGGTGATGTCCATGCCGCGGGGACGGTCGATCGCGTCCGGGTCGATCTCGTGGAACATCGACTGCTCGTTGAGGCCGAACGTGTAGTTCCCGTTGCCGTCGAACTGCTTGCCCGAGAGGCCGCGGAAGTCGCGGATGCGCGGCAGCGCGATCGTCAGCAGCCGGTCCAGGAACTCCCACATGCGGTCGCCGCGCAGCGTGACGCGCGCGCCGATCGGCATGCCCTCGCGCAGCTTGAACTGCGCGATGGACTTGCGAGCCCGGCGGACCTCGGGGCGCTGGCCGGTGATGATCGAGAGGTCCTTGACGGCGCCCTCGATCAGCTTGCCGTCGCGGGCGGCGTCGCCGACGCCCATGTTGACGACGACCTTCACCACGCCGGGGATCTGCATGACGTTGGCGTACTCGAACTGCTCGCGCAGCGAGGCGATGATCTCCTCGCGGTAGCGAACCTTCAGCCGCGGAACGGTCTTCTCAACGGTGGTCATCAGATGTCCTTCCCGTTACGACGGGAAATGCGGACCCGCTTGCCCTCGTCGTTCGTCCGGTAGCCCACACGGGTCGGCTTGCCGTCGGAGTCGACCACCATCACGTTGGACACGTGGATGGGGGCCTCCTGGGTCACGATGCCGCCCGACTGCGCGCCGCGCTCGGTCTGCGTGATCCGGGTGTGCTTCTTCATGCGGTTGACGCCCTCGACCAGGACGCGGTTCTCAGCGGGGTAGGCCTGGATGACCTTGCCGCGAGCACCCTTGTCCTTGCCGGCGATAACCACGACGGTGTCGCCCTTCTTCACCTTCATGGTCAGAGCACCTCCGGCGCCAACGAGATGATCTTCATGAACTTCTTGTCGCGCAGCTCGCGGCCGACCGGGCCGAAGATGCGCGTGCCGCGCGGCTCGTTGTCGTTCTTGATGAGCACCGCGGCGTTCTCGTCGAACCGGATGTAAGAGCCGTCGGGACGGCGCTTCTCCTTGACGGTGCGGACGATGACCGCCTTGACGACGTCGCCCTTCTTCACACCGGCACCGGGGATGGCCTGCTTCACCGTCGCGACGATGATGTCCCCGATGCCCGCGTAGCGGCGGCCCGAGCCACCGAGAACACGGATGCAGAGGATTTCCTTCGCACCGGTGTTGTCGGCGACGCGCAGCCGCGACTCCTGCTGGATCACTTACCTGCTCCTTGACCATTCCTGGCCCGCCAGATTTCCGACCTGACGGGCTCGGTCGAACGCTGTACCCGTTCTCCTGGGCTTACTTGGCCTTCTCGAGGATTTCGACGAGGCGCCAGCGCTTGGTGGCCGACAGCGGCCGGGTCTCCATCAGCAGGACGCGGTCGCCGATGCCGGCGGTGTTCTGCTCGTCGTGCGCCTTCACCTTGGTGGTGGAGCGCATGACCTTGGAGTACCGGCGGTGCTTCTTGCGGTCCTCGACCGCCACCACGATCGTCTTGTCCATCTTGTCGGACACGACGTAGCCCTCGCGGACCTTGCGGTCGTTGCGACCCTCGGTCGTCACTTCGTTGTTCTCGCTCATGCCGCACCCTCACCAGTGGAAACCGCGTCGGGAGAGGCCGACAGGCCCAGCTCCCGCTCCCGCATCACGGTGTAGATCCGGGCGATCTCGTGCCGGACCGTGCGCAGGCGGCGGTTGTTGTCGAGCTGCCCGGTGGCCATCTGGAAGCGGAGGTTGAACAGCTCCTCCTTCGCCTCCCTCAGGCGCAGCACGAGCTCTTCCTCGGTGAGCTCACGCAGCTCGGAAGCGGTCGTACCCGCTGCCATCAGAACTCACCACCCTCACGCGTAACGATGCGGCACTTCATCGGGAGCTTGTGGATCGCGCGGCGGAGCGCCTCGCGGGCCACGGCCTCGTTCGGGAAGCTCATCTCGAAGAGCACCCGACCGGGCTTGATGTTGGCCACCCACCACTCCGGCGAGCCCTTGCCGGAACCCATGCGGGTCTCGGCGGGCTTCTTGGTCAGCGGCCGGTCCGGGAAGATGTTGATCCAGACCTTGCCACCGCGGCGGATGTGCCGGGTGATCGCGATACGAGCCGACTCGATCTGCCGGTTGGTCACGTAGGCGGGCTCCAGTGCCTGGATGCCGTACTCGCCGAAGGTGACCCTCGTGCCGCCCTTGGCAGCACCGGACCGACCGGGGTGGTGCTGCTTGCGGTGCTTGACCCTGCGCGGGATGAGCACTACTCAGCCCTCCGTCTTCGCGACGCTCGGCGCGTTGTCCACCGCGACGTCGCCAGTCGTCTGATCACTTGCCTGGGCGGCACGGCCCGCCTCGGTGCTCGTCGCCGTCGTGCCGCTGGCGCCGGAGCGACGCGCCCGGTTCGGGCGGTCGGCGCGGTCGCGGCGCGGCGCGCGGTCGGCCGCCGGGGCGGCGTCGCGCTCGCGCTTGGCGCTGATGCCGCCGACCACGTCACCCTTGTAGATCCACACCTTCACGCCGATGCGGCCGAACGTGGTGCGGGCCTCGAAGAAGCCGTAGTCGATGTCGGCGCGCAGCGTGTGCAGCGGCACGCGGCCGTCGCGGTAGTGCTCCGAGCGGGACATCTCGGCGCCGCCGAGACGACCGCCGCACTGCACGCGGATGCCCTTGACCTGCGGCGAGCGCATGGCCGACTGGATGGCCTTGCGCATCGCCCGGCGGAACGCCACGCGGTTGGACAGCTGCTCGGCCACGCCCTGCGCGACGAGCTGGGCGTCCGACTCCGGGCTCTTCACCTCGAGGATGTTGAGCTGCACCTGCTTCTTGGTGAGCTTCTCCAGCTCACCGCGGATGCGGTCGGCCTCGGCGCCGCGGCGGCCGATGACGATGCCCGGCCGGGCGGTGTGGATGTCGACGCGGACCCGGTCGCGGGTGCGCTCGATCTCCACCTTCGAGATGCCGGCCCGCTCCATGCCCTTCGAGAGCAGCTTGCGGATCTTGACGTCCTCGGCCACGTACTCGGCGTACTGCTTGTCGGCGTACCAGCGGGACTTCCAGTCCGTGGTGATACCAAGTCGGAAGCCGTGCGGGTTGATTTTCTGGCCCACTACCGAGCCCCCTTCCTGTCAGCGCCGGCCTTCGCGCTGGTCTTCTTCGGACGGCTCTCCACCTCGACGGTGATGTGGCTCGTCCGCTTGCGGATCCGGTAGGCGCGGCCCTGGGCGCGCGGGCGGAACCGCTTGAGGGTCGGACCCTCGTCCACGTACACCTTCGACACCCACAGGGTGTCGGGGTCCAGGGACAGGTTGTTCTCGGCGTTGGCCACGGCGCTCGCGAGCACCTTGCGGACCGGCTCAGATGCCGCCTGGGGCGCGAACTGGAGCACGGCCAGGGCCTCGCTGGCGCTACGACCCCTGATGAGCTCGACGACGCGGCGCACCTTCATGGGCGTGTCGCGGACGTAGCGAGCCCGAGCCACGGCGCGCGGGAACTCCGGCGCTTCGGCTTCGTTACGGGCGTTCATCGCTGCTTCCCCTTGCTCTTCCTCTAGTTCGTCGCCTTAGCGGCGGCGGGACTTCCGGTCGTCCTTGATGTGACCCTTGAACGTGCGGGTCGGGGCGAACTCGCCGAGCTTGTGCCCGACCATCGCCTCCGTCACGAACACCGGCACGTGCTTGCGGCCGTCGTGCACCGCGATCGTGTGGCCCAGCATGTCGGGGATGATCGTCGACCGGCGGGACCAGGTCTTGATCACGGTCTTCTTGCCCGACTCGTTGAGGACGTCCACCTTCTTGAGCAGGTGGTCGTCCACGAAGGGGCCCTTCTTAAGGCTGCGAGGCATCCTTCACTCCCTCCCTGCTCAGCGCTTCTTACCGGTGCGACGACGCCGGACGATGAGCTTGTCGCTTGGCTTGCGGCGGCGGGTGCGGCCTTCCGGCTTGCCCGCGGGGTTGACCGGGTGGCGACCACCGGAGGTCTTGCCCTCACCACCACCGTGCGGGTGGTCGACCGGGTTCATGGCGACACCGCGGACCGTGGGCTTCTTGCCCTTCCAGCGCATGCGGCCGGCCTTGCCCCAGTTGATGTTCTGGTGCTCGGCGTTGCCGACCTCGCCGACCGTGGCGCGGCACCGGACGTCCACGTTGCGGATCTCGCCCGAGGGCATCCGCAGCTGGGCGTAGGGGCCGTCCTTGGCGACGAGCTGCACGCTGGCGCCGGCCGAGCGGGCGATCTTCGCGCCGCCGCCGGGGCGGAGCTCGATCGCGTGGACCACGGTGCCGACCGGGATGTTGCGCAGCGGCAGGTTGTTGCCCGGCTTGATGTCGGCCTTGGGGCCGTTCTCGATCCGGTCGCCCTGCTGGAGCTTCGACGGCGCGATGATGTAGCGCTTCTCGCCGTCGGCGTAGTGCAGCAGCGCGATGCGCGCGGTGCGGTTGGGGTCGTACTCGATGTGCGCGACCTTGGCCGGCACGCCGTCCTTGTCGGTGCGGCGGAAGTCGATCAGGCGGTAGGCCCGCTTGTGGCCGCCGCCCTTGTGCCGCGTCGTGATCTTGCCCGACGCGTTGCGGCCACCGCGGCCGTGCAGCGGGCGGATCAGCGACTTCTCCGGCGTCGACCGAGTGATCTCGGCGAAGTCGGAGACGCTCGCACCGCGACGACCGGGGGTCGTCGGCTTGTACTTGCGAATGCCCATCTCTACGCAGTCCTCGTCGTCATCAGGCGGCCGGGCCGCCGAAGATCTCGATCGGCTTGCTCTCGGCGGACAGCGTCACGATGGCGCGCTTGGTGTCCTTGCGCTTGCCGTAGCCCGTCCGGGTGCGCTTGCGCTTGCCCTGGCGGTTGATCGTGTTGACGCTGACGACCTTGACGCCGAAGACCTTCTCCACGGCAATCTTGATCTGGGTCTTGTTCGAGCCGGGAGCCACCACGAAGGTGTACTTGTTCTCCTCGAGCAGCCCGTAGGACTTCTCGGAGATCACCGGCGCGAGCAGGATGTCCCGGTGGTCGGGGATCACTTCGCGGCCTCCTCGTCACCCTCGTCGGACGTCGCGACGGCCTCGGCGGAACCCTGCCCGTGCTGGGCCTTGCTCGCCAGGAAGACGTCGAGCGCGTCCTTGGTGAACACCACGTCGTCGTTGACCAGCACGTCGAAGGTGTTGAGCTGGTCGGGCGCGATGATGTGCACGTGCGGCAGGTTGCGCAGGCTCACCCACGAGACCTCGTCGGTGCGCAGCAGCACGGCCAGCACGCGGCGCGCCTCGGTCACGGACTCCAGCACCTTGCGGGCCGACTTGGTCGACGGGGTGTCGCCGTCGACGAAGCCCGTCACCACGTGGACCTGGCCGGCACGCGCCCGGTCGGAGAGGGCACCGCGCAGGGCGGCGGCCTTCATCTTCTTGGGGGTGCGCTGGCTGTAGTCGCGCGGCTGCGGGCCGTGGACCGTGCCACCGCCGGCGAACTGCGGCGCGCGGGTCGAGCCCTGGCGGGCGCGGCCGGTGCCCTTCTGCCGGTACGGCTTCTTGCCACCGCCGCGGACGTCGCCGCGGGTCTTGGTGGCGTGCGTGCCCTGGCGGGCCGCGGCCTGCTGGGCCACGACGACCTGGTGCAGCAGGGCCACGTTCGCCTGCGCGTCGAAGATCGCGGCGGGCAGCTCGACGGAGCCGTCGGTCTGGCCGGCCGGGGTGCGGATCTCAACGGACGTCATGATCAGGCACCACCCTTCGCAGCGGTCTTGATGAACACGGTGCCGCCCTTGGGACCGGGCACGGCGCCCTTGATGAGCAGCAAGCCGGACTCGGCGTCCACGCGGTGCACCTTGAGGTTCTGCGTGGTCACCCGCACGTGGCCCATGCGGCCCGCCATGCGCAGGCCCTTGAACACGCGGCCGGGCGTGGCGCAGCCGCCGATGGAACCCGGCGAGCGGTGCTTGCGCTGCGTGCCGTGGCTCGCGCCGAGGCCGCGGAAGCCGTGGCGCTTCATGACACCCGCGGTGCCCTTGCCCTTGCTGGTGCCGACCACGTCGACCACCGCGCCGGCCTCGAAGACCTCGGCGGTGACTTCCTGGCCGACCGTGTACTCGGACGCGTCCGTGGTGCGCAGCTCCGCCAGGTGGCGGCGGGGCGTGACGCCCGCCTTGGCGTAGTGGCCCGCGACGGGCTTGTTGACCTTGCGCGGGTCGATCGCGCCGAAGGCCAGCTGCACGGCCGAGTAGCCGTCGTTCTCCTGGGTCCGAACCTGGGTGACCACGTTCGGCTCGGCCTTGACGACGGTCACCGGAACGATCCGGTTGTTCTCGTCGAAGACCTGAGTCATGCCGAGCTTGGTGCCCAGGAGGCCCTTAACCTGCCTGTCAGACATGGGTCTCGTTACTCTCCGCCCCAAATGGGATCAACACTGCCGCGTCCAACGCTTACTGGATGTTGACGTCGACGCTCGCCGGCAGGTCGATGCGCATGAGCGCGTCCACCGTCTTCGGCGTCGGGTCGAGGATGTCGATCAGACGCTTGTGCGTGCGCATCTCGAAGTGCTCGCGCGAGTCCTTGTACTTGTGCGGCGAGCGGATGACGCAGTAGACGTTCTTCTCAGTGGGCAGCGGCACAGGCCCGACGACCCGAGCGCCGGTGCGCGTCACGGTCTCGACGATCTTGCGCGCGGACGCGTCGATCGCCTCGTGGTCGTAGGCCTTGAGCCGGATGCGGATCTTCTGTCCCGCCATGATGGCTTGCCGTTCCTCTGCTTCTAGTACCGCTGCGGTGCGGGCACCTTGCACGAGGTCACGGGACCTCCGGCGCGCTCCGCCCCCTATTCAGGACTGACACCGAGCGGTGTCACGGTGCCCGGTCCACGCGGTCGGGCGTGTCGCGCCCCAACCCATAGACCGGTCCCACTGATCAAGCCTGTGGGATTGTCTTTCTCGATCAAACCCCGCTCGTGGCGGGGCGGCCGAGTCCAGACTCGAACCGGCCGCCCCGACGAGCAACCCGTCAATGGTCGCACACGCCGGTGCGCAGACCAAATCGGGGGGTGGAACCTAGAGCTGGATCACTTGATGATCTTGGTGACCGAGCCCGCACCGACGGTGCGGCCACCCTCGCGGATGGCGAACCGCAGGCCCTCGTCCATGGCGATCGGCTGGATCAGCTTCACGGACATGGAGGTGGTGTCGCCCGGCATGACCATCTCGGTGCCCTCGGGGAGGGTCACGACGCCGGTCACGTCGGTGGTGCGGAAGTAGAACTGCGGGCGGTAGTTGTTGAAGAACGGCGTGTGGCGGCCACCCTCGTCCTTCGACAGGATGTAGACCTGCGCCTCGAACTCGGTGTGCGGGGTCGTGGTGCCCGGCTTCACGATCACCATGCCGCGCTCCACCTCCTCGCGCTTGATGCCGCGCAGCAGCAGGGCCGCGTTGTCGCCCGCCTGGCCCTCGTCGAGGAACTTCTTGAACATCTCGATCGAGGTGACAGTCGTCTTGCGCGACTGCTCCTTGATGCCGACGATCTCGACTTCCTCGTTGACCTTGATGACACCGCGCTCGATGCGGCCGGTCACCACGGTGCCACGACCGGTGATGGTGAACACGTCCTCGACCGGCATCAGGAACGGCCGGTCGACCTCGCGCTCGGGCTCGGGGATGTTCTCGTCCACGGCGTCCATCAGGCCGATGAGCTTCTCGCCCCACTCGGCGTCGCCCTCCAGCGCCTTCAGCGCGGAGACGCGGACGACCGGCAGGTCGTCACCGGGGAACTCGTACTCGGAGAGCAGCTCGCGGACCTCGAGCTCGACGAGCTCCAGGATCTCCTCGTCGTCCACCATGTCGGCCTTGTTCAGGGCCACCACGATGTAGGGCACACCGACCTGGCGGGCCAGGAGGACGTGCTCCTTGGTCTGCGGCATCGGGCCGTCGGTCGCCGCGACCACCAGGATGGCGCCGTCCATCTGCGCCGCACCGGTGATCATGTTCTTGATGTAGTCGGCGTGACCGGGGCAGTCGACGTGCGCGTAGTGGCGCTTGTCGGTCTGGTACTCGATGTGCGCGATCGAGATCGTGATGCCGCGCTGCTTCTCCTCCGGCGCCTTGTCGATCTGGTCGAACGGCGTGAAGGGGTTCAGGTCCGGGTACTTGTCGTGCAGGACCTTGGAGATCGCAGCCGTCAGCGTCGTCTTACCGTGGTCGATGTGACCGATGGTGCCGATGTTGACGTGCGGCTTCGTCCGCTCGAACTTCGCCTTCGCCACTGGAATGTCCTCCTGGACTTCTATTGCTTAGCCCGGCGGGCGGGTTCCCACCCGCCGGGCTTCACGTCAGGGTCGGTTGTGCGGACCCCGGGGCATCCCCCCGGAGAGCCCGCGTGGTGCTGCGGTGCTCCGGTTGGGGTTACTCGCCCGTCGCCTTCGCGATGATCTCCTTCGCGACGTTCGCGGGAACCTCGGCGTAGGAGTCAAAGGTCATCGAGTAGTTCGCGCGACCCTGGGTCTTGGACCGCAGGTCGCCGACATACCCGAACATCTCCGACAGCGGGACCAGCGCCTTGACGACGCGGGTGCCGCTGCGCTCTTCCATGGCCTGGATCTGGCCACGGCGGGAGTTCAAGTCGCCGATCACGTCGCCCATGTACTCCTCGGGCGTGGTGACCTCGACCGCCATCAACGGCTCGAGGATCGCCGGGCTCGCCTGCCGGGCGGCTTCCTTGAGCGCCATGGAGCCCGCGATCTTGAACGCCATCTCCGAGGAGTCGACCTCGTGGTAGGCGCCGTCGACCAGCGTCAGCTTGACGCCCACCAGCGGGTAACCCGCCAGCACGCCGTACTGCATCGCGTCCTGCGCGCCCGCGTCCACCGACGGGATGTACTCCCGCGGGATGCGACCACCGGTGACCGCGTTGACGAACTCGTAGAGAGCGCCGTCCTCGGTCTTCTCCAGCGGCTCGAGGTCGATGAGGACCTTCGCGAACTGGCCGGAGCCACCGGTCTGCTTCTTGTGGGTGTAGGAGTACTTCTCCACCTTGCGGCGGATCGTCTCCCGGTACGCCACCTGCGGCTTGCCGATGTTGGCCTCGACCTTGAACTCGCGGCGCATGCGGTCCACCAGGATGTCCAGGTGGAGCTCGCCCATGCCGGCGATGATCGTCTGGCCGGTCTCCTGGTCCAGGTTGACCCGGAACGTCGGGTCCTCCTCGGCCAGCTTCTGGATCGCGGTGCCCAGCTTCTCCTGGTCGGCCTTCGTCTTGGGCTCGATCGCCACCTGGATGACCGGCTCGGGGAAGGTCATCGACTCCAGCACGATGGGCGCCTGCGGGTCGCTCAGCGTCTCACCGGTGGTGGTGTCCTTCAGACCGATCACGGCGTAGATGTGACCGGCGATGGCCTCGTCGACCGGGTTCTCCTTGTTGGCGTGCATCTGGAAGATCTTCCCGATGCGCTCCTTGCGGTCCTTGGTCGAGTTGATGACCTGGGTGCCGGAGGCGACCCGACCCGAGTACACCCGGATGTAGGTCAGCTTGCCGAAGAACGGGTGCACGGCGATCTTGAACGCCAGCGCGGAGAACGGCTCGGTGCTGTCGGCCTTGCGGAAGGCCGGCGTCTCGCCGTCCTGCAGCGTGCCCTCGACCGGGGGGAGGTCCAGCGGCGACGGCAGGTAGTCGATCACCGCGTCGAGCATGGGCTGCACGCCCTTGTTCTTGAACGCGGAGCCGCACAGCACCGGGTACGCGGAGCCCTCGGACACGATCTTGCGGATGCCCGACTTGATCTGCTCGACCGTGAGCTCCTCGCCACCGAGGTAGGACTCCATCAGGGCGTCGTCGGTCTCGGCGACGGCCTCGATGAGCTGCTCGCGGTACTCGTTGGCCCGCTCCACGAGGTCCGCCGGGATCTCCTCGACGGTGTAGTCCTCGCCCTTCTGGACCTCGCCGCGCCAGGTGAGCGCGCGCATCTCGACCAGGTCGACGACGCCGATGAAGTCGCTCTCCGCGCCGATCGGGATCTGGATCGGCAGCGGCTTCGCGCCCAGGCGCTCGGAGATGGTGCGGATGGTGAAGTAGAAGTCCGCGCCGAGCTTGTCCATCTTGTTGACGAAGCAGATGCGCGGGACGTCGTACTTGGTCGCCTGGCGCCAGACCTGCTCGGACTGGGGCTCGACGCCCTCCTTGCCGTCGAACACGGCAACGGCGCCGTCGAGGACGCGGAGGTTGCGCTCCACCTCGACGGTGAAGTCCACGTGGCCCGGCGTGTCGATCAGGTTAATCTGGTGGTTCTTCCAGAAGCAGGTCGTCGCGGCCGACGTGATCGTGATGCCGCGCTCCTGCTCCTGCTCCATCCAGTCCATGACCGCGGCGCCGTCGTGGACCTCGCCGATCTTGTAGCTGATCCCGGTGTAGAACAGGATCCGCTCGGTCGTCGTGGTCTTGCCCGCGTCGATGTGGGCCATGATCCCGATGTTGCGGACCTTGGCCAGGTCGGTGAGCACGTCCTGTGCCACGGGTGTCTTCCCCTGTCTTGAGCTAGCTGGTAGCAGGCTCACTAGGGCTGGGAGAGCCCCACCCGGTCCTCGGGGGGCCGGGCGGGGCGTCACATCACCAGCGGTAGTGGGCGAAGGCCTTGTTCGACTCGGCCATCTTGTGCGTGTCCTCGCGGCGCTTGACGCTCGCGCCGAGGCCGTTGCTCGCGTCGAGCAGCTCGTTCATCAGGCGCTCGATCATGGTCTTCTCGCGGCGCTGCCGGGAGAAGGTGATCAGCCAGCGCAGCGCGAGCGTGGTCGAGCGGCCCGGCTTCACCTCGACCGGCACCTGGTAGGTGGCGCCACCGACGCGGCGGGACTTCACCTCGAGGGCGGGCTTGACGTTGTCGAGCGCGCGCTTGAGCGTGACGACCGGGTCCGTGCCGGTCTTCTCGCGGGCGCCCTCGAGGGCGCCGTACACGATCCGCTCGGCCACGGAGCGCTTGCCGTCGACCAGCACCTTGTTGATGAGCTGGGTCACCAGCGGAGAGCTGTAGACCGGGTCGGAGATCAGCGGCCGCTTCGGGGCCGGTCCCTTGCGGGGCATCAGCTCTTCTCCTTCTTCGCGCCGTACCGGCTGCGAGCCTGCTTGCGGTTCTTCACACCCTGCGTGTCGAGGGAACCGCGGATGATCTTGTAGCGGACACCGGGGAGGTCCTTCACACGACCGCCGCGCACGAGCACCATCGAGTGCTCCTGGAGGTTGTGGCCCTCACCGGGGATGTAAGCCGTGACCTCGATACCGCTCGTCAGCTTCACGCGGGCGACCTTGCGCAGCGCCGAGTTCGGCTTCTTGGGCGTGGTCGTGTAGACGCGGGTGCACACACCGCGCCGCTGCGGGCTGCCCTTGAGCGCCGCGGTCTTCTGCTTGGCGACCTTGTCCTGCCGGCCCTTGCGGACCAGCTGCTGGATCGTTGGCATACGCCGGCTGCTTCTTCCCTTTACGTGCCCGCCGCGTGGGCGACGAGCCCTGTTTACTTGGTCCCTCTCTGCACCCGAGGTCGGGCGTGTCGCGGCTTTCGGCCCCGCCGAAATCCGAGCACTTCGGCCCCAGGTCCGCAGGCGACATCCCAGGATGCCCCTACGAGTGGAGGTCACCGCGGCCGGCTTTCCAGCACCACTGGCGCGTAGGCACGCGGAGCGGCCCGACATGGGTCGGGCACGAGTACCAAAGATACCCCGCTTGGTTCCCACGGGTCAAAACGGATCCGCCACCGCGCCCGGCGGGGCGCCCGACCCGTCCCGCGCCCGGCCGCGGCGGGGGTCGGATGTGACGATCCTCGCACTTTTCGGCACCCGGAGGCTCCACGGAGGAGCGACTGGGAGGGCCGCACACCCCATGAGAGCACGGGTTGGTGATCAGCGCTCGGCGGCGTGACCGGGATTTCACTCGAACGAGTGGCACGACCGAGTGACCCCGGTGCGGGCGACACTGGGTCCGTGAACTCCGATCTCATCGCGGGCATGGCGGCGCTCGTGGACCCCGGCGCCCCGCCCGAGGTGCTCGCGGTGCGCGGCGACGTCGTGGTGGTCCGGGTCGCCGACGTGGTGCTCAAGGCGCACGAGCCCGGGACGGACCGGGCGGTGCTCGCCGAGCGGCTGCGGCTGGCCGCCGACCCGCGCCTGGGCGGGCTGCTGCTCGCGCCCCGGTCGGCGACGCCCGCGGTGGTGCTCGGCCGGGCCGTCACGGCGTGGCCGGTGGGCACGCCGGTGCCGCAGGGCGAGCCCGAGGACCTGCCGATGGAGGCCGCGGGGCGGGTGCTGGCCGAGCTGCACCGGTTCACCGCGGCGGACTTCGCGCCGCCCGTGCCGCGAGCCGGCGCGGTGCCCCGGATGCGCCGGGCGGTCCGCGAGCTGGCGGTCGACACGCCGGCGGCGGACCTGGTGCGGCGGGCGTACGCGACGCTGCCGGAGTTCGCCGAGGGCGGGGCGACGCTCATCCACGGCGACTGGCACCTGGGCCAGCTCGTCCGGCGCGACGGCTACCGGTTGATCGACGTGGACGACCTCGGGTTCGGCGACCCGGCGTGGGACCTGGCCCGGCCGGCCGCGCTGCACGCGGCCGGGGTGCTCGACCCCGAGGCGTGGGGCAGGCTGCTCGGCTCCTACTTCGCCGCGGGTGGTGCGGGCGTGCCGCGGGAGGACCCGTGGTCGGTGCTGGAGGCCCCGGCGCGGGCGCTGGTCGTGCAGATGGCGGCGCGTGCCCTCGCCGCTGCGGAGCGCGACGGCAAGGAGCTGGACGAGGCCCAGGAACTGCTGATCGAGGCGTGCGGCCGGATCGTCTCGGCACACGGACCCATGGCGCGCGGCTAATATCGGGTCATCGCGTCAAGAGCAGGAGGCTCACACGATGCAGTGTCCCAAGTGTCATGCGAACATGCGCACCTTCGACCGCATGGGCGTGCACATCGAGCAGTGCGATGGCTGCCGCGGGGTCTTCCTCGACTACGGCGAGCTGGAGGCCATCACCCGCCTCGAGCAGCAGATGGCCGCTCCGCCGCCCCCGCCGCCCGTCGCGCCTCCTGCGCAGGTGCACTACGTGCAGCAGCCGGCCCCGCAGCCGGGCTGGGGCTACGGCCACCACTACGGCCACCGCAAGCACCGCGGCCTGGGTGGGCTGTTCTTCTCGTCCTGATCGGACCTCTTCGGTGGCCCGGCGCCCTCGGCGCCGGGCCACTGCCGTCTCCACCGTCCGAACCGGTGTGTCGAACGCTCAGGCCCGGTGTGTCGAACCTCCGCGACCCGGGTGTCGAACGCTCAGGACCCCCGAGCCGAACGCTCGCAGCCCCGACGACGCCGCGGCCGGCCGCCCCGGACGTGCGAAAGGCCCTCGGAGCGGGAGGCTCCGAGGGCCTTTCAGCGGACTAACTGCTTCAGCGGTAGTCGCGGCCGAAGTCGTAGTCGTCCAGCGGGACCGCGGCGCCCGTGCCCGTGCCGAAGACGTCCGGCGTGTAGTAGCCGTCGTCGTAGCTCGGGATCGCGTACGCCGCCGCACGCGCCTCCTCGGTCGGCTGCACCTGGATGTTCCGGTACCGGTTGATGCCGGTGCCGGCCGGGATCAGCTTGCCGATGATCACGTTCTCCTTCAGGCCGATGAGCTTGTCCGACCGGCCGTTGATGGCGGCGTCGGTGAGGACGCGCGTCGTCTCCTGGAAGGAGGCCGCCGACAGCCACGAGTCCGTCGCCAGCGACGCCTTCGTGATGCCCATCAGCACCGGACGGCCGGCCGCGGGCTCGCCGCCCTCGGCCACCACGGCCCGGTTGCCCGACTCGAACTCCGCGCGCTCGACCAGCGAGCCCGGCAGGAACTCGGTCGCACCCGAGTCGATGATCGTCACCCGGCGCAGCATCTGCCGGACGATGACCTCGATGTGCTTGTCGTGGATCGCAACGCCCTGGGCCCGGTAGACCTTCTGGACCTCCTGCACCAAGTGCAGCTGGGCCTCGCGGGGACCCATCACACGCAGCACCTCGTGCGGGTCGGGCGTGCCCTCCAGCAGCTGCTGGCCCACGTGCACGTGGTCGCCGTCCTGCAGCGGACCGGTGGCCGTGTTGGCGAGCCGCTGGCGCTTCGACAGCTTCTCGAAGACGATCTCCTCCGACCCGTCGTCCGGGATGAGGGTGATCTTCCAGAACCGGTCGCCGTCCTCGATGCGCACCCGGCCGTCGACGTCCGCGATGGGCGCCTTGCCCTTCGGCACGCGGGCCTCGAACAGCTCCTGCACGCGCGGCAGACCGGTGGTGATGTCGTCACCGGCCACACCACCCTGGTGGAACGTGCGCATGGTCAGCTGCGTGCCCGGCTCACCGATCGACTGGGCGGCGACGATGCCGACGGCCTCGCCGACGTCGACCAGCTTGCCGGTCGCCATCGAGCGGCCGTAGCAGGACGCGCACACGCCGACCGCGGACTCGCAGGTCAGCACGGACCGCACCTTGACCCTGGTCACGCCCGCCTCGACGAGCGTCGCCAGCGCCGGGTCGCCCAGGTCGTCACCGCGGTTGAGCACGACGTTGCCGTCGGCGTCGGTGATGTCCTCGGCGATGGTCCGCGCGTACACGCTCGTCTGCGCGAACTCGTGCAGCACGACCTTGTCGCCCTGCCGCTCGCCGACGGTCATGTTCACGCCGCGGCTGGTGCCGCAGTCGACCTCGCGGATGATGACGTCCTGCGACACGTCCACCAGACGACGGGTCAGGTAACCCGAGTCGGCGGTGCGCAGCGCGGTGTCGGCCAGACCCTTGCGCGCGCCGTGCGTGGCGATGAAGTACTCCAGCACCGACAAGCCCTCGCGGAACGAGTTCTTGATCGGGCGCGGGATGTACTCGCCCTTCGGGTTGGTCACCAGGCCGCGCATGCCGGCCAGCGACCGGACCTGGGTCATGTTGCCCGCCGCGCCGGACTTCACGATCATGCGGATCGAGTTGTCCTCGGGGAAGTTGGCCTCCATGACCTCGGCGACCTCTTCGGTGGCCTTGGTCCACACCTTGACCAGCTCGTTGTTGCGCTCGGTGTAGGAGAGCTGACCGCGCTGGTAGCGCTTCTCCACCGCGTCGGCGAGCTTCTCGTACTCGTCCAGGATGCCCTGCTTGGCCTCCGGCACGAGCACGTCGGAGATCGCGACCGTGACGCCCGACCGGGTGGCCCAGTAGAAACCGGCGTCCTTCAGCTTGTCCAGCGTCCGGGCGACGGTGACCATCGGGTACCGCTCGGCGAGGTCGTTGATGATCGTCGCCTGCCGCTTCTTCGGCATGACCTCGTTGATGAACGGGTAGTCCTGCGGCAGCACCTCGTTGAACAGCACGCGACCGAGAGTGGTCTCGGCCAGCCACGGCTGACCGGGCTCCCAGCCCTCCGGCTCCTGGCCCTTCGGCGGGTTCTTGTCCGTGATCCGGATCTTGACCATCGCCTGGAGGCCGAGGACCTTGCGGTCGAACGCCATCAGCGCCTCGGCCGGCGAGGAGTACGCCTGGCCCTCGCCGAGGTCGTCCTCCTTGTGCCGGGTCAGGTGGTACAGGCCGGTCACCATGTCCAGTCGGGGCATGGCCAGCGGCTTGCCCGACGCGGGCGAGAGGATGTTGTTCGACGACAGCATCAGCACGCGCGCCTCGGCCTGCGCCTCGGCGGACAGCGGCAGGTGGACCGCCATCTGGTCACCGTCGAAGTCCGCGTTGAACGCCTCGCAGACGAGCGGGTGCAGCTGGATGGCCTTGCCCTCGACCAGCTGCGGCTCGAACGCCTGGATGCCCAGCCGGTGCAGCGTGGGCGCGCGGTTGAGCAGCACGGGGTGCTCGGTGATGACCTCTTCCAGCACGTCCCACACGGCGGGGCGCGCGCGCTCCACCATCCGCTTGGCGGACTTGATGTTCTGGGCGTGGTTGAGGTCGACCAGCCGCTTCATGACGAACGGCTTGAACAGCTCCAGCGCCATCTGCTTGGGCAGGCCGCACTGGTGCAGCTTCAGCTGCGGGCCGACCACGATGACCGAACGGCCGGAGTAGTCGACGCGCTTGCCGAGCAGGTTCTGGCGGAACCGGCCCTGCTTGCCCTTGAGCAGGTCGGACAGCGACTTGAGCGGGCGGTTGCCCGGACCCGTCACCGGCCGGCCGCGGCGGCCGTTGTCGAACAGCGCGTCGACGGCCTCCTGCAGCATCCGCTTCTCGTTGTTAACGATGATCTCGGGCGCGCCGAGGTCGATCAGCCTCTTGAGGCGGTTGTTGCGGTTGATCACGCGGCGGTACAGGTCGTTCAGGTCGGACGTGGCGAAGCGGCCACCGTCGAGCTGCACCATCGGGCGCAGGTCCGGCGGGATGACCGGGACGCAGTCCAGCACCATGCCCTGCGGGTTGTTGCGGGTCGCCTGGAAGGCGGCCACGACCTTCAGCCGCTTGAGGGCGCGCAGCTTCTTCTGGCCCTTGCCGCTGCGGATGGTCTCGCGCAGCACGTCGGCCTCGGCGTCGACGTCGTAGTCACCCAGCAGCTTCTGGATGGCCTCCGCGCCCATGGCGCCGGTGAAGTAGTCGCCGTAGCGGTCGTACAGCTCGCGGTAGAGCAGCTCGTCCGCGATCAGCTGGGCGCGCTCGAGCTTGGTGAAGGTGGACCAGATCTCGTCGAGCCGGTCCAGCTCGCGCTGGGCGCGGTCGCGGAGCTGGCGCATCTCGCGCTCGCCGCCCTCCTTGACCTTGCGGCGGACGTCGGACTTGGCGCCCTCCGCCTCCAGCTCGGCCAGGTCGGCCTCGAGCTTCTGCGCCCGGGCCTCGACGTCGGCGTCACGCCGGTTCTCGACCCGCTTGCGCTCGACCTGCATCTCGTTCTCGAGCGTGGGCAGGTCGTTGTGGCGCAGCTCGGTGTTCACACCCACGATGACGTAGGCGGCGAAGTAGATGATCTTCTCGAGGTCCTTGGGCGCCAGGTCGAGCAGGTAGCCCAACCGGCTGGGGACGCCCTTGAAGTACCAGATGTGCGTGACGGGCGCGGCCAGTTCGATGTGGCCCATCCGCTCGCGGCGCACCTTGGCGCGGGTCACCTCGACGCCGCAGCGCTCGCAGATGATGCCCTTGAAGCGGACGCGCTTGTACTTGCCGCAGTAGCACTCCCAGTCCCGGGTGGGACCGAAGATCTTCTCGCAGAACAAGCCGTCCTTCTCCGGCTTGAGCGTGCGGTAGTTGATGGTCTCGGGCTTCTTGACCTCGCCGTAGGACCACTGGCGGATGTCGTCCGCGGTGGCAAGACCGATGCGAAGCTCATCGAAGAAGTTGACGTCGAGCACGTCTACTCTCTTCCCCTTTTTTGGATCGGTTGCCCCAGAAGAGCGGGCTCAGGAGCTGGTGGCGGGGCCACCGGGAGGCTCGTACCCCGAGTGCTCGGGGTGGTCGCCTCCCGGTGACCGGCGGGGTCAGTTGACGACGTCGTCCACGGACGGCGACTCGGACCGCGACAGGTTGATGCCGAGGTTCGCGGCCGCGCGTTCGAGGTCCTCGTCGTCGCCGTCGCGCATCTCGATCGCGGCGCCGTCCGAGGACAGCACCTCGACGTTGAGGCACAGCGACTGGAGCTCCTTGAGCAGCACCTTGAAGGACTCCGGGATACCCGGCTCCGGGATGTTCTCGCCCTTGACGATGGCCTCGTAGACCTTCACGCGGCCCAGGACGTCGTCCGACTTGATGGTGAGCAGTTCCTGGAGCGTGTACGCGGCGCCGTACGCCTGCATCGCCCAGCACTCCATCTCACCGAAGCGCTGGCCGCCGAACTGCGCCTTACCGCCCAGCGGCTGCTGCGTGATCATCGAGTACGGGCCGGTGGAACGGGCGTGGATCTTGTCGTCCACCAGGTGCAGCAGCTTCAGGATGTACATGTAGCCGACCGACACCGGGAAGGGGTACGGCTCGCCGCTGCGCCCGTCGAAGAGCTGCGCCTTGCCGTTCTCCTTGACCATCCGCTCGCCGTCGCGGTTCGGGATCGTCGAGCCGAGCAGGCCCGTGATCTCGTCCTCGCGCGCGCCGTCGAAGACCGGCGTGGCCGTCTTCGTGCCCGGCTCGACGTGGTACAGCTCCTCGGGCAGGTTCTTCGCCCAGTTCGGGTCGCCGTTGATGCTCCAGCCCTGCTTGGCGATCCACCCGAGGTGGGTCTCCAGCACCTGGCCGATGTTCATGCGGCGCGGCACGCCGTGCGTGTTCAGCACGATGTCGACCGGGGTGCCGTCCTCCAGGAACGGCATGTCCTCGACCGGCAGGATCTTGCCGATGACGCCCTTGTTGCCGTGGCGGCCGGCGAGCTTGTCGCCGTCCTGGATCTTGCGCTTCTGGGCGACGTAGACGCGGACCAGCTCGTTCACGCCGGGGGGCAGCTCGTCGTCGTCCTCGCGGCTGAACACGCGGATGCCGATGACCTTGCCGTACTCGCCGTGCGGCACCTTCAGCGACGTGTCGCGCACCTCGCGCGCCTTCTCGCCGAAGATCGCGCGGAGCAGCCGCTCCTCCGGGGTCAGCTCGGTCTCGCCCTTGGGCGTGACCTTGCCGACCAGGATGTCGCCGGGCTGGACCTCGGCGCCGATGCGGATGATGCCGCGCTCGTCGAGGTCGGCCAGGACCTCCTCGGAGACGTTCGGGATGTCCCGGGTGATCTCCTCGGCGCCCAGCTTGGTGTCCCGCGCGTCGATCTCGTGCTCCTCGATGTGGATCGAGGTCAGGACGTCGTCCTGCACGAGGCGCTGCGACAGGATGATCGCGTCCTCGTAGTTGTGGCCCTCCCACGGCATGATCGCGACGAGCAGGTTCTTGCCCAGCGCCATCTCGCCGTTCTCGGTGCACGGCCCGTCGGCCAGGACCTGGCCCTCCAGCACCCGGTCGCCCTCGTTCACGATGGGCTTCTGGTTGATGCAGGTGCCCTGGTTGGAGCGGCGGAACTTGTGCAGGCCGTAGGTCTGGCGCGAGCCGTCGTCGGCCATGACGGTGACGTAGTCGGCGGAGATCTCCTCGACCACGCCCGTCTTCTTGGCCACCACGACGTCACCGGCGTCGACCGCGGCGCGCAGCTCCATGCCGGTGCCGACCAGCGGGGACTCGCTGCGCAGCAGCGGCACCGCCTGGCGCTGCATGTTCGCGCCCATCAGGGCGCGGTTGGCGTCGTCGTGCTCGAGGAACGGGATCATCGCGGTCGCGGCGGACACCATCTGCCGCGGCGAGACGTCCATGTAGTCCACGTCGGCCGGGTCGATCTGCTCGACCTCGCCGCCCTTCTTGCGGACCAGCACCTTCTCCTCGAGGAAGTTGCCCTCCTCGTCGATCTTGGCGTTGGCCTGGGCCTTGACGTAGCGGTCTTCCTCGTCGGCCGTCAGGTAGTCGATCTGGTCGGTGACCCGGCCGTCGACGACCTTGCGGTACGGCGTCTCGATGAAGCCGAACGGGTTGACCCGCCCGTAGGAGGACAGCGAGCCGATCAGGCCGATGTTCGGGCCTTCCGGCGTCTCGATCGGGCACATGCGGCCGTAGTGCGACGGGTGGACGTCGCGGACCTCCATGCCGGCGCGCTCACGGGACAGGCCGCCCGGGCCCAGCGCCGACAGGCGGCGCTTGTGGGTCAGGCCCGCGAGCGGGTTCGTCTGGTCCATGAACTGCGACAGCTGGGACGTGCCGAAGAACTCCTTGATCGCCGCCACGACGGGGCGGATGTTGATCAGGGTCTGCGGCGTGATGGCCTCGACGTCCTGGGTCGTCATGCGCTCGCGGACGACGCGCTCCATGCGCGACAGGCCGACCCGGATCTGGTTCTGGATCAGCTCGCCGACGGTGCGCAGGCGGCGGTTGCCGAAGTGGTCGATGTCGTCGACCTCGACGGGCACCTCGACGTCGCCGGGCTTCATCGTCGTCTCACCGGCGTGCAGGCGGACCAGGTACTCGATCGTCGTGACGATGTCTTCCTCGGTCAGCACACCCGTGGTGATCGGGATGTCCAGGCCCAGCTTCTTGTTGACCTTGTACCGGCCGACCTTCGCCAGGTCGTAGCGCTTGTCCTTGAAGAACAGGTTCTCCAGCAGCGCCTGCGCGGACTCCTTCGTCGGCGGCTCGCCCGGACGCAGCTTGCGGTAGATGTCGAGCAACGCCTCGTCGGTGCCCGCGGTGTGGTCCTTCTCCAGCGTCGTCAGCAGCGTCTCGCTGAAGGAGAACCGCTCGCGGATCTGCTCGGTGGTCCAACCCAGCGCCTTCAGCAGCACGGTCACCGGCTGGCGGCGCTTGCGGTCGATCCGGACGCCGACGGTGTCGCGCTTGTCGACGTCGAACTCCAGCCAGGCACCCCGGGACGGGATGATCTTGACGCTGAAGACGTCCTTGTCGGTCGTCTTGTCGATCGCGGTGTCGTAGTAGACACCCGGCGAGCGGACGAGCTGGGAGACCACGACCCGCTCGGTGCCGTTGATGATGAACGTGCCCTTGTCGGTCATCATCGGGAAGTCACCCATGAACACCGTCTGGCTCTTGATCTCGCCGGTGGTGTGGTTGGTGAACTCCGCCGTGACGAACAACGGGGCGGCGTACGTCATGTCCTTGTCCTTGCACTCCTCGGTCGAGGCCTTGACCTCGTCGAAGCGCGGGTCGGAGAAGGAGAGCGACATCGAGCCGGAGAAGTCCTCGATCGGGGAGATCTCGTTCAAGACCTCCTCGAGGCCGCCCGTCGGCGCCTCGTCACCTTCGTCGACGCGGCGCTGGAACCACGCCTCGTCGCCGGTGAGCCATTCGAACGACTGGATCTGCAGGTCGAGCAGGTTGGGCGTCTGAAGCGGTTCGTGGATCTTCGCGAAAGAGACTCGCTTCGGCGCTCCGGGGATCCCCGACGTGGAGTTGGTCGCAGCAGTGGCCTTGGTCGCGCGAGAGATCGCCAAGATGCGTCCTTCCAGGGACAGGTAGCTGGCTAGTCAGCGGAACTAGCACGGCTGTCAAGGGTGCGGCGATGCCCGGCAATCCAGCTCTCGGCGAAGGGCAAACGGAAAGAGGGCAGCGCAAAGGAGCAGTCTAGCCACGCGCGCGGCAACTGTCGAGAGGCACCTGGAAGGACCTTTCTCGTGCTCACCGACAGAGTGACCCGGCCGACGCCCACAGTCAAGATGCCACGCGGCGATCACTCCACTGGCGCAAGGCCCGATAACGCGGAGTTACCGCTGTGACCTGCGAAAATACATGAACGTGAGCCTCTGTGAACCTTTGGCGGGCGTTCCGGCCCCGAAGGGAGAGGCCGGCGATCCCGCTCAGTCACCGGCCAAATTTGTGACCGACGTCACGTTGTGCGGGGGGTTGAAACCGGGTCCGGAGTCCTGAGTGGACGCCGCCCGGGTCAGCACTTGGCGGTTTCCGCCGCCTGGTCGCCGGTCTGGCCGAACATCTCCATGTTCTGGACCTTCCACCGGCCGTCGACCCGCTGCGCCCCGACCCGCATCATCGCGATCCCGCCGCCGCTCTGGTTGTCGGTCGTGCGGGTGGTCACCTGGTCGAGGAACAGCAGCACCGTGGCCTGGTCGCCGTCGAGCGAGGTCACGCCGCTGGAGACGGCCTTCACCGTGACCACGAGCTTCTGCTCGGGCGCGAGCGTGCGGACCGGGCCGAAGATCGCGTTGTACTGGCACCGGGCCTTGCCGACGAGCAGCTCGTTCGCGGCCTTCTCGGTGGCGGAGACGTCGGCGTAGTTGTAGGAGAACGCCTTCTCGACGGCCTCGCGGGCCTGGCCGGCGACCTCCGTCGTGCCGGCGCTGTCCACCAGGGCCTGGTTGTAGTGCACCTGGCCCGCCCGGTGCTGGAACCACGCGCCGAGGCCGACCAGCAGCGCGGCGAGGACGAGGAGGCTGAGGGGCAGGACCAGGCCGGGCCGGGCGTGGGGGGTGGTGCCCGGGTCGGCGTGCTCCGGGTCGGCGTCCTCGGTGTCGGGCTGCTCGGTGCCGGCGCGCTCCGGGGCGGGGTCGTCCAGGACGCTGGGGGCGACGGCCTCGCCGGTGCGCCTGCGCCGACCGGTGGGGCGGGGTCGGGGCGCGGGGTCGTCCGGCTCGTCCTCGGGCTCGGGGGTGTCGCGGGGCTCGATGAGGCCGGTGACCTCGGTCGACCGGGCGCCGGCGGTGTCGGCCACGGCGGTGTCGGCCACGTCGGTGCCGGCCACGTCGGTGCCGGTCACGTCGGTTTCCGGGGTGGTGTCGACCCGGGTGCCTGCGGCGTCGGCCCCGTCGGTGGCCCTGTCGGTGGCCCCGGCGTCCGCGCCGGTGACCGCGGTGTCGGGCTCCACGGGGGCCGGGGTGGCGGGTGCGTCCGCGGGGGTCGGGTGCCCGGCCTCGGTGTCCGGCCGGCCCGAGGGCTGGTCAGGGCGCTTGCGCAGGCCGGCGACGCGGGGCCGGGTGGTGGGCGTGGTCGGGACCGGGCGGCGGCGGGGCGGTGGCACGGGTGTCCTCTCCTCGGGTCACGCGCCGCCGGGCGCGACCGGCCCGAGCGCGCTGAGCTTCCAACCGTCATCGGTGCGGGTCAGGTCCGTCTGGTACCGGTTGACCTTCTTCACCGCCTGCCCGCCCTCGGGCGTGACCGTCGTCTCCACGACCGCGATCAGGTGCGCCTTGCCCGCCCGGGCGTCGAGTTCCGTGACGGCCGCGTCCAGCACCCGGCTCACGGTCACCGTCTTGGCGTCCTCGATCTGCTTGCGGCGGGTGTCGCGGCCGTCCTCGATCTCCGACCGCAGCTCGCCGGTCGACGACTGGAGCCACCGGTCGAGGTCCTCGTCGACCTTCTTGTAGTCGAGGGTGGTGAAGTTCGCGATGCCGACCTGGCCGACCCGCAGCACCTCTTCCCGCTCCCGCGAGAACGCCACCGAGTCGTCGGACGACGCGCTCCACCACGACACCCCGGCCCACACCGCGTACCCGGCGGCCAGCACCGCCAGCACCGCCGCGACCGGCAGCAGCCAGTTCCGCCGGCCCGCACGTAGCACGTCCATCCGTCCCTCTCCTCAGCCCGCCAGACCGAGCAGCTGCCCCAGGCTGGTCAGCAGCGGCGCGTCGGCGGGCGTCCGCCCGGCCACCGGTTCGCGGCCCGGCTGCGACGTCGCGTCGCCGGTCGGCGTGGTGGCCGGGATGCCACCGTAAGGCGCGTTCTGAGCGCCCCGCACGCCGGTGGCGCTGCCCGGGGCCAACGCGCAGTACGCCTGCGTGTTGAAGTCGGCCGGGGTGGTGTCGGTGCCCTGCCGGATCGTGGTCGAGTCGTAGCCGACCGTGCACGGTGGCGGGTCGAAGACGTTCAGGGCGAGCCCGAAGTGCGCGCCCGTGCCGTCGCCCTTGGCCACGGTGAACCCGCCGCCGACGATGATCGGGTAGGTCACGGCGATCTGCTCCAGCCCGTCCAACCGCGTGACCAGGATGTTCCCCGTGGTCAGGAGGTTGGCCAGCACCACGCCCAGGTTCGGCCCGCTCTCCCGCAGCACCGCCGACACCTGCTCGGCGGCCTGCGGCGTGATCCCGATGAGCCGCCGCAGGTCGGTGTCGGAGTTCTTGAGCTGCTCCGCCAGCGCCCGCAGGTCCGACGAGAACGAGCGGATCGCGCCGCCCTGCTCCGCCTGCGTGTTCAGCACCACCAGGCCGCTGTCGAGCAGCGCCTTCGTCTGCGGCAGGTGCTCGGTCGCCGTCTGCGTGAACGACCTGGTGCCGTCCAGCAGCGCCTGCAGGTCGGGCCCGGTGCCGTTGAACGCGAGGTCCAGCTCGTCCACCACGGTCCGCAGCGAGTCGGTCGGCACGGACTTGGCGAACGCGTCGAGGTTGGTCAGCAGGCCGTCCACCGGCGGCGGGGTCTTCGTCGCCGAACGCGGGATGACCGCGCCGTCCTCCAGGAACGGCCCGTCCTCGCCGCGCGGGCGCAGGTCGACGAACTGCTCGCCGACGGCGGACCGGTTGGCGACCACGGCCTCCAGGTCCGCGGGGATGGCCGGCGCGCCGGGGTCGATGTCGAGGTCGACCTCCAGCCCGTCGGAGGTCAGCCGCATCGGCCCGACCCGGCCGACGGCCACGCCGCGGTAGGTGACCTCGCCGTTGGTGAACAAGCCGCCGGACTCGGCGAGCTGCACCGTCACCACGTACCCGGACGCGCCGAACACCCGGCCGAGCCCGGCGTACCGCGCGCCGACGTAGCTCACGCCGACCAGCGCGATCACCACGAACACGGCGATCTGGAGCTTGATCCGACGGGGGATCACCGCCCACCTCCCAGCAGTCCGCCGAGCAGGTCGCCCAACCCGGAGCCGCTCGGCACGCCGGGCAGCGGCAGGGGCAGGTTCGGCAGGGGCAGCGGCAGCGACGGCGCGGTGCCGTCGACGCCGGGCAGCCCCGGCAGGCTGGGCAGCGGCGACTGCCGCGACCGGCCCAGGTTGTCCACGATCGACCCGAGGTCCAGGTCGATGTCGGCGTACAGGTTGGTGTAGTCGCCCTTGATCGCGTCGAGCGCCGAGTCCGGGAACGGGTAGGTCAGCAGCAGCTCGAAGCCGTTGGGCAGGTCGGTGCCCGCCTCGGCGAGCTTGCGCAGCGTCGGGGCCAGGGCCTTGAGGTCGGCCACGAGGTCGTCCTTGGACTTGTTCACCGTGTCCACGGCGACGTCGGACAGCGCGTCCAGCGACTGCAGCAGCGTCACGAGCTGGGTGCGCTGCTCGCTGAGCACCTTCAGGCCCGGCTCCAGCCCGTCGAGCACGCCGGTGATCTGCTCGCGCTGGGCGTTGAGCGTGCCGCCGAGCCGGTTGACGCCGTCCAGCGCGCGGGTGATCTCGCCCTTGTGCGCGTCGAGCTCGCCGACCAGCCGGTTCAGGTTGGCCAGCAGGGACCTCAGCTGCGGCTCGTTGCCCTCCAGGGCCGCGCTCAGCTCGCGGCTGATGTCCTGGAGCTGGGCGATGCCACCGCCGTTGAGCAGCATGGACAGCGCGCCGAAGACCTCTTCGACCTCGGGGTTGCGGTTGGTCCGCTCGACCGGGATGACCGCGCCGTCGACCAGCGCGCCCTCCTCGCGGCCCTCGGCGGGCCCGGCCAGCTCCACGTACTTCTCGCCGAGCAGCGCGGACTGGCGCAGCCGGGCCACCGCGTTGCCGGGCAGCTTCACGTCGCCGTTGACCAGCACGGTCACCTCGGCGGTCCAGCCGTCCGCGGCCAGGTCGATGCGGTCCACCCGGCCGACGGGGACGTCGTTGACCTTCACGCCGGCCTGCGGGACCAGGTCCAGCACGTCCTTGAACCGG
Organism: Actinosynnema sp. NPDC053489; assembly: GCF_044544865.1. Taxonomy (NCBI): domain Bacteria; kingdom Bacillati; phylum Actinomycetota; class Actinomycetes; order Pseudonocardiales; family Pseudonocardiaceae; genus Actinosynnema; species Actinosynnema sp. NPDC053489. The sequence goes on along the minus strand of NZ_JBITXT010000003.1, from coordinate 304,513 downwards.
ACCTTCACCGCGTACGGCCGGTCGCCGACGTCCGCGCCGCCGGGCAGCGGCATGTTGTAGACGCCGTCGAACCCGCCGGAACCGCAGCCGGCCAGCAGCAGCGCGCCCGCCACGAGCGCCGCGGTCCTCCCGAGCCTCACCGGGGCACCCCCGCGAGCGGCAGGGGCAGCGGCAGCTTGCCCTGGGACAGGTCGCCGATCACCTCGGCGGGAGTCTTCAGCGGCACGGCACCGCTGAGCAGCGGTTCGAGCTGCCGGCACGTCTGGGCCAGCACGCCGGGCACCCGGCCCGGCTCGACGCCCTGGACGAGCTTGCAGATCAGCACGATCGGCGGCTGGTTCAGCTCGTTGAGGTCGGCCCTGGTGTCCAGGGTGCCGGAGGCCGCGTTGTAGGCGTTCTGGAGGTTGCCCAGGGCCAGCGGGCCGACGTCCAGCGCCTCGGCCAGCGACGCGCGCTGGTCGACCAGGACCTGCGTGATGCCGGCGAGCTTGTCGACGTTCGACTTGAGGGCGGCCCGGTTGTCCTGGATGAACCCCTGCACCCGGCCCAGCGCGGTGGCCAGCTCGTTCAGCGCGCCGCCCAGGTTCTCCCGCTCGTCGGCGAGGAACCCGGCGACGTCGGCGAGCTGCCGGTTCAGGTCGCGCACCTGGCTGTCGTTCGCGGCGAGCATGCCGGTGAACTTCTGGAGGTTGTCCACGGTGCCGAACAGGTCGTCCTTCGACCCGGACAGCGTGCGGGTGGCGTCGCCGAGCTGCTTGATGGTGTCGCCGAGCGCCTGCCCGTTGCCGCGCAGGCCGCCGGCCGCCGAGTCGAGCAGCTCCGACAGCGCGCCGTCCCGGTTCGCGCCGTTGGGGCCTAGCGCGGTGGTCAACCGGTCGAGGCTCGCGTAGAGCTCGTCCAGCTCCACGGGGGTGGCGGTGCGCTCGCGCGGGATGGTCGCGTTGTCGTCCAGCACGTCACCGCCGGTGTAGGCGGGCGCGAGCTGCACGTACCGGTCGCTGACCACGCTCGGCGCGACCACGACCGCCCGCGCGTCCGCGGGCACCTTCACCCCCCGGTCGACCGACATGACGACCTTCACGGTCCCGCCCCTCGGCTCGACCTCCTCGATCGTGCCGATCCGCACCCCGAGCACGCGCACGTCCGAGCCGGGGTAGACGCCGACGGCCGCGCCGAACACGGCGGTCACCCGGCGGGTGTTCGCGCCGGCGAACGCCCACCACATCCCCACCGCCGCCACGAGCGCCAGCACGCACGCGATCGCGACGACCCGGGCCAGGTCGCGGCCCGCCTTCGTGGTCGCCATCAGTTGCCTCCCCCCGCGGGCGCGGACCGCTGCACGCCGGGTGGCAGGCAGCCCTCCTCGTTGAACCCGACCAGGCCGAGGTTCACCGACGGCGGCAGCAGGCCGCAGATGTAGACGTCGAACCAGCGGCCGTTGCCCAGAGTGTTCGCGAAGACCCGGAAGAACGGGCCGAGCAGCTCCAGGCTGCGGTTGAGCGAGTCCTGGTTGCGCTGGAGCATCGTGGTCACCCGGTCGAGCTGCTCCAGCGCGGGCCGCAGCTGCGCGGAGTTGTCGGCGACCAGGCCGGAGAGCTGCCCGGACAGCGCGCGGGTGCCGTTGAGCAGGGCGGTGATCGCGTCACGCCGCTTGCGCAGCTCGCCCAGCAGCAGGTTGCCGTCCGCGAGCAGCTTCTCGAACTGCTCGTTGCGGTCGGCCAGGGTCTTGGTGATCTCGTTGGTGTTGGCCAGCAGGTGCGCGAGCTGCTCGTCCCGCGACGAGATCGTCTTCGACAGCGCCGACAGGCCGTCCAGCGCGCCGCGCACGCTCTCCGCCGAGCCCTGGAACGTCTGCGACAGCACCTCGAAGCTGTCGGCGAGCCGTGCGGTGTCGATCTGGCCGACCGTGGACGCGAGGCCGTTGAACGCCTCCTGCACGTCGTAGGGCGACAGCGTGCGCTCGCGCGGGATCGGCACGCCCGGGTCCAGCGGCTGGGAGCCCTGCGGGTCCAGCGCCAGGAACTTCTGGCCGAGCAGCGTCTTGATCCGGATCACCGCGGTGGTGCGGTCGCCGACCCAGGCGTCCTTCACCCGGAACGACACCTTCACCCGGTCTCCGGCCAGCTCGACCTTGGTCACCTTGCCGACCTTCACCCCGGCCACGCGCACCTCGTTGGCCGGGACCAGGCCCGCCGCCTCGCTGAACTCGGCCGAGTAGGTCGTGCCGCCGCCCACGATCGGCAGGTCGTCGGAGTAGAACGCGGCGAGCAGCAGCAGCGCGATGACGGTGAGGCTCACCGCGCCGACGGTCACCGGGTTGCGCTGGGGCTTCATCGGCGACACCTCGGCTGGGTGACCGGCAGGGCCGTGATCGGGACGGGGTCGGTGATGATCGGCGGCACGGCGACCTGGCCGGTGCCCTCGCACAGGAAGAAGTTGAACCAGGACCCGTAGGAGGCGGTCCGCGACATGGCCTCGACCTTGGTGGGCAGGTTCCGGATGACGCCCTCCACGACCGACTCGTGGTCGGCCAGCGTCTGCGACACCAGGCCGAGGTTCGCGATGTCGTCCTTCAGCGGCTGCCGCGACCGGTCGAGCAGGTCGGCCGTCGTCGTGGTCAGCTGCCCCATGGCGCTGATCGCCTCCCCGATCGGCTCGCGGTCGGCCGCGAGGCCCGTCGTCAGCTCCTGCAACGTCGTGACCAGCGTGGACACCTGCCCGCTGCGCGAGTTCACGGTGTCCAGCACGGCGTTGAGGTTGTCGATCACCTGGCCGATCACCTGGTCGCGGCCCGCCAGCGCGGACGTCAGCGACGCGGTGTGGCGCAGCAGGCTGTCGATCGTGCCGCCCTCGCCCTGCAGGACCTGGATGATCTCGTTGGACAGCTTGTTCACGTCGTCCGGGTTCAGCGCCTGGAACAGCGGCTTGAAGCCGTTGAACAGCACGGTCAGGTCCAGCGCCGGCCTGGTGCGCTCCAGGGGGATCACGTCGCCGGGCCGCAGCGCGGACGCGTCGCCCACGCCGTGCTCCAACGAGATGTAGCGCTGGCCGACGAGGTTGCGGTACTTGATCGTCGCGGTGACCGAGGCGGGCAGCGTGCGGCCCTCCTCCACCGAGAACCCGACCTCCGCGAGCCGCCGGTCGACCACCCGGATCTCCTCCACCTGGCCGACCCGGACGCCCGCGATGCGGATGTCGTCACCCTCGTTGAGCGCGGTGACGTCGGTGAACCGGGCGGTGTAGTCGGTGGCGCCGCCGAAGTCGGCGTTCGAGATGGTCACCGCGAGCAGCGCGGTCGCCAGGACGGTGATCGCGGCGAACACGGCCAGCTTGACCAGCGGCGCGGCCAGGGACCTCATGCCGTCACCTCCGCGCCCCGGTACAGCGGGCCGAGCAGCAGCGCGGTGAAGCTCGGCATCTCGCCCTTCTCCACGCCGAACTGCGGCGCCAGCAGCGCGGCCAGGAAGTCCTGCTCCTCGGGCGAGTTCGCCAGCGACGGCGCGCCGCCGAACGACGAGACGACCGTGCCGTCCTCCCGGATCGTGCCGGTGTTGGGCGGCAGCACGCCGTCGGTGGCCGACCGCGCGGGCGGCGGCGACGTCGAGCCGTCCTTCACCGGGCCCTCCGGCGGGTACTGCGGGAACGGGTCCGGCCGCGGCACGATGTCGTAGCAGCGCGGGCCGCGCTTGTCGGCGTACTCCGGGTCGTCCTTGCCCGGCTCGTACTTGCCGCGGTTGGCCGTGACCTCCAGCGTGATGTGCAGGCCGGGCTCGTCGGTGCCCTTGCCGAACACCTGGTCCATGATCGGGCGGAACTCGGCCAGGCCCTTGAGCAGGCACGGGTACTCGGGCGCGTACTTGGCCAGCAGCTCCAACGTCGGCTGGCTGACGTCGGCGAGCCGGATCAGGTTGTCCTTGTTCACCGCGAGGAAGCTGGTCAGGTCCAGCGACGTCGTGGTCAGCGTGCCGTACAGGGCCAGCAGGTCGTCGCGCTGCTCGACCAGGGTGCGGCTGGTGACCGTGGCGTCCGACAGCGCCTGCACCAGGTCGGGAGCCGCGTCGGCGTAGACGTCGGCGACGTCGGCCAGGCGGCTGATGCCCTCCTTGAGCTGAGGCAGTCGCGGGTTGAGCTCGCCCAGGTAGGAGTCGAGCCGCACGAGCGTCTCCCCCAGCGGCTCGCCGCGGTTCTCCAACGCCTGCGACATCGCGGTCAGCGTGGTGGCGAGCTTCTCCGGCTGCACGGCCTGGAGCACCGGCATCAGGTCGTCGAGGACCCGTTCCAGCTCGATCGCGCCGCTGGAGCGGTCCTGCTCGATCACGGCGCCCCCGGTGAGCGGGACGTCCCGCTGCTCGGGCACCACCAGGTTCACGTACCGCTCGCCGAACAGCGTCTTCGGCAGCAGGCGCGCGGAGACGTTGGCCGGGATGTGCCGGGCCTGGTCGGGGTCCAGCGCCAGCTCCAGCTCCGCGCCGTCACCGGCCGTGCGGATCTGTTCGACCCGGCCGACGACCATGCCGCGGACCTTGACGTCGGAGTCGACCAGCAGCTGGTTGCCGACCCGGTCGGTCTTCAGCGTCACCTTCACGACCTCGGTGAACGCGTCGTTGTACATGGCCACGGTGACGCTCAGGAACACCGCGATGACCGCGATGAACACGACACCGAGGAACCGCCTCTTCAGCGCGTCGGCGGTCATCCGGCGATCCTCACCGTGGTCGTCGTCCCCCAGATGGCCAGGCTGAGGAAGAAGTCCAGCAGGCTGGTCGTGACGATCGCCGTGCGCACCGCCCGACCCACCGCCACGCCGACGCCCGCCGGGCCGCCGCCGGCGCGGTAGCCGTAGTAGCAGTGCGTCAGGATGATCACGACGGCGAACACCAGCACCTTGCCGAACGACCAGAGCACGTCCACCGGTGGCAGGAACAGGGTGAAGTAGTGGTCGTAGGTGCCCGCCGACTGCCCGTAGAACTCCACCGTGATCAACCTGGCCGCCAGGTAGGACGTGAGCAGGCCGATCACGTACAGCGGGATGATCGCGACGAAGCCCGCGATGATCCGCGTGGTCACCAGGAACGGCAGGCTGGGGATGCCCATGACCTCCAGCGCGTCGATCTCCTCGGAGATCCGCATCGCGCCGAGCTGCGCGGTGAAGCCGGAGCCCACGGTCGCGCTCAGCGCCAGGCCCGCGACCAGCGGCGCGATCTCCCGGGTGTTGAAGTACGCCGACACGAAGCCCGCGAACGCCGACGTGCCGATCTGGTTGAGCGCGGTGAAGCCTTGGAGGCCCACGACCGTGCCGGTGAACACCGACAGGCCGACCATCACGCCGATCGTGCCGCCGATGACGGCCAGCGCGCCGGAGCCGAAGCTCACCTCGGCCAGCAGCCGCAGCGTCTCGCGCAGGTAGCGCGTCAGCGTGCGCGGCGTCCAGCACAGGGCCCGGACGTAGAACCACAGCTGGTCGCCGAAGCTGTCCAGCACGGACAGCGGCGCGTTCGCCGCCTTGCGGAACCGGTCGTTGATCGCGGCCACCTCAGCTGCCCTTCGCCGGGACGACTTGGAGGTAGATCGTCGTGAGCACGAAGTTCACGAAGAACAGCAGCAGGAACGTGATGACGACGGCCTGGTTGACCGCGTCGCCGACGCCCTTCGGCCCGCCCGCCGGGTTGAGGCCGCGGTAGGCGGCCACGATGCCCGCGATGAAGCCGAAGATCAGCGCCTTGATCTCGGAGATCCACAGGTCGGGCAGCTGCGCCAGGGCGCTGAAGCTCGCCAGGTACGCGCCCGGCGTGCCGTCCTGGAGGATCACGTTGAAGAAGTAGCCGCCCATCACGCCGACCACGCTGACCATGCCGTTGAGCAGCACGCTGACCAGCATCGCGGCCAGCACGCGCGGCACGACCAGGCGCTGGATCGGCGAGACGCCCAGCACCTCCATCGCGTCGATCTCCTCGCGGATCTTGCGCGAGCCGAGGTCCGCGCAGATCGCCGAACCGCCCGCGCCCGCGATGAGCAGGGCCGTCACGATCGGGCTGGCCTGCTGGATGATCGCCAGCACGCTCGCCGCGCCGGTGAACGACTGCGCGCCGATCTGGCGGGTCAGCGACCCGATCTGCAACGCGATCACCGCGCCGAACGGGATCGACACCAGCGCCGTGGGCAGCACCGTCACGCTCACCACGAACCAGCACTGCTGGATGAACTCCCGCAGCTGGAACGGGCGGCGGAACGCGTTGCGCACGACGTCGATGCCGAGCGCGAACATCCGGCCGGTCTCGCGCAGCGCGCCGGCGCCCGGGAACGTCGCCGGTGTGCTCACAGCACGCCCCCCTGCCGCGGCCACGGGCTCGGCGCGACCGGACCCGTGCGGTCACCCGCGCCGGCCGGCACGCGGTAGTGGCTCCGCTCCTCCGGCGTGAGGCTCGCGATGATGCCCTGCTGCGCGTCGGGTGACAGCGTGTGCAGGATGCTCATCACCCGGTCCTTGCGCCGCCGCACCGCGCCCCGGGGCGGGAGGCCCGGCGTCGGCTCCAGCTGCGGCACGACACCGCGCACGTCCTCGTCCGGCGAGCCGTCGGAGTGGCCCGCGTCGCGGTGCGCCAGCTCGGCGGCCATCGTCGCCTGGTCCTTCTCCTCCGACATCCCGATCGGGCCGATGCGGCGGCCGTTGAGGAACTGCTCGACCACCGGCTCGTCGCTGGTCAGCAGCACCTCGCGCGGCCCGAACATGACCAGTTCGCGGCGGAACAGCATGCCCAGGTTGTCCGGGACCGTGCGGGCCACCGTGATGTTGTGGGTGACGATCAGGATCGTCGCGTCGATCTGGGCGTTCAGGTCGATGAGGAGCTGGCTGAGGTAGGCCGTGCGCACCGGGTCGAGGCCGGAGTCCGGCTCGTCGCACAGGATGATCTCGGGGTCCAGCACCAGGGCGCGGGCGAGGCCGGCGCGCTTGCGCATGCCGCCGGAGATCTCGCCGGGGAGCTTCTTCTCCGCGCCGACGAGGCCGACCATCTCCATCTTCTCCAGCACGATCCGCCGGACCTCGGCCTCGGTCTTGCGGGTGTGCTCGCGCAGCGGGAAGGCGACGTTGTCGAAGAGGTTCATCGAGCCGAACAGCGCGCCGTCCTGGAACAGCACGCCGAACAGCTTCCGGATCTCGTAGAGCTTGTGCTCGGAGCAGCGGACGAGGTCCACGCCGTTGATGACGATCCGGCCCTGCTCCGGTTTCAGCAGCCCCACCAGGGACTTCAGGAAGACCGACTTGCCCGTGCCCGAGGGGCCGAGCATGACGCTGACCTCACCCGGCGGGAGGGTGAGCGTGACGTCCCGCCAGATGGTCTGCTTGCCGAAGGACTTGGTCAGGCCCTCGACGACCACCTCGACGCCCATCGCACCTCCAGGTCAGCGGCCTGCCTCGCCCGACGCCGGGCAGGCCGGTGTCATACCGGTGCAACGAGGCCGTCCCGTCGTGGTTACTCACCAGTTGGGTTAAGGCGGTCTCGGATGGGTAACGGTGTGGGCGGGCTCACCCCACCACCGCCGCCACCGGTCGCGCCCGGCCACCGATGGTGCGGCACCCCCGCCGACGTGGTCAAGATCACGGGCCCCGGACAGCACGAAGGCGGGCACCCGAACCGGGTGCCCGCCTCCGCGACGGCGTCGAGCGCTAGATCACTTGAGCGAGATCTTGGCGCCGGCGGCCTCGAGCTTCTCCTTGGCGGCGTCGGCGACGTCCTTCGCCACGTTCTCCAGCAGCGGCTTCGGAGCGGACTCGACCAGCTCCTTGGCCTCCTTCAGGCCCAGGCCCGAGACGACCTCGCGGACGACCTTGATGACCTGGATCTTCTTGTCGCCGGCGCCCTCGAGGACGACGGTGAACTCGTCCTTCTCCTCCTCGGCGGGGGCGGCCGGGCCGGCGGGGCCGGCCTGCGCGACGGCGACCGGCGCGGCGGCGGTGACCTCGAAGGTGGTCTCGAACTCCTTCACGAAGGCCGAGAGCTCCAGGAGGGTCATCTCCTTGAACGCGTCGAGCAGCTCGTCGGTGCTGAGCTTCGCCATGATGGCGGTCCTTTCTCTTTCAACGCCCGAACTGCGGCCGGGACGCGGAGTGTGTGGGTGAGATCAGCTTTCGGCGGGAGCTTCGGCCTCGGCGGCGGCGGGCGCCTCCGACGACTGCTTCTTCTCCACCAGGGCAGCAGCCAGGCGGGCGACCTGGGAAGCCGGGGCGTTGAACAGACCCGCGGCCTTGGCCAGGTTGCCCTTCATCGCACCCGCCAGCTTGGCGAGCAGCACCTCGCGGGTCTCGAGGTCCGCGATGGCGGTGACCTCGTCGACCGAGAGGGGGCGGCCGTCCATGTAGCCGCCCTTGATGACCAGGGCCTTGTTGTCCTTCGCGAAGTCACGCAGGGCCTTCGCCGCGTCGACCGGCTCGCCTTCGACGAAGGCGATGGCGGTCGGGCCGACGAGCAGGGCCTCGAGGCCCTCGACGCCGGCGTCCTCAGCGGCGCGCTTGACCAGGGTGTTCTTCGCGACGGTGTACGTGGTGCCCGCGCCGAGAGCGCGACGCAGCGTGGTGAGCTGCGCCATGGAGAGGCCGCGGTACTCGGTCACGACAGCGGCCGAGCTCCCACGGAACTTGTCCGTGAGCTCGGCGACGGCCGAAACCTTGCTGGGCTTCGCCATGATCGCCTCCTCTCTGGGCTAGTGACGCGCCGGTCGAGCCGAGAGGGTCCGCGCAAAGCGAAAACGCCCCGGCGCAGCAGCACGGGGCGTGACGGGCGTGCGAGCACGCCGCGAAATTCCTCGTTCTCCTGCGCGGGCCGCCCGCTTCGCGGGGCCTTCGTCCTACGTCAACCGACGTGGGAGACCAGCGGTCTTTGGTGAACCGCCACCCAGCGTACGGGACGTGTCGCGGCGGCTCCAAATCGGCATGATGTGACGCGTGACCGAAGAGCCGCCGCGGAACCCCCCGCCACCGGACATCGACCCCGAGCAGCTCCGGCAGTTCCAGGAGTTCCAACGGTTCCAGGAGTTCCAGCGCTTCCAGCGGGCGCAGGGCCACGACGCCCCGCCGAGCCTGCCACCGGGCAGCGCCCCACCACCGGGCCTGCCCCCGGCCGGCCCACCGGTCCCCCCCACCCCGCCGCGCAAGCCGCTGTGGCGGGTGCTGCTGGGCAGCAAGCTGTTCCGCCGCCTGGTGTACCTGGTGGTCGTGCTGCTGGTCGCCTCCTACTTCTACGAGCAGTACTTCGGCGGTGACGACCCGGGCAGCGTGGCGGTCGACAGCGGCGGCGTGGAGAACAACGTCATCGCGCCGGCCACGCCGTACGGCATCACGGGCACGGTCGGCCAGTTCTACAAGCACGTCGGCACCGGCGACGGTGGTCGGGCGTGCCTGTACTTCAAGGGCGACGGACCGAAGAAGGCGTTCGCGGAGGCCTTCGGCGCGGCCGACTGCCCGGCCGCCGTGGCCAAGCTCAAGAGCCAGGTCACGGACGTGTCGACCTACCGGTCGCTCGGCTTCCCCACCACGATGGTCACCCCGCCCGCGTCCGGCTCGGTCGAGGTCAGCTCCTGCGCCCTCGTCGTGCGCAGCGGGCCGAAGCTGGGCAAGTTCCTGCTGACCAAGCAGACCAGCGGCGCGTGGGCGATCACCGGCTACGAGGCCGAGCCCGGTTGTCCCTGAACGGCGAAGCGCCCCTCGGCGGGAGGCCGAGGGGCGCTTCGAGGTGCTCCGGACGAGCCGTCGTCAGACGGTGGCCTCGTCGGACAGCAGGTTGCGGGTGCGGTTCGGGTCGACCGGGATGCCCGGGCCCATCGTCGTCGAGACGGTGACCTTCTTCAGGTAGCGGCCCTTCGCCGCGGACGGCTTGGCGCGCAGGATCTCGTCCAGCGCGGCGGCGTAGTTCTCGACCAGCTTCTCCGGGTCGAACGACACCTTGCCGATCACGAGGTGCAGGTTGGCCTGCTTGTCCACGCGGAAGTTGATCTTACCGCCCTTGATGTCCGCGACGGCCTTGGTGACGTCGGGCGTCACGGTGCCGGTCTTCGGGTTCGGCATCAGGCCGCGCGGGCCGAGGATGCGGGCGATGCGACCGACCTTCGCCATCTGGTCGGGCGTGGCGATCGCGGCGTCGAAGTCGAGCCAGCCACCCTGGATGCGCTCGATCAGGTCCTCGGAGCCGACCGCGTCCGCACCGGCGGCCTCGGCCTCGGCGGCCTTGTCACCGGTCGCGAAGACGATCACGCGGGCGGTCTTGCCCGTACCGTGCGGCAGGTTCACGGTGCCGCGGACCATCTGGTCGGCCTTGCGGGGGTCGACGCCGAGCCGGATCGCGACCTCGACGGTCGCGTCCAGCTTCACCTTGGAAGTCTCCTTGGCGAGCTTGGCTGCCTCCAGCGGCGAGTAGAGCCGCTCCCGGTCAACCAGCTCAGCAGCGTTCTTGTACGCCTTGCTGCGCTTCATGCTTCTGTCCTTAAGAGTGGATCAGTTGTGGTGACGAGCCAGCGCGCGGCTCTCCCACGACTACGAAAGAGAGAGGTCAGCCTTCGACGGTGATGCCCATGGAGCGGGCGGTGCCGGCGATGATCTTCGCCGCCTGGTCCACGTCGTTGGCGTTGAGGTCGACCATCTTGGTCTGGGCGATCTCGCGGATCTGGTCCATGGTCACCTTGGCGACCTTGAGCCGGTGCGGTTCGCCCGAGCCCTTCTCGACACCGGCGGCCTTGAGGATCAGCTTCGCGGCCGGCGGGGTCTTGAGCTTGAAGTCGAACGAGCGGTCCTCGTACACGGAGATCTCGACCGGCACCACGGTGCCGCGCTGCGACTCGGTCGCCGCGTTGTACTGCTTGCAGAACTCCATGATGTTGACGCCGTGCTGGCCCAGCGCGGGGCCGACGGGCGGCGCGGGGTTCGCGGCCCCGGCCTTGATCTGCAGCTTGATGATCGCTGCGAGCTTCTTCTTCTTGGGAGGCATCTCGGTTCCTTGATTGCGGTGTCCGCGCGCGGCCCTGCCAGCCGCAGCGTGGCTGCCGGCCACCCCTGGGGGTCGCCGGAGATCGTGTGGTCCGGGTCAGATCTTGGAGACCTGGCTGAACGACAGCTCGACCGGGGTCTCGCGACCGAAGATCGACACCAGGACCTTCAGCTTCTGGCCGTCCGCGTTGACCTCGCTGATCGTGGCGGGCAGCGTGGCGAACGGGCCGTCCATGACGGTGACCGACTCGCCGACCTCGAAGTCCACCTCGACGGTCGACTTCGCGGGCGCCGCGGCGGCCTTCTTGCCGGCGGCGGGCTTCTGCTCGACCTGGGGCAGCAGGAACTTCAGCACCTCGTCGATGGTCAGCGGCGACGGCTTCGACGTCGCGCCGACGAAACCCGTCACGCCCGGCGTGTTGCGCACCGCGCTCCACGACGCGTCGTTGAGCTCCATGCGGACCAGGATGTAGCCGGGCAGCACCTTGCGCTGCACCTGCTTGCGCTGGCCGTTCTTGATCTCGGTGACTTCCTCGGTCGGCACCTCGACCTGGAAGATGTAGTCCTCCATGTCGAGCGTCTGGATGCGCGTCTCGAGGTTCGTCTTGACCTTGTTCTCGTAACCGGCGTACGAGTGCACGACGTACCAGTCGCCGGGTGCGCGCCGCAGCGCCTCGCGCATCTCCTCGGCCGGGTCGGCGGGCTCCGCGTCGATGTCCGGGAGCGCGGCGGCCTCGACGTCACCGCCGGATTCGACGTCACCGCCGGACTCGACACCGGTTTCGGACTCGACGTCACCGCCCGACTCGACGTCGGCGTCGGACTCGGTGTTCGCGGACTCCGGGGTGTCCTCCGACGCCTCCGCCTGCTCGACGTCCTCGACACCACCGTCGAAGTCCCGCTCGTCGGTCAGGTCGTTCAGCTCCCGGGCGTCAACGCCGCCGTTCTCGGAGGTCACTGTGGGTCTCGCTTCCTCTCATGCATCACATGTCCGCCGCCACCGGGGGGCGGCAGGCGCTCGGCTCAGCCGAACACCCGGAACATGCCCCAGGCGAAGGCCGAGTCCAGGCCGAACACCAACGCCACCATGAAGGCCACGAAGACCAACACGACTCCGGTGTAGGTGATCATCTGCTTGCGGGTCGGCCAGATGACCTTCCGCAGCTCGCTGACCACCTCGCGGATGTACCGGACGATCCGGGCGAAGAAACCGACCCGCTTCTCCGAATCGGCCCGCGAACGCGTGGGGCGGCCCTTCCTGCCCTCCTGGGCGTCGGAGTCGGCCTCGGCCGGCTTCGCCGCCTCAACGGAGTCCTTGCGGCCCGCCGGACGCACGGAACCACGGCGCTCGCGCCGCGCTGCGGCGGTAACCGGCCGGGACGCGCCCTCGCGCTCTTCCGGCTGGTCCTGCTCGCGGCCCTCGCTCATGCCGTCCTCCGCTCACCATCGCGCTTCGACGCAGGGGCGACAGGACTTGAACCTGCAACCTGCGGTTTTGGAGACCGCTGCTCTGCCAGTTGAGCTACACCCCTTTGGGACCGGGCACCGCCGATCCCCTGGCTGGAGGCGTCCCGCACCCTCCTCACGTGGCCCGTGAGGCAGCGACTGGACGTTCCAAGACCGGAAGCATACGGCACCAGGTGCCCCTCCTTCCAACTGGCCCGGTCAGAGGGGGTGCCGGCGGCGATCCCGGTTGTGCGGTCTGCCACGATTGGCGGCATGGGCACGCCTGAGACGACCACCGGGACCAGTACCTCCGAGCACCCGCGGATCTCCCAGCGGATCGGCGGCATCGCCGAGTCCGCCACCCTCGCGGTGGACGCGAAGGCGAAGGCGCTCAAGGCCGCGGGTCGACCGGTGATCGGCTTCGGTGCGGGCGAGCCCGACTTCCCGACCCCGGAAGCCATCGTCGCCGCTGCCCAGGCCGCCTGCGCGGACCCGAAGAACCACCGCTACACCCCCGCCGCCGGCCTGCCCGAGCTGCGGGAAGCCGTAGCCGCGAAGACGAGGCGCGACTCGGGCTACGAGGTCACCGCGGCGCAGGTGCTGATCACCAACGGCGGCAAGCAGGCCGTCTACCAGGCGTTCGCGACCGTCCTGGACCCGGGCGACGAGGTGCTGCTGCCCGCGCCGTACTGGACCACCTACCCCGAGGCGATCACCCTCGCGGGCGGCGTCCCGGTGCAGGTCACGGCCGACGAGTCGACCGACTACCTGGTGACGGTGGAGCAGCTGGAGGCGGCGCGCACGCCCAGGACCAAGGTGCTGCTGCTGTGCTCGCCGTCCAACCCGACCGGCTCGGTCTACAGCCGCGAGCAGATCATCGCGATCGGCGAGTGGGCGTTGGAGCACGGCCTCTGGGTCATCACGGACGAGATCTACGAGCACCTGGTCTACGACGGAGCCGAGTCGGTGTCGCTGCCGGTGGCCGTGCCCGCGATGGCGGACCGCACGATCGTGCTCAACGGCGTGGCGAAGACCTACGCGATGACGGGCTGGCGGGTCGGCTGGCTGATCGGGCCCACCGACGTGGTGAAGGCCGCCGCGAACCTCCAGTCGCACCTGACCTCGAACGTGGCGAACGTGTCGCAGCGGGCCGCGCTGGAGGCCGTGTCCGGGCCGCTGGACGCGGCGCACGAGATGCGCGAGGCGTTCGACCGCCGGCGGCGCGCGATCGTCGACCTGCTGTCCGCGATCCCCGGTGTGGAGTGCCCGACGCCGAAGGGCGCGTTCTACGTGTACCCGTCGGTGAAGGCGCTGATCGGCAAGGAGCTGCGCGGCACGACGATCACCGACACGGTGCAGCTGGCGGCGCTGATCCTGGAGCACGCCGAGGTGGCCGTGGTGCCCGGTGAGGCGTTCGGCACGCCCGGGTACCTGCGCCTGTCGTACGCGCTGGGTGACGACGACCTGAAGACCGGCGTGACGCGCATGGCCGAGCTGTTGGCCGAGGTCAAGTAGCACACAGATTCGACGCTTCGCTGCGGGAGGCACCCCTGATGGGGTGCCTTTCGTCGTCTGGAGACTCATTCACGTCACACGGTGTAGCTGTGATGTGTGCCACCCGACGGAGTGGAGGAGTCATGCCGGACCCGCGGCGGAACGTGCCCGGCACGGTCGGTTTCGCGCTGGGGCTCCTGGGGCTCGCGCTCGGCTTCGTCCCGGTCCTCGGGGTGGTCGCGTGGCCGCTGGTGGCCGTCGGCCTCGGCCTGTCGCTGCTGGGCCTGGTCCGGGCGACCCGGGGTCCGGCGCGCGGCCGGGGCCTCGCGGTGGCCGGTGTCGTGCTGTCCGCGGTGGGGCTGGGTGCAGCGGCGGCGTGGGCGGTGCTGTTCGGCCGGGCCTCCTCCGACGCCGAGAACGCCCTCGACGACCTGCGCGTGCAGGGCGGCCGGGCGTCGGTCCTGCGCTACGAGGTCACCGGCGACGTGCCAACGGCGGCGGTCAGCTACGCCGGCGTCGTGGACGAGGTCGTCGCGCTGCCCTGGACCAGGGAGTTCACCGTCAAGGGCGGGTTCGACGGCGGCACGCTCGACGTGCGGACCGGCCCGGGTGGCGGCACGGTGACGTGCCGGCTGACCGTGGACGGCGCGGAGCGCGGGACCGCCACCGCCTCCGGTCCGAACGCGGTCGCGAGCTGCTCCGGTTGACCTTGAGTAACTCCTTCGGGTGATCTGTGTAACCGTCGCCGGAACCACCCCGATGGTCTATTCAGTCCAGCCGATCTTGAGCCGGGGAGAGCAGCGCATGACGGAGGCGGACCCGCCGGGGCGACCGGCACGCACGTGGCTCGTGATCGCGGGCTCCGCGGTGCTCGTGGTCGGCGCGCTCGCGCTGGTCCTGTGGACCACGGCCCCGCAACCCCCGGTCCGGGTCGTCTACCACGTCAGCGGCACGGCGAACCGGGTGACCGTCACCTACTCGACCTTCCAGGGCGCGCAGACGCGGCGGGAGGAGCTGCGGGCGCTGCCCTGGCGGGTGGAGGTGCTCGCCACCGGCGAGCCCGATCACGGCGTGCTGACCGTCACGATCGGGCCCGACGGCGGCGACGTGGCGTGCGAGGTGCTGGTGGCCGGCGTCGAGCGGCGCTCGGCGACGGCCAACGGAGCCCGCACGAGCGCGCTGTGCGGCTTCTGACGCGCTCGGCGGGGTCTTCCCTAGGGGCGCGGCCGGACGAGGGCGGACGCGCCGCCGAGGACCGACTTGCCCTCGACCGCGGCCGTCACGTTGACCTTCACCGTGCCGTCGTCCAGGACCTTGGTGACCTTCGCGGTGACCTCCACGAGCGCGCCCTTGTCGTCGTCGGGCACGGGGACGGGCCGGCCGAACCGGACGCCGTACTGGACGACCGCGCCGGGGTCGCCCGCCCACTCGGTGACGATGCGGGCGGCCAGGCCCATGGTGAGCATGCCGTGCGCGATGACGCCGGGCAGGCCGACCTCGCGGGCGAAGCGCTCGTTCCAGTGGATCGGGTTGAAGTCGCCGGAGGCGCCCGCGTAGCGGACCAGGTCGGCGCGGGTGATGCGCAGCGTCAACGGCGGCAGCTCGTCGCCGACGGAGATCTCCGAGAGGCGGATCACGCGTCCTCCCCCCGCACCACGAGCGTGCAGCGGCCGGTCGTGACCGGCTCGCCGTCCTCGGTGCTCAGCTCGGCCCGGATCGACAGCATGTCGTTGCCCATGCGGGCGGTGATGCCGTCGACGTGCAGCACGGCGGTCAGCCGGTCGCCGGCGACGATCGGGCGGTGGTGGACGAACGTCTGCTCGCCGTGCACCACCCGGGTGTAGTCCAGGCCCAGCTCGGGGTCCTCGACCAGGACGTCGTTCGCCTTCAGCGAGATGATGATCGCGAACGTGGGCGGCGCGATGACGTCGCGGTACCCGGCCGCGCGGGCCGCCTCGGGGTCGCGGTGCAGCGGGCTCGTCTCCCCGACGGCCTCGGCGAACTCGCGGATCTTCTCGCGGCCCACCTCGTAGGGCGGCGAGGGCGGGTAGGAACGTCCGACGAACGACTGGTCGAGAGGCACCCGAGGAGGTTATACGCGACGAGGCCCGCCCCGGATCCCGGGACGGGCCTCGTCGTGCGGTCTGGCTACCGGCTCAGCGCGTTTCCTTGTGAGCGCGGTGGGTCTTGCAGTTCGGGCAGAACTTCTTGATCTCCAGGCGGTCCGGGTCGTTGCGCCGGTTCTTCCTGGTGATGTAGTTCCGGTGCTTGCACTCCTCGCACGCGAGGGTGATCTTGGGGCGTACGTCGGTTGCAGCCACGGTCCTTGCCTTCCTAGAGCTCGTGTGCCCCGGCCCGACCGGGCGACCAGTGCGGGCTTACCGCCTGGCGGGGATCCTGCTGAGTAGCGGTGGCCGGACTTGAACCGGCGACACAGCGATTATGAGCCGCTTGCTCTACCAACTGAGCTACACCGCTTTACACAACACGGCCGCGATGCTCGTGCACCGCGGCCAGTTGTTGAGCCCCTTTACGGAATCGAACCGTAGACCTTCTCCTTACCATGGAGACGCTCTGCCGACTGAGCTAAAGGGGCTTGCTCTTGCGGAGCCAGGAGAACTCTACAACAGGCGCGGCCCGGAAAGGAAATCGGGGTGCCCCCTCAGTGCACCAAGGTGAGCACCGTCTCATCGCGGGCGCCCCTGACCTGCACGGTCCGCGCCCGCAGCCACGCCTCGAAGCGGTCCTCCGACAGCGGCCGGGAGATCAGGTAGCCCTGCGCCACGTCGCAGCCCATGCCGACGAGCTGGTCGCGCGCCGCGTCGTCCTCGACGCCCTCGGCGACCACCGTGAGGCCCAGGGAGTGGCCCAGCTCCACGATGGAGCGGACCACCGCCATGTCGCCGAGGTCGGTGCCCATGCCCAGGACGAAGCTCTTGTCGATCTTCACCTCGTCCACCGGGAGCTGCCGCAGGTACGCCAGGGACGAGTAGCCGGTGCCGAAGTCGTCCACGGCGAGCACCACGCCCATCTGGTGCAGCCGGCGCAGCACCGGCAGGGCCCGCTCCGGGTCCGCCATCACACCCGACTCGGTCAGCTCGAACGTCAGCAGCTCCGGCGGCACCTCGTGGCGCTTCAGCGCGGCCGCGACGCGGTCCGGGAACTCCTCGTCGGCCAGCGTCCGCACGGACAGGTTCACCGCGATGGACATCCGCAGGCCGCGGTCGATCCACATCCGCACCCGCGCCAGCGCCGTGTCCATGACGAAGTCGGTCAGCACGTCCACCAGGCCGGTGGCCTCGACGGCGGGCACGAACTCGTCCGGGTCGACGCGGCCGAACTCGGGGTGCTTCCAGCGCACCAGGGCCTCCGCGCCGACGACCTGACGGCTGGGCAGGGCGACCTTGGGCTGGTAGTGCACGGAGATCTGGCCGTTCTCCACCGCCGACCGGAACTGCGTGACCAGCTGGAACCGGCGCAGGAAGATCTGGCCCATGCTCGGCGCGTACTGGCGCAGCGGCTCGTTGTCGCTGGTCGCGCGGACCGCCACGTCGGCGCGCTGGAGCAGCGCGTCCGGGTCGTACTCCTCCAGCTCGGCGTCGGCGGTGGTGGCCCAGCCGACGACCGCGCCCGCCTCGACGGTGAGCCGGTCGACCGGGTAGGGCACCGACAGCGAGGCGCGCAGGCGCTCGGCGATCTCCTGGATCCGCTCGGCCTGCCGGTCCAGCAGCAGCGCGGCGAACGCGCCGCCCTCCAGCCTGGCCAGTGGCACCTCGGGGCCCAGCTCGTCGCGCAGCCGGCGGCCCGCCGCGACGACCATCCGGTTGCCCCACGCCTGGCCGAGCGCGTCGGAGACGGTGGACAGCACGTCGAGGTCGATGCGGACCACCACGGCCGTGTCCGCCTCGCGCATCGGCTCGCCGGCGGCCTCGCGGAAGCCGGGCCGGTTGAGCAGGCCGGTCAGCGGGTCGTGGTAGGCGTCGTGGCGCAGCCGGGCCAGCAGCCGCCGGTTGTCCACGGCGGTGGACAGGTGGCTCGCCAGGGTGCGCAGGAGCTGGATGTCGGCCTTGCCGAAGCCGCGCCACCGGCTGAGCCGGTCGTGCACCTCCACCGCGCCGAGCAGCTGGGTGGCCCCGCGCAGCGGCACGACCAGCGCCTCCTGCGCGTCCCGGCGGGCCAGGGCCTCGGCGGCCTCCTCGCCGGCCTCGGCCATGCGGAAGTACCGGACCTGGGCGCCGGGCAGCTGGAGCATGGCGTCCTCGCGCAGCACGCGCGGGTCGTCGCGGCGCATGCCGGGCGGCAGCGGCTCGCCGGCGACCAGGGTGCGCATCGGCGCCTGCGGGTCGGTGCGCAGCCGCAGCACGACCCGGTTGGCGTTGAGCTGCTCGCGGATGCGCTCGGCGATGAGCTGCCAGTCGTCGTCCTCGCCGGCGCCGTCGTCCTCCTCCGGCACGGCGCCGTGCGGCCCGGTGGCGTGGCGGCCGGAGCGGGCCACCCGCAGCGAGACCTCGCTGAGCGCCTCCAGGTCCCGCTGGTCGCGCAGCAGGCCCGAGTAGGCGAGGTAGATCGCGGTGATGCCGAGGAACACCAGGCCGATCAGCAGGCCGCCCCACGGGGCCTTGTCGGCGATCTCGTAGCCGGCCAGGCCCGCGGAGGTGTTGAGCAGCGCCACCACGAGGGTCTGGAGCACCAGGCGCAGGCTCGGCTCGACCCGCATGCCCTTGCCCATCACCCGCAGCGCGGTCAGGCCGAGCACGCTGGCCAGCAGGGGCACCGCGATCGTGCCGACGAACGCGCCCGCCCAGAACGGGCCGTCCGCGCCGAGGAACCGCTTGACCACCTCGGCGACCGCGAAGGCCACCGAGATCTCCATGAACATCAGGCCCGCGTTGTAGACGGCGCGGTCGAGCACCCGGCGGCCGAGCAGCGTGCCGACGCCCGCGACCACGTGCGCGGCGAGCACGATCTCGAACGGGGCGACCAGCAGGCCGAGCACGAGCGGGATCTCGGTGAACGAGATGGTCCACGCCACGCCGCTGCGCACGTCGACATTGATGGCGAGCTGCTCGGCCAGCAGGAAGCCGATCACCAGCAGCGGGCCGGTCCACCACAGGTCGACGTCGGGTTGGGTGTCGGGCAGCCAGGAGCCCACGAGGAACGCCGACAGCGCCCCCGCGACGAGGAGCAGGACCGCGAACGCGCTGAACGCGCGGTTCGTGGACCGGGTCGGCGCGCTGGGCGCCGTGGCCGACGCGTGGTCGGACATCCAGCCTCCTCGTCGGCCGTCGTCGCGGCAGGCCGGGTCGCGGCCTGCGGGCTCCGGGCGTGACTGAGGGGTCCCGAAGACCGACCAGGACCCCTCCAAGGCTGCCAATGTACCCCGGTCGGGGGACGAAATGGCAGGTCGTGTAGCGGAAAGCCACCGGAAGTGACGGATCGGTTCACACGATCAGTCGGCCCCGAATCACCGTCACGGCCTGCCCGGCGAGCCGTACCCGATCTTGCTCGAGACTGGTCCGGACCAGCCCTCCGCGGGCCGACGCCTGCTCGGCCAGCAGGTTCGAGCGGCCCAGCCGGGGCGCCCACCAGGAGGCGAGCGTGCAGTGGGCGGAACCGGTTACGGGATCCTCCGGGACTCCGTAGGACGGGTAGAAGCACCGGCTCACCACGTCCAGGCCCGGCCGGTCGCCGGGTGCGGTGACGATCACACCGCGGCCGGGCACCTCGGCGATGGCGGCGAAGTCCGGGCGCAGCTCGCGGACCTCCGCCGCGGAGGCGGCCTCCACCAGGACGTCGGACACGGCCTGCGCGACGGCCCGCACCGTGACGCCCGGCAGCCCGGCGCGCAGCGGGGTGGTCACCTCGATCGGCTCCGCCGGGTCGGCCGGGAAGTCCATCTCCACCCAGCCGTCCTCGGCCGTGCAGGTGAGCACGCCGCTGCGGGTGTCGAAGCGGCGGTCGCCGCCCAGCACGTGCGCGGTCGCCAGCGTCGCGTGGCCGCACAGGTCGACCTCGGTGACGGGCGTGAACCAGCGCAGCGGCATCGGGTCGGGCCGGTCGACGCGCACGAACGCCGTCTCGGCGTGCTTCATCTCGGCCGCGACGGCCTGCATCCACCGCTCGTCCGCCGGCCCGTCCAGCAGCACCACGCCCGCCGGGTTGCCCGAGAACGCGCGGTCGGTGAACGCGTCGACCACGTACAGCTCCACGGCCGCAATGTACGTCGCGATCCGAGTGCGTCGCGATCCGGTTGACTGGCGGGGTGGACCCGCTGCTGCCGGAGATCGCCCCCGTCGACGACCCGTACTCGTTCGGCGAGGTCCCGGAGGACTCGCTGAGCGCCACCTGGGGCGCGCTGCGCACCCACTCGCTGCGCTGGCACCCCGGGGCGGACCTGGAAGACCTGCTGCGCCGGTGGCCGCTGACCGGCGGGGGCGACCACGACACGGCCGCGGTGGTGACCGTGCCGAGCCGGGCCGCGGCCGTCGCGGCCGTCCTGGCGCGGCACGGCTTCGCGCCGCTGCTGGTGACCGCGGCCCGGCTGCCCGGTCGCGGGTCCGCCCGTCGGACGGGGGTCCGCGTCGTGCCGCTCGCGCCGGAGCACGTGGACGTCGCGGTGGAGCTGAACCTGGAGACCGTGCGGTTCGACGCCCGGTTCGGGATGGTCACCGCGCGGCCGTCGAGCGCGGCCCGGCTGCGCGAGCACGTCGAGTCGCTGCTGGAGCGCCCGGAGCCGTGCGGGTGGTTGGCGGAGCAGGGGGGCGAGCCGGTCGGGTTCCTCGCCTACGACCCGCCGGGGCACTCCGACTGGATCGCGGGGCGGACGTCCGTGCGGCCGGTGGCGTACCTCGGGCAGCTCGGCGTGCGGGAGGACACGCGCGGTCGTGGCGTCGGTGCGGCGCTGGTCGACCACGCGCACGGGTTGCTGGACGCGGCCGGGGTCGGCGTGACGCTGCTGCACCACGCCCTGCCCAACCCGCTGTCCACGCCGTTCTGGTACTCCCACGGCTACCGACCTCTGTGGACGACCTGGCAGCGCCGCCCCGCCCGCTAGACCTCCACCGGCACCCGCCGCCCGGGCCGCAGGCCGGCGCGGATCTCGTCCAGCAGCGCGCGGGCCCGGGTGGCGGCGACGTGCTGCGCCGCGCCGCTGCCGACCGCGTCGCGCAGCGCCAGCCAGACCGCGGCCTCGTCCTCGCGGACCGCGGTGAGCAGGTCGCGCTGCTCGGGGTAGGGGTGCAGGGCGATCCGCTCGGTGTGCGCCCTCAGCGTGGCCAGCGTCGCCCGCGGCACCCCGCCGGTCGAGGCCACGCGGTCGAGCTTCGCGGGCAGGTCGACCGAGGCCGGCTCCGACAGCGAGAGGGGTCCGAAGTCGAGCACCGTGTTCAGGCCGTACTCCAGGTCGTCGGCGGCGTGGAGCAGCTCGCGCGCGTCGGCGGCCGGCGGGGGCGCGGTGCGCCGGCCCGGGGACCGCACGGCCAGGCCGAGCCCGACACCGGCCGCGAGCGCGGCGAGGGCGATGAGGATTTCGCTCATGTGTTCCAGTCTCGGCACGCGGGCGGGTCGTCCCGGCGCACCGGGCGGCAACGGGTCGATCAGTGCGCCGACCGGTCGCGAGCAGTTCGGTTGGGCCGAACAGGGCAACCGGCCGGCGCGCGGGGATCACCCGAACGGCGCTCGCGCGGAGGGGTGAAGCCCTGGGCCACCCGAGTGAACCTTCAGGCGAGGGGTACTCGGATCACAGGTCCAGACCTCCTACGAAGTGAGGGCAGCAGGCATGAGAAGGACGGGCGAGGGGGTCGCCATGATCGTTGCGAAGGAGCTGTCGGGGAGGGCGAAGGCCATGCTCCGCGCGGTGGCCGCGGGGCGGGCTCAGCTCACCGGGGGGCGTGAGCCGGACCTGTACGTGGACGGGCTGCCGTGCTGCGACCAGATGGTCACTCACGACCTCGTGCGCGCCGGCCTGCTGCGCGCGCGTCGGGCGGTGGGGCTGGACGAGCGCGCGGACGCGGAGCTGACGGACGAGGGCAGGGCCGCGATCGCTTAACCCTCGAACAAGCGTTCGATATGAGTTATGCTGCACACGAGGCCGGCACGCAAGCGAGAGGAAGCGCTTGCGCGTCGGCCTCACCCGCGTGAGGGGTCGGACCGACCTGCTTCGACCACGGGCCGTTCGCACCGCGAAGGGGCCGTCGGCCGGGGCACGGGGTGCGAGGTCACGTCAGGGCCACATCGGGGGAACAACGAGAAACCCCTGCTCGCGCATTCCGCGAGCAGGGGTTCCGTTTCGTGTGGCGGGTAGAGGATTCGAACCTCTGTAGCTTTCGCGACGGATTTACAGTCCGCTCCCATTGGCCGCTCGGGCAACCCGCCCCGCCCCCGGTGGTGCCGGGTGCGGTGCAGACAATACATAAGCCCGTGGGGGCGTGCGCAACCGGGTTGCCCGGTAGGCTTCCGGGCGGTTCCAGACCCACCTACGCGGAGGTACCGAGCACGTGGCAGACCCGTCGTTCGACGTGGTGAGCAAGGTCGACCGCCAGGAGGTCGACAACGCGCTCAACCAGGCCGCCAAGGAGCTGAGCACCCGGTTCGACTTCCGCGGCACGGGCACCCAGGTCTCCTGGGCGGGCGAGGAGGCGATCACCTTCCAGTCCGAGACCGAGGAGCGCTGCCGCGCCGCGATCGACGTCTTCCAGGAGAAGCTGGTCAAGCGCGGGATCTCGATGAAGGCGTTCGAGGTCGGCGACCCGGTCCTGTCGGGCAAGGTCTTCAAGGTGACCGGCACCGTGGTCCAGGGCATCTCGAGCGAGAAGGCCAAGGAGATCGCGAAGAAGGTCCGCGACGAGGGCCCGAAGGGCGTGCAGGCGCAGATCCAGGGCGACCAGTTGCGCATCTCCGGCAAGAAGAAGGACCACCTGCAGGACGTGATCGCCCTGCTGAAGAGCTCCGACTTCGGCATCGCCCTCCAGTTCACCAACTACCGGTGAAGGGCATCGTCCTCGCGGGTGGCAGCGGCACCCGCCTGCACCCCATCACGCAGGCGGTGTCCAAGCAGCTGCTGCCCGTCTACGACAAGCCGATGGTGTACTACCCGCTGTCGGTGCTGATGCTGGCGGGCGTGCGGGAGATCCTGCTGATCTCGACGCCGGTCGACCTGCCGCTGTTCCGGCGGCTGCTCGGCGACGGCTCGCAGTTCGGCCTGGACATCTCCTACGCCGAGCAGCCCCAGCCGAACGGGCTGGCCGAGGCGTTCGTCATCGGCGCGGACTTCATCGGCGACGACGACGTGTCGCTGGTCCTGGGCGACAACATCTTCTACGGCCAGGGCTTCTCGCGGCTCCTGCAGCACCACGCCACCGCGCTGGACGGCTGCGTGCTGTTCGGCTACCCGGTGAAGGACCCGGAGCGGTACGGGGTGGGCGAGGTCGACGCGGGCGGCAGGTTGGTCTCCATCGAGGAGAAGCCCGCGCAGCCGCGGTCGAACAAGGCCATCACCGGCCTGTACTTCTACGACAACGACGTGGTGTCGATCTCGAAGTCGCTCAAGCCGTCGCCGCGCGGCGAGCTGGAGATCACCGACGTCAACCTCACCTACCTGCGGCAGGGCCGGGCCCAGCTGGTCGACCTCGGCCGGGGCTTCGCGTGGCTGGACACCGGCACGCACGACTCGATGCTGGAGGCGGGCCAGTTCGTGCAGGTGCTGGAGCACCGGCAGGGCGTGCGCATCGCGTGCCTGGAGGAGATCGCGCTGCGGATGGGCTTCATCTCCGCCGAGCAGTGCTACGCCCTGGGCGAGAAGCTGGCGAAGTCCGGGTACGGCCAGTACGTGATGAACGTCGCACGGGAAGTCCGCTAGCTAGGACCGGCGGGCCAGCTCCTCGAGCCGGCGCACCCGGTCCGCGATCGGCGGGTGGGTGGAGAACAGCCTGGCCAGGCTCTCCCCCGCCCGGAACGGGCTCGCGATCATCAGGTGCGACTGGGTGACCACGGCCGGTTCGGGTGCCAGCGGCGCGGCGCGCGTGCCCGCGTCGATCTTGCGCAGGGCCGAGGCCAGCGCCAGGGGGTCGCCGGTCAGCTCCGCGCCGGACTCGTCGGCCTGGTACTCGCGGGACCGGCTGACGGCCAGCCGCACGATGGCCGCGGCGATGGGGCCGAGCACGGCGATGAGCAGGATGGCGAACGGGTTGGGCCGGTCCTCGCCGTCGTCGCCGAACACGCCCGCGAAGACGGCCAGGTTCGCCAGCGTGCTGACGGCACCGGCCAGCGCGCCCGCCACGCACGAGATCAGGATGTCGCGGTTGTAGACGTGCGACAGCTCGTGGCCGAGCACGGCGCGCAGCTCGCGCTCGTCGAGCAGGTCGAGGATGCCGGTCGTGCAGCAGACGGCGGCGTTGCGGGGGTTGCGGCCGGTGGCGAAGGCGTTCGGCGCGATGGTCGGGCTGAGGTAGAGGCGCGGCATGGGCCGGCGCGCGGTCCGGGCCAGCTCGCGCACGATCCGGTACAGCGCGGGCTGCTCCACCTCGGACACCGGTCGGGCGCGCATGGCGCGCAGCGCGAGCTTGTCGGAGTTGACGTAGGCGTAGGCGTTGACGGCGAGCGCGAGCAGCAGGCCGACCAGCAGGGCGGTGCGCCCGAACAGCGAGCTGATCGCCACGATCAGGCCGCTCATGACGGCGAGCAGCAACGCGGTCTTCAACGCGTTGAAGTGCTGGTGCACGCTTCGCCTCCGGGTCGCTTACGTCCTCCCCCTCAACGCGCCCGGTCGGCGGGTGGTTCCGGTACCGGGGCGTCCCGGGCGTGTGGCGGCGGTCTCCGGGGCCGGTTCGGCGCCCGGGTCCAGCGGCGGGGGCGGCGGCACGTGCGCCACCCACGTGGCCAGCACGTCGCGCTCCTGGACGAGTTCGGCGACCGCGCCGTCCCCGTCCGGGCCGCCCGTGCCGGGGTAGGAGAAGTCGGGCGCCCAGTGCAGGGCGTCGAACGGGCACGCCTCGACGCAGATGCCGCAGTACAGGCACTGCCCGTAGTCGATGGCGAACCGGTCGAGCACGTTGCGCGCCCGCGGGCGGGCCGAGCCCGGCTGCTCCTCCACCTCGGTGTGCGAGTCGATGTGGATGCACCAGTCGGGGCACTCGCGGGCGCAGATCATGCACACCGTGCAGTTGGCCTCCAGCAGCGCGATGACGCCGCGGGTGCGCGGGGGCAGGTCAGCCACGGTGGTCCTCCTCGGGGCGCTCGTAGCGCGGTCCCCACGACGGGTCGGGTACGCCGGGCGGGGCGGTCCGCCTGCGGCTGGGCGCGGACGTGCCGTCCTCGCCCGGTTCGAGCCGGCCCGGCCACGGGCGCACGACGCGCGAGGCCAGCACGAAGTCCTTGCGCAGCGGGTGGCCGCTGAAGCCGTCCGGGAGCAGCAGGTGGGCCGGTTCGCCGCCGGCGAGCGCGATGCCGAACATCTCCGCGGCCTCGCGCTCGTGCCAGGCCGCGCCGGCCCACAGCCCGGCCACGCTGGGCAGCGCGTCGTCGGGCCCGAGCTCGGTGCGCAGCAGGACGCCGTCCTTGGTGACCGGGTCGAGCACGTGCAGCAGCACGGCGTGCCGCTGCCCCGCCGCGCCGGGCCGGCCCGCGTCCTCGACGCCGAGCCAGTCGAACTGCGCGCAGCCCAGCTCCTCGCGGGCGTGGCGGGCGGCCGGCAGCCACCCGTGCAGCGGCACGTGCGCCGCGGACTGGCCGAAGGCTGTCTTGACCCGGGCGTCGGGGATGCGCGAGGCCAGCGCCTCGGAGGCGGCGCTCACGACACCATCCGGTGCAGCGCGGCCAGGCCGTCGAGCAGGGCCTCCGGGCGGGGCGGGCAGCCGGGCACGGCGACGTGCACCGGGAGCACCTGGTCGATGCCCTTGGTGACGCTGTAGGAGTCCCAGTACGGGCCGCCGGTGTTGCTGCACGCGCCGACCGAGACGACGTAACGCGGTTCCGGCATCTCCCGGTAGGTCGCGAGCACCGCGGGCAGCATCGCGTCGGTGACCGTGCCGGAGACGACGAGCACGTGGGCCTCGCCCGCCGCGTGCACCGGGTCGACGCCCAGGGCGGCGAGCTGCTCGGGCCGGTGGCCCTCCAGGGCGGCCATGACCTCCACTCCGCAGCAGGCCAGGCCGAGGTCGAGCACGGTGACCCGGTACGTCGTGCCCCAGTCCAAGGTGGAAACCGTCACGCGGGTGAGGTTAATACGTGGGGGCCCGCCGGGCTCCTGCCCGGCGGGCCCCCAACCCCCCAATACCCCCCTGATTGCTCCCACGTGAACAAGCACCTGGTTGCGGAAGAAGTCTCTTACGGATCGCGCATACCTGTCCAGGGAAATCGGGCAAGATCTTCGGATAATTTCACCACGAACTGTGGTCAAGTTCAGTACAACTAATCGGTAGAACATCACGCCGCGACCCGAGAGGCCCTGCATGTCGACCTCGGCCCGACTGCTCCTGCCCGCCGGCAACCACCTCAGCAGGCTCCTGCACACCTCGCCCCTGCTGATGGACACCACGTTGGACCAGCTCAGGACCCTCATCGCGGTCTACGAGACGCGATCGGCCCTGCGCGCGGCGCGGGTGCTGGGGAGGGAGCAGTCCAGCGTGCAGAAGCAGATCGACACGCTGAACCGCAACTTCAAGTCGCTGTGCGGCGAGCCGCTGGTCGTCAAGCAGGGCCGCGGAAAAGACGTGCTGATCACACCGACGGGCGAGACGTTGGTGGAATTGGCGCGCACCACGTTGACCGAGTGGCTCGATTCGATTCACGAGTGCCGGCGCAAGCTCGGCACCACGCTCACCGTCGGCACGACCCGGTTCATGCTGGACGCGCTGGCCAAGGCGTGGCACCACGTGGCGGACGACTTCCGCAGGCGGGACGTGGAGCTGAAGGTCGTGCACATCCGCACGAAGGACATCCGGACGAGCCTGGAGTCCAAGGAGGTCGACATCGTCTGCGGCAGCGTGGTGACGCACGCGGGCGGCACCAGCGGGTTCGAGGACTTCGACGTGATCGAGTGGCGGCGCGGCGGGCTGGCGCTGCTCACCAACCTACCGGAGAGCAGGCTGGCCGGCAGCGTCGGCACCGGCGCGCTGCCGAACCTGCCGCTGGTCGTGCCCGGTGACGGGTTGATCGCGGAGTTCCTGCGCGGCTGGTTCGGCCCGGACTACCGCAACGAGCTGGACATCGCGGCCGAGATCGACGAGATCCAGTACGGCATGTCGCTGCTGCGGTCCGGGCTGGTCGAGGGCTGCATGATCGTCACGTCCGGGCTGGGCGTGGTCGCCGCGAACAACGAGCTGCGCGAGGGGTCGGGCCTGCGGGTGGTGGAGCTGACCAACGACCGCAAGCCGCAGCTGGAGCGCCTGGTCGGGGTCTTCGCCCGCAAGGAGGAGCGGGCGAAGTTCCCGGCCGACCACCCGTTGAACCTGCTGTGGGCGGCGTTCCAGCGCGAGGTGGCGGACTAGCGGCCTACCGCGCCGGGTCCGCCGGGCGTTCCCCGCGTCGCCGCTGCGCCTGGCGCACCAGCCACTCCAACCCGGTGAGGGGCTTCCGGACCTCGGTCTTCTGCCGTTCCACGTGCTCCTCCCGCTCGTGTTGCGGTTGGGGCGACGGACGCTGGGCGTCGAGGTCGTTCATGGCGCTCTCCCCTACCTTGGTCGACAGCGAGTGCCGTCGATCGGAGCACCGACCGGGGCCCGTCCGCTAGGGCGCTCAGCCGTACGGGTGACGCCTCGGGAATCCCCGCTCCGTGCGGACCGCGCGGGGCCGGCGGTCCGCACCGTGTGGCCCTCCCGGACCGCCGCGGGAGGCCCTCGTGACCGGCGCGACGCCGCAGGACCCGGCAGCCGAACCGGCCCTGCCGGGCGGGTGGGCGGGCTCGACCCGGCGGCGTTCGGGGCGGGGCGCCTGCGCCGGCGGGCCGTGCTCGTGCTCGACATCGCGGGCTTCACCGCGACCGCGCCGACCCTCGGCGAGGTCGCCGCCTTCGTGCGGATCATGGCGGTCCAGCGGGTCGTGGCGCCGGTCCCGCGCGCCCACGGCGCCACGCTCGTGCGGGCCTTCGCCGACGACCTGGTCGCGCTGTTCGACCTGCCGGGGCCCGCGCCGGCCGCCGCGTTCGAGGCGCACCGGCGAGTGGCGGCCGGCGTGCTGCGTGGGCATCGGCTGGGGCGAGGTGTTCGCCATCGGTCCGAACGCGGCCATGGGCAACGGGAGGAACCTCGCCCCGAAGCTCGGCGAGGACACGGCGGTCGGGGGGCGGGACGCCGCTGACGGAGGGCGCCTTCGAAGCGCTGCGCACCCGGCCCGGGACGAGGTGCGAGCGACGGGCGGGCACGCCGGCCCGCGTGGCCGCTTCCGACGTCGGGGTGCCCCATCCGGCGACGTCGCGGGACTCGGCGGTCGACGCGCGTCAGGTGGCCGCGGGCACCGAGTAGCGCTCGGCGTACCGGGTGGGCGGCTCGCCGACCATGGCGGTGAAGTCGCGGACGAAGTGCGGCTGGTCGGCGTACCCGAGGTCGGCCGCGAGGGCCGCCCAGTCGATCCGGCCGCCCGCCGCCATGCGCTCGGTCACCTCGCGCAGGCGGTAGCGGCGGATCACCCACTTCGGGCCGACGCCGACGTGCTCGGCGAACAGGCGCTGGAGCTGCCGGACGCCGAGGCCGACCTCGCGGGCCAGCGCGTCGACCCTGGTCATCGCGGGGTCGTCGGCGATCCGGTCGACCAGTTCGACGGCCAGGCGCGCCCGCGGGTCCGGTTCGGGGAGGTTGCGGCGCAGCGCGTCCTCCACCGAGGCCCGGTCCGCGCGGGCCGGCAGGTGGTCGAAGACGGTCGTGGCCGGGACGGTCCGGTCGGTGAGCGACTGGACCGGCGCGCCCAGGAACGGCCGGAAGGCGCCGGGGCGGAAGGCGACGCCGAAGACCCGGCCGACGCCGGCCAGCTCCTTGACCGCGTGCCCGCTGGACACGCCGGTCAGCCGGGCGACCCCGTCGTGGAACGTCAGGTGGACGTTCGGGTAGGGCACCACGAGCTGGCGGTACGGCCGGTCGTAGTGCCAGCTCACCTCCCAGTACCGCGCCACGTGCGGCGCCAGGTCGGGCGAGGGCCGGTGGAACGCGTGGCGCTGGTGCCGCCGCCACGACAGCTCCCGGTCGTCCCTCGTCACACGAGTGAGCGTATGTCGCCTTTGTTCAAGACACCCGGCGCGGCCGGTTCCTACGGTGGCGGCATGTCCCGTGAGCAGTTGATCGACAAAGCCGTGGCGACCGCGGCGGAGGTCGTCGCCGACGTGAAGCCGGACCAGTTGGGCGCGCCGACGCCGTGCACCGAGTACGACGTGCGCCGGTTGGTGAACCACCTGCTGTTCTGGGCACCGTCGCTGAGCGCCGCCGGGCGCAAGCGCACCGTGCCGCCGCCCGCGGCCGCCGAGTCCGACGTCGACCTCACCGCCGGCAACTGGGCGGCCGAGCTGGACGCCCTGCTGCGCGACCGCGCCGAGGCGTGGCGGGAGCCGTCGGCGTGGGAGGGCACGACGACGCTGGGCGGCCCGCACGAGATGCCCGCCGAGGTGGTCGGCGCGATGGTGCTGGGCGAGACCGTCGTGCACACGTGGGACCTGGCCAAGGCGACCGGGCAGGTCGTGTCGTGGGACGACGGGGTGCTGGAGTTCCTGCACGCCGACCTCGTCCGGAGCGCGCAGATGGGCCGTGACCTGGGCGTCTACGGTCCCGAGGTGCCGGTGCCCGCCGACGCGCCGCTGATCGACCGGATCGTCGGCCTGACCGGCCGCGAGCCGTAGCGCCCCTTCCGGTGTCCCGCCATCGGGATTGCCGATGGCGGGCCGCGCCACGCCGTTTGCCTTCGCCGTGACGTGCGGGAGCATGTGCTCTTCGTCGGGGAGGCGTCAGCGTCGGCACAGCACCTTGAGGACGGCACGCGTGTTCGCTACCGAGTTGGACCCCCAAACACCGAACATCGCCCGCATCTACGACTACTACCTCGGCGGCGCGTTCAACCTGCCCGCCGACCGGGAGCGCGCGGCCCGCATCGGGTCGGTGCTGCCGGGGATGGAGATGCTCGCCCGGCTCAACCGCGGCTTCCTGCGCCGCGCCGTGGCGTTCATGGTCGACGAGGGCATCACCCAGTTCCTGGACCTGGGCTCCGGCCTGCCCACCGCCGGCAACACCCACGAGGTCGCGCAGGCCCGCGACCCGCGGGCGAAGGTCGTCTACGTCGACTACGAGCCGGTCGCCGTCGCGCTCGGCCGGCGGATCCTGCGCGACAACCCGCGCGCGGTGATGGTCGAGGCCGACGCCCGCCGCCCGGACGACCTGTTCGCCCACCCCGAGGTCCGCGAGGTGCTGGACCTGGACCGGCCGCTGGGCGTCCTGATGACCGGCGTGATGGTGTTCGTGGGCGACCACGAGGACCCCGTGGGCCTGATGAAGGCGTACCGGGACGCGTGCGCGCCGGGCAGCCTCATCGCGCTGTCGCAGCTGTCGGACGAGCAGGCGGACGCGGCGACCAAGGCGCAGGTCCACGCCATGGTCGAGGCGTACAAGGGCGTGATCGAGCAGCTGTACGTGCGCGACCGGGCGGGCGTCGAGGCGCTGTTCGAGGGGCTGACCCTGGTCGAGCCGGGGGTGGCGCTGATGCCCGAGTGGCGCCCCCGGGAGGACGCCGAGATCCCCACGGGCAGCCCCGCCCACCACCTCGGCTACGCGGCCGTGGGCCGGGTGGACTGACCCACCGCGGGCGGGGGCGCGGTCACCGGGTCATCACCCGGCCGACCGCACCCCGTCCGCCCGGTCGGGGGTTCAGCCCCGCAGTTCCATCGTGCAGCACTTCGGGCCGCCGCCGGACTTGCGCAGTTCCGAGATGTCCACGAGGACGGGCTCGAAGCCGCGGGTCACCAGCTGGTCCGCCAGCGCCGTCGCCTCCACCGGCAGGACGACGTGGCGGCCGTCGGAGACCGCGTTCAGGCCCAGGCAGGCGGCGTCCTCGGCGGTGCCGATGACGGCGTCCGGGAACAGGCGGCGCAGGACGCGCCGGCTCCCCGGCGAGAACGCCTCCGGGTAGTAGGCGATCAGGTCGTCCGACAGCACGAACAGCGCCGTGTCCAGGTGGTAGTAGCGCGGGTCGGTCAGCTGCAGCGAGACGACCGGGACGCCGAGCACCTCCTGCGCCTCGGAGTGGGCCAGGGGGTCGGTGCGGAAGCCCGTGCCGGCGAGCAGGTAGCTGCCGGTCCAGGCGAAGTCGCCCTCCGCCTCGTTCGTGCGCTCCGGCATGACGACGTCGCGGTAGCCGTTGGCCAGGAACCAGCGGCGGAAGTGGTCGGCCTCGGCGGCGCGCTGCGGCGCCCGGAAGCGGGAGCCGAGGACCTGGCCGTCGACGACCGTGCCGGAGTTGGCCGAGAACACCATGTCCGGCAGGCCCGGCTCGGGGTCGATGGTCTCGACCTGGTGCCCGAGCCGCTCGTAGGTCTCCTTGAGGGCCGTCCACTGCTCCATCGCCAGCGACGTGCTGGTCGGCTTCGTGGGGTCCATCCACGGGTTGATCGCGTACTCCACCGTGAAGTACGCGGGCGGGCACATCAGGTACCGACGGGTGGTCGGCACGCGCACCTGCGCGGCGGGGGTGGCGACGTCGAGCACGATCGGCTCGTCACCGGGGCCCGCGAAGGAAACCGAGGTCATGGATCGAAATGTAGATTGCGGTCAGACCATCGAACAACGCCGTGATATTGCGTCTTCTGGTGCAGAATGTTGCGTGTGGACACGATCGACCAGCGAATCATTTCACGGCTGATGGCCAACGCCCGCTCCAGCTACGCCGACATCGGCAAGGAGGTGGGCCTGTCCGCGCCCGCGGTGAAGCGGCGGGTCGACAAGCTGCTGGACACGGGCGTGCTGCGCGGCTTCACGGCCGTCGTGGACCCGGAGCAGCTCGGCTGGGGCACGGAGGCGTTCGTCGAGGTGCACTGCCGCGGCAACGTCGCACCGCACGACATCCAGCAGCGGCTGGAGACGATGCCCGAGGTCAGGGCGGCCTACACGGTTTCCGGCGCGGCGGACGCGATCGTGCACCTGCGCGCGGCCGACATCCACCACCTGGAGACCGCGCTGGAGCGGCTGCGCGCCGTGGAGATCATCGACCGCACGGTCTCGACCGTGGTGCTGTCCCGGCTCCTGGACCGACCACCGGCACCCTAGAGTCGCCCGCATGGCCGAAGTGCTCCTGGACCGCTCCGACCGCGTGGCGGTCATCACCGTGCACGACCCGGGGCGCCGCAACGCGCTCACCCTCGACCTGTCCGACCGGCTCGTGGCCGCCGTGCGGGCGTGCGAGGACGACCCGGAGGTCCACGCCGTCGTCGTCACGGGCGCGCCGCCGGCGTTCTGCGCGGGCGCGGACCTCACCGCGCTGGGCGAGGCCCGGGAGGAGGGCCTGCGGCGCATCTACGCGGGCTTCCTGGCGGTGGCCGACTGCGCGCTGCCCACGATCGCGGCCGTCGGCGGAGCGGCCGTCGGCGCGGGGCTCAACCTGGCCCTCGCCTGCGACGTGCGCCTGGTCAACGACGACGCCAGGTTCGACGCCCGGTTCCTCCAGCTCGGCATCCACCCCGGCGGCGGGATGACGTGGATGCTGCACCGGCTCGCCGGACCGCAGGTGACCACCGCGATGACGCTGTTCGGGCAGGTCCTGGGCGCGGACGCGGCGGTCGCGCACGGGCTGGCCTGGTCCCGGGTCGACGGTGGGCACGACGAGCTGGTCGCCGCCGCGGTCGAGTTCGCCCGCCCCTCGGCCGAAGCCTCGCGCGACCTGGTCCGCACGATCAAGGCGTCCCTGCGCGCGACGGCGAAGCTCGCCGACCACGCCGACGCCGTGGACACCGAGCTGACGCCCCAGGTCGCCTCGATCGGGACGCCGGAGTTCCAGGCCAGGCTGGCCGCGATGAAGGCCCGGATCAGCAGCCGCGGCTGACCTGGACAGGCGACCCGACTACCTGTAACTTTGAGTAACAGTTACTTGTCGGTATTACTCGATTGCTGCCCAGTTGCACCCCCGCGCACCAGGTGGGACGAAGCGTCCCGCACAGTGGTACGGGAGGCACCGGCTCCGCAGCGGGCACGACTACCCTCGCGGAGGGGCACGGGGGCATCAGCCCCTTGGCGGTTGTGAGGAAAGGGATCGGCGTAGGACATGACTACCGACGTTGGTAACGGCGCCGCGCCAGCCGGCTCGTCCGGGCGGGGCGAGCCCGGGGGGGACGGGCCGGGGTCGAACGGGACCGTCCGCAAGCTCGACCGCGTGGTGATCCGCTTCGCCGGCGACTCCGGTGACGGCATGCAGCTCACCGGCGACCGGTTCACCTCGGAGGCCGCCGCGTTCGGCAACGACCTCGCCACCCAGCCGAACTTCCCGGCCGAGATCCGGGCGCCACAGGGCACGCTGCCGGGCGTCTCCAGCTTCCAGCTGCACTTCGCCGACTACGACATCCTCACCCCCGGCGACCGCCCCGACGTGCTGGTCGCGATGAACCCGGCGGCGCTCAAGGCCAACATCGACGACCTGCCCCGGGGCGGGATCCTGATCGTCAACACCGACGAGTTCACCAAGCGCAACCTCGTCAAGGTCGGCTACGCGAGCGACCCGCTGGAGGACAACTCCCTCACCGAGGCCTACCAGGTGCACAAGGTCGCGATGGCCACGCTGACCATCGGCGCGCTGGAGCAGACCGGCCTGGGCAAGAAGGACGCGGAGCGGGCGAAGAACATGTTCGCCCTGGGCCTGCTGTCCTGGATGTACCACCGGCCCACCGAGGGCACCGAGCGGTTCCTGCGCGAGAAGTTCGCCCGCAAGCCCGAGATCGCCGAGGCCAACGTGCTGGCGTTCCGGGCGGGCTGGAACTACGGCGAGACCACCGAGTCCTTCGCGGTGACCTACGAGGTCGCGCCCGCCAAGCTGAACCGGGGCACCTACCGCCAGATCACCGGCAACACCGCCCTCGCCTACGGCATCATCGCCGCCGGGCAGCAGTCCGGGCTGCCCGTGGTGCTCGGCACGTACCCGATCACCCCGGCCTCCGACGTGCTGCACGAGCTGTCCAAGCACAAGAACTTCGGCGTCACGACGCTGCAGGCCGAGGACGAGATCGCGGGCATCGGCGCGGCGCTGGGCGCGTCCTACGGCGGCGCGCTGGGCGTGACGTCGACGTCCGGCCCGGGCGTGGCGCTGAAGTCCGAGACCATCGGCCTGGCCGTGATGACCGAGCTGCCGCTGGTCGTGGTCGACGTGCAGCGCGGCGGCCCGTCCACCGGCCTGCCCACCAAGACCGAGCAGGCCGACCTGCTGCAGGCGATGTTCGGCCGCAACGGCGAGTCGCCGGTCGCCATCGTCGCACCGCAGTCGCCCGCCGACTGCTTCGACGCCGCGCTGGAGGCCGCCCGGATCGCGCTGGTCTACCGCACGCCGGTGCTGCTGCTGTCCGACGGCGCGATCGCCAACGGCTCCGAGCCGTGGCTCATCCCGGACCTCTCCGAGCTGCCCGACCTGACCGTCGAGTTCGCCACCGAACCCAACGGCCCCGACGGCGCGTTCTGGCCGTACCTGCGCGACCCGGAGACGCTGGCCCGGCCGTGGGCGGTGCCCGGCACGGCCGGCCTCCAGCACCGCATCGGCGGCCTGGAGAAGGCCGACGGCAGCGGCAACATCTCCTACGACCCGGCCAACCACGACCACATGGTGCGGCTGCGGCAGCGCAAGATCGACGGCATCCGGGTGCCCGACGTCGTGGTGGACGACCCGTCCGGCGAGGCGCGCGTGCTCGTCGTGGGCTGGGGCTCGTCCTACGGCCCGATCGGCGCGGCGGCGCGGCGGGTGCGCAAGCTCGGCATGCCGGTCGCCCACGCCCACCTGCGGCACCTCAACCCGTTCCCCGCGAACCTGGGCGACGTGCTCGCGCGGTACGACCGGGTCGTCGTGCCGGAGATGAACCTCGGCCAGCTCGCGCTGCTGCTGCGCGCCAAGTACCTGGTCGACGCCATCAGCTACACGAAGGTGCAGGGCCTGCCGTTCAAGGCCGAAGAGCTCCAGGACGTGCTCGCCGACGTGATCAAGGGAGTGTCCGAATGACGACGGAACTGGGCCTGCCGACCGTGGGGGGTCTGGTCGGCGTGCCCACGGCGGACGAGCCGCAGAAGGCCAAGGACTACAAGTCCGACCAGGAGGTCCGCTGGTGCCCCGGCTGCGGCGACTACGTGGTGCTCAACGCCGTGCAGTCGTTCCTGCCCACGCTGGGCCTCAAGCGCGAGAACATCGTGTTCGTCTCGGGGATCGGCTGCTCGTCGCGGTTCCCGTACTACATGAACACCTACGGCATGCACTCCATCCACGGGCGTGCGCCGGCCATCGCCACCGGCCTGGCCGTGGCGCGGCCGGACCTGTCGGTGTGGGTCGTCACCGGTGACGGCGACGCGCTGTCCATCGGCGGCAACCACCTCATCCACACGCTGCGCCGCAACGTCAACCTGAAGATCCTGCTGTTCAACAACCGGATCTACGGCCTGACCAAGGGCCAGTACTCGCCGACGTCCGAAGAGGGCAAGGTCACCAAGTCCACCCCGCTGGGCTCGCTGGACCACCCGTTCAACCCGGTGTCGCTGGCGCTGGGCGCGGAGGCCACGTTCGTCGGCCGCGCGGTCGACTCCGACCGGGCCGGGCTGACCGAGGTGCTGCGGCAGGCCGCCGAGCACCGCGGTTCGGCGCTGGTGGAGATCTACCAGAACTGCCCGATCTTCAACGACGGCGCGTTCGACGTGCTCAAGGACGCCGACGAGGCCGCCCGCCGCATCATCAACGTGGTCGACGGGCAGCCCATCACGTTCGGCAACGGCGAGTACGCCGTGGTGCGGGACGGCTTCGGCCTGGCCGTGGCCAGGACCGCGGACGTCCCCGCCTCCGACGTCGTGGTGCACGACGCGGCGGACCTGAACCTGGCGTTCGCCCTGTCGCGGCTGTCGACGCAGGACCTGCGGCACACCGTCACCGGCGTGTTCCGCAACGTCGCCCGCACGACGTACGACGACGCGGCGCGGGCGCAGGTCGAGCAGGCCAAGGCCGCGAAGCCCGCGGACCTGCGCGCGCTGCTGCACGGCAAGGACACCTGGACCGTGGTCGGCTAGGCGGTACCCGGACCAACGAGAAGACCCCCTGTTCCGCCTCCCGGAACAGGGGGTCTTCCGCTTCCCCTCCCGGGGGAGTCCTCCTACGGCGCTTCGCGGAAGCCCGCCTTCTCCGCGTCGGCGGTGGTGCGGAACCAGACGTCCGCGCGGGTCTCGCGGAAGTTCGCCGACTCGTTGGTGAAGTAGCGGCGGCCGGTCAGCGTCGCCTTGACCTGGAACTCCGGCGCGGGCGCGAGGCCGTCGGACTTCGGCAGCACCGACCCCGGGCCGAACGGCGAGCGCGGGTTGAAGCCCTCCTGCTGGCCCTGGAAGCGGGTGCTGCCCGGCGCGGGCCTGCCGCCGGTGCTCGGGCTGAACCCGACCGGGCGCGGGCGGACCGGGCGCGGGGGCGGCGGCGAGATCGGCTTCGGCGTGGCCGGCGTGGCCGGCGTGGCCGGCGGGGGCGGCGGCGTGCGCTGCGCGCCGGAGGGCCGGGTGGGGCGCTGGGGCAGGCCGGTCGGGGTCATCGGGACCGGGTTGCCGGCCAGCAGCTCGGGGGCCAGCGTGGGCACGAACGGCTGGTCGTTGCCGGAGGACGGGGGCGGGGCCGGGCGCGCCTGCTCGGGCTCGAGCTGCTCGTCGTGGTCCTCCAGCGGCTCGAACAGGCTGCGCGGCTTGGCGGTCTCGTCCTTCCGGCGCTCCGGCTTGGGCTCGGTGGGCCGGGACGGGAGCGCCTGGTCGGCCGCGTGCGGGACGAAGGTGGGCTCGAAGGCCGGCGGTTCCCCGACCTCGGGCTCCGGGTGTTCGGGGGTCACCGGCTCGGGGGCCTCGGTGCGGGCTTCGGCGTCGCCCCCGACCCCGGTCTCGGCTTCGGGCTCGGGGTCGGGGTCGGGCTCGGCGGAGTGCCGGCTCGGGGAGGTTCGGCCGGCACCGGGCTCGGTCGAGCTGTCGACGGGCGCGGGCGCGGGGTCGGGCGCGGGCTCCCGCTCGGCGACCTCGGGCTCCGCGTCCACCGGCCGGGTGTCGACCACGGCGCGGATGACCTCGGTCCGCGGACCTTCCTCGACCTCCTGCGACCGGTGGTCGCCGATGTACGCCGGCTCGGCGTGGTCCGGTTCGGGGTGCTCCGGCTCGGCGTGGTCCGGTTCGGGGTCCTCCCGGGGGGCGCGGTCCTGCCGCTGCCTCCTCAGGTCGTCGAAGAACGCCTCGTCGCCCGCCGTCAGGCCGGTCGCGGCCCCGGAGTCGACCTGCTCGACGTCCACCGGCGCGAAGTGGCCGGTCAGGTCGTGCTCGGGCCACGCCCGGAGCTCGGGGTCGTCGTCGCGCCGCTGCTCGCGGTCCACCTCGGCGATGGCCTCCGCCAGCGCGGTGGCCGGGATGAGCGTCGTCTGCTCGGAGGCGGCGGGCCTCGGTTCCGGCTCGTCCTCCTCCTCGTGGCCCGCGGTGTCCACGTCCTCGTCGTAGACCTCCTTGACGGGCTCCTCGCGCCACACCTCGCGCGGCTGGAAGACCTCGACCTCCGGCGGCGCGGTCGGCTCCTCCTGCCGGGGCGCGACCTCCGCGACCGGCTCGGCCGGCACGGCGGGCATCAGGTGCGTGGTCGCCTCGGCGGGCAGCTCCGGCTCGTCGTCGGGCCGGTACTGGCGGGGGCGGGGCTCCGGCGCCGCCCGGGTGTCCCCGCCCGCGCCGGGCCGCTCGAACAGGCTGCGCGGCGGGTCGACGTCGTGCTCGGGGAAGTCGTGCTGCTCCTCGAAGTCCGACAGCGGCCGGTGCTCGTCGTCCAGCTCCTCCAGCAGCGGGTCGCGCTGGTCGAGCTTCATCGTGGACACGTCGTAGCGGGCCGGTTCGGGTGCCGCGTCGAACCTCGGGCGTTCGGCGACGACCTCGTGCCGGGAGGGCTCGGGCGCGAGCACGTCGTCGGCCAGCGAGCGGGACGCCTCGACGTGCCAGTTGTCGTCCGCCTTCGGGGCGACGGGGGCGCTCGCGGTCGGGCGCGGCGACGTCAGGAGGCGTTCCTCCAGGTCTTCCAGCTCTTTCTTGGCCGGACGCACCAGGACCAACCAGGTGAGCGCGACGCCTGCCACGAAGGACAGCAGGCTCCACAGCCACACCTGCCCGAAGAGCGAACCCACGGGAGACCCTCCACTGCTGCTACGTCACACCCCGACACGCTCCGCTTCCAGGCCTTCACCCGGTAGGGGAAGCGTGCAAAACCTACCCTGACCTCCCGGTCCGGCGCGTGGGGCCGGCCGGACCTGTGACCAGGATTCGATGGTAGGCCACTCGGAGCAACTGACCAGCCAAAACGGCAGGCGTACAGTGGCCCGCGTGCCGCCGTTGACGAACTCCTCCGCCGCTGCGACACAGGTCGACCGCACGGGCCGCGGGATGGCGTTCGGCGTCGGGGCGTACTTCCTCTGGGGCATCGTGCCCGCCTACTGGCCGCTGCTCCAGCCGGCGGGGTCGGTGGAGATCCTGGCGCACCGGATCGCGTGGTCGCTGGTCGTGATGGCGGTCATCACGGCGGCGCTGGGGCGTTGGGCGGGCATCCGCGGGCTGTCGGCGCGCGGGTGGGCGATGGTGGCGATGGCGTCCGTGCTCATCGCGGTGAACTGGGGCGTCTACATCCACGCGGTCAACACGGCGCACGTCGTCGAGGCCGCGCTCGGGTACTTCATCAACCCCCTGGTGAGCGTGCTGCTGGGCGTGGTCGTGCTGCGCGAGCGCTTGCGCGTGCCGCAGTACGCGGCGTTGGGCATCGCGGTGCCGGCGGTGGTCGTGCTGGCGATCGACTACGGGCGGTTGCCGTGGATCTCGTTGGTGCTGGCGTGCTCGTTCGGCGTGTACGGGCTGCTGAAGAAGACCGTGCCGCTGGACGCGACGGCCAGCCTGACCGCGGAGAGCCTGGTGCTCGCGCCGATCGCGGTCGGGTACCTGGTGTGGCTGGGGCCGACCGGGACGTTCCTGTCGCACGGGTGGGGTCACGCGGTGTGGCTGGCCTCGGCGGGGCTGGTGACGGCGGTGCCGCTGCTCCTGTTCGGCGCGGGCGCCCGCCTCGTGCCGCTGGTGACGATGGGGATGCTCCAGTACCTGGCCCCCGTGCTGCAGTTCGCGTGGGGCGTGTTCGTGGTGCACGAGCCGATGCCCGCGTCCCGCTGGTTCGGCTTCGCCCTGGTCTGGCTGGCCCTGGCCGTCTTCACCGCCGACACCATCCGCCTCCGCCGCCGCCCGCGAGAGTCCAACGCCCAAGCGTCGAGAGTCCTACGTTCGGAGCACCCGAATTCAACGCTCAGCGCACCCGCCGACCTGCCTGAGCGTTGAACTCGGGGTCGCTGGACGTAGGACTCTCGCGCCTCGAACGTAGGACTCTCGCGTCAGTGGGAGCGGGTGACGACGTAGTCGCTCACGGAGGAGAGGGCGTCGCGGGCGGTGCCCGCGGGGAGGACGTCGAGGGTGGCGCGGGCGCGGGCGGCGTAGTCGTCCAGGGTCTCGCGGGCGCGGCGCAGGCCGGAGGAGGCGCGCAGCAGGGCCAGGGCCTCGTCCACCTCGGCGTCGTCGGTGATCGGGCCGGCCAGCAGCTTCGCCAGCCGCGACTCCGGCTCGTCCTGCAGCGCGTACAGCATGGGCAGCGTCTTCACGCCCTCGCGCAGGTCCGTGCCCGGGGTCTTGCCGGACTCCTCCGACGGCGAGGCGATGTCGATGACGTCGTCGGAGATCTGGAACGCCGCGCCGATGATCTCCCCGTACGCCCGCAGCGCCTCGACCTGCGCCGCCGACACGTCGGAGAACATCGCGCCGAACCGGGCGGCGGTGGCGATCAGCGACCCGGTCTTCTCGGCGATCGTGGTCAGGTAGTGCGACACCGGGTCCTCGCCCGCGCGCGGGCCCATCGTCTCGCGCATCTGGCCGGTCACCAGCTCGGAGAACGTCTCCGCGATGATCCGCGCCGCACCCGTGCCCAGGTCCGCGACCAGCGCCGACGCGTGCGCGAACAGGTAGTCGCCGGTCAGGATCGCGATGGAGTTGTCCCACTTGGCGTTGGCCGACTCCGCGCCCCGCCGCATGGTGGCCTCGTCCATCACGTCGTCGTGGTAGAGCGTCGCGAGGTGGGTCAGCTCGACCACCGCCGCCGCCTTGATCACGCTCTCCCGGTCCCACGTGCCGCCGAACTGCGCGGACAGGATGGTGAACAGCGGACGGATGCGCTTGCCGCCCGCGCTCACCAGGTGCAGGGACGTCTCCATGACCGGGTGGAACTCGCTCTGCACGACCTTGTGCAGCAGCTCCTCCACCTCGGCCAGCCCGTCCTGAACCACCTCCGCGAGCACGGGGTCCTCAAACCGGAACCCCGTCCCCGCCCGCTCGCTACTGGTCACGGCTACAGAGCCTACGTACCACTAGAAGATGAACGATCCGGCACCCGCCCAATCGAGGGCGAACGACGGGAACACGCCGAGCACGAGCGTGATGGCCGCACCGAGCGTGATGGCCACCGTGGTGAACGCGCCGGGCACGCTGACCGTCGGGCCGTCCGCCGCGGGCTCGCTGAAGTACATCAGCACGATGACCCGCAGGTAGAAGAACGCCGCCACCGCGCTGGCCACCAGGGCGACCACCACCAGCGGCACCATGTCCGCCTCCACGGCCGCGGCGAACACCACGAACTTGCCGACGAAACCGCTGGTCAGCGGCAGGCCGGCCAGCGCGAGCAGCAGGAACGTGAACACGCCGGCCACGACCGGCGACCGCTTGGCCAGCCCCGCCCACTGGGACAGGTGGGTGGCCTCGCCGTCGCCGTTGCGCACGAGGCTGACGATGCCGAACGCGGCGATCGTCGTGAAGCCGTACGCCATCAGGTAGAACATCGTGCCGGACAGGCCCTGGTCGTTCAGCGAGATCGCGCCGATCAGCAGGAAGCCCGCGTGCGCGACCGACGAGTAGGCGATCATCCGCTTCACGTCGGTCTGGGTGAGGCCGAGCACCGCGCCGATCACCATGGACACGATGGCCACGGCCCACAGCACGCCGTTCCACTCCCAGCTCGACCGCTCGAACGCGCCGTAAAGCACGCGCAGGATGCCGCCGAACGCGGCGACCTTCGTGCACGCCGCCATGAACGCCGTCACCGGGGTCGGCGAGCCCTGGTACACGTCCGGGGTCCAGGCGTGGAACGGGCCGACCGACGCCTTGAACAGCAGGCCGACCACCAGCAGGCCGAAGCCCGCGTACAGCAGCGTGTCGGACCGGTCGGTGGCGGTGGTGGCGTTGGCGATGTCGGCGAGCTTCACCGAGCCCGCGTAGCCGTAGAGCAGGGCCACGCCGTACAGGAAGAACGCCGACGCGAACGCGCCGAGCAGGAAGTACTTGACCGCGGCCTCCTGCGACAGCAGGCGGCGCCGGCGGGCCAGGCCGCACATCAGGTACAGCGGCAGCGACAGCACTTCCAGCGCGATGAACATGGTGAGCAGGTCGTTCGCCGCGACGAAGGTCATCATCCCGCCGAGCGCGAACAGCGTCAGCGGGAACACCTCGGTCTGCATCTCCTGGCGGCGCAGCTTCTCGCGCACGCCGACGGACCCGCCGGGCAGGATCGAGGCGTCCGCGACGAACGCGCCGCCCGGCTCCACCGACCGGTCCGCGATGAGCAGCACCGCGCCCAGGCCGAGCAGCAGCAGCGTGCCCCACAGGAAGACGACCGGCCGGTCGACGGCGAGCGCGCCCGCCAGGGTCAGCTTGCCCTGGTCGAGGGTGCTGCCCGCGGACGCGTGCAGCACCAGCCCGGCACCGGCGGCGGCGAGGGTGAGCAGGGTCAGCACGACCTGCGCGGCCCACCGCTGCCCCTTGGGCAGGAACGCCTCGAGGAGCACGCTGAGGCACGCCGCGCCGAGCACGATCAGCAACGGTGCGACGGCCCCGTAGTCGATCTCCGGGGCTTGCAGCCGTTCCACGTTCTGCGAGAGGAACGTCGTCACGTCACTTGCCTTCCTGCGCGACCGGGTCGGCCACCCCGACCTCGCTGAGCGTCGCCCCGACGGACGGGGTGATCACGTCCAACACCGGCTTCGGGTAGAAGCCGAGCACCAGGATCAGTGCCACCAGCGGCGCGAGCACGGCCAGTTCGCGCTTGTTCAGGTCCGGCACCGCGGCGCGCTCGGGGTCGACCGCCGCGCCGGGCCCGCCGACCGCGCCGACCAGCGCCGTGCCGCGCACCGGGCCCTGGAACACGCGCTGGTACAGCCACAGGACGTACAGCGCGGCGAGGACCATGCCGACCGCGGCCAGGACCGTGTAGACCGGCTCGTTCGGGTAGGAACCGATGAGCACCAGGAACTCGCTCACGAACGAGTTGGTGCCCGGCAGCGCCAGCGACGAGAGGCCGGCCACGAAGAACAGCCCGCCCAGCACCGGGGTCAGCTTGGCCATGCCGCCGTAGTCCTCGATCAGGCGCGACCCGCCGCGGGCCATCACCATGCCGACGACCAGGAACAGCATGCCGGTGGAGATGCCGTGGTTGACCATGTACAGCACCGCGCCCGCGCCTGCCTGCGAGCTGAACGCGAAGATGCCCAGCGCGATGAAGCCGAAGTGGGCGATCGAGGTGTAGGCCACGAACCGCTTCATGTCGGACTGGCCGACGGCGAGCAGCGAGCCGTACAGGATGCCGACGACGGCGAGGATCAGCACCAGCGGGGCGAGCTCCCTGCTGGCCGCCGGGAACAGCGGCAGGCAGTAGCGCAGGAACCCGAACGTGCCGATCTTGTCGAGCACGCCGACCAGCAGCACGCCGGCGCCCACCGGTGCCTCGGCACCGGCGTCGGGCAGCCACGTGTGCAGCGGCACGAGCGGCGCCTTGATGGCGAACGCCGCGAAGAAGCCCAGGAACAACCAGATCTGGGTGGACAGCGGCAGGTCGCGGGTCACCGCGACCAGCGTCGCCCAGTCGAACGTGCCCTGCCCCAGCTCGTCGGCGCTGACGACGTACAGGCCGATCACGGAGGCCAGCATGATCAGGCCGCCGAGCAGCGAGTACAGGAAGAACTTCATCGCCGCGTACTGCCGGTTCGGCCCGCCGAAGCGGCCGATGAGGAAGTACATCGGGACGAGCACGGCCTCGAAGAACACGTAGAACAGGAACACGTCGGTGGCGGCGAAGACGCCGACCATGCCGGTCTGCATGGCCAGCAGCAGCGCGAAGAACCCGCCGGCGCTGCGGCCCTCGGGCAGCTTGTCCGCCCACGAGCCGCCGATGACCACCGGCACCAGGAACGCGATCAGCGCGATCATCACCAGCGCGATGCCGTCCACGCCGAGCGACAGGTGCACGCCGAAGGCGGGGATCCACTCGGCCGAGCTGGTCAGCTGCAACCGCTCGCCGCCCGGCTCGAACGCCGTCCACGCCAGCACCGCCAACACCAGCTCCGCCAGCGAGAACGCCAGCGCGACCGTCT
This sequence comes from Actinosynnema sp. NPDC053489, assembly GCF_044544865.1. NCBI lineage: Bacteria > Bacillati > Actinomycetota > Actinomycetes > Pseudonocardiales > Pseudonocardiaceae > Actinosynnema > Actinosynnema sp. NPDC053489. The sequence continues at coordinate 260,969 of NZ_JBITXT010000003.1, read as the reverse complement.
TGGCCAACCGGTCGTTGCCCCGCAGGAACGCCACCACCAGGCTGCCGACGAGCGGCAGCAGGAGCAGCGCGATCAGCGTCCAGCTCACGAGAACCTCACCATCAGCAGCGCGCCCAGGACGAAGACCGCACCCAGGAGCATGGAGAGCGCGTACGAGCGCACGAAGCCGGTCTGCAACCTGCGCAGCCTGCCCGAGCTACCGCCCAGCAGCGCCGCCGACCCGTTGACCAGGCCGTCGACGCCCTTGTTGTCCACGAACACCAGCGCGCGGGTGAGCCAGGTGCCCGGCCGCGCGAACAGCGCCTCGTTGAGCGCGTTGCCGTACAGGTCGGCGCGCGCGGCGCGGACCGGGAACGACACCCGCGCCGGCCGCTCCACCGGCTGCGGCCTGCGGCCGAACAGCAGGTAGGCGATCAGCACGCCGAGCGCCGACAGGGCGAGCACCAGGATGTTGACCACGCCGTGGTCGAGCACGCCGTGCTGCTCCCGCAGCTCGCCCAGGGAGGGTTCGAGCCAGCCGGACAGGTTGTGGCCGGACTCGAAGAACCAGCCGGCGCCGACCGAGCCGACCGCCAGCACGATCATCGGCACCGTCATCGACAGGCCGGACTCGTGCGGGTGGTACTCGCGGCCGTCGGCGGACCTCAGGTCCGTCCAGCGCGGCTTGCCCAGGAACACCAGGCACAGCAGGCGGGTCATGTAGAACGCGGTGATGCCCGCGCCCAGCGCCGCCACGCCGCCGAACACCCAGCCGCGCCAGCCCGGCTCGCTGAACGCCGCCGCGATGATGGCGTCCTTGGAGAAGTAGCCGGACAGGAACGGGAAGCCGATCAGCGCCAGGTAGCCCAGCGTCCACGTGACGAAGGTGATCGGCATCTTCTTGGCCAGGCCGCCCATCCGCCGGATGTCGCCCTCGTCGTTCATGCCGTGCATGACCGAACCGGCGCCGAGGAACAGGCCCGCCTTGAAGAAGCCGTGCGTGAGCAGGTGCATGATGCCCAGCGCGTAGCCGACCGGTCCGAGGCCGACCGCCAGGATCATGTAGCCGATCTGGCTGACCGTGGAGTAGGCCAGCACCTTCTTGAAGTCGTCGTAGGCGCAGCCGATGACGCACCCGATCAGCAGCGTGAACCCGCCGATGATCATCACGACCAGCCGGCCGTCGGCGCTGAGGTTGTAGATCGGGTTGGAGCGGGCGATCAGGTACACGCCCGCGGTCACCATGGTGGCCGCGTGGATCAGGGCGGAGACCGGGGTGGGGCCCGCCATCGCGTCGGGCAACCACGCCTGGAGCGGGAACTGGCCCGACTTGCCGCACGCGCCGAGCAGCAGCAGCAACGTGATGGCCAGCACCTCGGCCGAGGACAGCTCGCCCACGCGGGAGAACACCTCGGTGTACTGGGTGGTGCCCAGCTCCTTGAACATGATGAAGATGGCGATCGCGAGGCCCAGGTCGCCGACCCGGTTCATCAGGAACGCCTTCTTCGCGGCCGACGCCGCTTCCGGCTTGTACTGGTACCAGCCGATGAGCAGGTAGGACGCGAGGCCCACGCCCTCCCAGCCGAAGTACAGCGTCACGAAGCCGTTGCCCAGCACCAGCAGCAGCATCGCGGCGACGAAGAGGTTTAGGTAGGCGAAGAACTTCCGCCGCCCGGCCTCGTGCGCCATGTAGCCGATCGAGTAGATGTGGATCAGCGACCCGACACCGGTGATCAGCAGCACGAACGTCAGCGACAGCGGGTCCAGGCGCAGCCCGAACTCCACGTCCAGCGCGTTCACCGGGATCCAGTCGAACAGGTGCAGCTCGGTGGTGCGCGCCTCCGGCGCCAGCGCGACCGTGTCGAAGAACAGCGCGACGCCGTACGCGAACGCGGCGATCACGGTGGCGCAGCCCAGCAGGTGACCCCACTTGTCGGTGCGCTTGCCGCCCACGAGCAGCACGAGGGCGCCGAAGGCCGGCAGGGCTAGCAACAACCAGGCGAGACTGCCGATCCCGCCGGCGGCTACAGGTTCCGTCACCGTCGACCTCTCAGTACTTCAGCAGGTTGGAATCGTCGACCGAGGCCGAGCGACGCGTCTTGAAGATCGCCATGATGATCGTCAGCCCGACCACGACCTCGGCCGCGGCGACGACCATCACGAAGAACGCCATCACCTGGCCGTCGAGCTGCCCGTTGATGCGGGCGAACGTGACCAGGCTGAGGTTCACCGCGTTGAGCATCAGCTCCACGCACATGAACACCACGATGGCGTTGCGCCGCACCAGAACGCCCACCGCGCCGAGGCTGAACAGCAGCGCGGACAGCAGCAGGTAGTACGTAGGGGTCACGACGACTCTCCCTTGAGCGCGCGCGCCTCGGGCTGGTGCCCGGTGCCGGACACCTCCGCGACGTCGTCGTCGAGCGTTTCCTTGGCGGTCGTCTCGATCAGCTCGGACAGCGACTCCGGCGCGACCGAGCCGTCCGGCAGCAGGGCGGGCGTGGCCACCGAGTTGGCGGTGGCGAACACGCCCGGGCCGGGCAGCGAACCGGGGCGGTTGCCGCGGAAGCGCTCCTCGACCAGCTGGCGCTGGGTCTTCTTCGCGTCCTTGCCGGTGCGCGAGGTGAACGCGAGCACCATGGCGCCGACCGCCGCCGTGATCAGCAGCGCCGACGTCAGCTCGAACGGGAACAGGTAGTCGGTGAACAGCGCCTCGCCGATGTTGGCGACGTTGCCGCCGTTGCGCGTGTTCTGCTCGGCCAGGCCGACCGGCTGCACGTCGGTCAGCGCGCGGGCGACCGAGGCGACCACGAGGCCGGCGAAGCCGACGCCGATGACCGCCGCGGCGAGCCGCTGGCCGCGCAGCACCTCGACCACCGAGTCCGAGCTGTCCCGGCCCACCAGCATGAGCACGAACAGGAACAGCATCATGATCGCGCCGGTGTAGACGATGATCTGCACGAAGCCGAGGAACGGCGCCTGCTGGACCATGTAGAGCACGCCGAGGCTGAGCATGGTGAGCACCAGCCACAGCGCGGAGTGCACGGCGTTGCGCGCGAACAGCATGCCCAGCGCGCCGGCCAGGGCGAGCGGGCCGAGGATCCAGAACGCGACGGCCTCGCCGGTGGTGACGGTGTCGACCACGCGCTGGACCTCGTCGGGCTGCTGGAGCAGCAGGAGCGAGGCGCTCACCGGCGTGCCTCCTCTGGCCCGGTCTCCACCGTCGCACCCTCCGGCACGCCGGCCTTGCGGGCCAGCGTCGGGCCGTTGACGTAGTAGTCCTGCTCGTTGTCCCCGAGCCGCATGGGGTGCGGCGGCTGCTCCATGCCGGAGAGCAGGGGCGCGAGCAGGTCCTCCTTCGTGAAGATCAGCTTCTGGCGGTTGTCGTCGGCCAGCTCGTACTCGTTGGTCATGGTGAGCGAGCGGGTCGGGCACGCCTCGATGCACAGGCCGCAGCCGATGCACCGCAGGTAGTTGATCTGGTAGTCCTTGCCGTAGCGCTCACCCGGGGAGTAGCGCTCCTCCTCGGTGTTGTCGCCGCCCTCGACGAAGATCGCGTCGGCGGGGCAGGCCCACGCGCACAGCTCGCAGCCCACGCACTTCTCCAGCCCGTCCGGGTGCCGGTTGAGCTGGTGGCGGCCGTGGAACCGCGGCGCGGTGACCTTCTTGACCTCGGGGTACTCCTCGGTGACGACCTTCTTGAACATCGTGCCGAAGGTGACGCCGAAGCCCTTGACGGGATCAAACACGCCCATCGCTGGCCTCCTTGTGTGAAGCTGCGGGCACCGCTGCCGGTTCCTGCGCCTGGTTCTCCGGGTGGTTCTGCGCGCCCGGCAGCTCCGCCACCCGCACCTGGCGGCGCGGCGGGGCCTTGGGCACCTTCAGGTCCAGCGGCGGCACGGGGAAGCCGCCGCCGGTGACCGGCACGGCGTCCGGGTCGTGCGGCTCCCGCTTGTCCGGCAGCAGGAACGCGATCAGCAGCACCACCGCGAGGAACGCGCCGATGACGATCAGCGCCGTGCTGGTGTCCAGGCCGGTGCCCGACTCCCACTCCTGGCGCAGGTAGCGGGCGAACGCCACCGCGACGAACCAGACCAGCGCGATCGGGACCAGGAACTTCCAGCCCAGCCGCATGAACTGGTCGTAGCGCAGGCGGGGCAGCGTGCCCCGCAGCCAGATGAACAGGAACAGGAAGCCGAGCGTCTTGAGCACGAACCAGAGCAGGCCGAACCAGCCGCTGTTGAGCACGTGGTCGTCACCGACGAACGGGAACCGCCAGCCGCCCAGGAACAGGGTCGTGGCCAGCGCCGAGACGGTCACCATGTTGACGTACTCGGCGAGGAAGAACAGCGCGAACTTCAGCGAGCTGTACTCGGTGTGGAACCCGCCGACCAGCTCCGACTCGGCCTCGGGGAGGTCGAACGGCGCCCGGTTGGTCTCGCCGACCATGGAGCAGACGTAGATCAGGAAGCTGACCGGCAGCAGGTAGAAGTACCAGCCGCCGCTCTGCGCGTCGACGATGTCGGCGGTGGACAGCGAGTGCGAGTGCATGACGACCGCGATGATCGACAGGCCCATCGCGATCTCGTAGGAGATCACCTGCGCGGCCGACCGCAGCGCGCCCAGCAGCGGGTACGGCGAGCCGGACGCCCAGCCCGACAGCACGATGCCGTACACGCCGAGCGAGGAGCAGGCGAGCACGACCAGCACGCCGACGGGCAGGTCCACCAGCTGGAGCGCGGTGCGCTCGCCGAAGATCGAGACCTCGCCGCCGATGGGGATCACCGAGAAGGCCACGAACGCGGGGATCGTGGAGATCACCGGCGCGATGAAGAACACCCACTTGTCGGCCAGGACCGGGCGGATGTCCTCCTTGAACGCGAGCTTGAGGCCGTCGGCGAGGGACTGGAGCCACCCGCCGGGGCCCACCCGGTTCGGGCCGGGGCGCTGCTGCATGCGCGCCACGACCTTGCGCTCCCAGTTGATCATGAACAGGGTCATGACCACGAGGAACGCGAAGATGGCGATGACCTTGACGATGATCAGCCAGAGCGGATCGTCGGCCAGGAGTTCTGCGGTGCTCATTCCGTGCCTCCGCTAGAGACGGCCACCACTGAGCCGTGGCCGGCGACGAGGTTGCGCCGCACCGTGACCGCGCCCGAGTTGCCGGGCAGCCACACGACGCCGTCGGGCAGGTCGGCCGCCTCGACCGGCAGCACCACCTCGCCCCGATCGGTGGAGACGGTGATCTCGCCACCGAGTTCGACACCCAGGTGCGCGGCCGTGGCGACCGACAGCTTCGCCACCACCGGGCGCGCGGTGCCCGCCAGGTTCGGCTCGTCGTCCTGCAACGAGCCGTTGTCCAGCAGCCGGCGCCAGGTCGCGAGCACCGCCTGGCCCGCCTTCGGCTGCGTCAGCAGGGGCGCGCCGACGGTGGGCGCGGATGCCGTCACCGCCACCGGGCCCAGCCGCGCCAGGTCCGCCGCCGCGGCGGCCGGGGTCTGGGTGAACAGGTCCGCGTCCATCTCCACGGCCAGCGTGTCGAGCACCCGGCCGTCCGACAGCGCGCCGGTGCCCTCCAGCGTGGTGGCGAACGGGCGCGGGCGGCCCTCCCAGTTGAGGTAGCTGCCCGACTTCTCGACCGCGGGCGCGACCGGGAGCACCACGTCGGCGTGCGCGGTGACCGCGCTGTGCCGCAGCTCCAGGCTCACCACGAAGCCCGCCGCCTCCAGCGCGCGTTCGGCCAGCGCCGGGTCCGGCAGGTCGAACGGGTCGACCCCGCCGACCACCAGGGCGTCCAGCCCACCGCTCGCGGCGGCCGTCAGGATGCCCGCGGTGTCGCGGCCGGCCCGCGCGGGCAGCGCGCCCGCCTCCAGGCCCCACGCCCGCTCCACCTCGGCCCGGGCCGCCTCGTCGCCGACCAGGCGACCGCCCGGCAGCAGGTTCGGCAGCAGGCCCGCCTCCAGCGCGCCCCGCTCACCGGCGCGGCGCGGGACCCAGGCGACCCTCGCGCCGGTCCGCTCGGCCAGCGCGGCGACCGCGGAGAAGAGTCCCGGCACCTCGGCGGCGCGTTCGCCGACCAGGATGACCGAACCCGGCTTCGCCAGCTCCTCCACGACGTCCGCCGCGTGCTCGGGCAGCGCGTTGACCGCCGACGGCTCCTGGCCGGGCACGCACGCCAGCAGCACGCCGTTCGTCTTCTCGACCGCGGGCGTCGTGTACTGGCCCAGGTGGTAGACCTTCGTCCGGTTCTTGCGGGCCGCCTTGCGCAGCCGCAGGAACACGATCGGCGACTCCTCCTCCGGCTCGAACGCCACCAGCAGCGCGGCCGGCGCGGACTCGATGCCCGCGTAGGTCACGCCGCCGTTGTCCGGGTTCCTGCCGAGGACCGCGGCGGTGAGGAACTCCGCCTCCTCGGCCGAGTGGGCGCGGGCGCGGAAGTCGACGTCGTTGGTCCGCAGCGCGATCCGGGCGAACTTCGAGTACGCGTAGGCGTCCTCGACGGTGAGGCGACCGCCGGCCAGCACGCCGACGCCCTTGCCGTCCCGCGCCTTCGCCAGGCCCTCGGCCGCGTGCTGCAGCGCCTCGGTCCACGACGACTCGCGCAGCTCGCCGGTGGCCCGGTCGCGCACCAGCGGGCGGCGGATGCGGTCCGCGGCGGTGGCGTAGGTGAACGCGAAGCGGCCCTTGTCGCAGGTCCACTCCTCGTTGACCTGCGCGTCGTCGGCCGCCAGCCGGCGCTGCACCTTGCCGCGCCGCCAGTCGGTGCGCGTCGCGCAGCCCGACGCGCAGTGCTCGCACACGCCGGGCGTGGACACCAGGTCGAACGGCCGGGCGCGGAACCGGTAGGCGGCGCTGGTCAGCGCGCCGACCGGGCAGATCTGGATGGTGTTGCCGGAGAAGTAGGACTGGAACGGCTTCTCCTGCGCCACGCCGATCTGCTGCTGCGCGCCGCGCTCCAGCAGCTCGATGAACGGGTCGCCGGCGATCTGCGCCGAGAACCGCGTGCAGCGCTGGCACAGCACGCACCGCTCGCGGTCCAGCAGGACCTGCGTCGAGATCGGGATCGGCTTCGGGAACGTCCGCTTGTGCTCGTGGAACCGCGAGTCCGCGCGGCCGTGCGCCAGCGCCTGGTTCTGCAGCGGGCACTCGCCGCCCTTGTCGCAGATCGGGCAGTCCAGCGGGTGGTTGATGAGCAGCAGCTCCATCACGCCCTGCTGCGCCTTGTCCGCCACCGGCGAGCTGAGCTGCGTCTTGACCACCATGCCGTCGGCGACGGTCATGGTGCAGGACGCCTGCGGCTTCGGCATCGGCCGGCCGCCCATCTCGACCTCGACGAGGCACTGCCGGCAGGCGCCCGCGGGCTCCAGCAGCGGGTGGTCGCAGAACCGCGGGATGACGGTGCCGAGCCGCTCCGCGGTGCGGATCAGCAGCTCGCCCTTGGGCGCGACGACCTCCACGCCGTCGATGACGAGCTTGACGTGCCCCTCGGGCACCACCAGCTCGGCCTTCTGTTCAGGGGCGATCGTCATGCGCTTGCTCCCGCCAACACCTGGGAGTTCTGGTCGCACAGAGCCAGGAACTCGTGCTTGAAGTACTTGATGCCGCTGGTGATCGGGCTGACCGCGCCGTCACCGAGGGCGCAGAACGAGCGGCCCAGGATGTTGTCGCAGACGTCCAGCAGCGTGTCGATGTCGCTCGCCGTGCCGTTGCCCGCCACCATCCGCTGCAGGATCTGCACGAGCCAGTAGGTGCCCTCGCGGCACGGCGTGCACTTGCCGCACGACTCGTGCTTGTAGAACTCGGTCCACTTCATGACCGCCCACGGCACGGACACCGTCTCGTTGAAGATCTGCAGCGCGGTGGTGCCCAGCATCGAGCCCGCCTCGGCCGCGCCCTCGAAGTCCAGCGGCACGTCGAGGTGCTCGGCGGTGAACAGCGGGGTGGACGAGCCGCCCGGCGTCCAGAACTTCAGCGGGATGCCGTCCTTCATGCCGCCCGCCAGCTCCAGCAGCTCGCGCAGCGTGGTGCCCATCGGCGCCTCGTACTGGCCGGGGCGCTCGACGTGGCCGGACAGCGAGTAGATCTTCGGGCCGGGTGACCGCTCGCGGCCCATGGTCCGGAACCAGTCCGCGCCGCCGTTGACGATGTAGGGCACGCTGGCGATCGTCTCGACGTTGTTGACCACGGTCGGCGAGGCGTACAGGCCCGCGGTCGCCGGGAACGGGGGCTTGAGCCGCGGCTGGCCGCGCCGGCCCTCCAGCGAGTCCAGCAGCGCCGTCTCCTCGCCGCAGATGTACGCGCCCGCGCCCGCGTGCACGACCAGGTCGAGGTCGAAGCCCGAGCCGAGGATGTCCTTGCCCAGGTAGCCCGCCTCGTACGCCTCGCGCACGGCCGCGTGCAGCCGGCGGATCACGTGCAGCACCTCGCCGCGCACGTAGATCGCGGCGAAGTTCGCCCGGATCGCGTACGAGGTGATGATGATGCCCTCGATCAGCGAGTGCGGGTCCGCCATCATCAGCGGGATGTCCTTGCAGGTGCCCGGCTCGCCCTCGTCGGCGTTGATGACGAGGTAGTGCGGCTTGCCGTCGTTCTGCGGGATGAAGCCCCACTTCATGCCGGTGGGGAAGCCCGCGCCGCCGCGGCCTCGCAGCCCGGAGTCCTTGCACTGCTGGATCAGCTGGTCCGGGTGGGCGGTGAGCGCCTTGCGCAGCGCCGTGTACCCCTCCAACTGCTCGTAGGTCTTCAGCGTCCACGAGCGCGGCGACAGCCAGCGCTTCGTCAGGACGGGAGTCAGGTTGTCGACCACGTCAGCTCCCCCTACCTACTTCTTCTCCGGCAGCGGCGGGAACTCCGCGTCGTCCGGCATGGCCGGCGCGGTCCACCCGCGTTCCGCGGCGATCCTGGCCCCGCGCACCGTCTCCGGCGCGGCCGACGGGCCCTCCAGGTCCGCTTCCCGACCCTCGAAGAACCCGGCCAGCTGCAGCTCGGCCTGGCGGAAGTCGGTCAGCGGCGCGCCCCGGGTCGGGTGGGGCTTCTCCCCCGCCTGGAGCGACTTCACCAGCTCCAGCGCGCCGTCGGGCGTCTGGTTGTCGAAGTACTCGTAGTTCACCTGCAGCACCGGGCCGAGGTCGCAGGCCGCCAGGCACTCGGCGTGCTCCAGCGTGATCGAGCCCGGCGCGTTCGGCTCGCCCGCGGTGCCCTCGTGGCCGACGCCCAGGTGCTCCTTGAGCCGGGCGTAGATCGCGTCACCGCCCAGCGCGGCGCACAGCGTGTTCGTGCAGACGCTCACCAGGTGCTCGCCGCACGGGCGGCGCTTGTACATGGTGTAGAACGTCGCGACCGCGCTGACCTCGGCGTTGGTGAGGTCGAGCTGGTCGGCGCAGAACGTGATGCCCGCCTGGCTGACGTAGCCCTCGACCGACTGCACGAGGTGCAGCATCGGCAGCAGCGCCGACCGGGCCACCGGGTAGCGCGCGATGATCGCCCGCGCCCGGTCCACGGTCTCCTGGTCGAACACGCCGGTGTCGATGACGTCCTCCGTCACCAGCCGCTGCGTCTCGACGGGGTCCAGCGGGGAGGCCGCGTAGACCTCTTCGGAAGTGCTCATCGGTCACAACCACCCATCACCGGGTCGATAGAGGCCACCGACGCGATGACGTCGGCGACCATGCCGCCCTCGCACATCGCGGGCATCGACTGGAGGTTCACGAAGCTGGGTTCGCGCACGTGCACGCGCATCGGCCGGGTCCCGCCGTCGGAGACGATGTGGTAGCCCAGCTCGCCGCGCGGCGACTCGATCGGCACGTACACCTGGCCCGGCGGCACGGCGAAGCCCTCGGTCACCAGCTTGAAGTGGTGGATCAGGGACTCCATGGACTGGCCCATGATCTTGCGGACGTGCTCCAGGGAGTTGCCCATGCCGTCCGCGCCGATGGTGAGCTGCGCGGGCCACGCGATCTTGGCGTCCTCCACCATGACCGGGCCGGGCGTGAGGTTGTCCACGGCCTGGCGCACGATCCGCAGCGACTGGTGGATCTCCTCGACCCGCAGGCGGTAGCGGGCGAAGGAGTCCGCCTCGTTCGACGTGGGCACGTCGAACTCGTAGTTCTCGTAGCCGCTGTAGGGCTCGACCTTGCGCAGGTCCCACGGCAGGCCGGCGGAGCGCAGGATCGGGCCGGTGACGCCCAGCGCGAGGCACGCGTCCACCGGCAGGTAGCCGATGCCCGCGAGGCGGTTGCGCCAGATCGGCTGGCCGGTCAGCAGCTTGTCGTAGTCGGGCAGCCGGGAGTCCATCACCTTGATGAAGTCCCTGATCCGCTGCTCCGCGCCCTCGGGCAGGTCCTGCGCCAGGCCGCCGGGGCGGATGAACGCGTGGTTCATCCGCAGGCCGGTCAGGAACTCCAGCAGGTGCAGGACCTCTTCGCGCTCGCGGAAGCCCGCGGTCATGCCGGTCAGCGCGCCCAGCTCCATGCCGCCGGTGGCCAGCGCCACCAGGTGCGAGCTGATCCGGTTCAGCTCCATCAGCAGCACGCGGATCGTCTGCGCCCGCTGCGGCACGGTGACGCCGAGCAGCTTCTCGACCGCCATGCAGTACGCGGCCTCGTTGTGCAGCGGGGCCAGGTAGTCCATGCGCGTCACGAACGTGACGCCCTGGGTCCAGTTGCGGTACTCGACGTTCTTCTCGATGCCGGTGTGCAGGTAGCCGATGACGCTGCGGGCCTGGGTGACCGTCTCGCCCTCCAGCTCCAGCACCAGGCGCAGCACGCCGTGCGTCGACGGGTGCTGCGGGCCGAGGTTCATGACGATCCGCTCGTCGCCCGCGGCCTCGGCCAGGACCTCGTCCCAGTCGCCGCCGGTCACCGTGTAGACGGTGCCCTCGGTCGTCTCGCGGGAGCCCGCGTACGCGTCGGGGTTCGACGTGGTGCGGTTGGCGTCGTAGGAGTCGCTGTCGCGGCCCGGGTCGCTGGTGTCGGTGCCCGTGGTCACGTCGGAAATGCGCTCGGTCATGAGTAGGACCGCCTCTGGTCTGGCGGGGGGATCTCCGCGCCCTTGTACTCCACCGGGATGCCGCCGAGCGGGTAGTCCTTGCGCTGCGGGTGGCCGTCCCAGTCGTCCGGCATGAGGATCCGGGTGAGCCCCGGGTGGCCTTCGTAGACGATGCCGAACATGTCCCAGGCCTCGCGCTCCTGCCAGTCCGCGGTCGGGTAGACCCCGACCACGCTGGGGATGCGCGCGTCGTCCACGTCGACCGCGACCTCCAGCCGGATGCGCCGGCGGTAGGTCATCGACGTCAGGTGGTAGACCGAGTGCAGGCGCTGCGGCGCGTCCACGCCGTAGTCCACGCCGGACACCGAGCTGCACAGCTCGAAGCGCAGCGCCGGGTCGTCGCGCAGGATGCGGGCCACGTCGACCAGGTGCTCGCGGCGCAGGTAGAACGTGATCTCGCCGCGGTCGACGGTGATCTGCTGGACCGCGTCGGCGGGCAGGCCCCGCTCCCGGATCGCGGCCAGCAGCTCGTCGGCGACCTCGTCGAACCAGCCGCCGTAGGGCCGCTCGGACGGCGCGGCGACGTGGGCGGGCAGCCGCAGGCCGCCGAAGCCGGAGGTGTCGCCGCTGCCGGAGATGCCGAACATGCCCCTGCGGGCGCGGCCCGCGACCACGCCGCCGCGCTCGAGGTGCTCCTCGTGCTCGGCCTCGCTCATGCTCGAGGAGCTGAGCGCCTCGTCGTTGCCCGGGGTGCCCGCGCCGGGGGTCTTGGCGACCTCGCCCTTGGCGTTGTTGTCGCCGGCACCGGTGTCATTCGCCATGCCGCTCACTTCTTCGCAAAGCGCTGGGAGGACGGGATCAGGTCCGTGGTGCGGCCGGACTCGGCCAGCAGCGCGGCCCGGGTCGACCCGAGCGGTTCGTCCATGATCTTCGCGTGGATCTTGAGGATCGCGTCGATCAGCATCTCCGGCCGCGGCGGGCAGCCCGGCAGGTACATGTCGACCGGCACGACGTGGTCCACGCCCTGCACGACCGCGTAGTTGTTGAACATGCCGCCGCTGGAGGCGCACACGCCCATGGCCAGGACCCACCGCGGCTCGGGCATCTGGTCGTAGATCTGCCGCAGCACCGGCGCCATCTTGTTGGTCACCCGGCCGGCGACGATCATCAGGTCGGCCTGGCGCGGCGAGGCGCGGAAGACCTCCATGCCGAACCGCGCGAGGTCGTAGCGCGGGCCGCCGGTGGTCATCATCTCGATCGCGCAGCAGGCCAGGCCGAAGGTGGCGGGCCAGAGCGAGGACTTGCGGGTCCAGTTGACCAGCTTCTCGACGCTGGCCAGCAGGATGCCGTTCGGGAGCTTCTCTTCGAGACCCACTTCGACCTTCCCCCTCAGTTCCAGTCGAGGCCGCCGCGACGCCACACGTAGGCGTACGCGAAGCCGACCGTCGCGACGAATAGTGCGATCTCCACCAGGCCGAACAGGCCCAGGCGGTCCGCCGAGACCGCGAACGGGTAGAGGAACACCATTTCGATGTCGAACAGGATGAACAGCATCGCCGTGAGGTAGTAGGCGACCGGCATGCGGCCACCGCCGACCACGGGCTGCGGCGACGGCTCGATGCCGCACTCGTAGGCGTCGAGCTTCGCGCGGTTGTAGCGACGGGGACCGATGTACGGCGCGGCCGTCACCGAGAACAGCGCGAAGGCCCCGGCGAGGACGAACATCAATACGAGGGGGAGGTAAGGGTCAAGCACTCTCCGTCGTCCTTTCCTCGCTGTCGCGGTGGTGGTGCACCGCTGACCGTTGCGCACCCTAAAGGGTGTTCTTGCGGCCTCCGGAGGTTAGGCGCGCCTAACAATCCGCAGGTCGCTTGTGAAACACTTCACAAGGCATCTCAGCCGGTTGTGAACTGATTCACAAGACCTACGGGTCAGTGTAGAACGTCACACAGCGGCGTGGCGAGCACCCCCGGCATAGCTCCTGAGCTGGACTTTTACGGTGCAGATCAACAGTTGGGGAAGCCATCCGTGAACGGGGACACACCGAAAACGAAACAGCACCGGCCCGTAGGTCGGTGCTGCGTCGGTCGGTGGAGGCCCGTTAGGCCGTTGGGGCGAGTTTCGTGGCGGCGGTGATGATGCGGTCGAACGAGTCGCCGTCCTTCGGGTCGTAAAGGCCCGCCAGCAGCTTGAGCACCAGCTTCATCAGCGTCTTGCGCGGCAGCCCGTACTTGGTCGCGATGCGCATGACGGTGGGGTTGCCGATCAGCTTGCTGAAGACGTTGCCGAGCCGGTAGTAGCTGCCCAGGGCCTGCTCGATGCGGACCGGGTAGCCGTGCAGCGCCCGCTCCCGGCTCGCGCCCTCGCGGGCCAGCGCCTGCACGACCGTCTCGGCCGCGATCCGGGCCGACTCCATGGCGTAACCGATGCCCTCGCCGTTGAACGGGTTCACCATGCCGCCCGCGTCGCCGACGAGCAGCAGGCCGTCGCGGTAGTGGGGCTTGCGGTTCAGGCCCATCGGCAGGGCCGCGCCGCCGATCTTGCCGGTGGCGTTCTCCTCGCGGAAGCCCCACTCCTCCGGGGTGCCGTCGAGCCAGCTCTTGAGCAGCGCGCGGTAGTCCGTGGTGCCGTAGGCCTTGGAGGTGCTCAGGATGCCCAGGCCGACGTTCACGGTGCCGTCGCCCATGCCGAAGATCCAGCCGTAGCCGGGCAGCAGCACGTCGTTGGCGCGGTCCCACAGCTCCAGGTGCGACTCCAGGTAGTCGTCCTTGGTGCGGGGGCTGGCGTAGTAGCGGCGGACCGCGACGCCCATCGGCTTGGCGTCGTCCTTCTGGATGCCGACGCTGAGGGCCAGCCGGGCGCTCACGCCGTCGCAGGCCAGCACCAGGGGCGCGCGGTAGGTGACCGGGGTCTTGTCCGGGCCCTGCTTGGCCGTGACGCCGACGACCCGGCCCTTCTCCACGACCGCGCCCGTGACGGTGGTCTGCTCGTGCAGCCGGGCGCCCGCCGCGACGGCCGTCCTGGCGAGCATCTCGTCGAAGTCCTGGCGGGGGCGGACCACGCCGTAGGGCGGGAACGTGGCCAGCTCGGGCCAGTCCAGCTCCAGCGTGACGCCGCCGCCGACCACGCGCAGGCCGCGGTTGTGCAGCCAGCCGGCTTCCTCGCGGGTGTCGATGCCCAGGTCGATCAGCTGCTTGACCCCGCGCGGGGTCAGGCCGTCACCGCACACCTTCTCGCGGGGGAAGGTGCTCTTCTCCAGCAGCACCACGTCCAGGCCCGCGCGTGCCAGGTAGGTGGCCGCGGTGGAGCCCGCGGGCCCCGCGCCGACCACGATCACCTCGGCGTCCTCGCCTGCCTTGCGGCGGCTGGGAGTCGTCATCCCCGCTCCTTGTGCCCGTGTTCACAAAGTCCAGGGCGAGTCTACTTGCGGGATGCCGAGGGCCTCGCCGGCTTGGTGCCGCGGTGCAGCGCGACCACGCCGCCGGTGAGGTTCATCCAGGCGACGTCCTCCCAGCCGGCGCGGGCCACGACCTCGCCGAGCGCGCGCTGGTCGGGCCACGTGCGCATCGACTCGGCCAGGTACTGGTAGGCCTCCGGGTTCGAGGACACGAACCGGGCGATGAACGGCAGGATGCGCAGCAGGTAGCGCAGGTAGACGAAGCGGAACGGGCGGAAGGTCGGCGTGGAGACCTCGCACACCACGAGCCGCCCGCCGGGCTTGACCACGCGGGCCATCTCGCGCAGCGCGCCCTCCGTGTCGTTGAAGTTGCGCAGGCCGAAGGAGACGGTGACGGCGTCGAAGGCGTTGTCGGCGAAGGGCAGGCGCAGGGCGTCGGCGGCGACCTTGGGCACGGGCCGGTGCGCGCCGCCGAGCAGCATGCCGAGGGAGAAGTCGGCGGCCACGCACCACGCGCCGGAGGCCGCGTACTCCACCGTGGACACCGCCGTGCCGGCGGCGAGGTCGAGCACCTTCTCGCCGGGCTTGGCGTCCAGCACCCGCCTGCTCCACTCCCGCCAGCGCCGGTCGAACCCGAGCGTCATGACGGAGTTCGTCCGGTCGTAGCCCTTGGCCACGCCGTCGAACATCTCGGCGACCTCGCGGGGGTTCTTGTCCAGACCTGCACGCGCCATGCCGGAAGCCTAAGCGACCCCTCCACCCCCCGCCCCGAGAGTCCTACCTCCAGCCCGCGTGAGTCGTCCCTCCAGCTCGCGTGAGTCCTACGTTCGGAGCGCGAGAGTCCTACGTTCGGGACACCCGAGTTCAACGCTCAGCACACCGCCGCCTGTGCTGAGCGTTGAACTCGGGGTGCCTGGACGTAGGACTCTCACGACGTGAACGTAGGACTCTCGCGGCGCGAAGGGACGACTCACGCGGGTTGGAGGTAGGACTCGCGGGTCAGGTGGCGCGGAGGGCGGTCAGCATGCCGGTGACGGCGGTGTGCCAGGGGTACTGCTCGGCGCGGGCGCGGGCCGCCGAGCGGCGGGTCGGCTCCGGGTGGTCCAGCAGCGCGGTCACGGCGCCCGCGAACGCCGGGGCGTGGTCCGGCACCGCGGCGCCGCAGTCCGGCCGCACGATCTCCCGCAGCGCCGACGACGCCGACACCACCACGGGCGTGCCGGAGGCCAGCGCCTCCAGGGCCGCCAGGCCGAATGTCTCGTGCGGGCCCGGGGCGAGCGACACGTCCGCGGTCGCCAGCAGGTCCGCCACGTCGGAGCGCTGCCGCACGAACCCGAGGAACGTGACCGGCAGCCCGGCCGCACGGCGCTCCAACGCCTCCCGGCGCGGACCGTCACCGGCGATCACCAGCCGCACGTTGCACCCCGCCGCGCGCAGCTCGGCCGCCGTGTCCACGCTCCGCTCCACGTGCTTCTCCGGCGACAGCCGCCCGCAGTGCACGAGCAGCGCGTCGGCGCCCCGCGCCAGCTCCGCCCGCAACGACCGGTCGTGCCGGGTCGGGGTGAACGTGCGCAGGTCCACCCCCAGCGGCACGCGGGCGACGTTGCGCGCGCCGATCCGGTCGAACTCCTCGCGCGCGAACTCCGTCGTGCACACCACCGTGTCGTAGGACGCGGCCATCCGCGCGTTCGCCCGGTCCGCACCCCGCCTGGCCACCGGCGCGGGCAGCAGGAACTGCTCCAGCAGCCGGTCCAGCCGCTCGTGCGAGATCACCACGCTCGGCACGCCCCGCTCCGCCGCCCACCGGCCCATCCCGCGCAACGTGAGCCGGTCGGACACCTCCAGCCGGTCGGGCCCGAGGCGGTCCAGCAGCGACCGCACCCGCCACGGGTCCACGGCCCGGTAGCCGCCGGTGCCGGGGATGCGCGGCGCGGGCAGCGTGATCCGCCGCACGCCCGGCGCCACCTCCTCGTCCGCGTGCGCCGGACCCGGGACGACGAGCACCACCCGGTGGCCGTTCGCCGCGTAACCGCCGCCGAGGTGGTGCAACGCCGTGCGCAGGCCACCGGAACGCGGGCCGTAGAAGTTGGCCAGCTGCACGATCCTCATGCCGCGCGGCGCTCCGGCAATCCCAGCACGGCCGCGTAGTGGCCCAGCAGCTCGTCGCACACGGCCGACCACGTCCGCCCGCGCACCCAGCGTCGCGCCGCCTGCCCGTAGCGGCGGCGGCGCAGCTCGTCGCCCAGCTCCAGCACGGCCCTCCGCAGGCCGGCGTCGTCGGCGAACAGGTACCCCGTGTCCGGCCGCACCAGGTCGCGCGGCCCGCCCACGTCCGGCGCGACCACCGGCACCCCGCTGGCCAACGCCTCCTGCACCGCCTGGCAGAACGTCTCGTGCGGGCCCGTGTGCACGAACACGTCCAGGCTCGCGTACGCCGCCGCCAGGTCCGTGCCGCTCCGGAACCCGAGGAACGCCGCACCGGGCAGGTCCCGCCGCAACCGCGCCTCCTCGGGCCCCTCCCCCACCACGACCAGCCGCACGCCGGGCACGTCCGCGAGCACCGCGAGCCGGTCCACCCGCTTCTCCGGCGACAGCCGGCCGACGTACCCGACCAGCAGCTCGCCGTCGGGCGCGAGGGAGGCGCGCAACGCGTCGTCGCGCCGTCCCGGGTGGAACAGCTCCACGTCCACGCCCCGCCCCCACCGGTGCACGCGCGGCACGCCGTGCTCGCGGAGCGCCTCGACGGCCCACGTCGACGGCGCGAGCGTGCGGTCGGCCTGGGCGTGCAGCCGGCGCGTCCACCGCCACGCGGCACGGGCGGTCAGGCCCAGGCCGTAGTGACCGGCGAACCCGGCGACGTCGGTCTGGTACACCGCGACCGTCGGCACGCCCAGCCGGCGCGCGGCGGACAGGCCGCGCGCGCCCATCACGAACGGGCTCGCCAGGTGCACGACGTCCGGCCGGAAGTCGGCCAGCGCGGTCAGCACCCGGCGCGTGGGCACGCCGACGGGCAGCGAGCTGAACCTCGGCAGGTCCACCGCGGGCACCCGCACGACCGGCGTGCCGAGGTGCTCGTCCGCACCCGCGCCGGGAGCCACGACCAGCGCCCGGTGACCGTTCGCCCGCAGGTGGTCCAGGACCCGCAGCACGGAGTTGGTGACCCCGTTGACCTGGGGCAGGAAGCTCTCGGTAACGATCGCTACGCGCACGCCGATCACCATGCGGGGCCAAGGACACGGCGGCGTGACACCTCGGCGAACGCCCGCCGAACTCCTCGCGTCGCGGTTGACGTTGGCCGCGGGTTCACCTGGAGTACGCGGCGCGGTCACCCCGTGCGGTGAGACTAGGTCGGCATGACCGTCTTGTCGTCCCGACCCGCGCAGCCCGTCGATCCCGGCCTGGTGTCGATCGCGCTGGAGATAGCGGGCCGCCTCGCCAACGACGCGTCCGACGTGATCATGGCGACCGCCGGCCGCGGTGCGCGCCCGGACGAGGAGACGTCGCCGTTCGACTGGGTGACCGACACCGACCGGACGTTGGAGCGGCACACGCGGCGCGTGCTGACGGCCGAGTTCCCGACCATCCCGGTGTTCTGCGAGGACACCGACGTCGACGTGGCGGGCGACGCGGAGTTCCGCTGGGTCGTGGACCCGGTCGACGGGACGGCGAACTACGTGGCGGGCGTGCCGTGGTGCGCGTACAGCCTGGCGCTGGTCGACCGGTGGGGGCCGGTCGTGGGCGTGGTCGCGGACCCGTACCGGGCGCAGATCTACGCGGCGGCGCGGGGGCGGGGCATGAGGGCGAACGGGACGCCCGTGCGGCTGGGTGACCAGGCGGTCAGCTCGATCGTGTGCACGGAGATGACGCGGACCGGGCCGTGGCCGGGCATGGGCGAGTTCATCTCGCGGGCGGCGGTGGCGGGCACGGGGGTGCGGGTGCTGGGTTCGAAGGCGCTGGCCGTGGCGCAGGTGGCGCTGGGCCACGCCGCCGCGGCGGTCCTGGACAGCTACCACGAGTGGGACGTGGCCGGCGCGGTCGCCCTGGCGGTCGAATCGGGCGCCGCCGTGCTGGACCGGCGGGGCGAGGACGCGCCGCTGCCGGTGGACGGCCTGCTCGTCGCCGTGCCGGAGGTGGCGGAGGAGGTCCTGTCCTGGTGGCAGTCCTCGACGTCCCGCTAGGCCGTTTGCCGCACTGGACGGGCTGTAGTACTTTGGAACGCGCCAGACCCAGTAGGGCCTGGAAGTGAACCCGGTTCACCGTCCGGACGGTCGGTTGCCGGGTTTCGCGCTGTTCAGGGCCTCGGAGCGCGCTGCACGTCCTCGACCAACCCCGCCACGCGACGCCGCCACTCACCACCTGCGCCGTAGCACCAGGCGATCGCGTCGCTGGCCCACAGCATCGGGTCCTCGTGGGGGCGGAAGTGCTCGTAGTCGAGCGCGAAGACCTTCCGCGTCACCGAGGCCAACGTGTGCCGGTCCTCGGCGTCCTGGTGCGCGCAGCTCTCCAGGACCAGCCGCACGGCACCGATGTCGATCAGGTGTCGGCCGGCGGCGGTGAGGCACGCCTGTCGGGCGATGCGATCGTTCGAGTGCTCGTGGAGGAAGACGCGCGCCCGGAGGCGGAGCCCATGGAGCAGGGTGACGATCTCACCGCGCCGGGAGTCGCCCTCCTTCTTGAAGTGCAGCCGTCGCTGACCGGGCTTCACCTTGGCGCGCAGAGCGGATCGGACGGGGTCGAGATCACGGGGTCGGGCGATCACCACGGCGACCAGGTAGGTCGGGCCGCGGCGGGATTCGTCGAGGAAGGCGTGCCACATGGTCGGATGATCCCAAAGGGGCATCCGACTGCTCCTTTCGGCCTAGCCCTCCCGCAGGTGGGGCAGTTGTTGTTCCAGGACCTCCAAGTGCGTGCGGACGCCGTCGAGGGAGGTCGGGTCCAGCAGGCGGAGGGCCACGCGGCCCACCTCGTCCTCGAACGAGGTGAAGTCGCGGACCGCCGCGCTCAGGCGGGCGGTCACCGGGTGGTGCTGCTCGGCGCCCAGGGCGCGGCCCAGGTCGGCCATCCGGCGCACGTCCGGCAGTTCCGCGGCGAACTGGGCGGCGATGCGCTCCAGCCACTCGCGGGCCGGGGAGGCGGGCACGGTGGCGACGGCGGCGGACACCCGGTGCACGGCCAGCTCGCACCGGCCCACCATCGCGGTCCAGCGGTCGTTCGGCGGTGGCGGCGGCAACGGCGGCGGGGGCGGCGGGAGTGCCGGGCGACGGCGGCGGACGGCCCCGACCACCAGGCCGACGAACGTCCCCGGCACGCCTCCCAGGACCACGCCGACCACGCCGGACGCCATCAGGCTCACCACGACCGACGCCTCCGGCTTGTCCGGCGAGGCGGGCAGGGCGATGCCGACCATGATCAGTGCCGTCATCAGCGCCGTGCCGATGAGCAGCCCCCACAGCGCTGCGCGTGCCATGCGGCCCAATCTGCCAGATCAGGCGTCGTAATCCACGGTGACGGCCGGGGTGACGGCCACGGACTGGCACGTCAGCACGAACCCCGCCTCGACCTCGCGCGGCTCCAGCGCGTAGTTGCGGCGCATCTCGACCTCGCCGGACACGACCAGCGCCCGGCACGTCCCGCACACCCCGCCCTTGCACGCGAACGGCAGGTCGGCGCGCACCCGCTGGGCCGCGTCGAGGATCGGCACGCCCGCCGGCAGCGGCACCTCCGTGCTGCGGCCGTCCAGGACCACGGTCGCCACGGCGGACGCCACCGCGACGTCCTCGGCGCGGCGCGGCGGGGGCGGCGGTTCGTCCACGTAGAACAGCTCGTGGTGCACGGACGACGCCGGAACGCCCAGGGACGCCAGCACGTCCTGCGCGTCGCGGACCATCCCGTACGGCCCGCACAGCCACCACTGGTCCACGTCCGCCCACGGCACGACGGAGGAGAACAGCGCCCGCAGCTTGGCCGCGTCCAGCCGCCCGGTGAACAGCTCGACGTCGCGCGGCTCCCGCGACAGCACGTGCACCAGCTGGAACCGGGCCGGGTACCGGTCCTTCAGGTCCGCCAGCTCGTCGGCGAACATCACCGTGTCGGCACGGCGGTTGCCGTACAGCAGCGTCACCCGCGCCCCGTCGGCCAGCGCGGACGCGGCGATCGACAACGCGGGCGTGATGCCCGACCCGGCGACCACCAGCCCGTGGTGCGACCCGCCGGACGGGGTGAAGCCCCCCTGCGGCGGCAGCACCTCCAGCACGTCGCCGCGCTGGAGCCGGTCGACCAGCAGCGTGGAGAACAGCCCGCCGTCCACCCGCCGCACCCCGATCCGCAGCGGACCGCCGGCGGGCGCGCAGATCGAGTACGACCGCCGCTCGTCGCCGTTGCGCAGGGTCAGGTGCTGCCCCGGCGCGAACGCGAACTCGGCGGCCAGCGCGGGCGGCACCTCGAACGTCACCGCGACCGCGTCCGAGCACAGCCGCTCGACCGACGCGACGGTCAGCTTGTGGAACACCGGCCGCGCCATCAGATCTCCTTCACGTGCTCGAACGGCTCGGCGCAGTCGGCGCACCGCCACAACGCCTTGCACGCCGTCGACCCGAACCGCGACACCTCCGAGGTGCGCGGCGACCCGCACCGCGGGCACGGCACCCGCCGCGACGGCGGCGCGAGGTTCAGCGGCACCGGGCCGACCGCCCGCGGCCCGACCCGCGACGGCGGCGCGATGCCCGCCTCCCGCAGCTTGCGCAGGCCGTCCTCGCTGATCCAGTCCGTGGTCCACGCGGGGGACAGCGACAGCCGCACGTCCACCGCCGAGTACCCGGCCGCCAGCAGCTCCCGCCGCAGGTCGGCCGCCATCTCGTCCAGCGCGGGGCACCCCGAGTAGGTGGGCGTGATCGTCACCGACACCCGCCCGCCCTCCTCGGTCACCTCGCGCAGCACGCCGAGGTCGGCCAGCGTCAGCACGGGCAGCTCCGGGTCGCGGACCCGGGCGGCGACGTCCAGCGCGGCGGTCACCACGTCGCCCCGGGCAGCGAGCGGTGCAGGTGCTGCATCTCGGCCAGCAGGTAGCCGAACGCCTCGGTGTGCACGCCGTCGCGCCCGGCCCGGCCGTTGACGCGCGCCGCGGGCACGTCGGCCGGCCGCGGCAGGCCCGCCGCCGCCAGCACGGCGTCCAGCACTTCGTCCACCTCGGGCGCCAGCTCCGCCGGGTCGACGGCGACGCCCGCGAGCCGCAGCTCGACGGCGTGCGGGGTGAACAGCTCGGCCCGCAACGGCCACACCCGCTCCAGCCCGGCCCGCATCCGCCGGTGGGACTCCTCGGTGCCGTCGCCGAGCCGCACGACCCACCGGGCCGCGTGGTCGCGGTGGTAGGCCAGCTCCTTGAGGCCCTTGGCCGCCACCGCCGCGAGCACCGGGTCGGCGCTGCCGCGCAGCCGCGAGTACTGGGCGAGCTTCCACGAGGAGAACAGCAGCAGCCGGGCCATCGTGGTGGCGAAGTCGCCGCCCGCGAACGGGCCGCACTCGACCTCGGCCAGGTGCACGTTGCGGAAGTCGCGCTCGTCGCGCAGGTACGCCAGCGCGTCCTCGTCCCGGCCCGCGCCCTCGACCTCGCCGGCGCGGGTGAGCAGCATCCGCGCCTGGCCGAGCAGGTCGAGCGCGATGTTGGCCAGCGCGACGTCCTCCTCCAGCTCCGGCGCGCGCGAGCACCACTCGGCCAGCCGCTGCGACAGGACCAGCGCGTCGTCGCCCAGCATCAGGCAGTACGCGGTCAGGTCGGCGCGGTCCACGTCGGGCACCTCGCGGTCGACCCCGGCCAGCGGCTCGGCGAAGCCCGTGCCGAACGCCCAGTGGGCGTCCTCGTGGCCGTCGACCAGCGACTCGTAGGCGTTGTCGAAGCTCATAGGTGCGGCACGTCCTCGGGGATCTCGTAGAACGTCGGGTGCCGGTAGACCTTGTCGCCGCTGGGCTCGAAGAACGGGTCCTTCTCGTCGGGCGAGGACGCGGTGATCGCCGCGGCGGGCACCACCCAGATCGAGACGCCCTCGTTGCGCCGGGTGTAGACGTCGCGCGCGTTGCGGACGGCCATCTCGGCGTCCGGCGCGTGCAGCGAGCCGACGTGCACGTGGTTCAACCCGCGCTTGCCGCGCACGAACACTTCCCACAGCGGCCAGGACGAACTCATGCCACACCTTCCCGTGCCGCGTGCTTGGCGGCGTGGGCCGCGGCGGCGGCGCGCACCCACTCGCCGTCCTCGTGCGCCTTGCGCCGGTGCGCGACGCGCTGCGCGTTCGCCGGCCCGTTGCCGCCGACGACCTGCCAGAACTCGTCCCAGTCCGGTTGGCCGAAGTCGTGGTGCCCGCGCTCGGCGTTCCACCGCAGCTCCGGGTCGGGCAGCGTCACGCCGAGCTTGCGCGCCTGCGGCACGGTCATGTCGACGAACTTCTGCCGCAGCTCGTCGTTGGTGTTGCGCTTGATGCGCCACTTCATGGACTGCTCGGTGTTGGCCGACTCCGCGTCCGGCGGGCCGAACATCATCAGCGACGGCCACCACCAGCGGTCCACCGACTCCTGCACCATCGCGCGCTGGGCGTCGGTGCCGGACATCATCGTCAGCAGCAGCTCGTAGCCCTGCCGCTGGTGGAAGGACTCCTCCTTGCAGATGCGGATCATGGCCCGCGCGTACGGCCCGTAGGACGTGCGGCACAGCGGCACCTGGTTGCAGATCGCCGCGCCGTCCACGAGCCAGCCGATGACGCCGACGTCGGCGTAGGACAGCGTCGGGTAGTTGAAGATCGAGGAGTACTTCTGCCTGCCGGAGATGAGGTTCTCGGTCAGCTCGCCCCGGTCCGCGCCCAGCGTCTCGGTCGCGGCGTACAGGTACAGGCCGTGGCCGGCCTCGTCCTGGACCTTGGCCAGCAGGATCGCCTTGCGGCGCAGCGACGGCGCGCGGCTGATCCAGTTGCCCTCGGGCTGCATGCCGATGATCTCGGAGTGGGCGTGCTGCGCGATCTGCCGGATCAGCGTCTTGCGGTAGCCGTCGGGCATCCAGTCACGCGGCTCGACGCGCTGCTCGGCCGCGACGGTGCGCTCGAACCGGTCCTCCAGGTCCATGCCGCCGATGTTACACCTGGAGACCGTTTTTGAGGAGAACTGTCACACCGGTCGGCGGCGGCCCTTCCGGGCGAGCCACCAGGCCGCCGGCGCGAGCACCGCCCACACCGCGAGCAGGAACGTCCCGATCGGCAGCAGCGCGAGCACGGCCGTGCGCCCGGCGACCCGGGCCACCTCGGGATCGGCCGTGTCGTACTCGACGCGCACCAGCTGGCCCGGCTCCAGCCCCTCCGGGTAGAGCAGGCCCTGCGACGGGCTGTGCACCGCGCCGTCGGGGGTGGCGAAGCGCACGACGGTGCGCTGGAAGGAGACCGACACCACCTCGGCGGTCGCCTTGCCCAGGCGGCCCTCGATCATCGAGTCGTCGCGGAAGCACGCCGCGAGCAGGATCACGCCGATCAGCGTCACCACCGCGCCGATCACCACCAACGACCGGCTGACCAGCAGTCGGACCTTCCGGCGGACGCCTGTCCGCACTGCGTCGTCCACCACAACTGAGGAGTCTAGGGCGGCCTCCGCGCCGGATCTCAGCGATGAGTCCATACCCTCGACGCCGTGACCTCAGCTCCTGCCCCGCGGACCCGACAACGGCTGCGCGTGCACACCAGGCGCGTCGCGGGCGACAACCTGCTGTCCAGGCTGCCCGCGCCCACCGGTGCGCTGAGTTGGGTGCGGGGTGGAACGGGCCTGGTCGGCTGGGGCGAGGCGGCCAGGTTCGAGGTGTCGGGCCCGGACCGGTTCGCCGCCGCCGACCGCTGGTGGCGCGAGTTCACCGAGGACCTCGACGTGGACGACGAGCTGGGCGTGCCCGGCACGGGACCGGTCGCGTTCGTCAGCATGGCCTTCGCCGACCGACCCGGCCACTCGGTGCTCGTGGTGCCGGAGGTCGTGATGGGCCGCCGCGACGGGCACGGCTGGCTGACCACCATCGGCGACAGCGGCAAGCGGCGGGTCGAGCCCGTGCGCAAGCCGACCGAGGTGCGCTACAGCGACGGCCAGGTGTCCGTCACCGGCTACCGGGAGGCCGTGCGCACGGCGGTCGAGCGGATGCGCGCGGGCGAGCTGGACAAGGTGGTGCTGGCGCACGACCTGCTGGCGGTCGCCGACGTCGACCTCGACCACCGCTTCGTGCTGGAGGGGCTGGCCCGCCGCTACCCCGAGTGCTGGGTGTACGCGGTGGACGGGCTCATCGGCGCGACACCGGAACTCCTGCTGCGCCGCAGCGGTTCCGTCGTCGACTCGCGCGTGCTCGCCGGCACGACGTGGCCGCACGACGGGATGTCCGACGACGAGCTGGCCGCCGCGCTGCTCAAGTCGGGCAAGAACCGCGACGAGCACGAGTACGCGGTGGCGTCGCTGGTGCAGACGCTGCGGCCGTTCTGCGACACGATGTCCGTGGACGGGCCGTCGGTGCTGCGGCTGCCGAACGTCTCGCACCTGTCCAGCGACGTCGTCGGCACTCTCAGCGGCACCCTCGGCGGCGCCCTCGGCGGCACGCCGTCGCTGCTCGCGCTGGGCGAGGCGCTGCACCCCACCGCGGCCGTCGGCGGCACGCCCCGCGCGGACGCCATCGCGATGATCGGCGAGCTGGAGGGCATGGACCGGGGCCGCTACGCCGGACCGGTCGGCTGGATCGACGGCAACGGCGACGGCGAGCTGGGCATCGCGCTGCGCTGCGCCCGGCTCGACGGCCGCACAGCGCGGCTGTTCGCGGGCTGCGGCCTGGTCGCCGAGTCCGACCCCGACTCCGAGGTCCGCGAGGCCCACGCCAAGATGCTGCCCCTGCGGGAAGCCCTCGAAGGCATGTGACGGGTGGCGGGCCGCCCCCGGCTCACCGGGAGCGGCCCGTCGCGTCAGTGCCCGTGACCTCAGTGCCCGTGGGCCGCGAGCAGCTCGTGGGTCTCCCGGATCTTCTTGAACGACGTCGGCTCGGTCACCGCGGACCGCGCCGCGAACCCGGCCGAACCCGGCGCGGCGGCCGGCTTGGCCGGCGTGAACAGCCACGTCCGGAACAGGTCGTCGAGCTGCTTGCCCGAGACCCGCTCGGCGAACGCGATGAACTCCTCCGTCGTCGCGTTGCCGTAGCGCTTGGCGGTGGGCCACTCGCGCAGCAGCCGGAAGAACGCCTCGTCGCCGATCTCCGCCCGCAGCGCCTGCAGGGTCAGCGCGCCCCGGTCGTACACGGCGCCGTCGAACTGGTTGGCCACGCCCGGGTCACCGGGCAGGACCTGCCAGAACGGGTCGTCGGCCGGGTAGAGCGAGTAGACGTAGTCCGAGTTCTCCTGGACCGTGCCCTCGCCGACATGCTCCGACCACAGCCACTCCGCGTAGCTGGCGAAGCCCTCGTTCAGCCAGATGTCCTTCCAGCCCCGCACCGACACGGAGTCGCCGAACCACTGGTGGGCGTTCTCGTGCGCCACCACGTAGGTGTTCGAGCCGCGGCGGAAGAAGCCGGGGTCGTAGGTGGAGCGGGTCTGGTTCTCCAGCGCGAAGCCGATGCCGGGCGCCACCACGCCGCCCTGCGCCTCGAACGGGTACGGCCCGAAGTTCTCCTCCAGGAACTCCACCACCTCGGGCGTGCGCTCGATGCTGGACACGGCCGCGCCGTAGTCCGCGCCGAGCCGCTCCGAGTAGGCGTTGAGCACCGGTCGGCCGTTCGGCTCGGTCGACTGGCGGATCTCGAACTGGCCGATCGCGATGAACGCCAGGTACGTCGCCTGCGGGCTCAGGCTGCGGTAGCGCCACCGGGTCCAGCCGTTGATCTGCTGGGTCGTGCCGCCGAACGTGCCGTTGGAGATCACCTCGGTGCCGCTGGGCACCGCCACCGACACGTCGAACGTCGCCTTGTCGGTCGGGTGGTTGTTGCTCGGGAACCACCACGGCGCGATGTCGGGCTCGTCGATCGCCAGCGCGCCGTCCGGGGTGCGCTTCCACGACGTGTAGCCGTCCACGGCGTGGGTCGACGGCACGTCGGAGTAGGTGACGACGACGGTCACCTGCGAGCCCTTGCGCAGCGTGCCGCGCGGGTCGACCACGAGCTCGCCGCCGTTCTGCGAGAACGCGGCGACCTTGTTGTCGACCCGGATCGAACTGACCTTCAGCAGGAAGTCGAGGTTGAACCGGCTCAAATCCTGGGTGGTGCGGGCCAGGATCGTCGTGGTGCCGGAAAGCGTGTCGGTGGCCGGCTGGTAGTTGAGCCTGATGTCGTAGTGGGAAACGTCGTACCCGCCGTTGCCCGCATTCGGGTAGTAGGGGTCGCCGATGCCCGGCGCTCCCGGCTGGGCCGCCGCCGCCGTGCCGGCCAGGAGCAGCAGGGACGCCGCGGTGGCGGTGCCGAGGGTCAGTTTCGCTCTCAGGGACATGCGGCGAAGCTAGTCGCGGCCCGGGGTGGGCTGTACCCCCGTCGGTAGGATTTCGACTATTGGAATGCGGTTGACACGGCGGCCTTCATCCGGGCGTGCAGGTCGCGCAATTCGTGGCGTTCCGCCCGGATTTCCACCACCCGCATTCCGCTCGGCCTGCCCAGCGCCCGGCGGAACTCCTCCGGGGTCCTCACCTCGGTGTGCGGCACGTGGTGCGCGGCGCACAGCGCGCCCAGGTCGACCCCGTGCGGGGTGCCGAACACGCGCTCGAAGGTCCGCTCGTGCTCCTTCGCGCCCTGCTCCAGCAGCGCGAAGATGCCGCCGCCGTCGTCGTTCAGCACGACCACGGTCAGGTCCGGCCGCGGCTCGCCCGGACCGATCAGCAGGCCGTTGGAGTCGTGCAGGAACGTCAGGTCGCCGATCAGCGCGTAGGTCGGGCCCCGGGTGAGCGCGATGCCCGCGGCGGTGGAGACGCTGCCGTCGATGCCCGCCACGCCCCGGTTGGCGAAGGTGCGGACGTCGTGGCGCGGCGCGGCCACCAGGTCGACGTCGCGGACCGGGTTGGACGAGCCCAGGAACAGGTTCGCGCCCGGCGGCAGCGCGGCCACCAGGTCGCGGGCCACGTGCAGGCCGGTCGGCCAGGGCTGCCGGGCCAGCAGGTCGTCCACCACGTCGGCGACCGCCTTGTCCGCGTGCTGCCAGGCGGTGAGCCAGTCGTCGTCCACGTCGTGCTCGCCGAGCACCAGGTCGGTGGACGCGTGCGTGGCGGTGAACCGCGGGTCCGGCCAGTCCGGTTCGTCGGACAGCACGTGCACCACCGGGGTCCGGGCGATGAGCCCCAGCACCCCGCGCGAGAGCGTGGCGCGGCCGACCACCACCACGGCCCGGGGCACCAGGTGCTCGGGCAGCCCGCCCGCGTTGAGCAGCAGCGCGCCGTGCCGCAGGCCGTACCCGGTCGGTTCGGCGATCACCGGCCACCCGGCGCGTTCGGCCAGGTCGGACACGTCGCGGTCGGTGTCGCCGACGATCACGAGCGTGCGCGGGCCCAGGTGGTCGGCGACGTGCGTCGAGGTGGTGGTGCGGCGGGCCGCGCGCGTCCACGGCACGTCGAACGGGCGGCCCTCCAGGCTCTCCGGCCAGTCGTCGTCGGCATCGGGCACGAGCGGCTCGCGGAACGGGACGTTCACGTGCACCGGGCCCTGCTCGCGGGCCGCGGCCACGGCCCGGCACACCAGGGAGCGCCACAGGCCGTTCTGGTCGGCACGGCGTTCGGCGACGGGGAACTGGAGGGTGTCGATGCCGAAGATCCGCTGCTGGTCCACGGTCTGGCTGGCGCCCGTGCGGTACAGCTCGACCGGGCGGTCGGCGGTGAGCGCGACGAGCCCGACGCCCGCGTGCCGGGCCTCCAGCACGGCCGGGTGCAGGTTCGCCACGGCCGTGCCGGACGTGCAGGTGACGGCGGTGACCCCACCGCCGCCCCGGGCCAGGCCGAGGGCCAGGAAGCCCGCCGAGCGCTCGTCCACGCGGACGTGCAGGGTGAGGCGTCCGGCCGCGGCGGCCTCGTGCAGGGCGAACGACAGCGGGGCGTTGCGCGACCCCGGGCTGAGCACGACGTGCCGGACGTCGTTGCGGATCAGCTCGTCGACGAGCACCCTGGCCTGCGCGGTGGACGGGTTCACCCCGCCATTGTCGCTCAGGCCGCGACCAGGTGATTCCCGACGCCGGGCCGGACCGGGCCGGTGCGCGGGCCTATTGTCCCTGCCGTGGCAGACGAGGACGTTTCCGAGCTGTTCGACCCCACCCGCTGGAAGCGGGTCGAGGGGTTCGACTTCACCGACATCACCTACCACCGCGCGGTCGACCAGGGCACGGTGCGCATCGCGTTCCACCGGCCCGAGGTGCGCAACGCGTTCCGCCCGCACACCGTGGACGAGCTGTACCGGGCGCTGGACCACGCCCGGATGAGCTCGGACGTCGGCTGCGTCCTGCTCACCGGCAACGGCCCGTCGCCGCGCGACGGCGGCTGGGCGTTCTGCTCCGGCGGCGACCAGCGCATCCGCGGCCGCAGCGGCTACCAGTACGCGTCGGGTGAGACGGCGGAGACCATCGACCCGGCGCGCGCGGGCCGGCTGCACATCCTGGAGTGCCAGCGCCTGATCCGGTTCATGCCGAAGGTCGTCATCGCGGTGGTGCCGGGCTGGGCGGCGGGCGGCGGCCACAGCCTGCACGTCGTGTGCGACCTCACGCTGGCCAGCGCCGAGCACGCGCGGTTCAAGCAGACCGACGCCGACGTCGGCAGCTTCGACGGCGGCTACGGCTCGGCGTACCTGGCCCGGCAGGTCGGCCAGAAGTTCGCCCGCGAGATCTTCTTCCTGGGCCGCGCCTACAGCGCCGAGGACATGCACCGGATGGGCGCGGTGAACGCGGTCGTGCCGCACGCCGAGCTGGAGTCGACGGCGCTGGAGTGGGCCCGGGAGATCAACGGCAAGTCGCCGACCGCCCAGCGGATGCTGAAGTACGCGTTCAACCTGATCGACGACGGCCTGGTCGGCCAGCAGCTCTTCGCGGGCGAGACCACGCGGCTGGCGTACATGACCGACGAGGCGGTGGAGGGCCGGGACGCCTTCCTGGAGAAGCGCGCGCCGGACTGGTCCGACTACCCCTACCACTACTGATGGTCACCTTCGACGCGCTGCGCGACGCCCTGGCCGGCCGGGGCGGGTTGGTGGTGGCCGGGTCCGGCGACGTGCCGCCCCTGCGGGGCTGGGAGACCCGGGCCGTGCTCGCGGTCACGACGTCGGGCTCCACGGGCGAGCCGAAGGAGGTGCTGCTCGGCGCGGACGCGCTCACCGCGTCGGCCGAGCTGACCCACGACCGCCTCGGCGGCCCCGGCACGTGGCTGCTCGCCCTGCCGACCACGCACATCGCCGGCATCCAGGTGCTGGTGCGGTCCGTCGTGGCGGGCACGCGGCCGGGCGCGATGGACCTCGCGCCGGGGTTCCGGGCCGCCGACTTCGCCGTCGCGGCCCGTCCCGTGCTGGCCACGCCGGGCCGGCACTACACCGCGCTCGTCCCCACGCAGCTGGCCCGCCTGGTGGCCACCGAGGGCCCCGGGCTGGCGGCGGTGCGGCAGTTCGACGGCGTGCTGATCGGTGGTGCGGCCACCCCGCCGTCCCTGCTGGAGCGCTCGCGCGACCTCGGGGTGCGGGTGGTGACCACCTACGGCATGAGCGAGACGTCCGGTGGCTGCGTCTACGACGGCCTGCCGCTCGACGGCGTGCGGGTGCGGCTGACCGGGGGGCGGATCGAGCTGGGCGGGCCGGTGCTGGCGCTGGGCTACCGGGGAGGCGAGCCGTTCGGCGACTGGTTCCGCACCGACGACCTCGGGCGCGTCCGGCCCGACGGCACGCTGGACGTGCTCGGCCGGGCCGACGACGTGATCATCAGCGGTGGCGAGAACATCGCGCCGAGCCGGGTCGAGCGGGTGCTGGCGGCCCAGCCGGGCGTGCGGGAGGCGTGCGTCGTGGGGCTGGCCGACCCCGAGTGGGGTCAAGTGGTGGCGGCGGCCGTGGTGCCGGAAGATCCCGGTGACCCGCCCGACGCGGAGCGGTTGTGCGCGGCGGTCGGCGAGGCGGTGGGGCGGTTCGCCATGCCGAAGCGGGTCGCTTTCGTGACGGAACTGCCGCTGCGCGGACCGGGCAAGGTGGATCGGAAGGCGGTCGTTGGCTCGTTTGGGTGAGTTTCTGTCGTGTTAGCGATGTTGTTGGTTGACAGATAACCACACCAGGCGATTGGCTCGGCACCGCCGAGACGCGCGACCCTGCCTGCGGTCACCTCCGCACCGCGCGTCCGGACGAGGAGTGCTGCGATGACCAGGCGCTACCTGATACCGCTCGCCGTCGCCACCGTCCTGACCGCCGGCCTGGCCGCCCCCGCCGCGGCCGCCGGCGACGTCGGGTGGCGAGCCGACCTGTCCACCGTGGACGCCGATGACAACGGCGTGACCACCCAGGGCGGCGCGGTGCGGCTCGACCGCGCCGCGCCCACGCCCGCCAGCGCGCGGGCGGCCCTGCGCACCGGCTTCCTGCAGCTGGCACCGCGCAGGCTCGACGCGCCGGTGAACGCCGTCGCCGCCACCGTGCGGAGCAGCGTGCCCGCCGGCGCGGAGGTCGCCGTCGACGTGCGCGGCGCGGTCGGCGACGAGCAGTGGACCGAGTGGGTCGAGGCCCGGCCCGACGCGCCCGCCGTGCTGCCGACCGCGGTGACGACCGTGCAGGTGCGGCTCGCGCTGACGGCCGAGAAGGCGTCGCCCGAGGTGAGCCGGCTCGACCTGCGCGCGTTCACCACGACGACCGCGTCCGGTGTCGTCGCGCAGGCCGCGGGCCTGTCCTACCGGGTCTACGCCACCCGGGAGGGCCTGGTCGGCGGCACGACCGCGAACGGCCACGTGATCGTCAGCCGGGACCACTTCGTGGCCCTGCCGTCGCGGCGCGGCCTGTCCGACAAGGGCACCGGCACCTACAGCGTGCGGGTGTGCGCGTCCAACGGCCGCTGCGAGTGGGCCCCGGTGTGGGATGTCGGCCCGTGGAACACCAAGGACGACTACTGGAACCCGTCGTCGACCCGGGAGATGTGGAAGGACCTGCCGCAGGGCAAGCCCGAGGCGCAGGCCGCCTACGAGAACGGCTACAACGGCGGCAAGGACCAGTTCGGCCGTGCCGTGGCCAACCCCGCGGGCATCGACCTGGCCGACGGCACGTTCTGGGACGGCCTCAAGCTGACCGACAACTCGTGGGTCACCGTCACCTACCAGTGGACGGGCTCCGGCCCGGCCGGCTTCATCCGCACCTCCAGCGACCCGCTGAACGTGCGCAGCTCCGCCTCCTCGACCGCCTCGCAGGTCGGCCTGGCCGCCAACTACGCGCAGGTGCGGGTCGAGTGCCAGGTCACCGGCCAGTCGGTGACGGGCACCCAGGGCACGTCGAGCATCTGGTACCGGATCGCGTCGGGCAAGTTCGTCGCGAAGGCCTACGTGTCGGGCGTCTCGGGCGCGACCGCCTGCTGATCGGGCTGCCACCCGGGAGCGGGTCCCCGTTCACCATGTCGGAGGATGTCCGGCATGGCCACAGTCGCCCAGTGGGTATCGGGGACCCGCCCCCGCACGCTGCCGAACTCGATCGCGCCGGTGCTGGTCGGCGCGGGAGCCGCGCACCACATCGACGGCTTCTCCGCGCTGTGGGCGGCCCTGGCCCTCGTGGTCTCGGTGGCGTTGCAGGTCGGCGTGAACTACGCCAACGACTACTCCGACGGCATCCGGGGGACCGACGCCGACCGCGTGGGGCCGTTCCGGCTGGTCGGCTCGGGTGCGGCGAACCCGAAGGCGGTGCGCGCGGCGGCGTTCGCGGCGCTGGGCGTGGCCGCGGTGGCGGGCCTGGCGCTGGTCGTGCTGTCGGGCCGGTACTGGATGGTGGCGTTCGGGGCGGTCTGCATCGCCGCCGCGTGGTTCTACACCGGCGGTCGCAAGCCGTACGGCTACGCGGGCCTGGGCGAACTGGCCGTCTTCGTGTTCTTCGGCCCCGCCGCCGTGCTGGGCACGCTCTACGTGCTGACGGGTGAGGTGACGGGCATCGGCATCGGCGGCGCGGTGGCCATGGGGGCGTTCTCCACGGGCGTGATGATCGCGAACAGCCTGCGCGACATCCCCACCGACCTGCGGGCGGGCAAGCGGACCCTGGCCTCCACCCTGGGCGACCGCGACTCCCGCCGCCTCTACCTGGCCCTGGTGACCATCCCGTTCGTGATCACCCTCGCGATCGGCCTGCGCGTCCCGCCGGCCCTGCTCGCGTTCCTGGCCCTGCCCCTGGCCGTCCTCGGCGCGCGCCGCGTCCTGAGGGGCAGCAAGGGCCGCGACCTGATCCCCGTCCTGCGCGACACGGGCCTGGCCATGCTGGTCTGGGGGATCACCACCCCCCTCGCCCTCGTCCTCGCCTGACCCGAACCCCACGCCCGAACGTCGAACCCACCACTGCCGGACGTAGGACTCTCACGGCCCGAACGTAGGACTCTCGCGCTCTGAACGTAGGACTCTCGCGGCCTGAACGTAGGACTCTCGGGTCCTGGGCGTTCGACACACGGGTCACCAGGCGTCTTCGGTGAAGGTGATCGGTTCGTCCTCGTCGCGCGGCGTCGGCTTCGGTGGCTCCGCGCGGGGCTCCTCGCCCCGGCACAGGGCCGCCAGCGCCTCCCGGTCCGCCTCCAGCGCCGCCCTCACGCCCCGGTCGTCGGCGGCCTCGCCCATCAGCACCTGCCGCCAGCTCAGGTACCCCCCGGCGATCCGCCGCTGCAACGCCCGCAGCTCCGGCGACGCCTCGTTCGACTTGGCGTACCGCATCACCCGCCGCACGTCGTCGGCCGACGGCTCCCGCGCCGGGTACCGCAGCTTCGCCGCCTCGCGCATCGCCTTGTCGGCATCGGCGACGGACCTGGCCAGCACGTCCTCCGCCGTGAGCACCTCAGCCGTCCGCCACGCGGTCACCGCACACCCCTTCCCACGCGCCGATCCACGCTGGGACGCACCGGACCCGCGACCCGTTCCACCGAAGAGGGGCGAACCGCGAGGAGCCGGTCACCGACCCCACACGCCGGTCGAGCGGAACTTCGCCAGCGTCGCCAGGTGCGGCTCCAGGTCCAAGCCCTGCCCGGTCACCCACTCGTCGTCGTAGTAGGTGTTGGCGTACCGCTCGCCGCCGTCGCACAGCAGCGTCACGACGCTGCCGCGCAGCCGCGACGCCCGCATCTCCGCGATCAGCTGGAACGCGCCCCACAGGTTCGTGCCGGTCGACCCGCCGACCCGCCGCCCGAGCACCTCCTCGACGTGCCGGATCGTCGCGATCGACGCCGCGTCCGGCACCTTGACCATCCGGTCGATCACGTCGCCGATGAACGACGGCTCGACCCGCGGCCTGCCGATGCCCTCGATGAGCGAGCCGCGCGTCCCGGTCAGCGACCCGTCCCGCTCGCGCCAGGCGTCGAAGAACACCGAGTGCTCGGGGTCCACCACGGCCAGCCGGGTGCGCAGCCTGCGGTAGTGGATGTAGCGGCCGATGGTGGCGCTCGTGCCGCCCGTGCCCGCGCCCACCACGACCCACTCCGGCTCCGGCGCGGACTCCAGCGCCATCTGCTGGAACACCGACTCGGCGATGTTGTTGTTGCCGCGCCAGTCGGTCGCGCGCTCGGCGTGGGTGAACTGGTCCATGAAGTGCCCGTCCAGCTCGGCCGCGAGCCGCCGCGACTCGTCGTAGATCGCGGCCGGCTCGTCCACGAAGTGGCACTGCCCGCCCTGCCGCTCGATCAGCGCGACCTTCTCCCGGCTGGTCGACCGGGGCATCACGGCGATGAACGGCAGCCCGAGCAGCCGGGCGAAGTACGCCTCGGAGACGGCCGTCGAGCCGGACGACGCCTCGATCACGGGCGTGCCGCCGACGACCCAGCCGTTGCAGATCGCGTACAGGAACAGCGAGCGCGCGAGCCGGTGCTTGAGCGAGCCGGTGGGGTGGGTCGACTCGTCCTTGAGGTACAGGTCGATGCCCCACTCCGGTGGGAGGGGGAAGTGCAGCAGGTGCGTGTCGGCGCTGCGGTTGGCGTCCGCCTCGATGATGCGGACGGCCTCGCACACCCACTCCCTGGTCCGGGAGCTGCAACGGTCTACCGAAGAGGTCACGGCGGCACGATAACTTCTGCGACGTGAACTCACTTCCGACCGGTTCCGCCCGCGGCTGCCTCCTGGCCGGCGCGGTCGGCGACGCGCTCGGCGGTTCGATCGAGTTCGACCGGATCGACCGCATCCGGGGCCGGTTCGGGCCCTCGGGCCTGACCGACTACGCGCCCGCCTACGGCAGGCTCGGCGCGATCACCGACGACACCCAGATGACCCTGTTCACGCTGGAGGGCCTGCTGCTGGCCCGCCGCCGCGGCAGCGACCCGGTGCACGAGGTGCGCGTGGCCTACGGGCGGTGGCTGCGCACGCAGGGCGGTCCGGAGGTCAGGCACGACGGGTGGCTGTTGGACGTGCCCGAGCTGCACGACCGGCGCGCGCCCGGCACCACGTGCCTGACCGCGCTGCGCTCGGGCGTGCTCGGCACCGTCGACTCCCCGATCAACGACTCCAAGGGCTGCGGCGCGGTGATGCGGGCCGCCCCGGTGGCGTTGTGGTCCGACGACGTGCGGGAGGTGTTCGAGCTGGCCGTCGCGACCGGGGCGCTGACCCACGGGCACCCCAGCGGCTACCTGTCGGCGGGCGTGCTGGCCGTGCTGGTGCAGCAGGTGCTGGCGGGCGCGCCGCTGCGGTCCGCGATCGAGGTGGCCCGCGCCGAGCTGGTCCGGTGGGCGGGCCACGAGGAGCAGGTGGCCCTGCTCGACCTCGCCGTGGAGCTGGGCGCGGGCGGGGTGCGGCCGACGCCCGAGGTGATCGAGACGGCGCTGGGCGGCGGCTGGGTCGGCGAGGAGGCGCTGGCGATCGCGGTGCTGACCGCGCTGGCCGCGCGCGACCTGGCCGACGGGCTGCTGCTCGCGGTCAACCACTCCGGGGACAGCGACTCGACCGGCGCGCTGTGCGGGAACCTGCTCGGCGCGCGGGACGGGGTCGGGGCGATCCCGGAGCACTGGCTGGCGTCGTTGGAGCTGCGGGACGTGGTCGATCGCCTGGTCGACGACGCGGAGGCGGTCTTCGCGCGCCGACCGGGCCGCTAGGCGGCGTCGCCGCGCAGCTGGGCGCGCAGCTTCTCGCGCTCGGCCCGGCGCGCGGCCTGCTTCTCCTCCAGGCCCTGCGCCACCCGCTTGCGCAGCCCGCCGAACACGAACAGCGACAGCGGCAGCGCCACCACCACGCCCACGGCGAGGGCGACCAGCAGCGGCACGTTCAGCAGCACGAGCAGCGCGGTGACCGCGGCGACCATGCCCAGGCGAGCGCCGATGTAGAGCGTCACATCACGACCGAGGTGCACGGTCAACCAGGTTACGCGTCGTCGGCGGGGCCGGCCGCCGCGGTGTTCGGGCGGCCCTCGAACCGGGTGGACAGCACGACCGTGGTGCGCGTGCGCGCGACGCCCTGGATGCGCCGCAGCCTGCCCAGCGAGCGCTCCAGGTCGTCCACCGTGGCGACCCGCACCTTCACGATGAACGACTCGTCGCCCGCCACCCGGTAGCACGACTCGACCTCGACCAGCCCGGCCAGCGCCACGGCCAGCTCGTCGTCGTCCGCGGTGTCGGTGGGGTGGATGCTGACCAGCGCGGTCACGCCGAGGCCGACGGCGCTCGGGTCCACGACCGCGTGGTAGCCGACGATCACGCCCGTGGCTTCGAGCTTGCCGACCCGCTCGTGCACGGCGGAGGCGGAGAGGCCGACCTTGCGACCCAGGTCGGCGTAGGTGGCCCGGCCGTTCTCGCGCAGGGCGGCGATGATCTGGCGATCAAGAGCGTCCACCGGGCACAGCGTAGGCCCACGGCCCCGGACGGCCGAACCTCACGGATGTCCGAACCGCGCGCTTCGTCCCTTACTACCTCTTTACCATCACCCAAGCGTTCGAGTACCCGATGGGTGTGGTGCCACGATGCGTCCGGTACGTCTGTTCGCCAGCGGGGAGGATGCCGTGACCGTGATGACGCAGGGACACCAGGGGGAGCGCCTGCTCACACCGGGCGAGGTCGCGAACCTGTTCCGGGTCGACCCGAAGACCGTCACCCGTTGGGCCACGGCGGGCCGCATCGGCTCGATCCGCACGCCCGGCGGCCACCGCCGGTTCCGCGAGTCCGAGGTCCAGCAGCTGCTCTCCCAGCTGACCACGGAGGCCACGGAGCCCGTCCGGCACTGATGACGCGCACCTCCGGGACACGGGTAATCTCGTGGCAAAGGAGGTGGCGACCATGCTCTACCTGCTCGCGGTGATCGGTGCGCTCACCATCGCCGTGCTGCTGTGGCGTGCGTTCGGACCGGACCGGGTCGATACCGCCCCCAGTCGTCGTTTCGTGGCGCCGGACGACGACCCCGACTTCCTGCGCAAGCTCGGCGAGCAGCGCCGGAAGAAGCCGGACGACGACGAGTGACGACGAGGGGACCTCGGGTGGAGGCCCCCTCGCCGTGACCGGTGGTCCGGGTCAGTTGTTCGGGAAGTCGTCGGCCACGGTCGCGGCCAGCTCCAGCAGTGCGAGGCGGGTGTCCGGGGCGAGCTTGTCCAGCTCGATCTCCGCGCCCTCCTCCAGGTGGCTGTCGAACGGGATGCGCACGACGGCGCGGCAGCGCTGGGCGAAGTGCGCGGCCAGCTTGTCCAGGTCGACCTTGCCCGAGCCCGGCCGCACCGAGTTGATCACCGCGACGGACTTGGCCACCAGGTCGCGGTAGCCGTGGGCGTCGAGCCAGTCCAGCGTCGCCGCCGAGGTCTGCGCGCCGTCCACCGAGCCGGACGAGACGAGCACCAGCGAGTCCGCCTGGTCGAGCACGCCCTTCATGGCCGAGTGCATCAGGCCGGTGCCGCAGTCGGTCAGCACGATGTTGTAGAACAGCTCCAGCAGCGAGACCGTGCGCAGGTAGTCCTGGTCGCTGAACGCCTCCGACACCGCCGGGTCCTGCTCGGACGCGAGCACCTCCAGCCGGCTGGGCGACTGCGAGGTGTACGCGCGCACGTCGCTGTACCGCGTGATCTTGGAGGCGTCCCGCAGCAGGTGCCGGACGGTCGCCGTGGTCTCCCGCGGGACCTTCAGCGCGAGCGTGCCGCGGTCGGGGTTGGCGTCCACCGCGATGACCCGGTCGCCGCGCAGCGAGGAGAACGTCGAGCCGAGCGTGGTGGTCGTCGTGGTCTTGCCGACGCCGCCCTTGAGGCTCAGCATCGCGATCTTGTAGCAGCCGCGCAGCGGCTGGTTGATGCGGGCGATCAGCTCGCGCCTGCGGAGGTCCGCGGGGCTCTCGCCGAGGTTGACCAGGCCGCCGGTGACCGTGTGCAGGGTCTTGCGCCAGCCCGACTGCGGCGGGCGCTTGGCCCGCTTGATGAGCTGCTGCGAGGTGACGTCGCCCGCGGTGGCGCGCTGGGCCTGCTGCGCCGGCTGGGGCTGGATGCTCTGCGGGAAGTTGTTGGGGAAACCGCCCTGGTACTGGTGGGGTCCCGACTGGCCGGGGCCGGGGTACGGGCCGGACTGGCCGCCCGGCACCTGGTACGGGCCCGACTGGCCGCCCGGGACCTGGTACGGACCCGACTGACCGCTCGGCACCTGATACGCGCCCGACTGACCGCCCGGCACCTGATACGCGCCCGACTGACCACCCGAGACCTGGTAGGCACCCGACTGACCACCCGGCACCTGGTAGGCACCGGACTGACCACCCGGCACCGGGTACGCGCCCGACTGACCACCGGGGACCTGGTACGCGCCCGACTGACCGGGCACGGGGTGCGGACCCGACTGCTGGCCCGGCACCGGGTACGGCCCGGACTGCGCCGGGAACCCGCCCGACGGCGGGCCCGTCACCGGACCGGACGCCGCCGGGTCCAGGTACACGGTCTGCGGCTCGACGTAGTGGGCTCCCGATCCCGGCTCGACCTGGTGGCCGCCCGACTGGTTCGGGTTGGGGTGCTGCCCGTCCGCGCCGGTCGGCTGCTGCCACGACGGCTCGGGATTCTCGTAGCGACCGGTCACCGCTGGGGTCCTCCCTGAGCGAAGCGGATCGAGACCTCCCCGACCCCACCCGTCCGACGGTAGTCGGCGATCAGTGGTTCCACGACACTGGGTGCGCGCTCACCCGGCCGTGCCGGAACGGGCCGCGCGCCCGCGCGGCACCGGTCCGCGCCGATCACCCGACGCCGGCGTAGGAGTGCAACCCGCTCTTGACGAGGTTGATGAAGAACAGGTTGAACACGGTCAGCGCGAAGCCGAGCGTGTTGATCCACGCGGCGGGCCTGCCGCGCCACCCGGCCGTCGCCCGCGCATGCAGGTAGGCCGCGAAGACGACCCACGACACGAACGCCACCGTCTCCTTGGGGTCCCAGCCCCAGAACCGGCCCCACGCGGCCTCGGCCCAGATCGCGCCGCAGATGATGCCGACGGTGAACAGCGGGAACGCGAACACCGTGCTGCGGTAGGCGAGCCGGTCGAGCAGGTCGGCGTCGGGCAGCTTGGCGAACCGCGCGCGACCCGAGGTCTTCAGCAGGTACAGCACGCTGGCCACGCCGGGCACCAGCAGCACGCCGCTGGACACCGAGATCACCGAGACGTGCACCACGAGCCAGTACGACTGCAGCGCGGGCTGCACCGGCGCGGCGTCGGCGTAGAGGACCGTGCCGCCGAGGAACATCAGGATGACGACCGGCACGAGCACGAAGCCGCCGAGCCTGCGCACGTCGAACGCGCGCGACAGCACGAGCCACGTCACGACCGCGGCGAACGTGAGCAGCGAGCCGTACTCGTACATGTTGCCCCACGGCGCGCGCTCGGTCGCCAACCCGCGCAGCACCAGGGAGGCGGCGTGCAGCAGCACGCCGAGGACGGCGAGCGCGGCGCCCATGCGGCCGAGGCGCTCGGCGCGCGAGCGCTCGGGCTTGTCGACGCGGCCGGGCGTCCACGTGCCGTCGGCCCGGGTGCCGCCGGCCGC
This sequence comes from Actinosynnema sp. NPDC053489, assembly GCF_044544865.1. Lineage (NCBI taxonomy): Bacteria > Bacillati > Actinomycetota > Actinomycetes > Pseudonocardiales > Pseudonocardiaceae > Actinosynnema > Actinosynnema sp. NPDC053489. The sequence goes on along the minus strand of NZ_JBITXT010000003.1, from coordinate 221,497 downwards.
GACGGCGCCCGCCAGTTCCCGCGCCTTCGCGGGCCGGGCGAACGCGGCCTCGCACAGGTACAGCACGGCGGCGAGGAAGTAGACCGCCACGGCCGCGCCGTAGGTCCAGTCGCTGTAGGTCGCCAAGGCCGTGTTGACCGGCATCAGACCTCCTCCTTCTCTGCGAGCGGGTCGCGGGAGGGGAGCAGGTCACGGGCCAGCGCCGTGAACTCCTCGCCGTACCCCGCCTGATCGGTGCGGGCGAGGCCGCCGACCTCGACCACCGTACGCCCGTCGTCCCCCGGCGTCGCCCGCACCCACACGCGGCGGCGCTTGATGCTCAGCGAGACGCCCAGGCCCAGGATGACCAGCACCGAGAACACCAGCACCCACACCTGCGTGGGGTCGTGCGAGATCTGGAGCGAGACCCAGTCGCGGACGCCGTCGAAGCGGATGGTGGTGCCGTCGTCCAGGGTCAGCCGCTCGCCCTGCCGCAGGTTCTGCCGGGCGACCTTGAGCAGCTTGCCGTCCTGCACCATCTTCTGGTCGATGGAGAAGATGGACTGGCCGCGGCCGGAGTCGTTGCCCAGGTCGCCGCGGTAGACGTCGACCGCCACGGCCGGGTCGTTCGCGGCGGGGAACGCCGAGTCGAGCAGCTCGCCCCGGAAGACGGCGGTGGGCGCGAGCAGGCCGGTGATCGCGAGCTGGCCCTTGCGGCGCTGCTCGGCGTCCGGCACGTTCGGCGGGTCGAACTTGGTCGCGCCCTCGGAGGCCAGCGTGACCTGGTTGACCGGCCGCCACTGGGTCGCGCCGGTGCGCGTCTCGCCGTTGGGGAAGGTGACGGTGAACAGCGGCGTGTAGCCGTGGCCGAGGAGGTAGACGCGGTCGCCTGCGGTGCGCAGCGGGCTGTTGACCCGCAGCGGGTAGGGCCGCCAGGACCCGGTCTCCAGGTCCGCGCCGGACTGGTACCGGATGGCCGCGTCGAAGCTCTCGGCCTGGCCGTTGTGCAGGTAGGTGGCGTCGAAGCCGTCGACCTGCACGCAGAACGGGCTGAGGTCCGTGCCGTCGACGCGCAGGCCGGGCCGGAAGCTGTCGTAGTTGTAGACGCCGGAGTTGCAGAACTGGCCGCCGTCGGCCTGCACGATGACCTGGCCCTCGTAGCCGAACATCTTGCCCAGGGCGAAGGCGACCAGCAGGCCGAGCAGGGAGAAGTGGAAGACGAGGTTGCCGGTCTCGCGCAGGAACCCGCGCTCGGCGCTGATCGTGCGCGCGCCGCCCGGCTCGTCCCGGGTGACCGCGCGCCAGCCCTTGAGCCGCTGTCGCGCCCGCTCGACCACCGCCTCGGGGGTCGCGGTGGTCTCGCTCGCCGCGTGGTGCGGCATCCGGGCCAGGTTGCGCGGGGTGAGCACCGGCTTGGCGCGCATCTGCTTGAAGTACTCCCAGGTGCGCGGGAGCAGGCAGCCCACCAGGGACACGAACAGCAGCACGTAGATCGCGGAGAACCAGGCGCTGGCGTAGACGTCGAAGAACTGCAGCCGGTCCAGGAACCGGCCCCACCAGCCGTTGTCGGCGATGTACTCGTCGACCTTCGCCGCGTTCAGCGAGCGCTGGGGCAGCAGCGCGCCCGGCATCGCGCCGAGGGCCAGCAGGAACAGCAGGGTCAGCGCGGTGCGCATGGCCGTGAGGCCGCGCCACGTGTTGCGCAGGAAGGCGAGGGCGGCGCGCACTACAACGGCAGTTTCAGGTCGTTGACGACGGCGTCGCGCAGCCAGCCGACGAACTCGCCCCACAGGCCGGTGACCAGGGCGACGCCGACGGCCATGAGCAGCACGCCGCCGAAGACCTGCACCTGGCGGACGTGCGAGCGCAGCCAGCCGGTCGTCCGGACCGCCCAGCGCGCGCCGAGCGCGATGAGGATGAACGGCAGGCCGAGCCCGAGGCAGTAGGCCAGGACGAGGACCGCGCCCCGGGCGGTGACCGAGCCGATCTCGGTGCTGCGGGCCAGCGCCATCACGCCCATCAGCGTCGGGCCCAGGCACGGGGTCCAGCCCAGCGCGAACACCCCGCCGAGCAGGGGCGCGCCGAGCAGGCCGGCGCGCGGGGTGCGGTGCACGCGCACGTCGCGCTGGAGGGCGGGGACCAGCCCGATGAACACCAGGCCCATGGCGATCGTGATGACGCCGCCGACGCGCTGGAGCAGGTCGCCCCGGAACCAGAACAGGTCGGTCAGGCCGAGCACCACGAACGAGGTCAGGGCGAACACGACCGTGAAGCCGAGGACGAAGAGCAGCGCCGCGCCGGCGACCCGCCAGCGACCGGTCTTCACCGCCTCGCCGTCGTCGACCGCGGGCGCCTCCGCGCCCACCAGGCCCGCGAGGTAGGCGAGGTAGCCGGGCACCAGCGGCACCACGCACGGCGAGGCGAAGGAGATCGCCCCGGCCAGCACCGCCACCCCGGTCGCGAGCAGGATCGGGCCGGAGGTGGCCAGATCGGTCGGGTTCACGGGTTCAGGGTAGGTATCACCCACTTGACGCCGTGCACCGGCATCCCTTATGGGCGACCCACGTCACAGTGTCGGGTTGTTCCTGCTCGCCGAACGGTGGTCGAGAGGGCCCTGACGCTGCCTGTTACCCGGTTCGGGGACTGTCCAAACCCGACGATCAACCCTTGTGGGTTAGCGCCCAACTCCATAGCGTGACTATACGAACGCTCACCGGCTCGCCCCGCCCGCGCCGGCGGTGGTCCTCGCGGTCGTCGCCGCTCCCCTGCCCGGCGACGCTGCGGGGCCACCGACCCGGCGTCGAACGGGTCGGGGTGTTCTTCCCGGACGGCGGTGTGGTCGGCGCGTTCGAGGGCGCCCGGTACCACCGCGCCGGCCGGGAACCCGATCCCGCGCACCCCGGCCGCGAGTAGTCCCCGTCGGCCGGGACGCGGTGGTCGCCGCGGTCCGCGCCGCGGTCCCGGGGCCGGCCGCTACTCCGCCGCCAGCTCCTTGACCAGCGGCACCAGGTCGGACGCGATCACCGCGCCGAGGAACGCCGCCGCCACCCGGTGCTGCTTGTCGAGCACGAACGTGGACGGCACCGTGTTGGGCGGCAGCCCGCGGAACGCCAGCATCGCGCGACCCGACTCGTCGTAGATCGACGGGTAGGTCAGCTTCCGGTTGGTGATGAAGTCGCGCGGCGACTCGGTGGAGTTCTCCTTGACGTCCACGCCCAGCACCTGCACGCCCAGCGGCCCGGTCTCGTCCTGCACCTTCTGCAGCTCGGGGGCCTCCGTCCGGCACGGCGGGCACCACGCGCCCCAGATGTTGACCACGACGACCTTGCCCGCGAAGTCGTCCAGCGAGATCGTCTTCCCGTCCTCCATCAGGCTCGGCCCGGTCAGCCCCGTGACGGTCTTGCGGTCGGCGGCCTCGTAGCGCAGCCTCGTCTCGCCGTTGGGCGCGACGAGCTGGAACTCCGAGCCGGCCACCACGGCGTCGTCGCCGGTGGTGCACCCGGTGAGCAGCAGCACGGCGGCGGTGAGGCCGGCCAGCGCCCGTCGCGCGCCCGTCCGCCTCATGCCCCGGTCACCCTCGGGTTGGTCGCGCCGGCCGGTTCGGTGTAGACGACCCGCACGAGCTGCTCGCCCTCGAACACCAGGCTGGTCAACGACGCCAGCGAGCACTCGCGGCGGCGCGGGTCGTGCCACATCCGCCTGCCCTCCAGGAAGCGCCGCAGCGTCCAGATCGGGAGCTGGTGGGACACGCACACGGCCTCGTGGCCCTCGGCGACGGACCGGGCCCGCTGCACCGCGCCGAGCATCCGGTGCGCGATCTGCAGGTACGGCTCGCCCCACGACGGGCGGATCGGGTTGACGAGCTTCGGCCAGTGCCTGGGCGAGCGCAGCGCGCCGTCGCCGACGGACACCTTCATGCCCTCGAACCGGTTGTCCGCCTCGATCAGGCGCTCGTCGGTGGCCAGGTCGAGCCGGTGCGAGTCGGCGATCGGGGCGGCCGTCTGCTGCGCCCGGTCCAGCGGCGACGCCACGACGTGCGCGATGTCGTGGTCGGCCAGGTGCTCGGCCACGGTGATGGCCTGCCGCTGGCCGCGTTCGGACAGCTTGAAGCCCGGCAGGCGGCCGTAGAGGATGCCGGTCGGGTTGTGCACCTCGCCGTGCCGGAGCAGGTGGACCACGGTGCGGCTCACCGGCTCGCCCCCGCGGCGGCGCGCGCGGCGTGCGGCAGCGCGTCGGCGATGACCTGGAAGTCGTCGTCGGTCATGGCGGCGTTGACGAACCACGCCTCGAACGCGCTCGGCGGCGGGTACACGCCCCGGTCGAGCAGGGCGTGGAAGAACGGCGGGAAGCGCCACGTCTCGGCCCGCTGCGCGCCGGCGTAGTCGGTGACCTCGGTGTCGGTGAAGAACACGCTGACCAGGTTGCCGGCGAACTGCACCCGGTGCGCCACGCCCGCCTCGGTCAGCGCGGCGGTGAACAGCGCGCCCAGGCGCGTGGCGTTGGCGTCCAGCGTGCGGTAGACGTCGTCGGTCGCCGCGCGCAGCGTGGCCAGGCCCGCCGCCACCGCGACCGGGTTCCCCGACAGCGTGCCCGCCTGGTAGACGGGGCCCGCCGGGGCGAGCTTCGACATCACGTCCGCCCGGCCGCCGAACGCCGCCGCGGGCAGCCCGCCGGACATGACCTTGCCGAACGTGTAGAGGTCGCCCTCGACGTTCTCCAGGCCGTACCAGCCGGCCCGGGACACGCGGAAGCCGGTCATCACCTCGTCCATGACCAGCAGCGCGCCGTTCTCCTCGCACAGCCGCTTCAGCTCGGCGTTGTGCTTCGGCGCGACCGCGCCCATGTTGCCCGCCGCCGCCTCGGTGATCACGCAGGCGATCTCGTCGGGGTTCTCGGCGAACGCCCGGCGCACGGCTTCGACGTCGTTGTAGGGCAGCACCAGCGTGTCGGCGGCCTGGGCGCCCGTGACGCCGGGCGAGGTGGGCAGGCCGAGCGTGGCGACGCCGGAGCCAGCCTGGGCGAGCAGCGCGTCGACGTGGCCGTGGTAGCAGCCCGCGAACTTGACGACCTTGCGCCGGCCGGTGAAGCCGCGGGCCAGCCGGATCGCGCTCATGGTGGCCTCGGTGCCGGAGTTGACCAGGCGGACCCGGTGCACCGGGGCGACCCGGTCGATGATCTCCTCGGCCAGCTCGACCTCGCCCTCGGTGGGCGTGCCGAACGACAGGCCGTGGACGGCCGCGTCGCGGACCGCGCGCACCACGTCCGGGTGGGCGTGCCCGAGGATCATCGGGCCCCAGGACGCCACCAGGTCGACGTACCGGTTGCCGTCGGCGTCCCACAGGTGCGGCCCCTCGCCGCGCACCATGAACCTCGGCGTGCCGCCGACCGAGTGGAAAGCCCTGACCGGGGAGTTCACGCCACCGGGGATCACCTCCGCCGCGCGCTCGAACAGTGCCTGGGATCGCGTCGCTGTCACGCCCCCCAGTCTCACACGTCCGGTTCCCCGCCCTGCTCCCGACCACGGGTGCGCACGGCGAGCGCGGTCTGCCGCAGCGCGTCGAGCAGCAGCACGCCCGCGAGGGTGACCAGGCCCACCGACGCGCCGATCCAGTTGCCCTTGAAGCGGGTCGACTCGAGCGGGGCGTGGTCGGGCACGGGGAAGCTGTAGTGCACGACACCCCGGTTCCAGCACCACACGGCCGCCGGCACGAGCAGCGCGATGAGCACCACCTCGCCGATCGCGACGAAGGCGCGTTTCGGCTGGTGCAGCGCCGGCGCGTCCGGGCGGGGTTCGGGCTCGGGGACGGTCTCGGTCTCGGCGGTGGCCGCGGTCACGCCGTCCAGCTTCTCACGTCCGCGCTGGTCGCCGGCCGTGCCGTGGCTGTCCGGCCGGTCGGCGCCGGGGTCATCGCGGGTCGGCACGGCGGTCACCTCCGTCGCGGGTGGTCAGCAGCTCCCCCATGGCGGCGCGCAGCGCCTCCGCGTCGCGGGCCCACCCCGTGACGACCGTGCCGTCGGTGAGCCGGATCGGCACCGGCTCCGTGCCGCGGGGCGCGGTCCAGCCACCGCCGAGCACCTTCGCGCCGGAGCGGGGCTCCAGGCCGTCGACCGACTCGACGTCGCTGATCGGCAGCTCCTCCCGCCCCTGGTGCAGGGCCACGGGGGTCAGGCGCACGGCGTGGAGGCGGCGGCGCGCCTGCACCCACAGCGCCGTCGGCAGCACGAGCAGCAGCGCGACGAACAGCCACCGCGCCGGGGCGGCCGAGCCGGTCAGCGCTTCGACGGCGAACCCGAGCGCGGCGAACACCGGGCCCCACAGCAGCGGCCACCAGGACGCGCCGGGTTCGGAGTAGAGGGTCGGCTGGTCCACGGCGGCGCTAACCCGCGTTCCCGGCGAAGTACCAGCGCGTGCCGGGCAGGAAGGCCGACACCGAGGCGGCGGCGGGCAGCGCCAGCCGGAGCGCGATCACCACCCAGGAGACCGGCTCCGTCCCGCCGTCGCGGGACGCCACGACCGCCGCCGCGAGGGCGAGCACGCCGACGACCAGCGCGCCACCGCACAGCGCGAGCCGCGCGTGGTAGCTGCCGCCGAGCAGCAGGACCGCGCCCCACACACCGCCGACGGCCAGGCAGGTGGCGGTGAACAGGGACATGATCGGGCCGAACCCGACGAGCGCGCCGTCCTCGGCGAGCGTGCGCACGACCGAGCCCACCGGCCACGACAGGGCCACCAGGACCCACAGGACGAAGGAGGCGGTGACGGCGCTGGGGCGCACGACCGCGGTGGTGCGCTGGTCGACGTCGCGCATCGGGCCCGGGAACGGCCCGGGGAACGGGGGCTGGTGCGGGTGCGGTCCGGTCGCCGGCGGGTGGTCGACGCGGCGCAGGGGCTGCCCGTACGGGTCGAACGGCGGCTGCGTCACCTCGTCACCGCTCTCGCGTAGGCGTTGGACGCGGGCAGGTACATGGCCACGAACCCGAGCGCGCACGCCCCGAGGAACACCCACGACCACGCCACGCCCACCGCCCAGTGCACGTACGGCAGCTCCCCGGAGGCGAACACCAGCATCGCGACGAGCCCGAACGCCGCGGCGGGCGGGGCGAGCGCGGTGAGCGCGACGCGCGCCCAGGTCCGGCCCGAGCGCAGCTTCGCGGCGGCGAGCACGAACGGCGTGGACAGCACCGCGAGCGCGAGTCCGAACAGGACCGGGGTGAGCCGCGCGGCCAGTTCCGCCTCACCCCGGGTCATCGGGCTGTCGTCGGTCGCGGAGTCGCGCACCAGGTCGTCGGCCAGCACGTCGACCCCGGTGTAGAACAGGGCGGGGAGCGCGAGCACCACCAGCGCGGCCCCGGCGAGCCAGCACCACGACGCGACGGTCGTGGTGACCGGGCGGCGCGGCGCGAGGTCGGCCGCGTCGACCGGGGGCATGGGCGCGGGCAGCCGGTAGCCGGGCGGCAGCGGCGTGTCCGGTCGCTCCTGTCCCGGCAGGTCCACGTGGTGGAAGGGCGAGGCGAACGGATCGGGCTCGGGCATGGGTTCTCCGCGGGGTCAGTGCTGCTTGACCCACTGTGCCGTACCGGGCAGCCAGGTGAGGGCCAGTCCGAGGCAGATCAGCAGCAGCGTCACCAGGTTCACCGCGCCCGCGCCCGGCAGCACGATCCACAGCACGTGCAGCACGGCCACCGCGGTGAGCACGCCGCGCGCCCACCGCCTGCCCCGCCGCAGCAGCCACCCGAACAGGCCGTAGCCGATCCCGAAGCCCACCGCGACGGCGGTGAGCTGCCCCAGCAGGCCCGGGATGACGGCCGGGTCGTCGCCGGCGCGGGCGGCGGCCCGCTCCAGCTCCTCGCGGCGCAGCCACAGCACGACGTTCTCCAGCAGGAGGAAGGCGGCGAGCGCGAACCACACCGCGACCGCGCCGCGCACCACGGGTGGCGGCTGCCCGGTCATCCGACTCGCTTGGCCGAGTCGAAGTACGCCTTGGAGGCGGGCAGGTACAGCGTCACCACGGCGGCGGCCACGACCAGCACGATGATCAACCCGACCAGAGAGAACCCGAACAGGTGGTACAGGAGCACCACCACGCCGAGCACGGTGAGGGCGATGCGCGCCCAGTTGCGGCCCGCGCGGGCCTTGACGGCGAAGAACGCCATGAGGGCGGCCAGCACGATGCCGAGGATCACGAGGAACACCAGGACGGCGGTCACGGCCGACTCCAGCTGCTCCGTCGTGACGCCCGGGGTGGGCGGGGCCTTGCGCGCCTCTTCGAGTGCGGTCTCGCGCTGGGTCAGCACCAGCACGGACGACACGACGAGCAGGAGCGCGCCGGCCAGCCACAGGAAGAACGACAGGCGGACTTCCCTGGGCTCCGCCACGGCGGGCCGGCCCGTGCCGCCGGACCCGGCCAGCTCCGACTCGCTGAGCGGCGGCGGGGCGGCGAAGGGCTGCTGCTGCGGGTAGGGCTGCTGCTGCGGCGGCGGCGCGTAGGGCTGCTGCGGCGGCTGGTTGTCCGGATCCTGTGGGGTTGTCACGTTCCGGAACGCTAGGGCCGCCCTCGGTGTGCTGTCCACCGCGACAGGCGGCGGACAGCACATCCGTGACCTCGGCGGTCAGCTGGCCTTGAAGTACTGGTTCGAGTCGGCCTTGAACATGAACACGATCGCGGCGATGGTGAGCACGAGCTGCGCCAGGCTCAGCAGCGCCTGGATCACGCCCAGGAAGCCGACGGAGAACAGGATGCCGATGGCGACCAGGCCGAACAGGCCGCCGATGATCGCGAGCACACCCAGCACGGTCAGCACGATGCGGGCCCAGTTGGCGCCCTTGCGCATCTGCATCACGACGAGGATCCACAGCACGGACACGACGAGGCTGAAGATCAGCGAGCCGTAGCTCGGCTGGATCGCGCCCACCGCCGACGTGTCGACGTTCATCGCCTCGAGCGTCTGCCGCGCCACGGCCTCCGCGGTCGCGAAACCGATGAGGTTGCCGAGGATGCCGAGGCCCGCCGCGATCAGCCACAGCAGGTACGCGGTGTCGACGGACTTCGGGCGCGCGGGCCGGCGCAGCTCGCTCTCGCTCAGCGGCGGGGCCTGCGGCGGGTACCCGGGCTGCTGGTTGTAAGGGTCGTTCGGAGTGGTCATGCGGAGGACCGTAGGAGTGACGCGGCACGCAGTCGACCGGAATTCACAACCCGTTAGCTACCTGTGGTGGTTTCGCACTGACCGTGCGCACTGATCTGAAGTACCCGGAAACTGATGCCTGGTACATCAGCACCACGGCGGTCGCGTCGACCACCATGGTGACCACCCCGAACGCCAGGTCGACACCGCTGACGACCAGCCCGAACGCGGCCGCGAAGCCGGACACCGCGGCGACGAGCCGGACGACGCCGAGGAAGATCCCGCCGCAGGCCAGCACCGTGAGCACGACCCGGGCCCAGTTGCGGCCGGCCGCCATCCGGTTGGCCAGCACCACGTAGACCAGCACCAGGCCGGCCCCGACGAGCAGGCCGAACACGATCCCGCCGGTCGCGGCGGCGTCCAGCTCGTCCTGGCTGAGGGTCGGCTGCCGGTCGCGGAGCTCGCGGATCAGCATCCCCCGGTCGGCCAGCTGCACCACGAACCGGGCCAGGCCGATCACCGCGCTGAGGATGAACAGCCACCGGGCCAGGTCGACCGGCCGGGGCGGCGGGTTCGGCGCGGTGGCGGCGGGAGGTCCGGCCATGCCCGTCACTCCCGGTCCAGCCAGCCGGCGGCCTCGACCGCCCAATAGGTGAGCACGACGTCCGCGCCGGCCCGGCGGATCGAGGTGAGCGTCTCCAGCACGGTCCGCTCGCGCTCGATCCAGCCGTTGCGGGCGGCGGCCTCGACCATCGCGTACTCGCCGGAGATCTGGTAGGCGGCGACCGGGACGTCGGCGACCTCGGCGACGGCCTTGACGATGTCGAGGTAGGGCAGGGCGGGCTTGACCATCACCATGTCCGCGCCCTCGGCGAGGTCGAGCGCGACCTCGCGGAGCGCTTCCCGGGCGTTGGCCGGGTCCTGCTGGTAGGTCTTGCGGTCGCCCCGCAGCTGCGACTCGACCGCGTCCCGGAACGGGCCGTAGAGGGCGGAGGCGTACTTGGCGCTGTAGGCGAGGATGCCGGTGTCGGTGCGGCCGGCCGCGTCCAGGGCGGCGCGGATGAACCCGACCTGTCCGTCCATCATGCCGCTGGGCCCGACGACGTGCGCGCCCGCCTCGGCCTGGGCGACGGCCATCCGCCCGTAGACCTCCAGGGTGGCGTCGTTGTCCACGACGCCGTCCGGGGTGAGGACGCCGCAGTGGCCGTGGTCGGTGAACTCGTCCAGGCAGCAGTCGGACATCAGCACGGTCGAGTCGCCGAGCTCGTGGCGCAGGTCGCGCAGGGCGGCGTTGAGGATGCCGTCGGGGTCGGTCGCGCCGGAGCCCACCGCGTCGCGCTCGGCGGGGACGCCGAACAGCATGATCCCGCCGACGCCCGCCTGGACCGCCTCGACGGCCGCCTTGCGCAGCGATTCGCGGGTGTGCTGCAGGACGCCCGGCATGCTGCGGATCTCGGTGGGCGCGTCCGCGCCCTCCTTGACGAACATGGGCAGGACGAGCTGGCGCGGGCGGACGGTGGTCTCGCCGACCAGGCGGCGCAGGGCGGGCGTGGTGCGCAGGCGGCGGGGGCGGTGGGCTGGGAACACGGTGGTACTCCCCTGTTGCGGTGGTGCCGGTTCGGCTCGGTGTGACCTGGGACCCTCGCGAGCACCCCGGGCAGGCCGGAGCCGGCAGGCCCGGCGGGGAGCGGCGTCCCGCCAAGCCTGCCGGCTCCGACCGGCCGCGGCACTCGAACCCGTGTCGCGCCGGGCCGCGGTGGAGCCGGTTGTCCCCGCGGGTCAGGACCTGCGGAGGCGCTTGGTCTTGCGCGGCGGGGGCAGGGCCCCCTCCGCGCGCAGGCGGGCCGCGTGCTGGGCCAGGGCGTCGACCAGGGCCGGGACGTTGGCGTCCTCCGGCTGGACGTCCACCCTCAGGCCGAACTCGCGGGCCGTTTCCGCCGTCTGCGGGCCGATGCACGCGACCAGGGTGCGGGCGTGCGGCTTGCCCGCGATGCCCACCAGGTTGCGGACCGTCGAGGACGAGGTGAAGCAGACCGCGTCGAAGCCGCCCGACTTGATCATCTCGCGGGTGTCCGCGGGCGGCGGGGCGGCGCGGACCGTGCGGTAGGCCGTGACGTCGTCGATCTCCCAGCCCCGCTCCCGCAGGCCGGCGGCCAGGGTCTCGGTGGCGATGTCGGCCCGCGGGAGCAGGACGCGGTCCACCGGGTCGAGGATGTCGTCGTACGGCGGGAAGTCCGCCAGCAGGCCCTCGGAGGACTGCTCGCCCGACGGCACCAGCTCCGGGATGATGCCGAAGCTGCGGACCTTCGCGGCGGTCGACTCGCCGACGCAGGCGATCTTCACGCCGGAGAACGCGCGGGCGTCCAGGCCGAACTCGCGGAACTTCTCCCAGACCGCGCGGACGGCGTTGGTCGAGGTGAACACCACCCACTGGTAGCGGCCGTCGACCAGGCCCTTGACCGAGCGCTCCATCTGGGCGGGGCTGCGCGGCGGCTCCACGGAGATGGTCGGGACCTCGACCGGGATCGCGCCGTGGGAGTGCAGCCGGTCGCTCATCGCGCCGGCCTGCTCCTTGGTGCGCGGGACGAGGACCCGCCAGCCGTACAGCGCCCGCGACTCCCACCAGGAGAGCTTGGCGCGCCCGGCGACCGCCTGGCCGACGGTGACGACCAGGGGCCCGCCCAGGTCGCCCGCGTCGGCGGCCAGGGAGGCCAGGGTGGTGTCGACGGTGCGCTGGCCGAAGCCGGTGCCGTCGCACGTCACCGCGACCGGGGTCTGCGGCGCCACGCCGTGCTCCACCAGGGAGGAGGCGGCCTCGGCCAGGTGGCCGCCGGTGGCGTGCAGGACGAGCGTGCCGGGGGCGGCGGCCAGGCCCGCCCAGTCGGTCACGCCGCGGACGTCGGCCTCGGTGTGCACGGCTCCCAGGGCGACGCCCGCGTAGGCGGGCACGGCGGTGCCGGCGGGGACGCCGGGCACCACGTCGAAGGCGATGGTGGTCTTGGAGACGGCCTGCGCCTCCTTCACCACCGAGTCCAGGGTCAGCGGGTCGCCCGCCACCAGGCGGACCACGGCGTTGCCGTTCTTCGCCTCGGCGACCAGGTCCTTCGCGACGTCGGCGGGATCGCCCACGGCGGGTCGCACCTCGACGCCGTCGGGTACCAGCGCCACCACCTCGGCCGGGACGTCCGGGTCCGTGACCACCAGCTCCGCCTTGTGGAGCAGGTCGCGGGCCCGGACCGTGAGCAGCCCGGTGTCGCCCGGGCCCGAGCCGACGAACGCGACTCGGCCGGGGGTCTTGCGTGCGCGGGTCATCAGGGCACTCCCCATCAACTACGCCTCGCCGGCGACGCGGTGGCGTGGCCGGAGAGGTCGAGCAACTCGGCGGCCAGCGCGCGGCCGAGTTCCTCTGCTGCGGTCAAGTCACCGGTGGCGGACGCACGGAGGAGGTCGCCGTCCTCCGTCGCCATGACCCCGCGCAGGGACAGGCGGAGAACCACGGTCCCGTCTTCGGCGAGGTCTTCCACCACATCGGCCAGTGCGCCGACCGGCGCGCTGCAACCCGCCTCCAGCGCGGCCAACAGGGCGCGCTCGGAGGCGACAGCGGCCCTGCTGGCCGAGTCGTCCAGAGTGGACTGGAGGAGGTGTTCGGTGTCGACGTCGTCGACCCGGCACTCCACTGCGAGGGCGCCCTGCGCGGGCGCGGGGAGCATCTGGATGGGCTCCAGGGTCTCGGTGATCTCGGCGGCGCGGCCGAGGCGGGCGAGGCCGGCGCGGGCGAGGACGACGGCGTCCAGCTCGCCGTCGCGCACCTTCCGGAGGCGGGTGTCGACGTTGCCCCGCAGGGGCCGCACGTCCAGGCCGAGGCCGAGCGCCTCCAGCTGCGCCGCGCGGCGCGGCGAGCCGGTGCCCACCTTCGCGCCCGCGGGCAGCTCGCCCAGGGTCAGGCCGTCACGGGCGACCAGCGCGTCGCGCGGGTCCTCGCGGGGCGGCACGGCCGCCAGGGACAGGCGCGGGTCGCGCGCCGTGGGCAGGTCCTTGTAGGAGTGCACGGCGACGTCGATCTCGCCGTGGGCGAGCGCGTCGCGCAGCGCCGAGGTGAACACCCCGATGCCGATCTCGGCGATGGGTGCGGACGAGCGGTCACCGGGCGTGGAGATCGTGACGATCTCCACGGTCGCGCCCGCCTCGCGCAGCGCGTCGGCCACGTGGCCGGTCTGCGCGAGCGCGAGGGCGCTGCCGCGGGTGCCGATCCTCAGGGTGCGGTTCACCGCTTCTCACCTTTGGGTTGCGTCGAATGGGGGGAGCTGACGGCGGTCGGCGCCTGCGGGTCGAGCCCGAACAGCTCGCGCAGCGCCTCGGCGTAACCGGCGCCACCGGGCGCGGCGGCCAGCTCCTTCACCCGCACGGTGGGGGTGTGCAGGAGCTTGTCCACCACCCGGCGCACGGTCTTGGCCAGCTCGTCGCGCACCGGACCGGGCAGCTCGGGCAGCCGCGAGTCCAGGCGCAGCAGTTCGGCGTCCACGACCTCGGCGGCGCGCTTGCGCAGCGCCGTCACGGTGGGCGTGACCCCGGCCGAGCGCTGCCCGGCCAGGTAGCCGCGGACCTCCTCGGCCACGATCTCCGCCGCGCGCAGCGTGCCCTGCCCCGTCGGGGCGTCGGACAGCCTGCGCTGGAGGGTCTCCAGGTCGACCACGCGGACGCCGTCGAGCAGCGCCGCGGCCGGGTCGACGTCCTTGGGCAGGCCGAGGTCGCAGACGACCAGCGGCCGGTCCGGGGCGCGGTCGCCGATGTGCTCGGCGCCGACGACGGTGCCGACCGAGCCGGTGCACGCGAACAGCACGTCGGCCTCGGCGACCTCGCCGGTCAGGTCGCCCAGGCCGGTGGAGCGGGCGGGCACGCCGTCCGCGCGCAGGGCCGCGGCCAGGCGCTCGCCGTTGGCGGCCGTGCGGTTGGCGATGACGACCTCGCCGATGCCCGCGCGGCGCAGGTGGGCGGCGGCCAGGCCGCCCATGGAGCCCGCGCCGACGATGAGCGCCCTGCGGCCGCCGAGCCCGCCGAGCGCCGCGGCGGCGTCGGAGAGGGCCTCGGAGACGACGGACGCGCCGGCGTGGTCGATGTCGGTCTCGCTGTGCACGCGCTTGCCGACCCGCAGGGCGTGCTGGACCAGCTCGTGCAGCGTGCGGCCGACCACGCCCCGCTCGTCGGCGGCGGTGTAGGCGGTGCGGAGCTGGCCGAGGATCTGGGCCTCGCCGACCACCATCGAGTCGAGGCCGCCCGCCACCGAGAACAGGTGCTCGACGGCCGCGGCGGAGTAGTGCACGTAGAGGTGCTCGAACAGGTCGGCGGGCTCGGCGCCCGACTGGTGGGCGAGCACCTCGACGACCTCGTTCAGGCCGCCGTGGAACGTCTCGACGACCGCGTACACCTCGACCCGGTTGCAGGTCGACAGCAGCACGGCCTCGGACACGCTCGGCGCCCGGAGCAGCTGGTCGAGGACCTTGCCGCGGTCGGCGTCGGCGACCGCGACGCGCTCGAGCACGGGGACCGGGGTGGTCCGGTGGGACAGACCGACGACGAGGACGCTCACGCTGCCGTCACCACCGACCGGCTCACTACCCGCACGATCACGGGCGAATCACCACCCCGTCCACACCGATGCCGTTGACCACGTCACCGGCGGCCTCGTCAGCCCGCCGCGCGACGTGGAACGACAGGATCTGCATCTCGACCGCCAGGTCGACCTTGCGCACTTCGACGTAGTCCGGCACTTGGAGCACGACGGGTGCGAAGTTCAGGATGCACTGGACTCCGGCGGATACCAAACGGTCGCAGACGGCCTGAGCTGCCTGCGGCGGCGTCGCGATGACCCCGATCGAGACCTCGCGCTCGGCGCAGACGGACGTGATGTCGTCGATGTGGTTGACGGGTATGCCGCCTACCGGCACTCCCGTCAGGTCCGGGTCGATGTCGAACAGCGCGGCGACCGGGAAGCCGCGGCTGGGGAAGCCGCCGTAGTTGGCCAGCGCGTGACCAAGATTACCGATCCCGACGACCGCCACGGAGTGCTTGCGGGTGAGGCCGAGGATGCGCTCGATGTGGCTCACGAGCACCTCGACGTCGTAGCCGACGCCGCGGGTGCCGTACGAGCCGATGTAGGACAGGTCCTTGCGGAGCTTGGCCGAGTTGACCCCGGCCGCGCCCGCCAGCTCCTCGCTGGAGATGGTCGTCACGCCCTGCTCGACCATGCCGGACAGGACGCGGAGGTAGACCGCCAGGCGCGCGACCGCCGCCTCGGGGATCGCGCGGGCCCGCTCGCGGACGTCGGCGGGCGCGTCGGCGGAGCCCTGCGGGGCGGTCCCCGCGGCGGTGCCCCTCGCGGCGCCGGTCCCCGCTGCGTTGGTCCCCGCTGCGTTGGTCCCTGTCGGGGTGGTCCCCTGTGGGCGGGTCACGACACCGTCACCCTCGCCCCGCTGAGCCGCCACGCTGGAACTCCTCGACATCCGTCGCACTGACCCGCCGGGTACCGCCACCAGCGGAGTGATGGACCCACCGTACCGCTTGTGAACGCTTGCACAAAGTTGGCGACCGGAGGCCGGACCGGTGGGGTGAATTCCGGTCTACGCCCGTTCGGGTGATCTACGCGACGGTGAAGAAGACGCTGTGCCAGCCGGTCGCGCCGTCCGGCACGGGCGCCACCCGGGCCTGCGGTTGGGTGAACCCCGAGCGGTCGGTCGCGCGTGCCTCGATCGTGTGACCGCCGGGCGCCAGGCCGGTCAGCTCGACGCGCCACATCCGCCACGTCGCGCCGCTCACCTCGTCGGCGAGCGCGGCCGTGCGCCACGGCCCGCCGTCGACCCGGACCTCCACCCGCTCCACGCCGGTCGGCGGTGCCCACGCCACGCCGGCCGCCACGACGCGGCCGGTCACCGTCGACCCGCGCTCCGGCCGGTCGACCCGGGACATCACCTTGACCGGCGCCCGCCGCGCCCAGCCCCGGTCGAGCCAGTACCCGCGCCTCGCGTCGAACGTGGTCAGCTCCAGGTCGACCACCCACTTGGTGGCCGAGACGTACCCGTAGAGCCCCGGGACGACCAGGCGCGCCGGGAAGCCGTGCTCGGGCGGCAGCGGCTCGCCGTTCATGCCGAGCGCGATGAGCGCGCCCCGGTCCGGCTCCAGCACCACGTCGACCGGGCAGCCGGCCGTCCACCCGTCGGAGCTGGTGGAGAACAGCTGGTCGGCCCCCGCGCGGACACCCGCCTCCAGCAGCACGTCGCGCAGCGGCACGCCCACGAAGTTCGCCGTGGAGATGTAGGGCCCGCCGACCTCGTTGGACACGCACACCATCGTGACGGTCCGTTCCACCAGGTCACGGCCGCGCAGGTCGGCGTAGCCCAGGGTCAGCTCCCGGTCGACCAGGCCGTGCACCCGCAGCGACCAGTCCTCGGCGCGCAGGCGCGGCACGGTCAGCGCGGTGTCGATCCGGTAGAAGTCGGCGTTGGGCGTGAGGAACGTCGGCGTGCCCTCGGCGGCGAAGTCCGCGCCGGGCGGGACGGGCGGCGCGGGCGAGGCGGGGGTCGGCGGGCCCACCGCCCGGCGGGACGCCTCGACGTCCACCCGGCCGCCCGCGGCCTGGCCCACCAGGGCGGCCACCCCCGCGCCCGCGGCGGTCGCGCCCGCGGCGACGAGGAACGCGCGCCGGCCGGCGGGGTGCTCGGCGGGGTGCTCGGCCCTGGCGTGCAGGAGGCGGAAGGCGGCGACGCCGACGGCCAGGGCGGTGGCCGGCGCGAGCACGCCGAGTTGGCCCAGGTCGGGCCGGTACAGCACGGCGGCGACGCCCAGGAGGCCGAGGACGACGGCCAGGACCGTGCCGGGCAGCGGCGAGCGGCGCGACAGCAGGCCCGCGCCGACGGCCGCGCCGAGCAGGACCACGGCCATGCCGAGCAGCAGCACGAGCTTGTCGTGCGTGCCGAACGCGCGGACCGCGAAGTCCTTCAGCCCGCTCGGCGCGAGGTCGATCGCGGTGTTGCCCACCGCGAGGAACGGCGAGGCCGACGGCCCGACCAGCCCGGCCACGAGGTGGCCGGCGGCGAGGGCGGCGGCCACGCCGAGGACTCCGACGAGGGCGGCGGTCGCGCGGTTCACCACCCGATTGCACACCCCCGGCGGCCCCGGGCGCGCGAACCGTAAGCGTCCGGTAATCCTCAGCGCAGGGATCCTCAGCGCAGGAATCCTCAGCGCAGGGCGGCGCGGAGGCGGTCCTCCTCGACCGACCAGTACCCGTGCTCCTCGCCGTCGACCAGGATCACCGGCACCCGGTCGCCGTACTCGGCGCGCAGCTCGCGGTCGGCGTCGACGTCCCGGACGTCCCACGGCACGCCCAGCTCGCCGCAGATCCGCTCCAGGTCGGCCTTCGCCCGCTCGCAGGCGTGGCAGTCGACCCGGCTCATCAGAGTGACGTGGTGGCTCACGGCGTTCAGGCTAGGGGCAGGCGCAGCCGGGCACGCGCCAGCTTCCCGGTCGGCGAGTGCGGCAGCGCGGTGGCGAACTCGACCACGGTCGGCACCTTGAACTTCGCCAGGCGCCCGGCGCAGTGGTCCTTCACCGCGTCCTCGGTCAGCTCGGCGCCCTCGGCGGGCACCACGACGACCTTCACCGACTCGCCGGTCCGCTCGTCGGGCACGCCGACCGCCGCGGCCTCGGCCACGCCGGCCAGCTCGGCCAGCACCTGCTCGACCTCGTGCGGGTAGACGTTGAAGCCGTTGACGATGATCAGGTCGCCGGCGCGGTCCACCAGGTGCAGGTCGCCCTCGGCGTCGAGGTAGCCGACGTCGCCGGTGCGGAACCAGCCCCCGGCGTCCGGGCCGTGCGCGCCGTCGGGCCAGTAGCCGCTGAACAGGTTGTCGCCCCTGGCCGAGACCAGGCCGGTGCCCGGCTCGTCCTCCTCCTGGTCCAGCGGGCGGCCGTCGGTGTCGACCAGCCGGATGTCCACGCCCGGCAGTGCCCGGCCGACCGAGCCCGGCTTGGGCGCGCCGCCCGCCAGGGTCGTGGTCAGCACCGGGCCGGTCTCGGTCAGGCCGTAGCCCTCGTAGACGGGCAGGCCCACCGCGTCGCGCATCGCGGCGAGCAGGCCGGGCGCCAGGGGCGCGGCACCGGAGGTGAACAGGCGGACGGTGGCCAGGTCCTCGCGCAGCCGCTCGACGGGTTGGCGCAGGATCGCCGCGTACATCGGCGGCACGCCCACCACGGTGCTCACCCGGTGCTCGCGCACCGCCGTCAGCGCCTGGTCCGCGTCGAACCGCTCCAGCAGCACGCCCGTGGCGCCCGCGCCCGCCACCTGCAGCAGGCCGGGGCCCAGGCCGTAGACGTGGAACAGGGGCAGCGCGAGCAGCACCCGGTCGCCCGCCGTCACCGGCGCGGGCCGCAGGGAGGCGCACTGCGCGACGTTGGCCAGCAGCGCCCGGTGCGACAGCATCGCGCCGCGGGGCGAGCCGGAGGTGCCGGAGGTGTAGCCGAGCACGGCCAGGTCCTCGCCGGAGCCGACGGCGGTGAACTCCTCGCCCGGCTCCGCCGTCGGCGGGGGCAGCACCTCGACGTCCACGCCCTCGCCGTCGCCGACGAGGAGCTCCGCGCCGCTGTCGGAGACCAGGCGGTGCAGCTCGCGCGCGGGCTGGCCCGGCCCGGCGGGCACCAGCACGCCGCCCGCCCGCAGCACGCCGAACACCGCCACGCAGAACGGCAGGCCGGTGGGCAGCCGCACGACCACCCGGTCGCCGGGCCGCACGCCCGCCCGGACGAGCCGGTGCGCCTCGCCGTCCACCGCGGCGTCGAACTCGCTCCAGGTGAGGCTGTTCGCAGTCGTGACATCCACCAGGGCCACGTGCTTGGGTCCACGGTGCGCGGAGGCGCGAACCAGGTCGGCGATGTTGCTTGCGGGTGCGGTCAACGTGACCTCCTGGTGAACCACAGCGGACCTCAGCGCAGTCTGTCACGCGCGGGCGGCGTCACGCAGTGCTCCACCCGCGTCGCAGATCCGAGTCCACCAGCCGCTACCTACTACGGAGTAACAACACGTATGCTGCCGGCACGGCGACCCTGTGGAGGTGCCGCGAGCCGATGACCGCACGGGCACGCGAGAACTCCGTCCGAACCATCCGGACGCTCCGGGCGAGGTGGAGCGCGGGAGGGCAGTCCAGCACGATCGACAGCGTGGAGAGCAACGCGGCCGAGGAGCCGTGGAACCTGGTCCGCGCCGCTCAGGGCGGCGACGCGGACGCGTTCGGCGCGCTGTACGACCGGTACGTCGACGTGGTCTACCGCTACGTGCTCTTCCGGGTCGGCGACCGCACCCTGGCCGAGGACGTGACCAGCGAGACGTTCCTCCGCGCGCTGCGCAGCATCGGGTCGATCAGCTACCAGGGCCGCGACGTGGGCGCGTGGTTCGTCACGATCGCGCGGAACATCGTCTTCGACCACGTGAAGTCCAGCCGCTACCGGCTGGAGGTCACGACCGCCGAGCTGGCCGACAACCGCGAGGTCACGGACGGTCCCGAGCAGGAGGTGCTGACCGGCGCGACCAACGCCGAACTGCTCCGCTGCGTCGCTCAACTGGGTGACGACCAGCGCGAATGCATCACCCTGCGCTTCATCCAGGGC
This sequence comes from Actinosynnema sp. NPDC053489, assembly GCF_044544865.1. NCBI lineage: Bacteria > Bacillati > Actinomycetota > Actinomycetes > Pseudonocardiales > Pseudonocardiaceae > Actinosynnema > Actinosynnema sp. NPDC053489. The sequence continues at coordinate 201,742 of NZ_JBITXT010000003.1, read as the reverse complement.
TTGTCCGTGGCCGAGACGGCGGCCAGGATGGGCCGCAACGAGGGCGCGATCAAGGCCCTGCAGCACCGGGCGGTGCGCCGGTTGGCCCAACTGCTGCCCAGCTGGTTGCGGTGAGACCGCCGTCGCACCGACCGCCACCCGCGTAACCCCGGGACCACCCGGTTCGTTGTTCGGGGCAGGATCGCTCCACGCGGTGCTGGATGGTCGGCCGATCGGCGGTCGGCCGAGCGGGACGGTTGGCCGAGTGGGATGGTGGGCAGAGGGATCACGCCGCTAGGGCGTCACAGGCAGCGCGAGCGGTTCGCTCGCGCCGTCGACGCGCATCCCGGGTCCGAGGCGGGCGCGGGCGACGAGTTCGCCGCCGAGCTGGCCGTGGTGGCCCTGCTGCGGGAAGCCGCAGTCACGTCGGGCCCCGACGAGGCCGCCCGGGCGCGGATGCGGGCCAGGGTCCTCGGCGCGGCCGAACGCCCGCCGGCCAAGCCGGTCCGGCTCCCGAGGCCCCGGCGCACCGGTGCGCGCGGCCGATTAGCGGTCGCCCTCGCCGCGGCGCTGTGCCTGGTGTTCTCGCTGGCCGGGATGAGCCTCCTGCTCAGCCGGGACGCGCTGCCGGGCGACGCGCTGTACGGCGTCAAGCGCACCGCCGAGTCCGCCTCGCTCGGCCTCACCTTCGACGAGGGGTCGAAGGGCTACAAGCGCCTGGAGTTCGCCGCCGCGCGCGTGAACGAGCTGGAGACGCTGGTCGACCGCTACCGCGAGTCCGGCGGCGGGCCGCTGGGCGGCTACCTGACCGCGCTGACCGACTTCGACGCCGACGCCGCGGCCGGTTCCCGCGTGCTGGCCGCGCTCGGCTCGAACGCCGACCGGCGCGCCCTGGACGACCTGGGCGGCTGGGCGGACTCGCAGGCCGACCGGCTCGCCGGGCTGCGCCCGTCGCTGCCCGCCGGCGCCACCGACCGGGTCGCCACGTCGCTGGACCTGCTGACCCGGATCGCCGAGCGCGCGGCGGCGCTGCGCGCCAGGGCGGACTGCGCCTCCGCGACGACGGGGGAGGTCGACCAGGTCGGCCCGGTGCCCGCGCGGGACGAGTGCGCCGCGCCGCCCGCCGCGACCGGCACGACGACCGACGCCACCTCGCCGCCGCCCGCGCCGACGACCGCCGCCGTGCCCACCACGCCCCGCGACACGCCCGGCGCGACGACCACCGCGACGCCCCCGCCCGGCACGCCGGCGCCCACGAACCCGGCCCCGCCGACGACCACGACGCCCACCGGCCCGCTGCTGCCGCTGCCCACGCTGACCCTGCCGTCGCTGCCGCTGCCCGGCCTCGGCGGCTGATCGCTACCCTGTCCCCATCGGACCGCGGGAGGCGCTGACGTGGTGAAAAGGCGTGTGGTGGAGGGCTCGGCGGAACGGGAGCGGCGCGCCGCCCTGGCCGGCGAGGCGTCGGCCGAGGCCGCGCTCACGATCGGCCACTCCGGGAGCGCGCCCACCGACCTGACCGCCGCCGCCTTCTTCGACGTCGACAACACCATGATGATGGGCGCGTCGATCTTCCACTTCGCCCGCGGGCTGGCCGCGCGCAAGTACTTCAAGAACTCCGACCTGGCCGGTTTCGCCTGGCAGCAGCTCAAGTTCCGGGTCGGCGGCCGGGAGGACCCGCAGAGCGTGGCCGCCTCGCGCGAGCAGGCGCTGTCGTTCGTCGCCGGCCGGTCGGTGGCGGAGCTGGTCTCGCTCGGCGAGGAGATCTACGACGAGCTGATGGCCGACCGGATCTGGGCGGGCACGCAGGCGTTGGCGCAGATGCACCTGGACGCGGGCCAGCGGGTGTGGCTGGTGACCGCGACGCCGGTGGAGCTGGCGCAGATCATCGCCCGGCGGCTGGGCCTGACCGGCGCGCTGGGTACGGTGTCGGAGAACTCCGACGGGATCTACACCGGCCGGCTGGTCGGCGACCTGCTGCACGGCCGGGCCAAGGCGCACGCGGTCCGCGCGTTGGCCGCCAAGGAGGGCCTGGACCTGCGGCGCTGCACGGCGTACTCCGACTCGGTGAACGACGTGCCGATGCTGTCCGTGGTGGGCACGGCGGTCGCCGTGAACCCCGACTCGGGCCTGCGCGAGACGGCCCGCAAGCGCGGCTGGGAGATCCGCGACTTCCGCACCGGCCGCAAGGCCGCCAGGATCGGCGTCCCCTCCGTGCTCGGCGCGGGCGCGCTGGCCGGCGTCGTGGCCGCCACCCTGGCCTACCGCCGCCGCACCCGCTGACGGCGCACCCCAATAGCGCGCACCCCGACGGCGCGCACCCCGCGGCGCGTCGGCCCACCGGGCGTCAGCCCAGGAAGACGTTCCGCCGCTGGGTGAGCAGCCGGTACAGGGTCTGCTGGATCGTCTCGCGCACCTGGTCGGTCAGGTTGAACACGAGCATCGGGTCGTCCGCCGCGTGCGGGCCGTAGCCGTCGGTGGCGATCGGCTCGCCGAACTCGATGTACCACTTCGACGGCAGCGGGATCGCCCCGAGCGGCCCCAGCAGCGGGAAGAACGGCGTCACCGGGAAGTAGGGGAAGCCGAACAGCCTGGCCAGCGCCTTGATGTCGCCGATCTTCGGGTAGATCTCCTCGGCGCCCACGATCGAGCACGGGATGATCGGCACGCCGGTGTTCAGCGCCGCCGACACGAACCCGCCGCGCCCGAACCGCTGGAGCTTGTAGCGGTCCTTGAACGGCTTGCCGATGCCCTTGAAGCCCTCCGGCCACACGCCGACCAGCTCGCCGGAGCGCAGCAGCCGCTCCGCGTCCGGGTTGCACGCCAGCGTCTGCCCCGACTTGCGGGCCAGCGCGCCGAGCACCGGCGTCTTGAACACCAGGTCGGCGCCCAGCATCCGCAGGTGGCGGCGCCTGGGGTGGTCCGCGCGCATGGCGTACGCGGTCATCGTCGCGTCCAGCGGCAGCGTGCCCGAGTGGTTGGCGACGATCAGCGCGCCGCCCTCGCCCGGCACGTTGTGCAGGCCGATCGTCTCCACCCGGAACCACTTCTCGTACAGCGGCCGCAGCGACGGCATCAGCACGTGGTCGGTCAGGTCGGGGTCGAAGCCGAACTCGTCGACCTCGTAGTCGCCCTGGAGGCGCCTGCGGGCGAACGCCAGCAGGTCGGCCAGCCGCTCCTCCCAACCCGCCGGCGGCTCGGGGTCGGGGTCCGCCGGTTCGGGCACCGGGACGGGACCTGGCCGCGCCGCGCCCCCGGCACCGCGCCGTCGCCCGAGCGGCTCCCGGTCCGCGCCGTGCAGCGGGATCACCCGCGCCTCCGCCACGTGCCCACCTCCTCGCCCCTGGAGCGGAACCGGGCGGCCAGGTCGAGCAGGCCCCGCTCGACCGACGCCGCCAGGTCCGGGTCCACGAGCGGGCGCAGCGCGCGCCCGCTCACGTAGTCGTCGAACGCCTGCTGCGTGGTCCACCTCGGCGTGAACCCGAACTCGCGCTTGAGCAGCGTCGTGTCCACCACCCGGCCCCAGTTCAGGAACCTCATCTGGTCCGGGGAGAAGTCCACCAGCCGCGCGCCGCGGAAGAACCGGCCCATCGCCGGCACGGCCGGGCTCGGCACGGGCAGGTTGACCCGGCCCGCGCGGCGGATGGCCTGCGACAGCATCAGCACGCCGTCACCGCCCACGTTGTAGACGCCGGGCAGGTCGTGCAGCGTCGCCCGTTCGAGCACCGCCAGCGCGTCCTCGGAGTGCAGCAGCTGCACCCTGGCGTCGTACCCCATCACCGTCGGCACGACCGGCAGGGCGAAGTACCTGGTCAGGACCGTGTCGATGCGCGGCCCGATGAAGTTGGTGAACCTCAGCGCGGTCACGGCGACGTCCGGCCGGCGGCGGGCGAACCCGCGCACGTACCCCTCGACCTCGACCGCGTCCTTGGCGTACCCGCTGGAGGGCAGGTCCTTCGGGCCCATGTCCTCGGTGAACACCGCCGGGTCGCGCGAGCTGGACCCGTAGACGGCGCTGGTGGACTTGACCACCAGCTTGCGCACGTGCGGCGACTTCTGGCACGCGGCCAGCAGCTGCATCGTGCCGATGACGTTCATCTCCTTCATCGCGGTCCGCCCGGCCGGACCGGCCGGGTTCGCCGTCACCGACGCGTGCACGACCGTGTCGACGTGCGCGGTGGCGATGACCTTCGCGATGAGGGGGTTGCGGATGTCGGCGCGCACGAACTCGGCGCGGCCCATCCGGCGCCGCAGGTCGTGCGACGGCGGTTCGGTGTCCACGCCGAGCACGCGCTCGACGTCGGGGTTCGCCGCGAAGCGCGCGGCGAGGTGACCGCCGAGGTAGCGGCTGCAACCGGTGACGAGGACGACCTTGGGCGCCATGCGACTCCCTGTGCGGGTGGTTCGACCCGACGATGCTAACCGCGATCGGCCGACGCCATCGGGCGCGGAGCGGCCGTCACGACGCAGGCCACCGGGCTCGACCGGTGAATCACCCGGATGGCGGGGCGACCCGCGCCCGCCGTGATGCGAAGGCACCGCCGACCCCCGGGGTGACCGGTGGTCGGCGGTGCCGAGAACCCGCAGGGGCCTACTTGCCGCGCTTGCGACGCTGCACGCGAGTCTTGCGCAGCAGCTTGCGGTGCTTCTTCTTCGACATGCGCTTGCGGCGCTTCTTGATGACCGAGCCCATGCGGGTTCCTTCACTACTAGACGTCGGGGTCTCCACGCGCCGGTGGAGACACCCGTCGAGTGGGCGCGCCGACACCAGGCACGAACGGCCTATGAGTTTACCCGGCGGCCCGGAGCCGCCCTCACCCGGCGTCGAAGTAGGCGTTGCGCAGGTACTCGTGGACCGCCTTCTCCGGGACTCTGAACGACTTGCCCACGCGCACCGCCGTCAGCTCACCGGAGTGGACCAGGCGGTACACCGTCATCTTCGACACGCGCATCATCAGCGCGACCTCGGCGACCGTCATGAATCTGACTTGACCGAGTGACTTCTCCTCCGCAGGCATGGATCACCGCGTCCTTCGACACGCGTCGTGCCGTCGGCTTCCCCACCGACGGTTCGACACGCACGTGCTGCTCTGAGGGTAACGGGACGGGTGGGACTGGTGCGACGGCCAATGGCGGTATCAGTCCACCTCGTGGGCGCGTCCCAGTTCCACCGAACGGTCGCGTGCGGCTTCCAGCGCGGCGAGCATCGCCGCGCGCACGCCGTGCCGCTCCAGCTCCCGGATGGCCATGATCGTGGTGCCCGCGGGCGACGTGACGGCCTCGCGCAGGATCGTCGGGTGCTGCCCGCCCTCGCTGAGCATGGCGGCGGCGCCGACGGCCGACTGGATGATCAGGCTGCCCGCGAGGTCGCGCGGGATGCCCAGCAGGATGCCCGCGTCGATCATGGCCTCGACCAGGTAGAAGAAGTAGGCCGGGCCGGAGCCGGACAACGCCGTGACGGCGTCCTGCTGGTTCTCCGGGACGCGGGCCACCTTGCCGACCGTGGCCAGCAGCTCCTCGACCAGGTCCAGGTGCTCGTCGGAGGCGTAGCGGCCCGCCGAGATGGCGCTCATCGCCGCGCCGACGACCATCGGCGTGTTGGGCATGACCCGGACGACCGGCGTGTGGTCGGGCAGCCTGCGCTCGAACAGGGCCGTCGGCAGGCCCGCGCACAGCGACACCACGAGCGTGCCCGGCTTGAGCACGGGCGCCAGCTCGTCGAGCAGCGGGTCGATGTCCTGGGGCTTGACCGCGACCACGAGCACGTCGGCCCGCTGGGCGGCGCCGGGCACGTCCAGGCCCTCCACGCCGTACCGCTCGGTCAGCGCGGCGGCCCGTTCCGGGTGCTTCTCGGTGAACAGCAGCTCGTCGGCACCGCGCCCGCCCTGGAGCAGCCCCGACAGCAGCGCCTCACCGATCTTGCCCGCACCCAACACGGCGATCGTCGTCATGCGCCAAGCGTGCCACGCCCCCACAACCGCGTTCCCCGAGGTCCCGCGCTCCCACCCCGTGAGTCCCACGCTCAGACCTCGTGAGTCGTACGCTCAGACCTCGAGAGTCCTACGTTCGGGACCCGTGAGTCCTACGTCCGGGACCCCCGAGTTCAACGCTCAGGTCGCCGGCGTCAACGCCAGCTGCCGCGCCTGGCACACCAGCCGGCCCGCCGAGTCGATCACCACGGCGTCCTCGTCGAACCACTGCCCGTGCACCGCGCTGCACGACACCCGCACGCGCAACCACCCCGGCGCGGGGTCCGCCCGCTGCAACGCCGTCAGCTGCACGGTCGGCGACCACCCGAACCGCCCCAGGTTGAACGTCACCGGCATCGAGATGTCACCCACCACGAGCGCGAAGTACGGGTCCGGGCGCTCGCCCAGCGGGCGCGCCCACAGCCGCAGCACGAGCGGGTCGCCCACCCGACCGGTCAGGAACCCCGCCCCCGCCTGGTCCAGCCGCACGTCGCACACCGCGCCCAGCTTGTACACCCCGCCGGACCCCATGGACGCCAGGTCGATCGCGTCCGGCGGCGGCGCGGCGGGCATGTCCGGCAGGTCGGCGTAGTCCGGCGCGGCCGTCGGCATCCGCCCGACCGTCACCGCCGCCTCGACGCACACCCGCCCCCGCTGCTCCAACGTCGACGTCACCACGGTCGCCGTCCGACCGGCCTTGCGCACCTGCGTCCGCACCAGCACCGGCCCCACCTCCGGCGCACGCAGGAACTGCGCGCTCACGGCCAGCGGCGCCAGGTCGTCCGCCCCCGGCACGGCCGCCCGCGCGCTCTCCACCGCCGCCCGCGCGACCACGGCCAGCAGGAACCCGCCGTGCGGCTTCGGGCCGATCGTCCACTCGGCGGGCAGGGACGCGGTGTACGTGCCGTCGCCGAGGGAGCGGACCGCACTGGCTACCGAGAACGACACGGGGCTCCTCACGAGCGGCTGACCAGCGAACGCAGGAAGAACGCGACGTTGGCCGGTCGTTCGGCGAGCCGGCGCATCAGGTACCCGTACCACTGACCGCCGTACGGCACGTAGACGCGCACGACGTGCCCCTCGGCGGCGAGGTGGCGCTGCGCGCCGGGCCGCACGCCGTAGAGCATCTGGAACTCGAAGTCCTCGACCGACTTGCCGTACCAGCGGGCGCGTTCGCCGATGATCTCGATCAGGCGCGGGTCGTGCGTGGCGAACATGGGGTAGCCGGAGCCGGCCAGCAGCACGTTGGCGCAGCGCACGTAGTTCAGGTCGACCTCGTGCGGGTCGACGTGCGCCACCGACGGCGGTTCGGCGTACGCGCCCTTGCACAGCCGGACCCGCGTGTCGGCGAGTTCCCGCACGTCGTCCAGGGTGCGGCGGAGGTACGCCTGGAGCACCGCGCCCACCCACGGCCAGTGCCGGCGCAGCTCGGCGAGCACGCGGAGGGTGGCGTCGGTGGTGGTGTGGTCCTCCATGTCGAGCGTGACGGTGGTGCCCGCCTGCTCGGCGGCGGCGCAGACGCGGGAGGCGTTGTCGAGGGCGAGCGTCTCGCCCAGGCCAAGGCCGACGGCGGACAGCTTCACGCTCACCTCGGCGTCCGCGGCGAGGCCCACGTCGTGCAGCTGGTCGAGCAGCTCCAGGTAGGCGCGCACGGTGCGTTCGGCGGTGGGTCGGTCGGTGGTGTCCTCGCCGAGGTGGTCGAGGGTGACGCGCAGGCCGTCGCCGATCAGCGCACCGGCGGCGTCGACCGCGTCGGCGGTGGTCTCGCCGGCGACGAACCGGCGCACCACGTCGCGGCTGACGGGGGCGGTCGCGACGACCCGGCGCACCGCGTCGTTGCCCGCGGCCGCGAGGATCAGCGTGCGCAACGGGTTCACGATCAAGACCCTAGTCGCTGACGGGCGGGAATCCCCTGCCGACGTGACCTGAGCGTTGAATTCACGGGTCCTGGGCGTAGGACTCTCGGGACCTGGACGTAGGACTCTCGGGTCCTGGGCGTACGACTCACGGGACTTGAGCGTACGACTCACGCGGGGGTCAGAGGTGCAGGCGGGCGAAGAGGAGGGACTCGGTCAGCAGGTCGGCGCGCTCGGCGGCGGTGCGGGCGCGGCGGGTGTTGACCTCCAGCACGACCTGGCCGGTGAAGCCCGTGCCGGTCAGGTGGGCCAGCAGCTCGCCGCACGGCTGCGTGCCCCGGCCGGGCACGAGGTGCTCGTCCTTGGGCAGGCCCGAGCCGTCGGCCAGGTGCACGTGGGTCAGCCCCTCGCCCATGCGCTTGGCCAGCTCCATCGCGTCCACGTGCGCGGCCGACGCGTGCGACAGGTCCAGCGTGTAGTTGCGGTGGCCCACGTCCGTCGGGTCGATCGACGGCCGGAACGCCGTGACCTGCACCGTTCGCGACCGCCCGAGCGCGCGCCGCACCGGGAACATGTTCTCCACCGCGATGGCCACGCCGCTCGACTCCTCCAGCGACGCCACGAGGTCGGCGAACCCCTCCGCGTACCGGCGCTGCCACACGAACGGCGGGTGCAGCACGACGGTGCGCGCGCCCAGGTCGCCCGCCGCGCGCACGCTGCGCCGCAGCCGCTCGACCGGGTCCGGCGACCACACCCGCTGGCTGATGAGCAGGCACGGCGCGTGCACGGCCAGCACCGGCACCCCGTACCGCTTCGACAGCCGTTGGACCGCGGCCACGTCCTGGCTCACCGGGTCGGCCCACACCATCAGCTCGACGCCGTCGTACCCCAGCTCGGCCGCGGCCTCGAACGCCGCGCCCGCCGGCTGCGGCCACACGGCCGCGGTGGACAGGCCGACCGGGATCAATTGTTCACCAGCAGCATCGCCGCCGGCGACACCGTCACGATCAGCCCGACCAGCACGGCCAGGACGGTCGTCTGGAGGTCGTCCGCACGGCGGATCTTGCGGACCATCATGACCAGGCCGACGGTCACCGCCAGGGCCACGACCAGCGCCGCGGGTGCGGCCGTGCGCCACAGGAAGTTGAAGCCGAGCCACAGCGCCGCGCCACCGACCACGCCGGCCGCGAGCTGGCCGATCATGAGCAGCCACTCCTTGCCGGCCGAGCGGTCGGCGGGCGGCTCGTCGTCGGCCTCGTCCAGGTCGTCCAGGTCGGTCAACCCGGCCGGCTCGTCGTCGTCCGGGTCGCGGCGCTGGAACTCGCGGCGCGGGTAGTCGTCCTCGTCGTCCTCGTCCAGGTCGACGTACGGGTGGAACGCGGTGCTCTCCTGCTCGACGACCTCCTCGGGCTCGTCGTCGCCGAACCAGTCCTCGGCGGTCTGGTCGGGCAGCGGTTCGGGCAGCCGGGGCGGCGCGGGGGGCACGATCAGCACCGACTCGGTCGGCAGCGACTCCAGCGGCACGTTCGGCGTCAGCTTGTCAGTGATGCGCGGCATCACCTCGGTCGCCGGCTCGCGGACCGGCGGCTTCACCACGGGCGGCGCGGGGCGCACCGGGGCGGCGCGCGGCGGCTCGGGCGGGGGCGGCGGCTTCGGCGGCGCGGACCGGGACGGTTCGCCCTGGTAGTCCGGCACGATCGGCGGCACGACCCTGGTCTGCTCGGCCGGGTCGACCTCGGGCGCGCGCCTGCGGCCCGGCTCGGCCTTCTTGGGCGGTTCGAGCCGCGGGGCCGGCGGGTCCAGTCGGGACGCGGGCGGCTCGACCCGGGCGACCGGCGGCTCCGGCCGCGCGGGCGGCGGCGGGGGAGGCGGCTGGTAGGCCGTGCGCTCGGCCTCGACCGACCTCGACCGCTGCGGCAACGCCGGCGCGACGGGCGGCTCCGGCTCGTCCCGCACGGCCCGCAACCGGCCGCTGTCGGAGTTGACCCGGTCGATGATGGCCTGCGGAGCGGTGTCCGTGGTCTCCTCGGCCCGGCGCCGTCGCCGACGCGGCGTCACCTCGCCGGAGCCCGCGCCGTACTGGGCGAGCAACTCCGCGACGGTGCGCTGGGTCTGCTCCGACTCGCTCTCTCGACTCATCAACTCCACCGTGCCCCGTGGCGGCCAGTCCGTCCAGTGTCACCCGTCCGGCGGGTGCGGTCCGGCGGGGTGTCCGGTTCCGAACCACCAGTGTGGTCCAGGCGACGCAGGATGACACCTTCCCGCAGGGCCCACGGGCAAATCTCCAGCTCGTCCAGTGACAGGGCTCGCATGGTGGCCTCGGCCACCAGCGCGCCCGCCACCAGCTGGTGGGCGCGGCCGGCGCTCACCCCTTCGAGCTCGGCCAGGTCGGCCGCGGACATCCGGGAGATGAACGCGATGAGCTGCCGCAGGCCCGAGTCGGTGAGCACGCGCCGGGCCCGCGGACCGGCCGCGGACGGCGCGGCGCCGGTCAGCCGGGCCAGCGTGCGGAACGTCTTCGACGTCGCGACCACTCGATCGGGCGTACCCACTCGGCGGATCTTCTTCGCCACCGGCGCCAGCTGGTCGGCCAGCCACTCGGTGGTCTCGCGCACCTCGGACCGCGTCGGCGGGTCGTGGCGGAACCGGGTCCGGGTCAGCCGGCCCGCGCCCAGCGGCACGGAGAACGCCGCCTCGGGCTCCTCGTCCACGCCGACCGCCAGCTCCAGCGACCCGCCGCCGATGTCCAGGCTGAGCAACCTGCCCGCCGACCACCCGTACCAGCGGCGCACCGCGAGGAACGTCAACCGCGCCTCGTCCTCGCCGGTCAGCACCCGCAGGTCGACGCCGGTCTCGGCGCGCACCCGGTCGAGCACCTCGGCCGAGTTGCCCGCCTCGCGCACCGCCGACGTGGCGAACGCCATCAGGTCCTCGCAGCCCAGCCGCTCCGCCGCCGCCTTGGCCGCGGCGACCGCGCGCACCAGCCGGTCGGCGCCCCCGCGGCCGAGCAGCCCGGAGCCGTCCAGCTGCTCCGCGAGGCGCAGCACGGACTTCTCCGAGCTCATCGGCGTCGGGTGGGCACCCCGATGAGCGTCCACCACCAAGAGGTGGACGGTGTTGGACCCGACATCAAGCACCCCGAGGCGCACGCGGTGCACCGTACCCGGTCGGGGTGGTCAGGATTCGAACTTGTATCCCAGTCCCCGCACCGTGACCAGGTGCCGGGGTGCCGCCGGGTCGGGTTCGATCTTGGACCGCAGGCGCTTGACGTGCACGTCCAGGGTTTTGGTGTCGCCGACGTAGTCCGCGCCCCACACCCGGTCGATGAGCTGGCCGCGGGTCAGCACCCGACCGACGTTGCGCAGCAGGTACTCGAGGAGGTCGAACTCCTTCAGCGGCAGGCTCACCTCCGCGCCGTCGACGGTGACCACGTGCCGCTCGACGTCCATCCGCACCGGCCCCGCCTCCAGGACCTGCGGCAGCAGCTCCTCGGACTCGCCGCCGCGGCGCAGCACGGCGCGGATGCGGGCGATCAGCTCGCGGGCCGAGTAGGGCTTGGTGACGTAGTCGTCCGCGCCCAGCTCCAGGCCGACGACCTTGTCGATCTCGCTGTCCCGGGCCGTGACCATGATCACCGGCACGGCCGAGCGGGCGCGCAGCTGCTTGCACACGTCCGTGCCGCTCATCCCGGGCAGCATGAGGTCGAGCAGGACGATGTCGGCGCCGTTGCGGTCGAACTCCTCCAACGCCTCCTGGCCGGTGGCCGCGAGCGCCGCGGTGAAGCCCTCCTTGCGCAGCAGGAAGGCGAGCGGATCGGCGAAGGACTCCTCGTCCTCCACGATGAGCACCCTGGTCACAGCTCTCCTCCGTTGTTGCCGCCCGCGCCGCTCGGCACGGGGCTCGCCGGCTGGGGCGCCGGCAGGTCCCGGGTGGGCTCCTCCTGGTCGGGATGAGCCGGGATGCGCAGGGTGAACGTGGAGCCGGTGCCGGGCAGGCTCCACAGCTTCACCTCGCCGCCGTGGTTGTTGGCGACGTGCTTGACGATGGCGAGGCCGAGGCCCGTGCCGCCGGTGGCGCGGGAGCGGGCCTTGTCGACCCGGTAGAAGCGCTCGAACACGCGGATCTGCTGGTCCTCGGCGATGCCGATGCCGCGGTCGGTGACGGCGATCTCCACGAACCCGTCCACGAGCCTGCGGCTGACCGACACGGGGCTGCCGGGCGGCGAGTACGCGACCGCGTTGTCCAGCAGGTTGCTCAGCGCCGTGACCAGCAACGTCCGGTCGCCCTCGACGTCGAGGCCGCTCGGCTCGTCGGTGGCGATCTCGATGCCCGCGGCCTCGGCGGCCAGCCGGGACCGGCTCATCGCCTCGTCGATGACCACGTCGACCTCGACCCGGCTGAGCTCCGGCAGCTTCTCCGCGCCCTGCAACCGCGACAGCGCGATCAGCTCGGTGACCAGCGTGCCCAGCCGGGTGGCCTCCTGCATGATCTTGGCGCTGAACCGGCGGACCTCCTCCTGGTCGTCCGCCGCGTCCAGCACCGCCTCGGCCAGCAGCGCGAGCGCGCCGACCGGGGTCTTCAGCTCGTGGCTGACGTTGGCGACGAAGTCGCGCCTGGTCGCCTCCAGCCGCACCGACTCGGACTCGTCGGAGGCGTCGACCACGACGAACCCCTCGGTGAGCACCTTCACGGTGGCGTGCACGGCCTGCGGCTGGCGGCCCTTGATGACCTCCAGCGACGACAGGTCGACCGCGACCACCCCGCCGTTGCGGCGGGCCATCTCGGCGGCCCGCCTGGCCCGGTCGTCCACCCGGTTGTTGCGCACCACGCCGAGCTCCTCGGCCCGGGCGTTGTGCAGCACGACGTCGCCGAAGCCGTTGAGCACGGCGATGCCATCGGGTGAGGAGTGGACGACTCGTGCCATCAGGTCGGCGACGGTGAGCCCCTTCGGGCGGGCGTCGTGCGCCCGGCCGGTGGCCCGTCCGGCGAGGAACGCCGCGCCGCCGATCAGCAGAGCGCCGATCGACAGGACGAGGTAACCCGTTGCGGTCACAGAGGCATCGTAAGCAGGTCAGGCGGGGCGCGGCCTAGAGCTCAGGCGTGCTTCGTGACTCCTACGACACCGACCGGGCGGGATGTTTTCCCCTGAGACGACCTCCGTTCACCCAATCGTGTCCAATTGAGCCAGGTCGTGTTCGGACAGGTGCAGATCGGCGGACGCCAGGTTCTCCTCCAGGTGACGAGCGGAGGACGTGCCGGGGATCAGGAGCACGTTCGGCGCGCGGTGCAGCAGCCACGCCAGGGCCACCTGGCGGCCGGTGGCGCCGTGCCGGCCGGCGACCTCCTCCAGGGCGTCGTGCTGCACGGGCGTGAACCCGCCGAGCGGGAAGAACGGCACGTAGGCGATGCCCTCGGCGGTGGTGCGGTCGAGCAGCTCGTCGTCCCGGCGGTCGGCGACGTTGTAGAGGTTCTGGACGCAGACCACCGGCGCGATCGACCGCGCCTGGTCGAGCTGCCCCACGCCTGCGTTGCTCAGGCCGAGGTCGCGGATCAGGCCCTGCTCGCGCAGCTCGGCCAGCGCCGTGAACGGCTCCTCGACCGACTCGGGGTCGTCGGGTCCGGTGACGCGGAAGTTGACCACGTCCAGCCGCTCCAGGCCCAGCCGGCGCAGGTTGTCGTGCACGGCGTCGCGCAACTGCCGCGGCTCGCGGGCGGGGACCCAGTCGCCGTCGGGGGTGCGCTCGTAACCGACCTTCGTGACGATCGTGAGGCCCTCCGGGTACGGGTGCAGCGCGGCCCTGATCAGCTCGTTGACCACGTGCGGGCCGTAGTAGTCGCTGGTGTCGAGGTGGTCGACGCCCAGCTCGACGGCGCGGCGCAGCACGGCCTTGGCGTTCTCCGGGTCGGCGGGCGGGCCGAAGGCGTTCGGGCCGGCGAGCTGCATGGCGCCGTAACCGACGCGGTTGAGGTTCAGCATGGTGTCCACGATCGCCCTGCGCGATCACGCGCGCCGGGTTTGGCAGCTAGCTGCCATGCTCGTGGGCATGGCGACGGTGACCGTGGTGCACGGCGAGGCGGAGCTGTTCGAGCGGACGGCGCACCTGTTCTCGGGGACCACGACGGAGGTGGCGTGCGCGGCCAACGCGCTGCGCACGTGGATGAGCGCCCACCCGCACGCCGAGGTCGCGCCGCAGCCGCCGGGGCTGCGCGTGCGCAAGCTGTTCCGCCTGAGCACCCTGCTCGACCAGCGGTGGGGGCACCACGCGCGGACCATGGCCGACCGCGGTGCCGACGTGCGGATCAGCGCGCACGACGTGAACGAGACGATCCTGCTGGACGGCCGGGTGGCGATCCTGGCGGGCGACGAGTCGCGCGGCGCGCGCAGCTACAGCGTGATCACGCAGCCCGAGGTGGTGCACGGCATCGCGTCGCTGTTCGAGGCCGCGTGGCGGGCGGGCACCGAGCTGGCCGTGCACGAGGCGCGGATGGCGGAGCTGCGGGCGTTCGCGCCCGGCGTGCTGGACTCGTTGAACCGGGGGTGGACGGACGAGGCGGCGGCACGCGCGCTGGGCGTGTCCCTGCGCACGTACCGCCGTCGCGTGGCGGAGCTGATGGCCGCGCTCGGGGCGTCGTCCCGGTTCCAGGCCGGGGCGCGGGCCCGTGAGCTGGGCCTGGTCTAGCGGCCCTGGTTGGCCACGGCCTTGATCGCGTCGGCCGCCGCGTCCGGGTCGAGGTACTCGCCGCCGCGCTTGAGCGGCTTCAGCTCGTCGTCGAGGTCGTAGCGCAGCGGGATGCCGGTGGGGATGTTCAGGCCCGCGATGTCCTCGTCGGAGATGCCGTCGAGGTGCTTGACCAGGGCGCGCAGCGAGTTGCCGTGCGCGGCGACGAGGACCGTGCGGCCGGCGCGCAGGTCCGGCACGATCGAGGACTCCCAGTAGGGGATCATCCGCTTGACCACGTCCAGCAGGCACTCGGTCAGCGGCAGGTCCGCGCCGAGGTCGGCGTAGCGCGGGTCGCTGTCCTGGCTGAACTCGGTGCCGGGCTCGATCGGCGGCGGCGGGGTGTCGTAGGAGCGGCGCCAGAGCATGAACTGCTCCTCGCCGAACTGCTCCAGGGTCTGCTTCTTGTTCTTGCCCTGCAACGCGCCGTAGTGGCGCTCGTTGAGCCGCCAGTCCCGGCGGACCGGGATCCAGTGCCGGTCGGCCGCGTCGAGCGCGAGGTTGGCAGTGCCGATGGCCCGCCGCAGCAACGACGTGTGCACCACCTCGGGCAGCACGCCGGCTTCGCGCAGCAGCACGCCGCCGCGCTTCGCCTCGTTCACCCCCTTCTCCGAGAGGGGGACGTCCACCCAACCGGTGAACAGGTTCTCCGCGTTCCAGACGCTCTCGCCGTGGCGGAGCAGCACCAGCGTTCCGACAGCCATGGGCGTCAGCCTGCCAGATGGGACGGTCCGGCTCACGCCGGCGGAGGGTGTGATCTTGATCGGTGCAGCGACCGGGCCGGGTCGGGCCTCGCGCGGGGCCCGACCCGGGGCCGGATCAGCCGCCGAGGCCGGGGAGCCCGCCGCCGAGGCCACCGCCCAGACCGCCGCCGAGGCCGCTCGTGGCCTGGCCCAGCACCGCGCTCAGCGCGTACTGCACGGCCGCCAGCGGGCTGGTGCGGGGAACGCTGTCCATCGCCGACGCGTTGGCGACGGGCGAGGCGAGCAGGATGACGGCCGTGACGCCGGCCGCGGCGGCCAGCCTTCCGAGGATGCGCATGCGCGTGTTCTCCGATGTGTGGTTCCGATTCGCACCCGACATGGTTGTGGAGCGTGACCACCCCGGCCCGCCGAGCAGCCGGGATCAACACCATCGAGTGGTACTCGGTCCGCGGAGGACGCGATCAGCCGACCTCCCGCGCCCGCAGGTCCTTGCGCAGGATCTTGCCCGACGCCGACTTGGGGATCGCCTCGATGAACTCCACGACCCTCACCTTCTTGTGCGGGGCGACCTGGGACGCCACGAACTCCATCACGCCCGGCTCGTCCAGCTCCGCGCCCGGCTGCCGGACGACGAACGCCTTCGGCACCTCCTCGCCCTCCGCGTCGCGCACCCCCACCACGGCCGCGTCCGCGATCGCCGGGTGGGTCAGCAGCAGGGCCTCCAGCTCGGCGGGCGGCACCTGGTAGCCCTTGTACTTGATCAGCTCCTTGACCCGGTCCACGATGCTGACCAGGCCGTCCTCGTCGATCACGGCGACGTCGCCGGTGTGCAGCCAGCCCTCGCCGTCGAGGGTGGCGGCGGTGGCCTCGGGGTTGTTCAGGTAGCCCTTCATGACGTTCGGGCCGCGGCACCACAGCTCGCCGCGCTCGCCCACGCCCACGTCCTCGCCGGTGGCCGGGTCGACGAAGCGGCACTCCATGTTCGGCGCGATGACGCCCACCGTGCCCACGGAGATGTCGTCGCGGCCGTCCGGGATGGCGTGGCTGACCGGGCTCATCTCGGTCATCCCGTAGCCCTGCGAGACGCGGCAACCCAGGCGCTTGGCGACGGCCGCGGCGAGGTCGACGTCCAGCGGCGCGGCGCCGGAGAAGATCGTGTCGATGCCGGACAGGTCGTACTGGTCGACCAGCGGGTGCTTGGCCAGCGCCACGGCGACCGGCGGCGCGATGTAGACGCGGTCGGTGCGGTGGTCCTGGATCACCCGCAGGAACTCGGGCAGGTCGAACTTCGGCAGCGTCACGACGGTCGCGCCGACGTGCAGGCCGTTGTTCATCAGCACCTGCATGCCGTAGATGTGGAAGAACGGCAGCACGGCGAGGATCTTCGTGCGGTCGCCGATCTTCAGCAGGGGTCCGCACTGGACGATGTTCGCCACCAGGTTGCGGTGCGTCAGCATCACGCCCTTGGCCCGCCCCGTCGTCCCCGACGAGTACGGCAGCACGGCGACGTCCTCGGCCGGGTCGATCGACACCTCGGGCACCGGCTCGGAGTTCGCCAGCAGCGACGACAGGTCGGGGTAGCCCTCGGCCCGGTCGAGCACGACCACGTCGGTGACGCCGGCCCTCTCCGCGCCCGGTGCGGCGTTCGGCAGCAGCGCGGACACCGTGAACAGCATCTTCGCGCCCGCGTCGGCCAACTGGTGGGCCACCTCGTCGGCGGTGTAGAGGGCGTTGATGGTGGTCGCGGTCGCCCCCGCGCGCAGGACCCCGTGGAACACGACCGCGTAGTACGGCGTGTTCGGGCTGAGGATGCCGACGACGTCGCCCTTGCCGATCCCCCTGGCGGCCAGCGCGGCGGCCAGGCGGTCGACCGCCCCGGCCAGTTGGCGGTACGTCAGCGACGCGCCCGAGGAGCCGTCGACCAGGGCCACCCGGTCGGCCCGCTCACCGAGGTCGGCGAGCAGCAACTCGTGCAGCGTGACGTCCGGGACCGCGACATCGGGGAACGGACTGCGGAAGACCATGCGGCTGCCTCATTCATCCAGGGGGCCGGGATCACGCCATCGTGAGTCAAGCCACACCCCCGGTCAAGGCAACCGCCCGGTGACCGCTCCGTTACACCACCCGGTCGATAACACCCGAATGGACTAGTGTCGGCCCTTGTGGGGATCACCGGCCATCTGCCAAGTTGGCAGGGCCTCGCGGGTCGGCCCCCACGCACTCCGCTCGACCCGCACGGGCGCACCGCGGTTCGCAATCCCCCCGTCGAACCGCGACCCGCTGGGAAACCCGGGCTCCCCCGCCCGGATCCCCTTGCCGCGGGGAACCGACGCGGGGCGGCTTGAACTCGCGACTCCCCCTCTCTCCCAAGCCGCCCCGCGCTCCCGGGCCGTGTTGCTCTGAGTAGAGTTCTCGTCAGGAAACTGTGCCCGAACGGGGCTTACGGCGTGGACGAGGACGCCACCGGGGCGGTCCTCCGACGCCGCCGCCACCAGAGGCAGCCGACCGCCGGGAGCCCCAGCACCACCGCGAACGGCAGCACGCCGCCGAGCACCACCAGCACCACGCCGAACGCGTTCACCAGCGCCCTCCAGCCACCGGCGAAGGCGTCGAGGAAGCCGTCGTCCTCCGCCACCACCGGTGGGCCGGCCGTCGAGATGACGACGCTCAACGTCGACATCGCGACCTGCCCCTTCAGCGCCTCGTGCCGGCGCTGCAACGACTCCAGCTCGGACTGCCGCCCGGTCAGCTCGGCCTCGATGCCGGTGATCTCCGCCGTGGTCGTGGCGCGCTCCAGCAGGCCGCGCACCCGCTCCACGCTGGCCCGCTGGTTCGACAGCCGCGCCTCGACGTCGACGACCTGCTCCGTCACGTCCTCGGTCTGCAGCTCGCGGCGGGTCACCTCGACCCCGTCGAGCCCGGTCACGGACCCCAGCACCTGGTCGAGCCGGTCACCGGGCACCTCAGGGTCACCGAGGCCCGGTCGGGCTGCGACCTCTCCTGCGCCGGGTACCCGCCCTGCGCGATGGCCAAGTCCTCGACCCGCGTCAACGCGGCGAAGGGGTCCGCCGCCCGCAGCTCGACCGTCGCCGTGCGCACGAGCTGCCGGTCCTGCGCCGCCACCACGCCCTCCTGCCGCGCCTCGCCCGACTCGGGCCGCGCGACCTGCGCCTCGTCCCGCGCCGGCGCGGCGGCCGGCTCCCCGGCCGACGACCCGGACGTCCCCGACCCGCAGCCCGCCAACGCCACCACCGCGAACGCGGCGACCACCAACCCCACCCGTCTGCCCACGCGACCCTCCCTGGTCCCCGGTCAGGGGTGGGACGGGCCACGCGCTCGGCCGCGTTGCCCGGGCGTGATCACGATTCGGACACCAGGTGCCGGAACGCCTGGAGGTTGGCCAGCGACTCCCCGCGCGAGACCCGCCAGTCCCACTCCCGCTGGATCGCGCCCGCGAACCCGATCTCCAGCAGCGTGTTGAAGTCGCCGTCCGCGGCCTCCACCACCTGCCCGAGCACCCGGTCCAGCTCGTCGGGCGTCACGGCGTGCGGCGCGATCCGGCCGACCAGGTAGATGTCACCGGTCGTGTCGATCGTGTAGTGCACGCCGTACAGCTTCGCGTTGCGCCGCAACAGGAACCGGTAGACGTCCTCGTGCGCCTCGTCCGGCCTGCGGCACACGAACGCCTCCACCACCAAGGCGTGCCTGCCGACGACCAGCCAGCAGTTCGTCTGGAGCTTCTTCGTGCCGGGCAGGGTCACGAAGAACCGGCCGGGCTCCTTGTTCTCGTAGCGCAGCTCGCGGTCGTCCAGGGTGGACCGGATCACGTCGTCCAGGCTCAAGCGAAGACCTCCTCGCGGAACACGTCACGCGCCTCGGCGTACCCGGCGAGCAGTGAATCAGTCGTCCGGTCCCAGGAGAACCGGCGGGCGTGCCCGACGGCGTTGGCGGCCAGCTCCTCCCGGCACGCGGGGCGCAGCGCGATGGACGACAGCACCCGCGCCCACTCGCCGGGGTCGTGCCCGTCCACCAGCGCGCCGGACACGCCGTCGCGCACCGCCACCGGCAGACCGCCGACCGCCGCCGCGACCACCGGCGTGCCGCACGCCTGCGCCTCCAGCGCCACCAGCCCGAACGACTCGTTGTGGCTGGGCACGGCCACCAGGTCGGCCGCCCGGTAGACCCGCGCCAACGCCTCGCCGCCCTGCGGCGGCAGGAACCGGACCACGTCGGACACGCGCAGCTCGGCCGCCAGCCGCACCAGCTCCTCGGGCGTCTTCATCCCCGACCCCGACGGCCCGCCCACCACGAGCACGACCAGCCGCGACCGCAGCCCCGGATCGCGCGCCACCATCTCCGCCGCCGCCCGCACCAGCACGTCGGGGGCCTTCAACGGCTGGATGCGCCCGACGAACGCCAGCACCACCGAGTCGGGCCGCAACCCCAGCGCCGCCCGCGCGCCGTCGCGGTCGCCCGGCGTGAACCGCTCCAGGTCGACCCCCGGCGGCACGACCATCACCTTCGCCGGGTCCGCCCGGTACAGCTCGACCAGCTCGGACGCCTCGACGTCGGTGTTGGCGACCAGCCGGTCCGCCTCGGCGACGACCTGCTCCTCACCGATCACCCGCATCCGCGGCTCCGGCGTGTCGTCCGCGGCCAGGGCCAGGTTCTTCACCTTGGCCAACGTGTGCGCCGTGTGCACCAGCGGCACCGCCCACCGCTCCCGCGCCAGCCACCCGACCTGCCCGGACAGCCAGTAGTGCGAGTGCACGACGTCGTAGTAGCCGGGCTCGTGCCGCGCCTCGGCCCGCAGCACGCCCGCCGTGAACGCGCACAGCTGACCGGGCAGTTCCTCCTTGCCGAGCCCCTCGAACGGGCCCGCCACCACGTGCCGCACCGTCACGCCGGGCACCAGCTCCGCGACCGGCGGCAGCTCCGAGGACGTCGCCCTGGTGAAGATCTCCACCGCGATGCCCCGCCGCGCCATGCGCCTGGCGGTCTGCTCGATGTAGACGTTCATGCCGCCCGCGTCGCCCGTGCCGGGCTGCTCCAGCGGCGAGGTGTGCACGGACAGCACCGCGACCCGCTTCACCGGGAGACCTCCGCGGCGAACCGGCCGAGGTCGGCGGCGAAGCGCTCGGGCGCTTCCAGGAACGGCGCGTGCCCGATTCCGTCGTAGGGGCGCAAGTCGGCTCCGGGGATCAGGGCCGCCGCGTACTCCCCGGCGGCCGGGTCGACCACCGAGTCGGCAGTCCCGTGCACCACCAGTGTCGGCTTGTCGACCGCCTTCAGCACGGCGGCGCTGCCCACGTCACGCCGGAACATCTCCCGGCGGACCCGCGGGGGCACCCGCAGCGCCGTGCCCAACAACCGCTGCACCACCTCGCCGGGCAACCCGGGTGCCTGGTCGCGGCAGAACCGGGCCAGCGCCGGCACGGCCACCTCCGGGTCGTCCGACAACGCACCCGGCAACGCCGCCCGCATCACCGCCCCGGTGGCCCCGCCGGCCCGGTCCCGCCCGACCTCCGTGATGGCGCCGACGAACACCAGGCCGCTGATCGAAGCCGTCCCGTGGAAGCGCAGGTAGTCGGCGATCACCAACCCGCCGTAGGACCACCCCACCACGACGGCGGGCCGTCCGACGTGATCGAGCACCGCCTTCAGGTCGGCGGCCCAGCACGCCGAGTCCCGATACCCGTCCTCGACCACCTCGGACGACCCGTGACCGCGCAGGTCCACCGCGCACCACCGCAGGGACGGCACGACGGGCCAGACCTCCCCGGACTGCGCCCACCCGTGCACCAGCACGACCGCCGGAGCGTCGACGGGCCCCGACTCGCGAACCGACAACCGGACACCCGCGGCGTCGAGGAGAGTGTTCTGCACGACCTAGGACAACGCCCAGCTCATCCCGCGCCTTCCCCGGCAAGTGATTTTGCGCCCTCGACCACACCCGGGCCGGTACCCGGAACCGCCCACGTCAGACCCGCGACCGCCGCGCGAGGCCGACCGCCGAGCCGCCGGGGAACCCGTCACACCGCCGACATCGTCTGCCACTGCGCCCACGGGATCTGCCAGTCGTACCAGTCGTACTGCGGCGGCAACGTCGTGATCGACCCGGTCACCTCCACCGGGTCGCCCACCAGCGCGCTGTCGTAGTACGCCTTCGCGTCGGCCTCCAGCAGGTTCGCGCACCCGTGCGAGGAGTTGACCTTCCCGATGTTCCCGGCGTTGTCGTTGTTCTCGTGGATGAACTCGCCGTGGTTGGAGAACCGCACGGCCCACTTCTTGAGCACGTTGGTGTACCCGTACCGCGGGTTGTCGAAGCTGAACTGCGGGTCCTTCTGCATGACGACGAACGTGCCGTTCGGCGTGGTCAGCTCCGGGTCGTCGTCCCGGCCGAACGACGCCGGGTAGGTCGCCACGGTCTGCCCGTCGCGCTGCACGACCAGCTGGTGCGACGGCGTGTCGATCTTCACGACCTGGTTGCGGCCGATGGTGAAGTCGCTGGTCACGTCCGCGCGCCCGTACGCGCCGCCGCCGTAGGGCACCCCGTACAGCTTCGCCTCGACGTGGATCTGCGTGTTCGCGGGCCAGTACCCCTCCGGCCGGTAGTGGACCTCGCGGGCGTTCAGCCACGCCCAGGTGCCCTGCACGCCGGCGGAGTTGGTGACGGTCAGCGCCTTCTGCACGCTCGCCCGGTCGGCGACGTCGACCTCGAACTCGACCTTGATCGGCACGGCCACGCCCACGGTCTGGTTGTCGCCGGGGAACAGCGTGGCGCGCACCTGCGACGCCGGGTTGACCGTGGTGAAGCCGCCCTTCAGCTCGACCGGCCGACCGTCGGTGCCGGTCGCCCGGCCCGCGTACGCGTACGCCTTGCCGTAGCCGAGCGGCTCGGTGCTGGTCCACGTCTTCTTGTCGTCGGCGAGCTTGCCGGCGACGGCCTTGCCCTCGGGGTTGGTCACCGCGACCTGGTCGATGGCGCCTTCGGCGACGGCGACCTGGACCGGCGCGTTGACCGGGGCGTCGGTCGCGCCGTCGGCCGGCGTGGTGGTGAACTTGGCCACGGGCGGTGTGTCGCCGCCGACCGGCTTCGCCGAGCCCTGCTCCACCTTCGCCGAGCAACCGGCCACGAGGGCCACGCCCAGCAGCAGTGCCGCCACTGTTCTGTGCACGTTTCGACGCACGTTACGACCTCCCGATCGAAGGACGTCCCACCCGACCCCTGGTGCGAGTGATCCGTATCACAGCCGTGTCCCACACCTAGGATCGCGGTGTGAACCGTCCTATCGCAGTCGTGACCGGGGCCAGCGCCGGCATCGGCGAAGCCACCGCCCGCAGGCTCGCCACCGAGGGCTTCCACGTCGTGCTCGGAGCCAGGCGGGTCGACCGCCTCCAGGTTATCGCGGATGAGATCGGGGGCGACGCCGTTGCCCTGGACGTCACCTCCGCCGACTCGGTCCGGTCCTTCCTGGACGCCGTGCCGGCCGCGAACGTGCTGGTCAACAACGCCGGCGGCGCGCGCGGCCTGGCCACGGTGGCCGAGGCGGACGAGGAGCACTGGCGCTGGATGTGGGAGACGAACGTGCTGGGCACGTTGCGCGTCACCAAGGGCCTGCTGCCGAAGCTGATCGCCTCCGGTGACGGGCACGTGGTCACCGTCACCTCGATCGCGGCCTTCGAGGCCTACGACAACGGCTCCGGCTACACCTCGGCCAAGCACGCCCAGTCCGCCCTGCACCGCACGCTGCGCGGCGAGCTGCTGGGCCAACCGGTCCGGGTCACCGAGGTCCTGCCCGGCATGGTGGAGACCGACTTCTCGGTCAACCGGTTCGAGGGCGACGCCGACCGCGCCGCGGCCGTCTACCAGGGCGTCACGCCGCTGACGGCCGACGACGTGGCGGACGTGATCGCGTTCGCGGTGACCAGGCCGCCGCACGTCAACCTCGACCAGATCGTGCTCAAGCCCCGCGCGCAGGCGTCGGCGTCGCGGGTGCACCGGACGTGATGAGGTCCACGTCGAGCTGGTCGAGCACCGGGCCGATGGGGTTGGCGAACCCCCGGTCCGGGCTGCCGCCGCAGTAGAGCCCGACCACGCGGTTCGCGTCGTCCAGCAGCACCGCGCCCGAGTCGCCGTGGTCGGCGAACCCGCGCGTCTCGATCCGGATCTGGTCGTGCAGCGTCCGCACGCCCAGCCCGACGCCGAAGTCGAGCGTGATGGCGGCGTCGGTGGAGGCCACCACGCCCTCGGTGACCGCCGTCGTCCGGCCGCGCTTGCGCACCCGGTCGCCGACGCGCGCCGGTGCCCACCCCGTGACCGGCCCGAGCCCCACCACCTCGGGCCGGGTCCGCGGTGTCGTGAGCGCGATCGCGGCCGCGTCGACCTGCCGGGACAGCGCCGCCCGCGCGAGCGCGCCGACCCGGTCGCGCACGGGGTGGCCGCCGTCGACGCGGGACGGGTGCGCCATCGGGTCGCCGACGGCCCACGCGTCGTCCACGCAGGCCACGTGGAACGACGTCAGCGCCATCACCGCGTGCCTGCGGCGGGGCGTGACCAGCGCGCCGAGCGTCCCGGCCACGACGTAGTCGTCCACTTCGGCGACGTCGGGCGGCACGAGCCGGATCGCCCGGCAGGGCCCGATCCCGATGCCGCCGGCCAGCGACTCGTGCCGCTCCGCGCCGCTCACGCCCTCCGGCGACGCGATGGTGTGGTGCGGCCAGAACGTGTCCTCGACCACGTCGGTGGGCACGCCCAGCACGTCGGGCGGGATGGCGAACTGGGCGGCCGGGCCCTTGCGGCGGACGAACACGACGATGGCCAGCTCACCGGTCACCCGGCCGCCGACGGTCTTCTCGCCGAGGTCGACACCCACCACGCCGGGCCGGCTCAGGAAGTCGTCCTCAACCAGCTTCTTGATCGGCCTGACGGCCGCGCGATCGTCGTCGGGACAGGCCATGACGACCTCCAACGGGTGCTTCTACCACCATGAAACGCGCCGCGTGAGGATTCGTCACACCGCGTCACCCGTTCGGCCTTGACCACGCGGCGGCCACCCCGGGACCACCGCGCCGGGGGTCACCCCAGCTCGCACCCGACCAGCACCGGCTCCGGGCGCAGCTCCACCCCGAACGCCGCCCGGACCCCGTCGCGCACCTCGCGCGCCAGCTCCAGCAGGTCCTCCGTGGACGCGCCGCCGCGGTTGGTCAGCGCCAGCGTGTGCTTGCCCGACAACGCCACCCGCCCGCCGGGCCCGCGGTGCCCGCGCCCGAAGCCGGCCCGCTCGATCAGCCACGCCGCCGACAGCTTCGAGAACCCCGGACCGGCCGGGTACGTCGGCACCTCCACGTGCGGTCCCAGCCGCTCCGCGATGCGGATCAGCACCCCCGCCAGCGTCGAGTCGTCCAGCATCGGGTTGGTGAAGAACGAGCCCGCGCTCCACGTGTCGTGGTCGGCCGCGTCGAGCACCATCCCCTTGCCGCGCCGCAGCTCCAGCACGGCCTTGCGGGCCGCGTCGGCCGGCACCCGGTCGCCGGGCGCGACGCCGAGCACCCTGGCCAGCTCGGCGTACCGGATGGGCGCGGACTGGCCGCCCGCGGTCAGCGCGAACCGCGCCCGCAGCACGACCGCGTGGTCGGTGCCCTTCAGCACGCTGGTCCGGTAGGCCAGGCCCAGCGCGTCCGCCGGCACCTGGTGCACCCGGCCCGTGCGCCGGTCGAGCAGGTCGACCGACGTCAGCACCTGCGCGACCTCGACGCCGTACGCGCCGACGTTCTGCACCGGCGTCGCGCCGACCAGGCCCGGGATGCCGGACAGGCACTCCAGCCCGCCCAACCCCTGCGCCACGGCCTCGGCGACGACCGAGTCCCAGTCCTCGCCCGCCTCCACGGTGAGCTGCACGAGGCCGTCGCCCAACGGGTCGAGCCGGCGGCCGGACGTGCCGACGGCCACCACCGTGCCGGGGAACCCGGCGTCCGACACGACCAGGTTCGAACCGCCGCCGAGCAGCAGCAACGGCTCGCCGTCGGCGTCGAGCGAGCGCACGGCGTCGACCAGCTCGGCGGCTGTGGTGGCGCGCGTGAACCTCGTAGCGGGGCCACCGAGCCGCAGCGTGGTGCACTCGGCCAGCGGCACACGGGCACTGGAGGGCGGGGTGGTCACGAGCGAGAACGGTAGCCTCCGCGACATGGCACGCCGCATCGAGCACCGAACCACGTCCCGCTGGCCCGCGCGGGACGTGTACGCAGCGCTGGTGGACGAGACGTACCTGCGCGACCGGCTCGCCGAGCTGGGCGGCACGAACCCGGAGCTGGTCGCCTTCACCGCCACCGACCAGAGCACGTCCTACCAGCTCAGGCAGGGCGTGCCCGCGGACCGGCTGCCGTCGGTGGCGCGCGGCCTGCTCGGCGGCGACCTCGTCATCGACCGCGCCGAGTCCTGGACCGAGGCCGGCCGCACCGGCACGGTCGAGGTGACGCTGAACGGCGTGCCGGGCCGGCTGGACGGCACGATCACGCTCGCCGACGCCCCGGGTGGGAGCGAACTCACCCTCATCGGCCAGGTCAAGGTCGGCATCCCGCTCATGGGCGGCAAGCTGGAGGCGTTGATCGCCGAACAGGTCGCCCTGCTGCTCGACAAGGAATCCGAGTTCACCGCCGAATGGCTCGCACGCCGCGCCTAGCCGCGGGCCGGGCGCGCGCGCTCGGCCTGCCCACGAGGGGCACCACCAACCCGAACCGCCTGCGCCGGGTGGACCGGTGGGTCGCGCACCACCACCGCGACCTGCTGTCCGGCCCGGAACCGCTGGTGGTGGACCTCGGCTACGGCTCCTCCCCCGTCACCACCGTCGAGCTGGCGGCCCGGCTGCGCGCGGTCAACCCGGACGTCCGCGTGCTCGGCCTGGAGCTGGACGCCGAGCGCGTCGCCGCGGGCCGGGAGGTCGCCGACCCGCCCCGGCTGGACTTCCGGCGCGGCGGGTTCGAGCTGGCCGGCGCGCGCCCGGTGCTGCTGCGGGCGTTCAACGTGCTGCGCCAGTACACCGAGGAGCAGGCGGCCGAGGCGTGGGGCACGATGGTCGCCCGGCTCGCGCCCGGCGGCGTGCTGGTCGAGGGCACGTGCGACGAGATCGGCCGCCGCTGCTGCTGGGTCGCGCTGACCGCCGAGGGCCCGCGCACGTTCACGCTGTCCTGCCTGCCGGCGGACCTGGACACCCCGGGCGACCTGGCCGAGCGGCTGCCGAAGGCGCTGATCCACCACAACGTGCCCGGTGAGCGGGTGCACGCCCTGCTGGCCGAGCTGGACGCGTGCTGGGCGACGGCCGCGCCGTTCGCGCCCTACGGGCCGCGCGCCCGGTGGGTGGAGTCCGTGCGGCTGCTGGCCGGGCGCGGCTGGCCGGTGCTGGACGACCGCAGGAGGTGGCGGCTCGGCGAGCTCACCCTCCCCTGGGAGGTCGTCCGTCCCTAGGCTGTCGCGGGTGGACCACCTCGACTTCGTGCCGCACCTGAGGACCGAGTACGCCGCGCTGCGCGCCGCCGCGCTCGCCGTCGGGCCGGACGCGCCCGTGCCCACCTGTCCCGGTTGGACGATCCGGGACCTCGTCGACCACCAGGCGCGCACCCACTCCTGGGCGCTGCGGGCACTGCGCACGCCGGCGGACGGCGAGCGGCCCCGGCCCGAGGACCGCCCCGCCGACTGGGACGAGCTGCTGGCCTGGGGGCAGGAGAAGCTCGCGGAACTCGCCGACACGCTGGCCGGCGGCACGTCCGACACGCCCGCCTGGTCGTTCGTCGGGCCGAGGACCTTCGGGTTCTGGTCCCGCCGGCAGGCGCACGAGACGGCGGTCCACCGGCTGGACGCCGAGCACGCCCGGCACGGCACCGAGGTGCCGTCGCTGCTGTTCGACGCCGGGTTCGCGGCCGACGGCGTGGACGAGTACCTGACCTGGATGCTGACGCACGTCACGCGGCGCAGGCCGGTCGAGCGGGCGGGGCGGGTGCTGTTCCACGCCGCCGACGCGGGCCGGGCCTGGGAGCTGCGGCTGACGCCGGGCGAGCCGCCGGTGGTCGGGCCGATCACCGACTCGGCGACCGACGAGGACGCCACCGTGGCGGGCACCGCCGACGCGCTGTACCGGGCGGTGTGGGGCAGGCCGACCGGTGCCATCACATCGGGTGACAGGTCACTGCTGGACGGGCTGCCGCGACCGTAGATACTTCCCGTCGTGCCCCTGCCTGAGCGACGCTACGTGATCACCTTCGGCTGCCCCGACCGCACCGGCATCGTGGCGCGGATCTCCTCGTTCCTGGCCGAGCACGGTGGCTGGATCGTCGAGGCGGCCTACCACACCGACACGACGACCAACTGGTTCTTCACGCGCCAGGAGGTGCGGGCGGACTCGCTGCCGTTCGACGTGGAGGAGCTGCGGGCCAGGTTCGCCGAGGTCGCCCGCGACCTCGGCGCGCACCCCGGCTCGTGGCGGGTCACCGACACCGGCGAGCGCAGGCGGGTGGTGATCCTGGTGTCCAAGGAGGGGCACTGCCTGTACGACCTGCTGGGCCGGGTGGCGTCGCACGAGCTGGACGTCGACGTGGCCGCGGTGATCGGCAACCACGCCGACCTGGCCGGGATCACCCGGGCGCACGGCATCCCGTTCCACCACCTGCCGTTCCCGGCGAACGACCCGGAGGGCAAGGAGGCGGCGTTCGCGCAGCTGCGGCAGCTGGTGGACGCGCACGAGCCGCACGCGGTGGTGCTGGCGCGGTTCATGCAGATCCTGCCCGCGGAGCTGTGCGCGGCCTGGGCCGGGCGGGCGCTGAACATCCACCACAGCTTCCTGCCGTCGTTCGTCGGCGCGCGGCCGTACCACCAGGCGCGCGGCCGGGGCGTGAAGCTGGTGGGCGCGACGTGCCACTACGTGACGGCGGACCTCGACCAGGGGCCGATCGTGGAGCAGGACGTGATCCGGGTCGACCACACGGACTCGGTGAGCGACATGGTGCGCAAGGGCCGTGACATCGAGAAGGTCGTGCTGGCCCGCGGCCTGCGCTGGCACCTGGAGGACCGCGTCCTGGTGCACGGCAACCAGACCGTCATCTTCTGACCCCGTCTTCCGAACCCCGCGTGTGTCGAACGCCCAGGCCGCGTGTGTCGAACGCCCGCGTCCGTCGTGTCGAACGCCCGCGTCCCCCGATTTCCACGTTCGTGGGCGTGGCGGGCCCGTAGGCTGCGCCGGTGCGCACCGAGTACACCGAGCCCGACCGGGTCCGCGCGGCCGTCGACCTGCGGCACGCCGTCCTCGTCGGCCTCGACCTGGGCGAGGTCGACCTGCGCGTGCCGATGGACGGCGCGCTGTTCCTCGGCTGCACGCTCTCGCCGCAGGTCCAGCGGCGCGCGGCGGCGGCCGGGGCGCTGGTGTTCCCGACCATCCCGGACGTGCCCTACGACGTGTACCGGTCGCGGCTCTACACGCCCGCGGAGCTGTTCGCCGGGTTCGACCTGGGGCGCCCGGCCTCCTACGCCGACACCCCCGACGCCGCGATCTACCGCCACAGCCGCGCCCAGGGCCACAACCCGGACCCCCTGCACGCGATCGCCGAACGCCTGCACGACCACGCCATCACCGAGGCGCTGGCCGACGCCCTGCCCGAACGGCCGGTCGCCGTGATGGGCGGGCACGCGCTGGCCCGCGACACGGACGGCTACCGGCGGGCCGTGCGGCTGGGCGCGGCGCTCGGCGACGCCGGGTTCACCGTGCTGACCGGCGGCGGGCCGGGCGTGATGGAGGCCGTGCCGCTGGGCGTGCGGATCGGCGTGGACGAGCCGACGTTGAAGGAGCTGGCGACCGCGCCGAGGTTCGGCGGCGACGCCGAGTCGATCGGCCGCTGGATCGCCGCGTGCCCCACCGACCTGCCGACCGGCGACCGACCGCGCACGATCGGCATCCCGACCTGGTTCTACGGCCACGAGCCGCCCAACCCGGCGTGCGAGCTGCACGCCAAGTACTTCGCCAACTCCGTGCGCGAGGAGGGCCTGCTGACCGTCGCCACCGGCGGCATCATCTACACGCCGGGCAGCGCGGGCACCGTGCAGGAGGTCTTCCAGGACTACTGCCAGAACCACTACGGCTCGGTCGGCCCGGCCGCGCCGATGGTGTTCCTGGGCCGGGACTTCTGGGTGGACGAGGTCCCGGCCGCGCCGCTGGTGCGGCGCCTGGCCGCCGGGCGCGAGGCGGAGCGCTGGATCCTGGTCACCGACGACACGGACGAGGCGGTCGCCTTCCTGCGCGGCTACGCCGCCTAGCGGGCCAGGCCCTCGACCACCTCGGCGCCGGGCAGCTTCGCCAGCACCTCACCCGGCACGAGCAGCTTGCTGCCCCGGATGCCGCTGCCGATCACCAGCTCCGGCGCGGCGGCGACCTCGGGTGACAGCAGCACCGGCCAGTCGCCCGGCAGGCCGATCGGCGTGATGCCGCCGTACTCCATGCCGCTGAGCGACACCGCGTCGTCCATCGGCGCGAACGACGCCTTGCGCGCGTCC
Source organism: Actinosynnema sp. NPDC053489 (assembly GCF_044544865.1). Taxonomy (NCBI): domain Bacteria; kingdom Bacillati; phylum Actinomycetota; class Actinomycetes; order Pseudonocardiales; family Pseudonocardiaceae; genus Actinosynnema; species Actinosynnema sp. NPDC053489. The sequence goes on along the minus strand of NZ_JBITXT010000003.1, from coordinate 171,979 downwards.
AACCGCCGCCGCACGACGCCGTTGACGTCGGCGCGCGTGGTCGCCAGCACGACGCACGCGGCGTAGCGGACGGTCTCCCCGCGCTTGCCCGCGACGACGACGCAGTTCGCCGACGCCTCCAGCGGCGAGCCGTAGTGCGCGCAGAACTCGGCCGTGTCCGCCAACGCGGGGTCGATCTCCGCGACCGCGAGCCGCGCCGCGTCGGGCAGCGACCGCAGCGCCGCGGCGACGGGGGCCGCGACCAGGTCCAGCCGGGCCGGTGCCGGCAGGGGGCTCAGGGTTCCTGCGATGGTCCACACGCCGACCATCCTGCCGGCCGCGCTTGACGTTGACGCAGCGTCAACCCCTACCGTGGTCGGCACAGGGAGGGAGCACGGTCATGGCGTGGTCGATCGCGCAGGTCGCGCGGATGTCGAAGGTGACCTCGCGGACGCTGCGGCACTACGACGCGATCGGCCTGCTCGAACCGGCGTGGGTCGGCGACAACGGCTACCGCTACTACGAGCGGGAGCAGCTGCACCGGCTCCAGCGCATCCTGCTGCTGCGCGACCTGGGCCTCGGCCTCGACACCGTGGCCGAGGTGCTGGACGGGCGGCACCGGGAGGTCGACGTGCTGCGCAACCACGCGCGGTGGCTGGCGGCCGAGCAGGAGCGGCTGGCCAGGCTCGCCCGGACCGTGTCCCGCACGATCGAGGAGCTGGAAGGAGGTGACGAGGTGAAGCTGGAGGAGCTGTTCGACGGCTTCGACGCCGACCGCCAGGCCCGCTACGAGGCGGAGCTGGTGGAGCGCCACGGCGAGGGCGTGCGCGAGCACGTCGACGCGAGCAAGCGGCGCATGGCGGGCTGGTCGAAGTCCGACGCCGAGGGGTTCACGGCCGAGTGGCAGGCCGTGTACCGGGCCTACGCGGAGCTGTTCGACGCCGGTGTCGCGGCCGACGCGCCGCGGGCGCTGGACGTGACCGACCGGCACTACCGGTGGGTCTGCCGGAGCTGGACGCCCGACCGCGAGTCCTACCCGGGGCTCGGCGCGCTCTACGTGGACTCGCCGGAGTTCAAGGCGCGGTTCGACGCGCACGCCGAGGGGTTCGCCGAGTACGTGCGCGACGCCATCGCGGCGTACGCGGCGGCCAGGCTGTAGCGGGTCCACGGGGAGGTGCACATCCCCGTGGACCCCGGTCGAAGTGGGTACCGTCGGCTCGGGTCAGATGTCCTGGAGCCCGAACGCCTTGAGCGCCTCGCGGTTGAACGCGGGCAGGTCGTCGGGGTTGCGGCTGGTGACCAGGGTCCACCCGCCCTCGGTGCAGACCCGGACCTCCTCGTCGGCCCAGTCACCGCCCGCGTTGCGGATGTCGGTGGCCAGGCTCGGGAACGAGGTGAGCCTCTTGCCCCGCAGCACGTCCGCCTCGACCAGCAGCCACGGCCCGTGGCAGATCGACGCGACCGGCTTGCCCGCCGCCACGTGCTGCTGGACGAACCGCACCGCGTCGCGGTCCATCCTGAGGAAGTCGGCGTTGGCGACCCCGCCGGGGATCACCACACCGTCGTAGTCCATCGGGTCGGCGTGCGCGAACGGCACGTCCACGTCGAACGTGTCGGCCGGCGTCAGGTGGTCGAACGCCTGCACCTGCCCCAGCTTGGGCGCGAGCAGCCTCGGCACGGCACCGGCCTTCTCCACGTGCTGCCAGGGCTCGGTCAGCTCGACCTGCTCGATGCCCTCCGTGTCGACCAGGAATGCGATCCTCTTCTGTTCGGCCATGCCCTTCGGCTACCCGGCCAGGAAGTCGCCCAACCACCCGCGGACCTCGGCCCGGTGCGTCGTCCACGACGGCACGAGCTCCAGCCTGGCGTCCGGGAACGCGGCCGCGACCTGCTTGGCCACGTCCTCGGGGTGCAGCGGGTCGTCCGTCGCGCCGATCACCAGCACGGGCGCCGTGACCCGGGCCAGCACCGCCCGGTCGGCGACGGCGACCTGGCCGGGCAGCTCGGCGAGCGCGCCGTCGAGCCGGTCGAACGCGCGCCGCCGTTCGGCCTGGTAGCCGGGCGGCCCGCCGACGGCGGTGATCGCCTCCTCGCGGCCGAGCAGGCGGCGCGGCTCGTCCAGCACGGCGGGCAGCAGCAGGGCGACCCGGTCGAACGCGTCGGGTTCGTCGGCCAGCAGGGCGAGCAGCGCGCCGGCCGTCAGCGACACGCCGACGGCCCTGGTCGCGCCGGTCTCCCGGGCGACGGCGCGCAGGTCGGCGGCGATGCGCCGGTAGGTCCAGTAGCCCTCGGGCGCGTCCGGCTCGTCGCCGTGCGACGGGAGGGTGACCACGACCCTGGTGCCGGGCACGCCGGACGCGGGCAGGCGCGCCTCACCGGGTGTCGCGCCCAGGCCGTGGCCGACGAGCGTGACGGGCGCGCCGGAGCCGAAGCCCCGGTGCGTCACCACCGCGGGCCGCGCTGGACCTCGATCAGCCGGGGCCGGACGTCGACCACGTACACGGTGACCGCGACCAGCCCGGCGAGCCAGAACATGCCGCCGGCGGAGAACGGGTGGAACAGCAGCAGCGCGAACGCGCCGCCGCCGGTGATGCCGAGCCACGCGGGCTTGGTCATGCGCTCGGCCGCCGTGTAGGCGTCGGCCCGCTGCGACAGCGCGTGCGCGAAGGCGAACACGCCCATGACCAGCGCGGCGTAGTACACCGCGAACATGACCCAGGCGTCCAGGTAGAGGGGACTGAAGGCCGGGAAGGGTGGCAACACGTCTCCAGCGTACGTGCGGGGCGCGGTCGTGGTACAGCCGAAACGGGGCGCCCCTGGTGGGACGCCCCGTCACGGGCGGATCACTGCGCGCTGTCGGTGGGCTTCTTGGCGGCGGGCTTGGTGCCCGCGGGCTTGGTACCGGCGGGCTTGGTCGCGGCCGCCGGCTTGGTCTCGAGCTTGCTCACCGGCTTGGTCACCGGCTTGGTCTCGGTGACCGGCCCGGTGACCGGCTTGGTGGTGGCGGGCTTGCGCGGCGCGGCCTTGCGGCTGGTCTCGCGCACCTCGGCGGCGACGTCACCGCCGACCTCGACCACGGTCTCGGCCAGCCGCTCGGCGGCGTCGTCCAGGTCGTCGGCCACCTTCTCGCCGACCGAACGGGTGCGGCGGGACACCTTGCCGAGCACGTCGTCGGCCAGCACGCGGGCGTCGGCGGCCGCGGCCCCGGTGCGCTTCTGCGCGGTCTCGACGGCCTCTTCGACCTGGTGCAGGGCCTTCTGCAGGCCCGGCTGGGTCTTCAGCTTCTCCAGCGCCTCCTCGCCGTGCTGGGCGAGGAACTGGTAGAGGTTCAGCGCGGACTGCGTGTAGGCGTCCACGACCTTGCGCAGCTCGGCCGGGTCGAGCCGGTCGCGCAGGTCCTTGCGCAGGTCGTTGGACTCGGCGGCGGCCTTGGCGGCCTCGGCCCGCTCGCGGGCCTTGGTCAGCGCCTCGACCACGGCCTTGGCGGCCAGGTCACCGGCGCCCAGGGCGGCCAGCAGCGGCGTGCGGGCGGCGGCGACGGCCTGCTCGCCCGCCTTGCGCAGTTCCTCGGTGGTGGGCAGGTTCGGCATGGGGATCACTCCTCCGGCTCGGTCTGGGTGGCGGTCGTCGGACTGCCGGCGTTCTCCCGCCGGAACGACTCGTAGACGTCGAGCAGCACCTGCTTCTGCCGCTCGGTCAGGTCGGGAGCGGTGACGATGGCGTCGGCGAGGGCGCCGCCCTCGCGCTGCTCCAGGATCCCGGCCTCGACGTACAGCGCCTCGGCCGAGATCCGCAGCCCCTTGGCGATCTGCTGCAGGATCTCCGCGCTCGGCTTGCGCAGCCCGCGTTCGATCTGGCTCAGGTACGGGTTGGAGACCCCGGCGAGCTTGGCCAGCTGCCGCAGCGAGATCTTCGCCGTGTTGCGCTGCCGGCGGATGTACTCGCCGATGTCGCGGCCGAGGTCGGTCACCGCCTCGTCGATGGACTTGTCCAACTTTGCGGCACCTCCTCGATCCGTATTCCACGGTACGCGGAGGTGCTAGCAACTGCAAGCGCTCTGCTAGCAAGTCGGACGTGTCCTCGCCCACAGCGCTACCGTGGAGCGCGTGGACGTCGCGGCGCACCTGCGGGCCCGGCTGGTCGACTCGCTCGTGGCCGCCGGCGTGCTGCGCGACCCCCGCTGGGTCGACGCGTTTCGGCAGGTGCCCAGGCACGTCTTCCTCCCGGGCTTCCTCGTCCGGCGCCCCGACGGCGCGTGGGAGCCGGTGACGTCGGACCACCCCGACCACCTCGCGCTGGCCTACGCCGACGACGTCTGCGTGACGCAGCTCGACAACGACGACCGCGCGTGGGAGCAAGCACTCGCGACCGGCGCCGTGACCGGGGTACCCACCAGCTCGTCGAGCATGCCGACGATCATGGCGATCATGCTGGAGGCCCTGGCCGCCCGGCCGGGCGACCGGGTGCTGGAGGTCGGCACGGGCACCGGGTACAACGCCGCCCTGCTCTGCCACGTGCTCGGCGAGGGCTCGGTGACCTCGATCGACGTCGACCCGGGCGTGCTGGCGCGGGCACGGGCCGCGCTGGCGTCGGCCGGCCACCACCCGACGTGCGTCGCCGGCGACGGCGAGCGGGGGCACGCGCCGGGCGCTCCCTACGACCGCGTCCTGGGCACGTGCGCCGTGTCGCGGATCCCCGGGGCGTGGCTGGAGCAGACCGCGCCGGGCGGGTTGATCGTGACGACGCTGAACCGGGCCGTCGGGGCGGGCCTGGTGCGGCTGACCGTGCGGGACGGGCGGGCGCACGGGCGCGTGCTGCCGGAGGACGGGCGGTTCATGCCGCTGCGCGCGCACCGGCAGGCGTGGGCGGACGAGGCGCTGCACCGCGCCCTGACCGCGACGCCCACGACCTCGCGCACGACCCTGCTGTCCGCGCGCGACGTGCTCGACCCGGCCGCCGGGTTCGAGTTCTTCGCGGGCCTGGCGCTCGGCGACGTGGCGGTCGCGGGGGACCCGGTGCGGCTCGCGCACGCGGACGGCTCGTGGGTGCGGCACCGCGGCGCGGTCGTCGACCAGGGCGGTCCCCGCGCGCTGTGGGACGTCGCCGAAGCCGCCCACCGGCAGTGGCGCGCGCTGGGCCGGCCGCGCCGCGACCGGTTCGGCTTCACCGCGACCCCGTCCGGGCAGCACTTCGCCCTCGACGGCACGGCGCTGACGTGGCCGCTGCCCTGAGCGGGCGGGTCAGTCGAGCAGCTCCTCCAGGAAGCTGCGCCGGCGCGGCGGGTAGTGGTGCGGGTCGTGGTAGGCGACGTGCTGCACCGGCGCGGCGGAACCGGGCGGCGGCTGGTACGGGGGCGGCGAACCGGCGGGGTGCGTGCCGGGCGGCGGCTGGTACGGCGGCGGCTGGTAGGGAGGCGGCGGCCCGGCAGGCGACCCGTCCACCGGCGGCGCCCCGTCAACCGGCGCGACCGCGGGCTCGGTGGTCACCGCGGGGGCCGGGACCGGGGCGGGCACCGGGACGCCGACCGGCGCGGGCACGCCCTCCGGCCGGTAGGGCTGCGCGTAGTGCGCCCGCTCGGCGGCGATGATCTGCTCCAGCTCGCCCCCGTCCAGGAAGACGCCGTGGCAGTTCTCGCACTGGTCGATGTGCACGGAACCACGGCTGATGGTCCGCATGAGGTCCTGGCACTTCGGACAGATCACGCGATCGAGGGTACGCACGACACAGGGGTCACCGCGTCACCACGAGCGGTGACCGGTCCGTCATGATGCGGTGGTGTCCAGATTCCGCCAGCGTGCCGTGCTCACCGGGTGCGTGCTGGCCGCACTGCTCGCCGCGGCCGGCCTGTTCGCCACCGACCACGGCATCGACCCCCACCTGTGGCTGACCGGGCTCGCCCTCGGCTTCCTGGCGCTGCTCGCCGCGCTGGACCCGTGGCTGCACCGCAGGCGCGCCGCGGGCCTGGCCACGGACGACAACCTCGACGCCGCCGCGCGCGACCTGGCCCGCGCCCTGCACGCGCAGTGGAACGAGGAGTGCCGCGCCCGCGGCCTGGGCGACAACCTCCTCGACCTGCACTGGACCGCCACCGCGGGCGAGCCGGGGCACAGCGACGCGGTCCTGCGCGCGTTCGGGCGCAACCCGCGCATGGTGTTCCTCGGCGAGCCGGGCGCGGGCAAGAGCACGACCGTGATGCTGCTCACGATCGGGCTGCTCGACCGCCGGGCGGACGACCCGGTGCCGTTCCTGCTGCCGCTGTCCACGTGGGACCCGGAGGCGGAGGACGTGCGCACCTGGATGACCCGGCGGCTGTACGAGGACCACCCGGCGCTGCGCAACACCGAGCTGTACGGCAGCTACGCGGGCGACCTGCTGGTCGAGCAGCGGCGGGTCTTCCCGGTGCTCGACGGCCTGGACCAGATCCCCGCCGAACGGCGTGCCGACGCGCTGGAGCGCATCAACCGCGCGTTCCCCGGCGGGCACCCGCTCGTGCTCACCTCCCGCACCGGGGAGTTCGCCGAGGCGGGCGTCCCGGTGGCGAACGCGCAGGTGCTGCTGCTGGAGCCGCTGGACCTGGAGGAGGTCGCGGGCTACCTGCGGTCGGTGTCGGACCCGGTGACCGCGGCCCGCTGGGAGCCGATCTTCCTGCACCTGCGCGACGAGCCGGACGGCCGGCTGGCCGAGGCGCTGTCCACGCCGCTGGCGGTGTGGCTGGCGGGTGTCGTCTACGGGTACGGCGAGCCGAGCGAGCTGCTGGACCGCGGCCGGTTCCCCGACCGGTTCGCCATCGAGAACCACCTGGTCGACCTGCTGGTCGGCGGCGCGTTCGGCGACCGGGGCGTGGCGCACCAGGCGCGGGCCAGCCAGGTGTGGCCGCGCGACAAGGCGGCCCGCTGGCTGGCGTTCCTGGCGGGCGAGATGCGCCGGCGCGGCGTGCGCGAGCTGGGCTGGTGGGAGCTGCGCCGCTCGGTCGGCAGCGCGTGGCTGGCGTCGCTCGGCGCGGTCGCGCTCGGCCTGATCGGCGGGTTCGGCGTCGCCTGGCTGATGGCGTACGCGAGCACGCCGAAGCTCGCCCCGATCACCGGCCTGGCCGCCGGGCTGGCGGTCGCGGCGGCGGCGCTGCACGCGTCCGGGCAGCGCGCGCCGAAGCCGAAGCTGGGCGTGTGGCGCAGCCTGGTCGTGGTGAGCGGGGTGCTCGGCACGGCGGCGGGCCTGGTGTTCGGCGCGCTGTACGGGCTGTCCGCGGGCCTGGTCGTCGGCCTGGGCAGCGCCGTGGCGGTGGCGTTGCGGTTCGGGTTCGCCAGCAGCGCCGAGCTGAGCCACCCGTCGAGTCCGAAGTGGACGATGGCGCGGGACCGGATCGCGGTGTGGACCGGTTCGCTGGTGCTCGCGGTGGTGTTCGGCACGGCGGCCGGGCTGGTGTTCGGGCCGAAGCAGTCCGGCATGGTCGGGCTGGGCCTGGCGTGCGGGCTGATGCTCGGGTTCACGCTGTCGGTGCTGCACCTGCGCTGGTGGTGGTTCACCGTGGCGCGGATCTGGCTCGCGGCGCGGGGCAGGCTGCCGTGGGAGCTGATGGTGTTCCTGGACGACGCGCGCAAGCTCGGCGTGCTGCGGCAGGCGGGCGCCGCCTACCAGTTCCGGCACGCGATCGTGCAGGACCGGCTGGCGGGCGACCGCCCGTCGCAGGTGACGTCAGACGCCTAGCCCCCGCAGCCGCCGGATCGCCTCGTCCAGCACCTCGTCGCGCTTGCAGAACGCGAACCGCACCAGGTGCCGCCACTGCTCGGGGTGGTCGGTGAACACCTGCACCGGCACGCCGGCCACGCCGATGCGCCCGGGCAGCTCGCGGCACAGCTGCGCGCCGTCGGTGAAGCCGAGCGGGCGGACGTCCGCGGTGATGAAGTAGGTGCCCTCGCTGGGCCGCACGGCGAACCCGGCGTCGGCCAGGCCCGCGGCCAGCCGGGACCGCTTGTCCTGCAACGAGGTCCGCAGGTCCTCGACCCAGCCCAGCTCGTGCCGCAGCGCGTGCGCCACGGCGGGCTGGAACGGCGCGCCGCCCACGAACGTCAGGAACTGCTTGGCCGCGCGGACGGCGGCGACCAGCTCGGCCGGGCCGCACGCCCAGCCGATCTTCCAGCCGGTGCAGTTGAACGACTTGCCCGCGCCGGAGATCGTGACGGTCCGCTCGGCCATGCCGGGGAACGTAGCCAGCGGCACGTGCTCCAGGCCGTCGAACACGAGGTGCTCGTAGACCTCGTCGGTGATCGCGACCAGGTCGTGCTCGACGCACAGGGCGGCGACGGCGGCCAGCTCGTCGCGGTTGAGCACGGTGCCGGTCGGGTTGTGCGGCGAGTTGAGCAGCAGCGCCCTGGTCCGCGGCCCGATGGCGGCGCGCAGCGCGGCGACGTCCAGCCCGAGGCGGCCGGTGCCCGGCTCCTCGACCAGGCCGACGGCGCGGCGGGTCGCGCCGGCCAGCGCCACGGACGCCGCGTAGGAGTCGTAGTACGGCTCGATCAGCACGACCTCGTCACCGGGTTCGACCAGGGCCAGCAGCGTGGCCGCGATGGCCTCCGTGGCGCCGACCGTGACGAGGATCTCGGTGTCGGGGTCGTAGTGGGTGCCGTAGCGGGCGCGGTGCCCGGCGATGGCCTGCCGCAGCTCGGGCGTGCCGGGACCGGGCGGGTACTGGTTGAGGCCGCCGTCGATCGACGCCTTGGCGACCTCCAGCATCCCGGCCGGGCCGTCGGTGTCCGGGAAGCCCTGCCCGAGGTTCACCGCCCCGGTGCGCGTGGCCAACGCCGTCATCTCGGCGAAGATCGTCGAGGTGAACGGCCTCATCCTGGTGACTAGCGCTGGTGCCCGCACAAGGCCGAATCTTCACGGACAATGGCGTCGTGGAGCAACTGACCCCCGCTGACCTGCTCAAGCGCCAGGGCCTGCGCCGGATGAAGCTCGTGGCGACCGGGTTCTTCCTGGCCGCGACCGCCGTCTTCCTCGTGGCGCTGCTGAACGAGGACACCGGACCGGCGTGGGTCGGGTACGTCCGCGCCGCCGCCGAGGCGGGCATGGTGGGCGCGCTGGCCGACTGGTTCGCCGTGACGGCCCTGTTCCGCAGGCCGCTGGGCCTGCCGATCCCGCACACGGCGATCATCCCGACCCGCAAGGACACCTTCGGCGACGCGCTGGGGTCGTTCGTGGGCACGAACTTCCTGTCCGAGGCGGTGGTGCGCGACAAGCTGCGCCGCGCGGGCATCGCGCGGCGGCTCGGCGAGTGGGTGGCGCGGCCGGAGAACGCCGAGCGCGTGACGTCCGAGCTGGCCAACGTGGTCAAGGGCGCGGTCACCGTGCTGCGGGACGAGGACGTGCAGGCGGTGGTGGAGCAGGCGCTCGTGCGGCGGCTGGTCGACCAGCCGTGGGGCCCGCCGCTGGGCAAGCTGCTCGGCCAGGTGCTCGCGGACGGCGCGCACCACAAGCTCGTGGACCTGGTGTGCGACCGGGCCTACGACTGGGTGCGGGACAACTACGACAAGGTCATGGGCGTGGTGTCGGACCGCGCGCCGTCGTGGTCGCCGAAGTTCGTCGACTCGCTGCTGGGCGACAAGGTCTACACCGAGCTGCTGAACTTCGCGTGGGCGGTGAAGACCGACGTCAACCACCCGATGCGGCTCGCGGTGGACCAGTTCCTGATCGAGTTCGCCTCCGACCTGCGCACGGACCCGGCGACGATGCAGCGCGCCGACCAGGTCAAGCAGCAGGTCGTGGACCACCCGGACGTGCAGCGGGTGATCGGGTCGGCGTGGGGCACGGCGAAGAAGATGCTCCTGGACGCGGCCGAGGACCCGTCGTCGGAGCTGCGCCGGCGGGTGCGCGAGGGGCTGCTGTCGTTCGGCGGCCGGTTGGTGGAGGACGAGGCGCTGCGGGCGAAGGTCGACGGGTGGCTGGAGGGCGCGGCCGGGTACGTGGTGACCCACTACCGCGACGAGATCACCACGTTGATCACCGACACCGTCGAGCGCTGGGACGCCGAGGAGACCTCGCGCAAGATCGAGCTGCAGGTCGGGCGGGACCTGCAGTTCATCCGCATCAACGGCACGGTCGTCGGCGCGCTCGCGGGCCTGGTGATCTACACCGTGGGCCAGCTCGTGTCCTGAGCGTTCGGCCCGGGGGGCCCGAACGTTCGACACCCGGGCCCTGAACGTTCGACACACGGGCCCTGAACGTTCGACACACGGGGCGCGGACGCTCCCGCCGCGTGTGTCGAACGCCGGGGTCCGGTGTGTCGAACCCCCAGGACCCCCGGGTTCCGCGCTCAGGTCACGCTCAGCGCACGGCGTTCCCGCCAGTTGCGCGCCTTCTCCCGGTTGCCGCACGTCTGCATCGAGCACCAGGTGCGCGAGCGGTTGCGCGAGCGGTCGAAGAACGCCCACCGGCAGTCGTCCGCCTGGCAGATCTTGAACCGCTCCCAGGTGCCGAGCACCGCCAGCCGCGCCGCCGCGCCCAGCACCGCGCCCAGCGCGTCCGTGCTGGACATCGTCGGCACGCCGTGGCTCAGGTCGACGCGGATCAGGCCCGCGACGGGGGTGGGGTCGGGTCCGTCGTGCCGTTCACCCAGCGAGGCCCGCAGCGACGCGCGGACGGCACGGGCCTCGCGCGGGTCGCCCGCGCCGCCGAGGCCGCGTTCGGTGACCCACTCGCGCCAGGCGGCGGCGCTGTCCAGGACGTCCGTGCCGAGTTCGAGGTCTCGGGTGTTGAGGAAAGCGAGCAGCAGCTCCACATCGTGTTCCGCATCGCCGGCTCGACCCTGCGTGAAAGCCGCGTGGTCCCAGCCGGCCGCCAGACCAGTCACCCCACCACTGTAGGCGTCGGCGACCCCTGATGTGGCGAAGTAACCGGTGATTCAACGTGATCGGTTACTCCGACTGCCCGTTCGGACCAACGGTCCCGCTGCGCCGATCAGGCTATGAACCATGTGTATACCTCGTGTGTATAGTGCGTCGCATGTCGATCGGACACACCCTGCTGGGCCTGCTCGAGAAGGGCCCCCGGCACGGTTACGACCTCAAGCGGGTCTACGACGAGCGCTTCGGCCAGGACCGCCCGCTGCACTACGGGCAGGTCTACACCACGCTCTCCCGCCTGCTCCGCAACGGCCTCGTCCAGGAGGCGGGCGTCGAGCCGGGCGAGGGCCCGGAGCGCAAGCGCTACGCGATCACGGACGCCGGCGTCACCGACGTGGAGCAGTGGCTCGGCACGCCGGAGAAGCCCGAGCCCTACCTGCAGAACACGCTCTACGCCAAGGTCGTGCTGGCCCTGCTGTCCGGTCGCAGCGCCGACGACGTCCTCGACGTCCAGCGCGCCGCCCACCTGACCACGATGCGCGAGCTGACCAAGCGCAAGGCGCACGGCGACCTGGCCGACCAGCTGATCTGCGACCACGCCCTGTTCCACCTCGAAGCCGACCTGCGCTGGCTGGAGCTCACCGCCGCGCGCCTCGGCCAGCTCCGGACGGCGGTGACCCGATGAGCGGCAACCCGGTGGGCGACCCGATGGGCGACCCGGTGGGCGGCGACCCGAACCGCGCGCGGACCCTGCTGGAGGCGGTGGACCTGCACAAGTCGTTCGGCCCCACGCCCGCGCTCGACGGCGCGGGCCTCAGCGTCCGCGCGGGCGAGGTGGTGGCCGTGATGGGCCCGTCGGGCTCCGGCAAGTCCACCCTGCTGCACTGCCTGGCCGGCATCCTCACCCCCGACCGCGGCACGGTCCGCTACCGGGACGTGGAGCTGAGCGCGATGGGCGACGGCGCGCGCAGCGAGCTGCGGCGCACCGACTTCGGCTTCGTGTTCCAGTTCGGCCAGCTCGTGCCGGAGCTGAGCTGCCTGGAGAACGTGGCGCTGCCCCTGCGGCTCGGCTCGGTCAAGCGCAGGGAGGCCGAGGCGCGGGCCCGCGAGTGGCTGGACCGGCTGGAGGTCGCCGACGTCGCGGACAAGCGCCCCGGCGAGACGTCCGGCGGCCAGGGCCAGCGGGTGGCCGTGGCGCGCGCCCTCGTCACCGGGCCGCGCGTGGTGTTCGCCGACGAGCCGACCGGCGCGCTGGACTCCCTCAACGGCGAGCGCGTGATGCAGCTCCTGGTCGCCGCCGCGAAGGAGACGAACGCGGCGGTGGTGCTGGTGACGCACGAGGCGCGGGTGGCCGCCTACTCCGACCGCGAGGTCGTGGTGCGCGACGGCCGGTCCCGCGAGATGGAGCCGGTCACGTGACGCGGTGGTTCTCCGACCTCGCCCTCGGCGTGCGGCTGGCGCTCGGCGGCGGCCGCACGTCGTGGGTGCGGTTGGCGTTGACGGGCGCGGGCATCGGCATCGGCGTGGCCGTGCTGCTGGCCGCCTCGTCGGTGACGACCGTGCTGGCCGAGCGGGACGCGCGCCAGGCCGCGGCCACGCCCGTCACCACCGGGGACGGCTCGGGCGACGTGCTGTACTCGACGTTCTGGAACACCGAGTACCGCGGCCGGTCGATCTCCGGCCGGTACGTCAAGGCGAGCGGCCCGGGCGCCCCCGTGCCGCCGGGCGTGTCGAGGGTGCCCGGCGACGGCGAGCTGGTCGTCTCCCCGGAGCTGGCCCGGCTGCTGGCCTCGCCCGAGGGCGAGCTGCTCCGGGCCCGGTTCCCGCAGCGGGTGGTCGGCACGGTCACCAGGGCCGGCTTGAACTCGCCGCACGACCTGCTGTTCTACGCCGGTGACGCGACCGTCCAGGAGTCCCCCACCGCAGCGATCTCCGCGTTCGGGGGTGAGCGGGAGGAGCGTGCGCTCGACCCGGTGCTGACCCTGCTGCTCATGGTCGGCGTGGTCGCGCTGCTGTTCCCGGTGCTGGTGTTCGTGGGCATCAGCACCCGGTTGGCGGGCGCCGAGCGGGACCGCAGGCTCGCGGCGCTGCGGCTGGTCGGCGCGGGCGCGCAGCGGGTGCGGCGGATCGCCGCCGGCGAGGCGCTGCTGGGCGCGGTGGTCGGCCTCGGGGTCGGCGCGGCCGTGTTCTTCACCGCGCGGCAGTTCGTCGAGGGCGTCCGGTTGCTGGGCATCAGCGTGTTCGTCGAGGACCTCACCCCGTCGGCGCCGACGGTGGTGCTGATCGCGGTGCTGGTGCCGGTGCTCGCGGTGGTGACGTCGGTGATCGCCATGCGCCGCACGGTGGTGGAGCCGCTGGGCGTGGTGCGGCGGACCAAGCCGGTGCGCCGGGTGCTGTGGTGGCGGCTCGTGCCGATCGTGCTCGGCGTGGCGGCGTTGGCGACGCAGGCCGGCGCGTTCGGCGGCGCGGTCCGCGGCGGGTCCGACGTGGTCGTGATCGGCGGGATCATCCTGCTGCTGCTGGGCATCCCGGTGCTGCTGCCGTGGGTGGTCGAACGCGCGGTGGCCCGGCTGCGCGGCGGCGCGCCGTCGTGGCAGCTGGCGATCCGCAGGCTCCAGCTGGAGAGCGGCACGGCGGCGCGCGTGGTCGGCGGCGTGGCCGTGGTGCTGGCGGGCGGGATCGCGTTGCAGTCGGTGATGGCCAGCGCGCAGAGCGACGTCGTCGAGCGGCCCCCGTCCCCGGTCGACAAGAGCCGGATGATGATCTCGGTGCAGGACGCGACGCCCGAGGTGACCGCGCGGACCGTGGCCGTGCTCCGGGGTTCGGCCGGGGTGCGGGAGGCGAACCCGTTGTGGGCGCTGTCCTTCCAGACGCGGCCGGACGAGTACGGCTCGGCGCTCATCGGCAGCTGCGAGGCGCTGCGCACCCGGGCGGCGCTGCCGAGCTGCCGGGACGGCGACTCGTTCTACGTGCCCGACGAGAGGCCGCGAATCGAGCCGGGGCAAGGGGTTGCGGTGTTCCGGAACGGCGACGAGCGCGACCCGAGTCTCCAGTGGACGGTGCCCGCCTACACCGAGGCGCGGGGTCTCGAGGAGGACGGCTTCCACATGGGCGGCGGCCTGCTGCTCACCCCGGCGGTGACGGCCGGCCTGCCCGTCGAGCCCGGCCACGCCGGCATCCTGGTGCGGGTCGACCCGGACGTGCCGGAGATCGGCGAACGGGTCCGCAACGCGCTGGCCCCGCTGACCTGGCGCACCTACACGTCGTACTTCGGCGAGACCGACCCGTCGCAGCGGGCGGAGCAGTTCCGGAGCATCCGGCAGGCCCTGCTCGCCGGCTCGCTGGTCACGCTGCTGCTGGCGGGGGCGAGCCTGCTGGTGCTGGCGCTGGAGCAGGTGCGGGAGCGCAGGCGACCCCTGGCCGTGCTGGCGGCGAGCGGCGTGCCGCGCGGCGCGTTGAGCCGGTCCATGCTGTGGCAGAACGCCGTGCCGCTGCTCCTCGCGCTCGTCGTGGCCGTGTCCGTCGGCGGTGGCCTGGCGGTGCTGCTGCTGCGGATCATCTCCCAGCCGGTCGTGCTGGACTGGGCCGGCATCGGCGTGCTGAGCGCCGCCGCGGCCCTGATGGTGGTCGTCGTCACCCTGCTGTCCCTGCCGTCGCTGCGGCGGGCCACCGGCGCCCTCGGCCTGCGCTCCGAGTAGGCCGAGGCGGACGTCGCCGCCCCACGACGCCCCCAAGCCCGGGGCGGCGACGTCACCGGTTCCGGCACACCGAAGCGACGTCCCGGCGTCCTGAAGCGTCTGAACGGATGTGACCCCCATTCCACCGCACCCGCAGGTCCCCGCCCGGAGCGCTCCGGCCGGGCGGTCCCCGAGGTGGGTCGCCGACCTGGTCCTGGGCATCCGACTGGCCGTCGGGGGCAGCCGGACGTCCTGGGCCAGGTTGGCGCTCACCGCCGCCGGCGTCGGCCTCGGCGTCACCGCGCTGCTGCTGGCCGCCTCCATCGGGCCGGCCCGGGAGGCCAAGGCGCTGCGCGTCCAGGCCGCCGCCCCCGACTGGACGTCGTCGTCGGCCGCGTTCGACGCGCGGTACGTCATCGTCTCGTGGCAGGGGCGGCTCATCGTCGGCCTGGAACTCGCGGCCACCGCGCCCGGCGCGCCCGCCCCGCCCGGCGTCGGCCGCATCCCCGGGCCCGGCGAGCTGGTCGTCTCCCCCGAGCTGTTCGACCTCATGCGCTCGGACGACTCGGTCCGCGCCCGCTTCCCCGAGACCGTGATCGGCGTGATCGCCGACGCGGGCCTGCCGCGGCCCAAGTCCCTGATCTTCTACGCCGGCCTGCCCGACGCCCACCGGGAGGCCGCCCACCCGGCCGCGGGCTTCGGCGGCTACCGGCCGCCCGACACCCTGCCGCCGATCTACCGGCTGCTGATGGCCGCCGCGATCGGCGCGCTGCTCGTCCCGCTCGGCATCTTCGTCCTGGTCGCCACCCGCCTCGGCGCGACCGGCCGCGCGCAGCGGTTGGCCGCGATCCGGCTGGTCGGCGCGTCCCGCGCCCAGCTCCGCTGGATCGCCAGCGGCGAGACGCTGACCGGGGCCGTGCTCGGGCTGTTCGTCGGCGTGGCGCTGTTCTTCGCCGCCCGGCCGCTGACCCGGTTCATCGAGGTGGAGGGCGTCGGGTTCTTCCCGACCGACCTGCTGCCCGACCCGCTGCTGGGCGCGCTGGTCGCGGTGGGCGTGCCGGTGGTGGCCGTGGTGTCGGCGCTGCTGGCCCTGCGCACCGAGGACGTCGGTCCGCTCGGCCTGTCCCGCGCCGTCGAACTGCCCCGGCACCGGCCGTGGTGGCGGTTCGGGCTGATCGCCGCGGGTGCGGCGCTGATCGTCGCGGTCTCCGCCGTCGGCGGCTACTGGCAGGTCATGGCCGACGCGCGCCTGGCCGTCGGGCTCGGCGTCGGCATCGCGCTGGTGCTCGCGGGCACGGGCGCGGTGCTGCCGTGGCTCGTCGGCCAGGTCGCCCGCCGCCTCGAACCGGACGGCGTGGCACCCCTGCTCGCCCTGCGCGCCCTCCGCTTCGACGCGGGCACGCCACGCGTGCTGTCCGGGGTCGTGGTGGTGCTGACCGGTTCGTTGACGTTGCAGGTCCTGCTGGGCGTGGCGGCCCAGTACACCGCCGCCCCGCCGTCGGACACCCCCGACCGCTGGGTCCTCGACGTGCCGCAGCACACGTCCGTCCGGCCGCTGGAGGAGGCGATCGCGCTCGTCGCCGGCGTGCGGCAGGTCAGCGAGGTGCGCGTGCACAACGGCCCCGGCGTGGCCGTCATCAGCACCGACTGCGTCGAGATCGCGCAACGCCTCGGCGTGCGCGACTGCGTGAACGGCTCGGCGTACCTGCTCGGTTCGACCCCCGACCCCGGCCCGAAGCTCCGCATCGACGGCAAGGACTGGGTCGTGCCGCCCCACCGCAGGGTGGACACCGACCTGTGGGGCCTGGTGGTGGCCGGGGGCGGCGACCCGGTGCTCGCCTCCCTGCCGCCGAGGGAGCTGGTGGTGCGCGGCGACCCGGACGAGTCGTTCGGCGACCGGCTGCTGGCCGCCACCGGCCGGGCCGACCGGGGCGTCACGCTGCGCCGCCCGTTCGAGGCCGGGCAGGTCGAGCTGTTCACGTCCCTGCGCAGCGGCGTCATCGGCGGCTCGGTGCTGCTGACCCTGCTGGCGGTGATCGGCCTCGCCGCCGCGGCCGTGGACCAGGTCTTCGAGCGCCGCAGGCCCGCGGCGGTGCTGGCGGCGAACGGCGTGCCGCCGCGGGTGCTCGCGCTCTCGGCGCTGTGGCAGTCGGCGATCCCCGCGGCCCTGGGCATCGCGCTGGCCATCCCGATCGGCCTGGGCACCGCGTGGCTCGTCGCGCCCGCCGGGCGGTTCCGGGTCGACTGGACCGAGATCGCCACCACGGTCACCGCCGCGGCCGTCGTCGTCGCCGTCGTCTCGCTGTGCACGCTGCCCGCGCTGCGCTCGGCGATCCGGCCGTCCTCCCTGCGAACCGAGTAGCGACGCACGCCGACGATCACCGGTTCCCTCCACCACACCATCGTGCGGAGCGGGTATCCCCAGGTCAGAACCGGTGCTCTTGAGGAGCATGCAGGAACGGGACACCACGGAGCTGCTGCTCCTCGCCCGCCGCGGCGACACCGCCGCGTGGCACGAGATCGTCCGCCGGTACGCGCGGCTGGTGTGGGCGGTGCCGCGCTCGCACCGGCTCGACCCGCAGGACGCGGCCGACGTCTGCCAGGCCACCTGGCTGGCGCTGGCCGAGAACCTCGCCCGGATACGGCGGCCCGAGCGGCTGGGCGCGTGGCTGGTCACGACGACCCGGCGCGAGGCGCTGACCGTGCTGCGGCTGCGCGGGCGGGAGGTGCCGCTGGACGCGTGGGAGGCGGCCGACACCGCGCCGACGCCCGAGGAGGAGGCGCTGGCGCGTGACGCCGGGCTGTGGCGGGCCTACGCGACGTTGACCGACCGGTGCCGGGAGATCCTGCGGCTGGCCGCGTTCGCGCCGGAGCTGTCGTTCTCGCAGGTCGCCGAGGCGGTCGGCATCCCGGTGAACAGCCTCGGGGCCACCCGCGGGCGGTGCCTGGCCGTGCTGCGGCGCAGGCTCGCCGGTTCGGGGGTCGCGCGATGACCGCCACCGGGGTGCGGTGCACCGACCGCGGGCTGCTCGACGCGCTGGCGGCGCTGGTGGAGGCCCTCGACCCGACGCCCGCGGCCGTGGTCGTGCGGGCGCGGGCCGCGTTGGTGGAGCGCAGCGACGCCGTCGAGCTGCCGTTGCTGTCCGATTCGGTGCACGCCGGTTCGGTGCACACCGGTGTCGGGCGAGCCGGCCCGGCCGCGCCGCGGCGGCTGGCGTTCGACGGGCTGGATGTCCGGCTCGACCCGGTGGCCGGTGGCCTGGGCGTGGCCGGGTTCGTCCGGGCGGGGGCGCTGGTGCTCGCGCGGTGGCCGGGCGGGGAGGTGGCGTCGGCGGTCGACGGTACGGGGCGGTTCCGCGTCGGGCGGGTGCCGTTCGGGCCGGTGCGGTTCGTGGTGCGGGGCGCGGGGCGGGAGCGGGCGACGCCGTGGTTCGTCGCCTGACCGAGCGGGTGTTCGGTGTGGACAGTGGCAATTTTCACGATCGGGTGACACCCGAAAAGGGGAACGAAGTGGGCCGGTGAAAAGGCCGGTCAACGGGGCCGCACGGATGTCCACACCGGACATCGCCCGGTCAGGTGGCACGACGGACGGTGGTCGGGAGGTGGTGGGCGAACACGGACAGCCGCACCGCACCGCCCTTCCGAGCGGTTTCGGGCGGAGAACGTCCGAAACCGCGGTTACCAGTGCTAGACATAGCAGAACGTCGACCCGAACGGTCCGTCCCGTTCACCTTGCTACGGAACGGTGGTGATCCACGGTGGCAACAACCCAGGCGGTGCGCCGCGGTGGGTCGCTGCTGCTCCGGGCACTGGCCGTCAGTGGGTTCGCGGCGGCGGCGTGGTTGGTGTGCACGGGGGCGGCGGCCGCGGACGAGGATCACTCGGACGAGGCGGTCACTCCGCCCGACGCGGTGACGGTGGTGTTCGGGCCGGAGTCGGCGGACTTCCGGCACCTGCCCGCCGACGCGCGCCGCACGACCCTCGACCGGCTCGCGCCCCAGCGCATCGAGCCGGCACGCGTGGTGCCGCCGGTGGCCACGGTCGCTCCCGAGCCCGTGCTACCCGCTTTCGAGCCGGCGGCCCTCGACGCGGCGGCCCTCGATGCGTCGGCCTTCGACGCGTCCGCTTTCGACGTGGCGACGTTCGCCGCGGTGGCGTTCGAGTCCTCCGGGTTCGACGCCGCCACCCTGCCCGTCGTCACCTCGAGCGCACCGGTCGCGGCACCGGCCGCCGAGGAGGACGGGTTCGGCTACTCGGGCGGGTCGGCGAACGGCTACAGCCGCTCCGGCGAGGCGTCGAACACCATGCCGGCCCCGCTGTACGAGGCGAAGGTGGCGGCCAAGGCCGCCGCCCTCGAAGCGGCTGAGCAGGCCGTGGCCGCGGCCGCCGAGCCGTCGGCCGAGGTCGTGAGCGGACCGGTGCGCGCGGACGTGCGGCCGGCCGCGCCGACCACCGAACCGGTGCAGGCCACCACCCAGGTCACCCCGGACGCCGAGGTGACCTGGGAAGCACCGGCCCCGAGCGCCCCCGCCCCCGCGCCGAAGCAGGTCCCGACCCCGAGCGCGCCCACGGCGTCCTCGGGTAGCGCGGACAGCGGCAGCGGCCACCGCGGCGGCAACAACGTGGTCGCGTCCCTCGCGGATCAGGCGAACCTCCTCCCGTCGGCGGCGTGGTCCGCCGAGCGGCGGGACGACGGCCGGTCACCGGGCAGCGTCCCGGGCCTGCCGAGCACGTCACCCGACTGAGGTCAGAGGGGGACCAGTGTGCCCTGAGCACACGCGCCCACCGATGTCCTGACCAGTCGTCTTCTCCCACTCCTCGCTGCTCGAACCCAGGCTCCCGTCCTGCCAACCGCGCCCTGGCAGGAACGGGCACGGTCCCGTCGTCGCGCTGCCCCCGCGCCGAAGGGACCGCACGGGGAACCTGCGGCAGGGGACGCCACTCCCTGGAGCGTCCCCGCCGCAGGCCCACGACCCGCCGTCGGGCTCCGGCCCAACGAGGGGCTGCGCCGGAACCCGACGGCCGGCTGACACGATCGAGTGATCATCGCCCGAAAATGTACGGAAACACTGTTACCGGCCCTCGGTTAAAACCATGAGGACCCCCGCCAACCACCACCCCTCCCCCCTCACCCCGCCCCGCCTCTCACCCTGCCCCGCCACTGGCCCCCGCCGCCCTCAGCCCTCGACCCGGCCGCCGGCGCGCGCACCACTCCAACGCGGCTCGCCGAACAAGACGCCACCCGGCCACCACCGCCCGCACACCACGATCGGTTCCGATCCGCACCGCTCGGCAGGTCCGCACCGCTCGGCAGGCAGGCAGGTGGGCAGGTGGGCGTCAGGCCACCGGCACGGCCAGGTCGTCGGAGTCGGTCGGGGCGGCGGTGCCCGTGACGGAGGCGGCGACCAGGCCCAGGCGGCGGACGGCGTCGCGCAGGACGTCCGGCGGCTGGACGTACGGCAGGCGCAGCCGCCGTTCGAAGCCCCCGTGCGCGCCGAAGCGCGAGCCCGGGGCGAGGCGGATGCCGTGGTTCTGGGCGACGACGGCGATGCGGGTGCTCACCGGGGCGTCCAGCTCGCACCACACGCTCAGCCCGCCCTCCGGGCGGCGGAAGCGCCAGGTCGGGCAGTGTTCGCGCAGGCCGTCCATGAGCACGTCGCGCTGCGCCGCCAGTTGGGCCCGCCGTTCGCGCAGCGCGGGTTCGGGGTCGGCCAGGAGTTCGGCCAGCACCAGCTGCTCGACCACCGCGGAACCCAGGTCGAGCGCGGTGCGGGTGGAGATCAGGCGGTGGACGATCTCGGGTGTCGCGCGGATCCAGCCGACGCGCAGGCCGCCCCAGTGGGACTTGCTGGCCGAGCCCAGCGTGACGACCAGGTCCTCGGCGAACGCGGCCATCGGCGGTGGGCCGTCGAGCGGGTCGCCGTCCAGGTCCAGTTCGGCCACGGTCTCGTCGATGACCAGCGGGGTGCGGGCGCGGCGGGCCGTGTCGGCCAGTTCGGCGCGGCCCTCGGCGTCGAGGCGGTGGGCGGTGGGGTTGTGGAAGTCCACGACCAGGTACGCCATGCGCGGTGCGGCCTGGCGCAGGGCGGCGGCGATGCCGGGCAGGTCCCAGCCGGTGTCGGTCATCGCGACCGGCACCGGGATCGCGGACACGGCCTTGATCGCGTCCAGCGCGTTCGGGTAGCTCGGCTGCTCCACCAGCACGCGGTCACCCGGTCCGGTGAACAGGCGGAGGGTCAGCGCGAGGGCGTGCTGCGCGCCGCTCGTCACCACGATCTGGTCCGGTGACGTCGGCAGCCCGCGCGCCGCGTACCGGTCCGCGATGCGCCGCCGCAGCTCGGGCAGGCCGTGCTCGTAGTACCCGTGGTCGGCCAGGTGCTCCGGCAGGTACCGCCTGACCTGGTCGAACGCCGCCAACACACCCGGCAGCGCGGGCGGCGCAGCGCGGGCGAAGTCGACCATGCTGTGCCCCACCAGCGGGGTGTCCGGGACGACGCCGAGGCTCGCGGTCGGCAGGCTGATCCACGTCCCCGCGCCGCGCCGGCTCGCGACGAGCCCCTCCGACCGGAGCTGGTCCAGCGCCGCCGTGATCATCGTGCGGCTCACCGGCAGCACCTCGGCCAGCTCCCGCTCGGCGGGCAACCGCGTCCCGGCGGGCAGCCGGCCGTCGAGCACGAGCATCCGGATGGCCGCCGCGAGGTCGGTCGAGCCGTGACGTGCGCCACGGCGACGCCACTCGCCGAGGAGTCGGGCCAGGCGGAAGCCGGATATGCGTCCACCTGGTGGGACATCGGAGTTCATATAGCCAATTATTGTGAATTGGATCTGGAATACAAGGCCAATCGCGGCGAAGGATGGCCACATGCTCGCCGCGCTCACCCAGGTCCCGGTCACCGTCTCGCCCGTCCGCCGCCTCCCGCAGCTCTTCGCGGGCCTCTGGCTCTACGGCGCGAGCATGGCGCTGCAGATCCGCGCCACCCTCGGCCTCGACCCGTGGGACGTGCTGCACGAGGGCCTGACGAAGATCACCGGCCTGTCCTTCGGCACGATCACGGCGCTGGTCGGCGTCGTGGTCCTGCTCTGCTGGATCCCGCTGCGGCAGCGGCCGGGCGTCGGCACGATCAGCAACGTCGTCGTCATCGGCCTGGCCGTGGACGTCACGCTGGCCCTGCTGCCGACGCCGGCCGGCCTGCTGCCGCGCATCCTCTTCCTCACCGCCGGCATCGTGCTGAACGGCCTGGCCGCCGCCGTCTACATCGGCGCCCGGCTGGGTCCCGGCCCGCGCGATGGTCTGACGACCGGGTTCTGCGCGCGGACCGGGACCTCGTTGCGCCTGGTGCGCACGGTGGTGGAGGTGACCGTGCTCGCGGTCGGCTGGTTGCTCGGCGGCACGATCGGCGTGGGCACCGTCCTGTACGCCGTCACCATCGGCCCGCTGACCCAGGCGTTCCTCCCCCTGGTCACCTGGGTCAGTGCACGACCCGCCGCCTGACCTCGACGTAGTTCACGCCCCGCGCCCCCAGCACCTCGGACACCAGCCCGGGCTCCGCCAGCAGCGCCAGCAGCAGGTGCTCCTGGCGGAGCGCGCGGTGGCCGAGGTCGCGGGCTTCCACGAGGCTGCGCACCAGCGTCTTCTTCGCCGCCGCGGTGAACGGCAGGTGGGTGCCGAAGAACCGGCGGCGACGCCGGGTGGGTGCGAGCGCCAGCGCGCCTTCGCCGTGGGTGCGCTCGACCGAGGCCACGATCTCGTCGACGTCGATGCCGAGCCGGCGCAGCGCTTCGGTGTCGGCGTCGCTGAGGCCGCCCTTGCGCCGGGCGGCGGCGAACGCGTCGACGACCTCGTCGCGTTCGAGCCGGAACTCGGCGAGGACGGGCGCGTCGAGCAGCGCGAGCGCCAGGTGTTCCGGCCCGATCCCGGTCGCGTCGAGGCGTTCGGCCTGGACGGCGGCGTCGTGGACGGTCTGGCGGGCGGCCCTGGTGAACCGTTCCCCGATCATCGGTCTCCCCCGTGCTTCTTGTGGACGGCCTGTCGGGTGACCCCGAGCTCTGCCGCGATCTCCTGCCACGACCAGCCGCGGGCGCGGGCGTTGCGCACCTGCACGGCTTCGAGTGTTTCCAGCAGCCGGCGCAGCGCGCTCACCGCTCGCAGCCCGACCCTGGGGTCCTGGTCGCCCGCCGCCGAGGCGAGCTCCGTCGCTTCCGTCATGACGTCAACTTTGGTTGACACGGGCCGAATTGTCAACCGTGGTTGACACACTAGGCTCGGCCGTGATGCCGGAGATCACCACCGCCGAACGGGCCGGGGTCGGCCGCGACGGCCTGCCGCGCCCCACCGAGGACCGGATCGTCGTCCTGCCGAACGCCGTGGTGCTGCTGGACGGCGCCACCTCGCCGACCCCGCGGGAACGGGACGGCGGCTGGCACTCGTGGCACCTGGCCGAGCAGCTGACCCGGCTCGACGGCGACCTGGCCGACGACCTGGCCGCCGCGATCGCCCGCCTGGCCGTCGCGCACGACCTGACCCCGGGCGACTCGCCCTCCAGCACGGTCGCGATCACGCGCTGGACCGACACCGCCGTGGACGTGCTCGTGCTCGCGGACAGCCCGGTCGTCGTGTTCACCGACGCGGGCGTGGAGGTCGTCGCCGACCACCGGCTGCGGGACCTGCGCGGCGAGGTCGAGCCGATCACCGACTGGCGCAACCGGGAGGGCGGTTGGTGGGTGGCCGAGGCCGACCCGGCCGCCGCCCACCGGGCGGTGCGGGCGAGCTTCCCCCGGGAGCGGGTCCGCGCGGTGCTGATGGCGACCGACGGGGTGTCCTGCGGTGTGGACGACTACGGCTTGTTCGCGGACTGGCGCGCCGTGCTGCGGATCACGTCGGAAAAGGGACCGGACGCGGTGCTGGACGAGATCCGCGCGGCGGAAGCGGGTGACGCGGATCGCACGAAGTGGCGGCGCGTGAAAGTGCACGACGACCAGGCGTTGGCGGTCATCCGATTTTCGGCCGGGAAATGAGAAAAGCCCCGCGGAGTGATCCGAGGGGCTTTTCCGAGCGATGGTGGCCAGGGGCGGGGTCGAACCGCCGACCTACCGCTTTTCAGGCGGTCGCTCGTACCAACTGAGCTACCTGGCCGGGTAGCGGCTCGACCAACCTGGCCGAACTGCCTTGCGACCCAGACGGGACTCGAACCCGCGACCTTCGCCGTGACAGGGCGACGCGCTAACCAACTGCGCCACTGGGCCTTGCTCACTTCCGATCTTACTGTACCGCGTGCCCCCAACGGGATTCGAACCCGCGCTACCGCCTTGAAAGGGCGGGGTCCTAGGCCGCTAGACGATGGGGACCTGGTTTCCTCCAGCAGCCCTTGGGCCACCTTCTTTCCCAGGCCCTCCACGCTGTCCGGTGGAAGCATCGTAAGCATAGGGCACAGGGCACCACACTTCCAAAACGGGGGTGGCACACGGTGTTGACCTGCGATTCCACCCCGCGCCGGTGACGACGACGCCCCCGGGAACGGGTCCCGGGGGCGTCGCGACGGCGTCCTACCGCTGCACGGGCGGCACGCCCCCGTCCTCGCCCGGCGACAGCCCGAGCATGTCGAGCAGCAACCGGCAGTCCTCGGCGCTGGTGGCACCGCGTGCCACCGACAGCCGAGCCCGGTGCACCTGCTCGTCCGAGATCCGCGACGGCTCACCGGTTCGCTGGGCCGGCACCCCACCGCCGCCCGGCCTGGACATCGTGTCGTCCTGGTTCCACAGGAACTGACGCACTTCAAGGGACCCGCTCATGACGCCTCCCCGACTTGAGGTTGGCGCGAGGCTAAGCGAGCCCGTCGAACCACCGCAGCCCCCCGGAGAGTGATTCAGGAGCAACGCTGCGTCACTTTCCGTGTGGGCCACTTGGTGTCAAGCGGCGCGTGATGTGCTTGACGCGAACGAGGAGGGTGCAACCCATGACCGAACCGGTACCGGGGCAGACGCCGGAACCAGCGCCGTCGGACGACGCGACCGCCACACCGCCACGGGCGGGTGAACCGGGGACCACCGATCCGGGAGCCACCGATCAGGGAGCCACCGATCAGGGGGCGGCCGGGGTGCCCGGGCAGTCGGCGGACCCGCAGGAGCTGTTCGGCAGCCTGTCGCTGTCGGCCATCGAGGCGGACATCGACCGGCTGATGAGCGACAAGATGAGCCAGTTGGACGGGATGCTCGCCGGCCTGGAGGAGCTGGTGCAGCGGTTGGAGGGCGAGATCACCAACCTCGAACCGCCGTCGGACGGCGCCGGGATCGACCCGCCGAGGGGGTAGGGCCGGCGGCGTCAACCGTCGGGCACCTGAAGATTTCGGGTCAACCCACTCCCCAGGCCCACGTGCGCGTGCAACAATCCGAATTGCTGACACACCCCCGGTCAGCGCCTGTGGAGATCCCCTCCGGCCCCCGCGTTCCTCCCCCTGGCGCGGGGGCCTCTCCATGCACACCGCTGTGAGCGGGACCACAGTTCACCCGGGTCCGCAACGCAACCGTTATCGTGTCCGCCGTGCCTCTTGGATCCCTTGGACGCAAGTCCGGCCGGCATCGCCCGCCCCAGAGCGAACTCGACGGAGCCCTGCCCGACGAGGAGCTGGAGTCGTACCTGGCGGCCCTCGCCCCGGAGACGGACGCGGAGACGACGGCCGGGACGAGCTTCGGCAACGCGCAGGTGTACCAGCTGCGCCTGCAGCTCGTGGCGAACGAGCAGCTGAAGGAACTGGCCGCGGAGCGGCAGACCTCGCCGCAGGCGCTGGCCACGGAGTGGGTCATGCAGCGGCTGGAGTGGGAGGCCCGCCAGCGCGGGTACTAGTCCGCGCGGTTACCCGTCCGCCCGGCCACCCCGGCGGACCCCGACACGAGCAGACCCCCCGAACCCGTCGCGGTTCGGGGGGTCTGCGTCGTCAGCGTTGAGACTCCGGTGGGGTGATCAGACCTTGCGCACGTTCTGGGCCTGCGGACCCTTGGTGCCCTGGCCGATCTCGAACTCGACCCGCTGGTTCTCCTCCAGGGTGCGGAACCCCTGGCCCTGGATCTCCGAGTAGTGCACGAAGACGTCCGGCCCGCCGTTCTCCTGGGCGATGAAGCCGAAGCCCTTCTCGGAGTTGAACCACTTGACAGTGCCCAGTGCCATGTACCTGCCTCCATCGCAGGAAAGCTTGGGGCTGCACCGTGCAGCCCCGGCCGTCCCGGGGCGTTTCCCCCACCGCTGGGGTGGGGACGGCACGCCCGCGTGTCGTTCCGCGAGCGTGAGACACGAACACAGAAACCACGGCCTGCGTGGCTGAGCGTATCGGTTGGTGACGCCCAGCACTACACCCCCGAAGTCATTGGTCCACCGGACAGCTACTTCTCGGTCACCTTGGGTGGTTCCGGCAGCCGCACGTCGGCCTGGCCGATGTTGCGCTCCAGCGCCGACCGCCACTCGCCGGAGGAGACCATCTTCTCGATGGCGGCGCTGACCTCGGCCCTGCCCTTCGCGTCGTCCTTGGCGAGGCCGATGCCGTAGCGCTCGGTGGTGAACGGGGCGCCGACGAGCTTGAGCAGTTCGGGGTTCTCGGCCACGTACCCGGCGAGGATCACCTCGTCGGTGGTCACCGCGTCGACGTTGCCCGCGAGGAGGGCGACGACGCAGTCGGAGTACTGGCCGTACTCCACGAGCCGCACGTCCCGGGCGAACTGGTCCTTGACCTTCTGCGCGGACGTCGAGCCGCTGACCGAGCACAGCCGCTTGCCGTTGAGGGTCTCGGGGCCCTTGACCTCGTCGTCGGTGTAGCGGACGAGGAGCCCCTGGCCGGTCTCGAAGTAGGGGCCCGCGAAGGACACCTGCTCCTTGCGCTTGTCGGTGATCGAGTAGGTGGCGACGACGAAGTCGACGTCACCGGAGGCGATGAGCTTCTCGCGGTCGGCGGAGCGCGCTTCGCGCCACGTGATGCCGCTTTCCCGGACGCCGAACTGGGCGGCCACGTACTTGGCCACGTCGACGTCGAAGCCGACGTACTTGCCGTCGAGCCGCCGCTGGCCCAGGCCCGGTTGGTCGAACCGGATGCCGATGGTGAGCTTGCCGTCCTCGGCCTTGCCGGCGAGGGTGTCGTCGCTCGCGCCGCCGCACGCGGCGATCAGGGACAGTGCCGCGGCCACCGCGGTCGCGGGCAGCAGTCGTCGGAACAGCATGAGGGGCGAACCTCTCGGGGTGCTCGGGAACGCGGCGCGGATCGACGCGCCGGACGTTGGCCATGCTAAGCAAACCGAGCGTTTCTCCAGATGCGATAAAGGTCGCAGTGGCGCCCGTCGCTGGGCCGTTCGGAGCAATGCCGGCTGTGAGCCGGCCGACGGCCTAGGCGGACGGCAGGAGTGCTCGCCGGGGCGCAACCCGCAGGCCGAGTCGTCGTATCGCCTTGTTCACGTGGCCTTCCGGCAGGCCCCAGCGGATCGGCGCGGGCACCAGCAGCGCGGCGGCGCGCGCGGCGCGCAGCAGGGCGGTGGCGGCGGGTTCGGGGTACGGGCGGTGGCCGTGCAGCGCGATGGCCCACTCCGGTTGCACGGAGTACGCCAGGTGGCCGAGCAGGGGTTCGTAGGCGTCCAGGCCGAGTCGCAGCACGCCGTCCACGGGCGGGCGGTGCAGGAACCGGTACACCACTTCGGAGTCCTCGGTGCGCTTGAGGTCCGGCAGCACGGCGGCGAAGTAGTCGGCCACCTCGGCGGCGCTGCCGGGCACCTCGTCCTCGTGCAGGCCGACCAGGGCGGCGGTGCGGCGCTGCTCGGCGTAGTAGCGGTCGACCTGGGCGTCGGTGAGGCGGTAGCCGGCGCGGCGCAGCACGGTGAGGAAGCTGTGCACCTCGGCGCAGTGCACCCACAGCAGCAGTTCGGGGTCGTCGACGCGGAAGCTGCGGCCGGCCTCGTCCGTGGCGCGCAGGGAGCGGTGCACGCCGCGGACCCGGGCGGCGGCGCGGCGGACCTCTTCGGTCGTGCCGTAGCTGACCGTGCCGACGAAGTCGGCGGTGCGCTTGAGGCGTCCCAACGGGTCCCGCTGGAAGCTGGAGTTCTGCACGACGGCGGCGACGGCGCGCGTGTGCAGCGACTGGAGGTAGAGGCTGCAGATGCCGGCGACCCACATGGCGGGGTCGGCGTGCAGCTGCCAGGTCACCGTTCCCGGTCCGAGCAAGCCCACGTCCACCACCTGATCGTGTCATGTGGTGCGGTTCGCGTCACCCTTCCGAGGTGCCGGGATGGGCTGGAACGTAACGCCTTCGGCGGCTTGAACGATTCCACGTGACACCTTGGAGCCTCGGAGCGGGTGCTGGGATGAGCAGTGGCAGGAGTGTCGCCTTCGCCGCAGTGGCGCTGTCGCTGGCGACCGGCGCGGTGGTGGCGCTGTCGCTGACCGCGAACGGGCCGCGGCCGGTGGAGGTGCGGCAGGTGCAGGTGAGCCCGATCGGGCCGGGCGTGCTGAGCGCCACCTACACCACCACGTTGGAGATCGCGCGGCCGACGGCGGCGCCGGTGGTGGTGGCGCCGATCGAGGAACGGCCCGTGCCGCCGATCACCACCACTACCACCACCAGCACCGCGATCACCGTGCCGACGACCACCCAGCCGCCCACTCCGTCCAGCCCGCCGACGACCACGACCTCCCACCGGCCGCCGTGGCACGACAACTGCGACCCCTCGTACCGGACCCACGGGCCGTGCGTGCCGTGGCGGTTCCCGCGCGGGGTCAAGAGGTTCTGCCAGTGGCTGCACGAGCAGGGCACCACGCGGATCGAGGTGGTCGGCCCGGACCACCACAAGCTGGACCGCGACCGGGACGGCATCGCCTGCGAGCGCTCGGACTGACCGCCCGTCGGCCTGCTACGGGTGCAGGAGCAGGCCGGAGACCCGCGTGAACGGGTT
This sequence comes from Actinosynnema sp. NPDC053489, assembly GCF_044544865.1. Classification (NCBI taxonomy): domain Bacteria; kingdom Bacillati; phylum Actinomycetota; class Actinomycetes; order Pseudonocardiales; family Pseudonocardiaceae; genus Actinosynnema; species Actinosynnema sp. NPDC053489. The sequence continues at coordinate 143,565 of NZ_JBITXT010000003.1, read as the reverse complement.
GCCCGCGTAGCTCACCACGGCCCCGTCGGCGAACGGCATCGCCCGGATGCTCATGCCCGCGAACCCCTGGTCGGTCACGAACCAGCCCCAGGTGGTCACCCACGGCCGGTCGTCGCCGGGCACCACGTCGGGCGTGGGCCGCACGCGTTCCTGCACGACGTACGGCCGGCCGGCGACGTCGTCGAGCAGCTCGGCCCACTCGCGGTCGGTCATCAGCCACCCGGGGTGCACGCCGGCGCCGGCGAACCCGCCCGCCGCCTTGAGGATCAGCTCCTCGCGGTCGGCGCGCAGCCGGTCGCGCGGCACGTCCCGCAGGTACCGGGTCCAGGGCACCAGCCGGTCCACCAACGCCTTCTCGTCGTCGTCCAGGACTTCGCGGTGCTCGGACAGCAGCGCGATCGTCGACTTGCTGCCGTAGTAGTAACTGGACAGCGGCGTGTACAGCTCCGTCTTGTGCCCCTTGGTGAGGATCTCCGCGTAGCCGACGGCCTGGGTGGCCGAGAAGTAGCGCACCACCACGTCCAGCTTCGTGCCGCGCAGGTGGAGGTGGCCGTTGCGCTCGGTCAGCTCGTGCAGCTCGCCCAGCAGCACGTCCGCGCCCAACCTGGCGCAGGTCTCCCGGAAGCTCTCGAACCCCTTGGCGAACCTGGTCAGCATCCCGCCCTCCTCGAGGAAGGCGATGGTGCGGTCGCGGCCGACGGCGTCGAGCAGCTTCTCGAGCGGGTGGACGTAGCCGAGGTCGTGCTCGCGGACGAACGGCTGGAAACCGGGGTCCTCGTGGATGACCCGGGACAGCTCGCCCAGGTCCGGGCCGCCGAGCTGGGAGCCCGCGTTGACCTCCAGCAGCCGGAACCGGTCGCCGACCCGGTAGATGTCCGCGCGGCCGTGCATCGGCGGCCGGTCGGCGCTCATGAGCGCGGCCTCGGCGGGCGGGATGCCCAGGGCTTCGGCGAACCGCGTGAAGCTGCCGCCGAACATCCTGCCGGGTAAGGAGAAGAGGAGCCGGAAGAAGTCCAGGAGGTCCGCGGCGACGTCGTGCGCGGTGGGCTCGTCCAGGAAGAACGGCCGGTCGACCAGCCGGTGGCCGTAGGCGGCGCGCAGGGCGGGCGGCAGGTCCAGCCGCCCCATCACCCCGTGCAGGCTCTCGTCGTCCAGGTACGCCTGCGTCACGTGATCGGTCACCGTCGCCGCTCCTCCGGGGTCGTGGGTCGGCGCACATGATGGCGGAACGGCCGGCGCCCGAACACCCGTCGGCGGGTCAGGACTGCGGCAGCTTCACGGACTTGCGGCGGCGGGGCGCGGAGGGCGGCGGCACGACCGGGCCGATGTCGCCGTCGGGTGCCTCGTCCAGGTCGACGACCACCGGGGCGTGGTCGCTGGGTCCGGTGCCCTTGCGCGCGTGGCGGTCGACCCACGCGGCCTCGACCCGTGCGGCCACCGGCGTGGACGCCAGCACGAGGTCGATGCGCATGCCGAGGTCCTGGTGGAACATGCCGGCGCGGTAGTCCCAGTAGGTGAAGACCCGTTCGTCGGGCCACCGGTCGCGCACCACGTCGCGGAGCCCGAGCGCCTGCAACGCCGCCAGCGCCTCGCGCTCGGGCGCGGTCACGTGCGTGTGGCCGATGTAGGCCGCCGGGTCGAACACGTCGGCGTCCGCGGGCGCGATGTTGACGTCACCGCAGACCACCACGTCGTCGGGGCCCGCCGCCACCACGTCGCGCAGCGCCGCCAACCAGGCCAGCTTGTAGCGGTAGTGGTCGGAGTCGGGCGCGCGTCCGTTGGGCACGTAGACGGAGTGCACCCGCACCCCGCCGCACGTCGCCGCCACCGCCCGCGCCTCGGGGTCGGGGAAGCCGGGTTCGTCGGCGAGGCCGCGGACCACGTCGTCCAGGCCGACGCGGGACAGGATCGCCACCCCGTTCCACCGGGCCTCCCCGTGCACCGCCACCTCGTACCCGCGGGCGGCCAGCTCGTCACCGAGGAGCGTCGTGAAGGCGTCGTCGGCGAGCTTCGTCTCCTGCAGGCAGACCACATCGGGCCGTCGCTGGTCGAGCCACGGCAACAGCCGGGGCACCCGCTGCTTGGCCGAGTTCACGTTCCACGTAGCCACCCGCACAGGCCCACGGTAGTCCGAACGGACCGGCGGGACGCACCGACGAGGGCCTGACCAGCACCTGGAGCCCCAACCACCACCGCCGCGTGACCGCACCCACATCCCCGCCACCACCACCCGGCTCACCGCGGGTGCCGGCGTCGGTAAGCTGTCGAGCACGGGCTGCTAGCTCAATTGGCAGAGCAGGAGACTTTTAATCTTCGGGTTCAGGGTTCGAGTCCCTGGCGGCCCACCAGACTCGAAGGTCACGGCGTGGGTCGGGGGGCCGGTGATGGCCGAGAGCCCCCATCCCACTCCTCACTTACGCGGATGACCGCTCCGAGCGCGTCGGCCGCCGTCCGGATGACCGGTGACCACGCCGACGTCCTGCGCCGGCGATGCCAGGAAGCACCCGGGCAGGTGAGCGATCTGCCCCGCCGCCAGACCGGCATCGTCCAGCAGCGTGGCGACCGTCCTCCGAGAGGTTCGGGAAGTCACCCATTCGTAGCCCGCTCACCCTGATGAGCGGCTCCCGCGCAATGCTCTTCATCGCCTACGCCGAGCAGGTAACCACCTTCGACTTCGGGTGCTCGCCGACCTCGGGCAGCCAGACCAACCGCGCCCTCAACTGGTGGCGCTCGCTGCTGAACAGGTGCAGCGCGTTCTCCGGCTTGCCCAGACTCATTCGGGAGCGGTCATGAACCGAGAAGACCTCCGCGCGGTCCTCCAAGGCGAAGCCCCACCCGGCGACCCAGCCGTCCAGTCGTTCACCGAACTCCTGCACCACCGCGAACACCCGTGGCACGGAGGCGAACACCATCGTCTCCAGCAGGGCCGCGAACTCCGGCTCGTCGCACAACGGCTTCAAGCCGTCGACCTCGCTCACCGATCGACTTCTTTCTCATCGTCGCCGGCGGGAACCGTCAGCGCGTTCACTTCGTCGGGCGTCGTGCCCACCAGGGCGCTCAAGTGCTCGAAGTCGAGCGGCGCGAGCCTTGTCAGTGCCTCGCAGCGGTCGGCGAACCGCGCGGCCGACTCGGCCAGCTCACGCGCGAAGCTGATCGCGAGCTGCGCCCCACCCTCACGACCGGCGATCTGCACCGTCAGTCGCGCGTCACCGGACGAAATCACCAGGGACGGATGCCCCTGCGCCCGTTCCACCAACGCCGACTCCGCGTCTTCCTCCGGCTGGAGGAGCAAGTACATCCCCATAGGTTCGACCTCCGTGCACACCTCGGACCTGCTCGACCAGATTCACACGGAAGGAAGACCGATCCCATACCAATGACCGATGGGATATCGCCGCCGCCACTAACAGCAGGTCAGCACAGTAATCATCGAGTTACACTGCGGAGTCATCGCGGGTAAACCAAGGGTTGGACAACTACGTGACGACACCCAAACGACGCTGCCGCGCGTGTGACACCCTGCTGGCCAGTGACAACCGGAACGAACGCTGTAGCCGCTGCACCGCGGCTTTCGCGCTCCACGCACCGACGCTGCCACCCGAGTTCTGGGCCAAGCCCACCATCCGCGAGGCGTTCGAGTCCCGCAACATCGGCCAAGTCTTCCGCGCCTACCGCCAGGCCCAGAACCCGCCCGTCCCCCAAGCCACCCTCGCCACCTGGCTCGACCTCACCCAAGGCCGCGTCAGCGAAGTCGAACGCTCCCGCCGCCCGGTCACCGACCTCGAACGCCTCGAACGCTGGTGCGACGCCCTTCACGTCCCGCGCCACCTGCGCTGGTTCGACGGCACCGCGCGCGAAGTCCACGACCTCCGCAACCTCTACGCGAGCCGCACCGTCGACCCCAGTCCGGCCTACTCGCCCCACCAGTCATGGGCGCCGATCGACCAGCCACCACCCCAGCCCGCTCACGAGCTGGACATCGTGCAAGTGGGCATCCCACGCCTACGCCGCGCCCTCGACATCCTCGACCTGCCCGACGACGGCCCCACACGAAGCCTCCCCGAGCTGGCCGCCGACGTCGCCCGCATGAACAACCATCGCCTCGAAGCCCGCTACGGCGAACTCGTCCGCCACCTACCCGCCCTGATCGGCGAACTGGCCCGAGCCCGCCAACTCCTCGACCCAGCCAACCGCCGTCACGTCGCATCCCTGCTGACCCTGGCCCTACGCGCCGCCGACGGCGTGGCCTACAAGTACCGCTACTTCGACCTGTCGGCCCGTCTCATCGACCTCATGCGCGCAACAGCGACCGAGGCCGACAACCCACTCCTGCGCGCAGCAGTCGCCTACGTCCGCACCGAAACGTTCTTCGCCAGCGGCGACCTCCACACCGCCGCCCGCGCGCTCGACTACGCCGCGGACCAACTCCCCACCCGCGACCTGAAACAGGCACCGACCGCAGCCGCGTTCGGCGCACTCCACATGCGAGCCGCGGTCGTCGCCGCCCGGGCAGGCAAAGCCGACATCGCCGCCGACCACCTGCTCACCGCCCGCTACGCCGCCCACGCCGCACCCGAAGGCATCTACCACGGCACCGCCTTCGGCCCAGCGTCTCTGCGCATCCACGAGCTGGCCGTTGCCGCCGAGCTGCGCGACGCCGCAGGCATCCAACGAGCATCCACCTGGTACCCGCCCGCCGAGCTACCCGCCGAGCGCCGGTCGCACTACTACATCGACCTGGCCCGAGCCCAACTCGACCTCGGCCGCCACGAAGACGCCTACCTGTGCTTGCAGGCCGCCCGCCAGGCCGCACCTGAACACGTCCGCGCCCACCCGCAGGTCCGCGAAGCCCTGTCGGTTCTGTTGCGCACCCACCCGTCACTCAGCTCCGGCCTACTCGACTTGGCCGCCTGGGCGGGCGCTCGCTGAACGGCTACGTCTCAGCCGTTCGCCAGCAACTCCGGCAGATCGTGCAGTGAGTCGATGACCCAATCGGCATCACGACGCACCAACGGGTCATCCGCCCACAGATACCCCCAAGGCCCACGCCGGATCAACGCCGTACGTAGCCCAGCCGCCTTCGCCGCCACAACGTCGTTGTCCCGGTGATCACCGACGTAGAGCACATCACCCGCCACCGCTGCGGGCGTCATCTCCACCACCCGCTCAAAGAACTCCGCCGTAGGCTTGGCCACACCCCACTCACCAGACGTCGCCAACCCATCCACCGGCAACCTCAACCGACGCAACAACTCAGCCGCCCGAGCAGTCTGGTTCCCCGCCACCCCAACCCAGACCCCCAGCTCCCTCAACCGCGTCAACCCCTCCCGCACATCCGGGTACAGATCACTCTCCTCGATCCGCTCCCCAACCCCAGCCTCCTCCCGCAACCGCCGCTCACGGGCCACATCAAACCTAGGCCGGAAGTACTGGAACGTCTCCGCGTTATCCCGCCCCGCCGCAGTCACCGCCCCAAGCACCGTCGAGAACGTATGTCGAGACACCCCAATCCAGTCCGCCCAAGCCCCCCACTCCCGCGAGTCGTCCAGCAACGTCTCACCCACGTCAAACACCACCGCCGCGACCATGCCCTACTCCTACGCCATCGCCGCTCACCACGCGACCGTGGCATCAGCCTCAGCGCCTGCTGGTTCGGCCTGACCACGGTGTTCAGAGTTTCTTTTCTTCATCAAGGCGGACCCTGGCGGGGCCGCTCGGCCGCGCTGCGTGTCCCCGCTCGCCAGGTCCTGATCGGCCCCGTCCCTGTGTCGCTCGGGCAAGCCCGGCGACGAGGGTAGGGCCGGGACCGGGCGAGCGGGACAGCGGCCGACCGACCCCGCCAGGGTCCGCAAACCCAAAGATCATGTCCTCGCCGGACGGGCAGGCCAGCAGGATGACCGGGAGCCGTCGGCAGCTCGCGAACCAGCGGGGACCGGGTTTCGTGTCATCCCGCCGACCTCCACGAGGGCAACCACACGCGTCAAGGGGGCAAACCCAGCCCAACCATCCCGTGTGGACGGAAGGTGCCCCCTTGACACGCGTGGTTGGGGCGAGCCAGGTCGGCGGGATGACACGAAACCCTTCTCCGAGGAATAAGCCAGCAGCACTTCAATTCGACATGTGAACCGACAAGTTAAGCCGTTTTAGGTAAAGCGGATGACCCGACCGGAGAACAAAGAGGGACACCTTACTAGTCACGCATCAAAAGCTCGAAAGCACCTCTACAGAATTCGCTATTGTGCTCAACCGCACGATAGAGTGCGACCTTCCAATAATGTGATCCGTATGTGTCTCTTAGCTTTTGTCCGTGTGCATGGGCGACTCTGGAAACCTCTTCATGACCTTTATCGTAGAAAGCCTCCCGGAAGCTCTCATGCCGCTGAATTAGCTCCTCAGTAGCCGCCCATGAGTAAAATTCTGCGAGCCGAAGCTGTTCGAACTGCACAGCTAGATTCGCGTATAGTTCCTGCGGTAATTCACTGTTCACATCGAAGTCAATCACCAGCACGTCGTCGACGGCGTCGATATACACTTCCAATACTTGAAGTGTTGCATCGATCTCATCTAGATAGGCATGAACGAAACGGCCGCCGTTGCCTGCGCTCGTGAAGTTCGATTTCCGATGATTGCAGTCCATGCAGGCGGGAATGAGGTTTAAGGCGAGAATACTGAATTCGGGATACTTATCCCGCGGAAGGTAATGGTCAAGGGTTGATGCCTGTCGTTCGCCGCACATAGGACACCGACCGTTGAAAGCCGTCGTCAATATATCATCACGAAGATCCGCCAGCGGCCCACTGGCATACGTTAAATCGTAGTTCGATTTGAGAGCCATTATCGTTTCGTCGGCGAATGAAAGCGGGCTTAGCTTGGATGAGGAGCCACCTGACCCTATATATTCGCTATACGCATTGAGCACCTCCGCGCGGGCCGCAAGAAGTGTTTGCTTAGTAGCGTTCGCTTTTCGTCTCGACCGTGCTGTGTCGTAGTCGGTGATAGGATCTCTTCGTGGACGCGACGCAGGTAAGATCACTTGCGCCTCCGCCGCTGTATACGAAGCACGTAGGCACGCGCTTGCATACTCATATCACCGTCGAAAAGAGCTTCGATCTCCTCTATGGTCTTCGTCTGAGCGAGCTTCTCAAGTGCGGCATGATAGTCTGTCTTCGTACTGTCCAAGTCAAAAATATTGGTTGTAAGGTAACCAACATTTTCACCAAACGTTTCAACAAGCGGATTGGCGACTTCTGTTTGTTGCCCAAAACGCCTTAGTATGCGCACATGACGACGTGGGATCTCTTGCAAAACCACAGGTGAGTGCGTCGCAACAACAGCGTATGAGTTCAATTGGCTCAAGGTTTCACTGATTGCGCGCATCAGAGCAGCCAGGAGCGATGGATGCAGGTGCGACTCAGGCTCATCGATCAGAACAAGCGACCCTTGATCACTGTGGCCAATCATCTGAACGATGATATTCAGGGCAATCTTGTGCCCTGTACTCATATGATCAAAGTATTCTCGCCAGTCGTCCCCCATTACAGCAAATAGCGGGTCCAACCCTATTCTGCCGAATGATGGCTCTTCGCGGATGATATTAACCGCATGTCGAACTATATGACTTCTTTTCTTTGATCGAATGAGCGAGAGCGCTCTCGCGTATTCGTCTGTGAGCTCATCGATAGTTTTGAGACCACGAGGAGCATGCAAGAACGGGCCATCTGCGTCAGCGTTAGAGCTAAGATTCTGCTGCTCTGATTCTTGCTCGGGAGTCCACTTCCGCAGTCCACAGTACGCATAGCCAAAGACTTCGCCCGTCTCCTCCAGACGTTCTCGAGCTAGCTCGCCTTCCCGATTCTTCCAGAAGGCATCAGGCAGTACAAAAGTGTCGAAAGCACTGTAGGAGATGGCAATGACGGAACTAAATACTACAGTTCCGGAGCTCGCTATCGTGCCGACGTGATCGTACGTTTTTCGTTGGGCGGTATCACTAGTAGCAACCAGGGCGATGTTAGCAAGCAACTGCGTCTTGCCGGTCCCGTTATACCCGATTACCGCATTTACGCGGTCCGGAAGTTCACCGGTTCCGCCGAAGTTGAAATTGATCGCGAAAGGTTTTCCGCCAACATTGGTGTTGAAGGTGAAGCCGAAGCCGGATTCCTCAACGATATCGTCCGTATCTCGCAAGAGACTAAACGGCGGATGGGTTAGAAGCCTCTTAGCCCTGTTCGTGCGCGCGACCGAAGACATGAAACCACTCTCGCTCCGGAAAGTATTACGCACGTTAGGATTGAAGATAACGTCTCTAAGTGCACGGAGCAAAGAAACTGCGATTTCCGTTGGTAGAGTATTCACCTTGTCGTAGTAAGCATAGCTTTGACCTAGCGAGCAGTACTCGTTCCCCAGTTTGTCGAAAATCCTGCTCGGCACAGGAGTTTCGCCACTTGGTTGATTCTTCCGAAGAATCTTTACTTCACCAATGTCGATCTCGTCATTAGCTCCAAGGAAAAGAACCAGGGAAAACATCGTACGGAGTCCGTCGTCGTCCCACTCGTCGCGCGTTAGAACAGCGAGCGGGAACCCCGCACGAGGGATAGACTCACCGGGATTCCGGACAACGAAGCTAAGTTCTGACCCACGCTGCAAGGGAGGCGACTCCACTTGAAACAAATCGTCGCTCTGACCGATTACAATGAAATCAGGAAGTGACTGCGCGAACGGTTCAAGCAGGTGTTGTGAATGTGCTCCTACAATAGCAGCTTGCGGCCGCCACCGAGCGAGCCTTCTTGTCAGAACCAGTACTTCGGCGTCCGGCCTTTGACCAAATTTGTACCGTTCAATCGCAGCGATAGAACGAGTTAACGGTTCATGAGGCGGCGGTTCCACGAGAGCTACAAGCAATCGTGCGTTTCGCGATCTCTTAGACTGATCGAAACGAACCGACGCGTTGCCCGCTTTCGAAATATACGCTGTGTAGATAAGGTCTGGATGCAGTTCCAACAAACGGGCAAGGTAGTGCTCGAATGGACGGTACTTCGTGATGCTCTTCGCCGAGTGGTCGACCTCCTCAAGGAGGCGATCCATCTCCTCAAGATGCTGGCTCATGTCGGTGAAGTCAGTCACAGCAGGAGCGTACCTGTTACAGGAACGATTGGAGGAGCAACCACGACAACCCGCACGAACGTGGGCGTGCCCATCGAGTGTTGCCTGTAGGTTGCCCTGATCCCTGCCCTGCTAGACCACCAGCCGGCGGCTTGAAGGCCCTGTCAGACGCACATACTCGGCGAGATCCTCGCGGAAGCCCGGGTGTCGACCTAGGTTGGTCTGCTGCAACCTGCTCCAGAAACCACTTGCAGCCCTGTGTGAAAGTGGTAGGCAAGCCTGCAAGTTCAGCAAGTCGAGTAGATGTGTGTACTGAGCTTTACGAGGAAATTCGCTGAGTGCTGCGCTGTAGACCCTTCCGTTATCTCCCCAGGCCGCAGTAGGCCAACCCGCCTTCCTGGAAAAAATGGTTCCTTGCACGTGGTCGAACGATCCAGGGCTCAAAAGCCTTTCAGCCACCCACTCGGATACGCCCACAGTAACCGCATTGCCCACCAGCTTCCAACGTGCGCCGTTTCGGCGGCCGTCGTCCGCTAGATTCGTCCATCCACGATTGAATCCTTGCAACGCTTCGCAGTCCTCAATACTAGGGATAATAATGTGAGGATTACTCGCGCCAGGGAGCCATACTGCAGGAGGCGAAGGAATCCCTACGGCTGATCCTCCTTTTAGGGTCGGTGTAGCATCTTGGGCCCATCCCACTCCAGAACGACCTTCGGTCCAGTAGAAGCCATAAGCATTCTCCGCCAAGCTTGACTCATCGAGTGGTTCCGTATCATCAGCGAAGAGTACTGCCCGCGGATCATCTGTGCATGAGGCAAGCATAATAACGCGACGCCGCCGTTGAGGTACGCCAGTGAACCGCGAGTCGACTACACGATATGCCCAGCGATACCCGAGCGCTTCAAGCTCGTTAACGAGGTAAGCCATCGCCTCGCCACGGTCCAAGGTAAGCATATTAGGGACATTTTCGATTAGCACCCAAGGCAGACGACGGCCCTGTCGCTTCATCAGCTCAAGCATCTCGAAAACATGCGCTACCAATCCCGATTGAGATCCTTTGATGCCAGCGGTGCGACCAGCCTGAGATAGATCAGTGCATGGAAAACCGGCCGCCAGGACGTCAAGGTCATCAGGAAGGTCGCGGAGATGCTGTACATTGGGATGCAAATCGACGTCCGGGAACCTCCCGCGCAGGACTCGCTGTGCGGGCTCCCAGTTCTCGCACAGCAGGACCGTGTCAAGCTTGCGTCCGAGGACGTTGCGGAAGCCGAGCTCGATCCCACCGATCCCGGCGAACAGTCCCGCCATCCGGAACGACCCCGACACGCTGCCTCCTGCAAGTAAGGTCTGTAAGACCTGTAAGACCTGTAAGATCAAGCCGACCTTACAAGAGATCACAGCAAAACTCGAGTTCCCACGCACAAAATTTGACTGGTCTCACATGAAGGACACGGGCGGGTGATGCTCCCTGCGCACGACCGCCATGCCGACTGAGGGTCGAGTTAACCCACGCTCAAGTCGGCGGCCGAGCACGCGGAGACCGAATGGGTTCCCAAGCTGTTGACATGTTCACCATAGAGCGCACCCGGCGGACGCGTCAGGTCGCAGTCCGCCACCGCAACACCAGCAGTTACACTCAGGGCCCAACGGTCGCTCACGCCGCGCTGCTTGCCAGTCCGCCGCGCCATGCGCAGCCGACAACGGCGCCCATGTCCGTCTGCCGCTGCATGCTTCTGCATTGTCTCCATCCGCTTACTGACTGTCACGATGTCCACGTTTGGACTCGCCCTGACCGGCCTCCGTCAGCTTCCACGTCATCCACCCGGCCCGCTGCCGGGCCCTGCGCGTCAGGTACGGCGAAGGCTCACCTGCCCGCCACGGGCACCTGGGCGCTGGGCACATCAACCTCGGAGCCACACGCGGAGGTACGTCGTGCCCGTCCAACCGCTGACACAAGCAGAAGCTTCGCCCGCAGACTTGACCGAACGGTGAAAACCCTCGGAACCCACCATGTGCACAACGAACCTCAGAGGGCACCAACCGGTCCAGAGTGTGAGCATTACGGGCAAGTGGCAGCGGTAAGTATGCCCTCCGATCGCAAGATCGACGCCCTCAGCTACCCCCGATAAACGACGATAGAGAACTGTATCGTTCGATCCACAGTGGCCGTTCGCGCTCGGAAATCTTGCAGGTAGCGGAGGGTACTGGAAGGTGTCGACAGACTACGAAAGGGGAAGATCTACAATCTTCGGGTTTAGGGTTCGAGTCCCTGGCGGCCCACCAGACTCGAAGGTCACGGCGTGGGCCGGGGCGGGTGGTGGCGGAGAGCACCCGTCCACGCCTCGCTTACGCGGATGACCGCTCCGAGCGCGTCCACGGCCGCACGTCCGGGTGACCGAGCAGGTCGGTGATCTGCCTCGCCGAACCGTACCGCGGAAGAACGGACCGCCGCGATTTACCGCCTTCGAGCGCCTTTCGGGCGGCGCGTCACCATTGTCGGGCGGAATCGTTCGGAACCGCGCCGGATATGTCTCAATCGATCACCGAGTCCTTTCGACGTGCGCGAGTTCGGGCGCGGAGGCGTGGAGAACCCACGTCGTTTGAAGGATCGACGAGTTCTCCGTCTGTCCCCCACCCCTCGCAGGACGTACCGTCGGACAGGTGGACGAGCCCAGCCGAGATGCCGCCGACCCCGCACGATCCACCGACGAGCACGGGGGCGCTGCCGACGCACGGGACCGGGCCGCCGACGAGCGGGATCGGGTCGCCGACCAGCGGGATCGCACTGCCGACGAACGGGACCGGATCGCCGACGAGCGAGACCGGGTGGCCGACGAGCGGGAGGCGCGTGCGGATCTCCGGGAAGACGAGGCCGGGCGGCGGGAAGCGGAGATCACGGACAAGAACCGGGTGCTCCGCGCCGACGTGGAGAGCCGGATGCGCAGCAGTGTCGACACCCTCGACCTCGCCCAGCACGCCATCCACCGGTCGCGGGAGCGGTTGGACCGGTCCACCTCGGCCATGGATTCGTCCATGCGGCGCACGGACCGGGAACAAGCCGAGATCAACCGCGAGGTCCGCCGCAGCGAAAAGGAACTGGGCGAAAAGGACCCGGGAGAAAGTTCCTGATCGTTGCCACGCGCAGGCGGGCGAACGCCGACTGGTCGTCCCGGTTGGACCGGGCGGGGCACCGGGCTGCCGCGCCGTGGGACGCGTCCAGGACCAGGCGCGCCTCGTGCTCGCCTGCAAGAAGGGTCGCCAGGGTCCTTGGATGGAACACCGGAAGGGCTTGCGAACCGGAAATCGGTGCCCATTCCCGGGCGGTACGGCGCGTCTTCGGCGGTGACTTCCTGCCGACTCCACCGGAACGGGTGATCGCGGTGGCGGTGGGGGGTGATGGTCGATAGGGAGTGGTCATGCACTTCGCAGTGGCACTCGCTCTCGCGGCCTCGTCCTTCACGGTCGTGTCGGGGGAGCTCACCAGTTACGACGCGCGCGTGCCGGAGGGTGCGCGGGCCTCCGTGATCGCCGCTCCCCTCGGCGGCGGCACGGTCGTGGTGTTGCGGGTCAGCGGGCTGCTGCCCGACCGCGACTACGGCGCGCACGCGCACGTGAACCCCTGCGGGCCGTTGCCCGCCGACGCCGGGCCGCACTACCAGCACGTGCCGGGTGGTGCGACGGACCCCGCGTTCGTCAACCCGCGCAACGAGATCTGGCTCGACTTCACCACCGACCGCTTCGGGCACGGCGAGGCGCGGGCGCACGTCGGGTGGCGGTTCGACGAACGGCGGGCCAGGTCGGTGGTGCTGCACGAGGAGCGCACGCACACCGATCCCAGGCATGCGGGCACGGCCGGCGCGCGGGTCGGTTGCATCACCGTCCCGTTCTGACGCGCGCCGAATCGTCGTACCCCGCCGGCATGCTCCCACCGTGACGACCACCGCCCTGCGGCCCTGGTCCGAGGGTGATCTCGGGCTGCTCCGCCGGCTGAACGCCCCGGAACTCACCACCCATCTTGGCGGCCCCGAGACCGACGACCGGGTCGTCGAACGGCACGGGCGCTACCTCGTGCCCGGCGACGGCCGGATGTTCCGCGTCGAGGTCGGCGGCACGCCCGCGGGCGCCGTCGGGTACTGGGCCAGGTCGTGGCGGGACGAGGAGGTGTGGGAGGTCGGCTGGAGCGTGCTGCCGGAGTTCCAGGGGCGCGGGGTCGCGTCGGCGGCGGCGCGGGCGGTGGTCGAGGCGGCGCGGGCGGAGGGCACGAGGCGGGAAGCGCACGCGTTCCCGTCGGCGGACCACGCGGCGTCCAACGGCGTCTGCCGGAGAGCCGGCTTCGCGCTGCTCGGCGAGGTCGACTTCGAGTACCCGCCCGGCCGGTGGATGCGGTGCCACGACTGGGCCGTCGTGCTGTGACGCCGGCGACGGGCTGACCGCCGGCCCGGGGCGATCGCGCGGTGTGGTGCCCACCACTACCCGCGCTGGGCGACAATGGACGGCGATGTCCACCGCCCTGCACGCCACCCAGCCCCTGACGATCGGCCGGTACCCGGTCGATCCCGCCGTCGTGCTCGCGCCCATGGCGGGCATCACGAACGTGGCCTTCCGGCAGCTCTGCCGCGAGTTCGGCAGCCCCACGTCGTTGTACGTCTGCGAGATGATCACGGCCCGCGCGATCGTCGAGCGCGACGCCAAGACGATGCAGATGATCACGTTCGGCGAGGGCGAGAACCCCAGGTCGATGCAGCTCTACGGCGTCGACCCGAAGTCGATGTCCGAAGCCGCGAAGATCATCGTCGGCGAGGACCGGGCCGACCACATCGACATGAACTTCGGCTGCCCCGTCCCCAAGGTGACGCGCAAGGGCGGCGGCGCGGCGCTGCCGTACAAGAGGCAGCTGTTCCGCGAGATCGTGCGGGCCGCCGTGCGCGCCGCCGAACCCGCGGGCGTCCCCGTGACGGTCAAGTTCCGCATCGGCATCGACGACGAGCACCTCACCTACCTGGACGCCGGCCGCATCGCCGAGGACGAGGGCGCGCGGGCGGTGGCCCTGCACGCCCGCACCGCCGCGCAGCGCTACTCCGGCCGCGCCGACTGGTCGGCCATCGCCCGCCTCAAGGAGGCCGTGACGAGCATCCCCGTGCTCGGCAACGGCGACATCTTCAGCGCCCGCGACGCCCTGGACATGGTCGCCCGCACCGGCTGCGACGGCGTGGTCGTCGGGCGCGGCTGCCTGGGCCGGCCGTGGCTGTTCGGGGAGCTGCAGGCCGCGTTCCGGGGCGAGCCCATCCCGCCCGGCCCGCGGCTCGGCCAGGTCGGGGACGTCCTGCGCCGCCACGGCGCGCTGCTGGCCGACTTCCTCGGCGAGGACAAGGGCCTGCGGGACCTGCGCAAGCACGTGGCCTGGTACCTGAAGGGCTTCCCGGTCGGCGCGGAGCTGCGCCGGTCCCTCGCCATGGTCTCCACCCTCGCCGAGCTGGACGACCTGGTGGGGCGGCTGGACCCCGACCTGGAGTTCCCGGACAACGCCGACGAGCCGCGCGGCCGGCAGGGCTCGCCGGGCAAGGTCGTGCTGCCCGAGGGCTGGCTGGACGACCCGGAGGACGCGACCGTGCCGGTGGGCGCCGACGAGCTGCACTCGGGTGGCTGACGTGGTGGTCCGCGCCGTGGCGGCGCTGGCCTGCGCCCTCGCGCTGGCCGGGTGCGGTTCGGCGGTCACCGGCGACGCCCGCCCCCTGCGCGTCACCGACGTGGAGCGCGAACTGGTGTCGGGCTACTTCGCCGACCTCAACGAGGCGGGCGGGCAGGGTCCGGACGAGCAGCACGAACTGCTCCAGGACACCCAGCACCCGGACTTCCGCGACCAGGACTGCCGCCTGCCCGCGGGCACGATCGAGGTGCAGCCGACCCTGTCGACGCTGCGCCTGGACCCGGCGTGGACGCCGCCCGGCGCGGACGAGCACCCGCGCGGTGTCGTGCTGGTCGTCGCCGTGACGCTGACCGTCGTGCAGGAGGGCTCCCAGGTCGGCAGCCAGATCGGCTCGCAGCACGTCGTGCTGCTCAACGGGAAGGCGTACGGCTTCGCCCCGTGCGTCAATTGAGGCGAGGCGGGACACCGCGAACACGCTGGGCTACCTTGCGGCCGGTTCGATCACCGAATGTCACTGGTTCGGAGCAGTGCACGGTCAACCAGTCGAGGGAAATCCCTCTGTGACGCGTCCTGCCGGCTCAAGCGTCGCCTCGTATCAGACGACACCTTGGCAAGGAGGGAGGTGAGCGCGATGACCGCACTGCGACCCGAGGTCGCCGAATCCGACAGCGAAGGCCGGCCCGCAGGAGGCGTGCCCACGTCCGAGAGCGAGGGCACCGGCCTGGTGCAGCTGCACGAGTCGATCGCCGCGCTGCTCGCCTCCCGCGGCCAGTGGCGGCAGGCCTACCAGCACCTCCGGTCGGCGTTCGACCTGGTCTACGCCGACCAGGACGACCTGCCGCACGTGCCCGAGCAGCTGCGCCGGGAGGTCGACCGGCTGCGCCGCGAGCACGCCGAGGCGCGCGAGCAGAGCCTGCGCGACAGCCTCACCGACAGCTACAACCGCCGGTACCTGGACGAGCGACTGCTCGACATGGTCGCCCAGCGCGGCTCGACCGCGTCGGGCCTCGCCATCGCGTTGATCGACCTGGATTGGTTCAAGCAGGTGAATGACACGTTCGGGCACCTCCTGGGCGACCGGGTGTTGCAGCGCGTGGTCGAGTTGCTGCAGGAGGAGCTGCCGGAGGGCGCGTTCTGCGCCCGCTACGGCGGCGAGGAGTTCGTGCTCGTGCTGCCCGCGGTGGAGCCGGTGACGGCCGTGGAGATCGCCGAGTCGGCCCGGATGCGTGTCGAGCGTCACGCCTGGGCTTCGCTCGCCCCGGGTTTGCGAGTGACCGTCAGTATCGGGTTGGCCTATGAGCCGCCCGCGGCGGACTCGCCGGCGCGCCAGCCGGTCGCGCCGGAGCAGCAACTGCTGCGCGCGGACAGCCTGCTCTACACCGCCAAGCAGTCAGGACGGAACGCGGTGGCCTACCGGGACAACGGCCGCGTGCGCCTGGCGGGTGCCGCTTCCGGGCGACGGGGCATAGCCGAATCGCGGGTCGTCGGTTACTGACACCGAACCGTAACTCACCCTTTCGGACGTAGTCTGCTGAGCGCAACCGAGTACTGCCGACCCCTGTATCACCGGGAGTGGTCGTCAGGACTGGCCGTCATCCGTAGTATCGCCAAGGCAAGTGACACGCCGTTGGTGCAACCACTGTGTCCTTGCCGTCGTCAACTCGTGATGACGACCCACTAGTGACCGAAGCTGAAGGGAGACCGGGTGCCCGACGAGCCCCGCCGTGGCGGCCCCGGACCCGGAGGTGACCAGGCCCCGCAGGAAGACCAGCCGACCGGCCGTCGCCGCAGGTCGCTGGACGGTGGCGGGCTGAGCGTGTCCGATCTGCTGGAGCAGCACAGCCGCACGAACATCCCACGCCCGGTCCCACCCGGTCCTTCGGACACCGGCCGGCGCGCCGCGCCCGAGCCGGAGCCGCCCCGCGGACCCGCGCCCCAGAACGGCAGGCACGCCCCCGAGGGCACCGGCCGCCGTGCCGCGCCGGAACCGCCGCGCAGGCAGGCCCCGGAGGACACCGGCACCCGCCCCGGGCCGGCTCCCGCGAACGGCACACCGCCGGCGACGGGCCGCCGCGCCGCCCCGGACGACTTCTTCACCCCGGGTGGCGAGGGCACCGGGACCCGGACGCCCCGCCCCGGCACGGGGACTCCGCGCCCCACGCCCGAAAGCACCGGCACGCGAACGCCCCGCCCGATGCCGGAAGGGACCGGCACGCGAACGCCCCGCCCCATGCCGGAGGGCACCGGCACCCGGACGCCACGGCCCGCGCCGGAGGACACCGGAACCCGTCGCCGCCCCACGCCCCCACCGCCCCCGGCCGGTTACGCGGGTCCCCCGGAGGGCGTCGACCCGAGGCGTCCCGCGCCGCCGCCCGTCGAGGCGCTCGGCGAGCCGAGCAGGCGCTTCCCGGCCAACGGCCCGCAGGACCCCGCCGCACGACGGTCCGCCGAGGGCACCGGCCGCCGCGCCCGCCCGGACGTCCCGGCCACCCCGACGGGCCGACGCGCCGCGCCGGACGCACCACGACCGGAGGCCTTCGAACCCGGCGCGCCGCGCCGCCTGGCGGACGGGAGCGGGCCGCGACCGGAAGACCCGGCCCCCGAAGGGCCCCGGCGCTCCGCGGAGGGCACCGGCCCGCGCCAACGCCCTCCGGCCGGACCTGCCCAACGCCCCGGGGAGTTCGCGCCCGAACCGCACCGCCGGGTGCCCGAGGGAACCGGCGTGCGCCGGCGCCCCGACGACCTCGCGCCGGAACCGCCGCCCCGCACGCCCGACGGCAGCGGCCCGCGCCGGCGGCCGGACGACGCGCCTCGGCGCTCGGCCGACGGCACCGGACCCCGTCGACGGCCGGACGACCTCGGTCCCGAGCCCTCGCGGCGCCTGCCGGACGGCACCGGACCCCGTCCGCGGCCGGACGACCTCGCACCCGAACCACCGCGCCGCATGCCGGACGGCAGCGGGCCGCGCCAACGACCCGACGAGGTCGGTCCGCCCCGCCGCGTCGCGGAAGGAGCGCCCGCCGAGGGCATCGGGCGGCGGCTCGCGGACGGGCCACCGCCCGGCGAGAACACCGGCCGCCGCGTCCGACCCTCCGTGGACGGTCCCCGTCGCCTCGCCGAAGGCGGCGGTCCCGTTCCCCCGCCCGGAGACAGCCCGCGCCGCCTCGCCGAAGGCGGCGGTCCTGTTCCCCCGGTCGGAGACAGCCCGCGTCGCCTCGCGGACGGCAGCGGGCCGCACGACCTCGCCGGCGCGCCGCACCCCGGTCGGCGCCACCGGCCCGACGAACCCCCCGTCGACCCGCGCCGCCCGGCCGCCGTCCCGCCCGGTGACGAGCCGGTCGGCCGCCGTCCCGACGGCAGCGGACCCCGCAGGCTCGCCGACGGCCCACCCCCACCGGTCCCGCCGGGCGAGGGTCCCCGCCGCCTGGCCGACGGCCCGCCGGTCGACGCGCCGCACGCCGACGCGCCCGGGCGGCGGTTCGCCGAGGACCCGGCCGACGCGGCACCCGTGATCGCCGACCGCCTCGGCGGCGGACCCGGCGGCCCGGAGCCGCGCGAGGCCATCGACCCGGCGAGCCTCACCACGGAGATGGAGGTCATCAGCGACGACGTCAAGAAGCGCCGCGAGGTCGACCACACCCTCGCCCGCTTCTCCGCCGTCCACGACGAACTCGCCGAGCAGGAACGGCTGCGCAAGGAGCGCCTCCAGAAGCTCCTGCCGTGGAAGGTCGACCACGACGAGGACGCCACCGAGTACGCCTCGCCCGTCGACGTCCCCGACGAGGAGGGCCCCCGCCGCGGCGGCCGCACGGTCAAGCACAGCAAGATCGTGCGCACCGTGAAGGTCGTGTCGCTGGCGGCCGCCGTGCTGGTGTTCGTGTCCACCGGCCTCGGCTGGGGCGCGATGTTCTACATCGACAGCAAGATCACCGAGATCGACGCGCTGAACGCGAACTCCGCCGCGGTGCACGAGGCGGAGAAGCAGCTCGGTGACGAGAACTTCCTCATCGTCGGCTCGGACACCCGCGCGGGCGCGAAGCCGCAGGACGGCGTCGGCGACGCGAACGTCGAGCCGGGCGCGCGCTCGGACGTGCTGATGCTCGCGCACATCCCGGCCGACCGGAAGCGCATGGTCGTCGTCTCCGTGCCGCGGGACCTGCTCGTCAAGCGCCCCCAGTGCGAGAAGTGGGACCCCTCCACCGGCCAGTACTCCGGCGAGCAGGCCGAGGCCGAGGACGGCGTGAAGGCCAACGAGCCGTACGCGGTCGGCGGGCCGAGGTGCGTCAGCAAGTTCATGACCGAGCTGACCGGCCTGGAGATCAACCACTTCATCAGCGTCGACTTCGCCGGCTTCAAGGGCATGGTCGACGCCATCGGCAGCGTCCCGGTGTGCGTGCCCAAGCCGATGAAGGACGACGAGCTGGGCGTCATCTTCGACAAGGCCGGCCGGTTCGAGATCGACGGCAGCAAGGCCCTGCTGTACGTGCGCGCCCGCAAGGTCGCGGGCGAGGACAAGACCGACTACGACCGCGTCAACCGGCAGCAGCAGTTCCTGTCGTCGTTGCTGCGCAAGGCGTTGTCGTCGGAGATCCTGCTGAACCCGGGCAAGCTCAACGCGTTCCTCAACGCGTTCGCCGCCTCCACCGTCGGCCAGAACATCGGCGTGAACGACATGCTGACCCTGGCGCAGTCGTTGCGCAGCCTCGAAGCGGGCCGCGTCACGTTCGTGACGATCCCGCACGAGACGTCCGAGGGCGAGACGCTGTCCAACGACGACAACCTGGAACTGTTGAAGGAAGACGACACCAAGGCGTTGTTCCAGGCCATCATCGACGGCACGCCGCTGCCGGACGAGACCCCGGACGACACCGCCGGCAACCCCGGGCAGACGCAGGCGTCCGCACCGCCGGCCGGGCCCAAGCAGGGCAAGGTCGTCGACCACAAGGGACTCAAGGTCCAGGTGCGCAACGGCGACCCGGACAACGGCGGCGCCGCCACCCGCACCACGAACGCGTTGCGGGCGCTCGGTTACGACGTCGTGATCCCCGGTGACGCGCCGCCCGCCGAGAAGACCGTGATCCTGTACGGCATCGGCGCGGAGGACGCGGCGGCGACGCTGCAGTCGTCGGTGCCCGGCGCGGCGCTGCAGTTCCAGGCGAACATGGGCGGCGCGGTGCAGCTGCTGATCGGCCCGGGCTGGGACGAGGAGATCCGCGCGCCGCAGACCGGGGGCGGCGAACCGGGCAAGGCCACCGCGCCCGTGGACCTCCCCGTGGTCAACGCGGGCAAGGACCCCTGTGCGTAGGGCCGACTGGACGTCATGGGTTCACCCCGGGTTCACCGGGGTGGGTCGCTACCGCGATGACCCCACCGTAGGCTGACGGCCATGCGTGAGGCCTACCACGACCAGCTCGGACACCTCGCCGGCCAGCTCGCCGACATGTGCGGCATGGCCGGTGACGCGATGGAGCGGGCGACCGACGCCCTGCTCGGGGCGGACCTCGCCCTCGCCGAACAGGTGATCGGCGAGGACGCCAGGATCGACGACGTGCGCGCCGCCATCGAGGAGCAGGCGTACGCGCTGCTGGCGCTGCAGGCGCCCGTCGCGACCGACCTGCGCATCGTGCTCGCGGTCATCCACGCGGCCGAGAGCGTGGAGCGGATGGGCGACCTGGCGCTGCACGTCGCCAAGGCGGCGCGGCGCAGGCACCCCAACCCCGTGCTGCCGGACACCGTGCGACCGTACTTCGCCGAGATGGGCCGCATCGCGGTCGAGCTGGCGCGCGAGGCGACCGACATCATCCGCACGCAGGACGTGAAGCGGGCGCGGTCGCTGGAGGACGCCGACGACGCGATGGACGACCTGCACCGGCACCTGTTCACGGTGATCATGGACAAGGAGTGGGGCCACGGCGTGCCGTCCGCTGTGGACACCACGCTGCTGGGCCGGTTCTACGAGCGGTTCGCCGACCACGCCGTGTCGGTGGCCAAGCGGACCGTCTTCGTCGTCACCGGCCGGATGCCCGGCTACCACGGCGACACCGCCGACGGTTCCTGACGGCGCTCAGCCGCGCAGGGCGGTCAGCTCCTGCGCGAGCTGGGCGGCGATGCGCGCGTTGTCGGCGGGGGCGTGGGTGAGCCACTTGCGGCCGTCCGGTCCCTGCCGCGTCTGCGCCAGGTAGCGGCCCTGGTCGTTGTCGAACCACCCGACCTGCGGCGCGCGCTGCTCCCGGCCGTGCCTGCCGCGGACCGTGACGCCGAACTGGCCGGCGCGCAGCCTGGGCCGCTCGAACACCGCCTCCAGGGCGCGGACCTGGGTGGCCACCGACGAACGCGGTGCCATGGCCTGCGTGAAGGTGGCGTTGCCGAAGTCCTCGTCCCGGCGCGGTGGCGGCGGTGGCGCCGAGGTCGGCACCGGGACGGTGACCGACTGGCCCGGTCCCGGGCGGGCCGGCGGGACCAGGTCCACGATCGCGCGCAGCAGCGCGGGCGCGCGCAGCAGGTCGACCTTGATCTGCCGGTCGTCCATCACGGCGAGCGCCGCGTTCTCCCCGGCCGCGCCGCCGCGGGCCAGCAGCTGGCGCTCCACGTCGCGAGCGTCCAGTGACGCGACCGCGTTGAGGCTGTAGTCGAAGCGGACGAGCAGGGTGAGCGCTTCCGCCACCTCGGGCACGACCCGGCCGCCCCGGGCCAGGCCGCGCGACTCCAGGTCGCGGTGGACGGCGGCGCGGATGCCGCGCCGCTCGTCCAGCGTCTGCCCGAGGTAGGGGAATTCGAACGGGTAGGGGCGGCTGCCGAGTTCGAGGTCCTCCCACAGCACGTCGGCCGCCGCGAACGACAGGGCGAACGAGAACACGCTCACCCGCCGATGACCGGCGGGGCGACCATGGTGCCGTCGCCGAAGACGTCCTCGGTCTCCACCAGGTAGGACGCGGCCTTGTGCTCCTTGTCCTCGTCGCCCTGGCCGCGCGCGCCACCGGCGCCCATGCCGCCCACGGCCGCGCCCGCACCGGCGCCGCCGCGGCCCGCCGCGCCCGCGCCGCCGAGACCGCCGCTGCCACCGGGCCCGAAGCCGCCCGCGCCGGTCCGCCCGGCCTCGCCGAGCGTGCCCGCGCTGCCGCCGGGGCCGAACCCGCCGGGGCCACCGCGCCCGGCCGCGGCCAGGCCACCGGGACCGCCCGCGCCGGGGCCGCCGAGGCCACCGCCGAACCCGCGACCGCCACCCGGGCCACCGCCGGGTCCGCCGCCGCGGCCGTTGGGCAGGCCGGTGCGTCCGCCGGGAGGGGTCGGGGGGCGGTTGTTGGGGTTCGCGCCGGGCGGGAAGACGCCGGGCGGGTAGGGGCCGCCGCCCGGGCCGGGGATGGTCGTGGTGCCGCCGCCGGGGCCGGGACCGGGGACCGTCGTGCCGCCACCGCCGCCGGGACCGTTCCAGCCGGACTGGTTGGTGTTGCCACCACCGTTCCCGCCCCCGCCGATACCGGAGCCGGTGCCACCGCTCCCGCCGCCGGGCACGCCGCCGAGGTCGCCGTACCCCGAGCCGGTGCCGGTGCCGGTGCCCGTCCCGGTGCCGCCGGGGACGCTCTGCCTGCCGTTGATCTGGGTCGTGCCGTTCGGGTTGGCCTCGCCGGTGCCGCCGGACCCCTCCATGGGCGGGGGCGGGGAGAAGGCGGGCATCGTGGAGCCCGACTCCTGGAAGCTGGCGGACATGGTCGTCATGACCTCGGCCGCCCGCTCGTGCGCCTGCTGCTTCTCCTCGAACTTCTGCTCGATCTGGTCGATCGTGCCTGCCCACTTGAACGGGTTGGGCTCGGACAGCAGCATCTTGTAGGCGTCGGCGGTGCTGAACTCGACCGGCTCCGGCATCGCATTCTTCGCCTGCTCGGCGGCCCGGCTCTGGTCGAACAGCTTGGTGCCGGTGAGCTGCGCGCCCTGCGCGGCATCGCCCGACCAGGTCGCGACGTTGGTGAAGTAGCCGCGCGCGGACTCCGCGGCCGCACCCTGCCAGGCGTCCTTGCTGCTCGCGGTGGCACGGCTCAGGTCCTGCTGCAGGGTGGCGAGGACGTTGCCCACCTCGTTCCAGGCGCGTCCCTGCTCGTTGGCGGTCGACGGCTCCATCTTGTCCTCGACCATGCTCTTGAGAGTCTTGTGGTCGTACCCCATGTAGTACGAGCCGGCGGAGGACATGGGCGGCCGGTACTGCTCCACGACCTGGCTCAGGCGCTGCTGCTGTTCCTGGAGCTCCTGGTTCAGCTTGACCTGGTCGACCACGTTCTCGACCGAGGCGACGATCGTCGGGATCACCCCGCCGCCGGCCTCCTCGAGGTTCTGCTGCTGCCGGCGGTCGAGGTCTTCCTGCCGGTCACCGGAGTAGTCGACCTCGGTTGCGTCGCTGTTGCGGTGCGAGTTCGGCGGCGTCACGACGTCCTCCCCTGCTTACTTCGGCAGCTTGGGTTCGATGGCGGTGGCGACCTTGGTGGCGGCTTCGCAAGCGGCGTCCAAGGAGTTGTCCGAGGAGGCGATCACGTCGACTCGCGACGTGGGACCGACCTCCACTGCGACCAGGCAGGAGGTCTTCGTCGCGGGTGCTTCGACACGCTTCGCCTTGCGCGAACCGATGGAGATGTCGGACTTCTTGCCGTTGCCGACGGCGTCACCGATCGCGAGTTCCGGCTGCTTCGTCAGACCGAAGGACACCGTCGGTGAGTACTCCGCACCGCACTCCTTCTCGTCGACCTTTTCGATCTCGGAGAGGTTCAGCTGCGACGACACGGACTCCAGGACCGGGCACGGGTCGAAGTCGGCCAAGGGGTCACCGCCGCCGGCGGGCTTCGAGGTGGTGGTTCTCGACGGCTGCCCTGTCGTCGGCACCGTGGTGGTCCCCGGCGTGGCGGTCCCCCCGGTGGTGCAGCCGGTGGCGATCGCGCCCAGCACTGCCAGCGAGAGGACGACGCGGGCCGACAATCCCTTGATCAACTGACTCCACCCTCAGTAGCGCTGGTAGGTGCTGGCGTTCGAGCTGTCGACCTCACGATAGTTCTCGATCGCCTTCTGCAACGCCTCACGCGCCTCGGTCAGCGCGGACCGCAACTGCTCGATCGCCGGGACGATGCCGGTCGTGCCCGCCCCGCCCTCGACGCTCTCCTGGTTGTAGCGCGCCATGGCGGTGCCGTCCGGGCTCGTGCCCAGCTTGGTCTCCTGACCGAGACGGCCGATCTGACGGTCCATCTTGCGGAGGTCCTGCAGGGCGTTGTCGATCGCCTTCAGGTACTCCTGGGCGCCCGACTCGCTGATCGCGAACGAACCCGACTCGGCGGCCTGCTTCAGGCCCACCATGTCGGCCGTCATCGCCTGCATGGATTGTGCGCTCCACGCACCTTCCGCCGCCACGGTTACCCCCTGCGAGTCCGCCGATCCCAACGGTCACGGTACCCCCGAACGGAGGACCGCGTCTCGATTTTGACGGCTGGGGCGACCGCGTGGTTCCGACTGTCACCCGAACGCGCGGAAGCCCTCCCACCAGCGGCGGGAGGGCTTCCGGGCGAGTGGTGGCGATCAGCCGAAACGGCCGGAGATGTAGTCCTCCGTCGCCTTCTGGCTCGGGTTGGAGAAGATCTTCTCCGTGTCGTCCACCTCGATCAGGCGGCCCGGCTGGCCGACGCCCAGCAGGTTGAAGAACGCGGTCTGGTCGCTGACCCGCGCGGCCTGCTGCATGTTGTGCGTGACGATGACGATCGTGTACTCCTTCTTCAACTCCGTGATCAGGTCCTCGATCGCGAGAGTCGAGATGGGGTCCAGCGCCGAGCACGGCTCGTCCATCAGCAGCACGTCCGGCTGCACGGCGATCGCCCGCGCGATGCACAACCGCTGCTGCTGACCACCGGACAGGCCGCCGCCGGGCCGGTCGAGGCGGTCCTTGACCTCGTTCCACAGGTTCGCCCCGCGCAACGACCGCTCGGCCACCTCGTCGAGCTTCTTCTTGTTCCGCTCGCCCGCCAGCTTCAGGCCCGCCACCACGTTGTCCCGGATGGACATCGTCGGGAACGGGTTGGGGCGCTGGAACACCATGCCGATGGTCCGGCGCACCTGCACCGGGTCCACGGAGGACGCGTAGATGTCCTCGCCGTCGAGCAGCACGGTGCCCTCCACGCGGGCGCCGGGTGCCACCTCGTGCATGCGGTTCAACGACCGCAGCACGGTGGACTTGCCGCAACCGGACGGGCCGATGAACGCCGTCACGTTCTTCGGCGGCACGGCGAGCGACACACCGTCCACGGCGTGGAACTTGCCGTAGTACAGGTTCAGGTCTTTCACGTCGATGCGCTTGGCCATGACCGCCCGCTCACTTCGTCTTCGGAGCCAGCCACCGCGAGATCACGGTCGCCAGCAGGTTGAACAGCGTGATGATGATGACCAGGGTGATCGCCGCACCCCAGATCCGCTCGAAGCCCGCCTGCGTGGGGTTGTTCCGCTCCGCCGTCATCAGCAGCGGCAGCGACGCCATCGGGCCTTCGAACAGGTTGTAGTTGATGTAGGGCGCGTAGGCGGCCAGGACGAGCACCGGCGCGGTCTCGCCCATGACGCGGGCCAGGGCCAGCATGATGCCGGTGACGATGCCGGACAGCGCCGTGGGGACGACGACCTTCACGATCGTCTTCCACTTGGGGATGCCGAGCGCGTAGGCGGCCTCGCGCAGCTCGTCCGGCACGATCTTGAGCATTTCCTCGGTGGTCCGCACGATCACCGGCACCATCAGCAGCACCAGCGCCAGCGACACCGCGAACCCGCTGCGGCCGAAGCCGAAGTAGGCGATCCACAGCGTGTAGACGAACAGCGCGGCCACGATGGACGGTACGCCGGTCAGGATGTCGACCATGAACGTGGTGGCGCGCGACAGCCTGGACCGGCCGCCGTACTCCACCAGGTACACGCCGACGAACAGGCCCAGCGGCACCGAGAGCACGCCGCAGACCAGGCCCTGGGCGAGCGTGCCGTAGATGGCGTGGTAGACACCGCCGCCCTGCTGCCGCGACAGCAGGCCGGACAGCGACTTCTGCCACCAGTCGCCGTCGAGGACGACCGGGAAGCCGCGCTGGACCACCACGAACAGCACCCAGATCAGGGGCACGATGGCGATCAGGAACGCGCCGTACACCAGGCCGGTGGCGATGCCGTTCTTGATCTTGCGCGCACCGCTGACGCTCTGGAACGTCGGCGGCGTGGCGAGGCGGTTCAGGTCCGCCGTGTCGGTCGTCATTCGTACTCCTTGTGACCGGCGACGATGGACCGGGCGATGGCGTTGACGCCGAAGGTGAGCACGAACAGCACCAGGCCGGCGGCGATGTACGCGCCCGCCGTGCGCGGGTCGTTGAACTCGGGCGCGGCCAGCGCGATCTTCGAGGCGAACGTCGCGCCGCCGTCGAACAGGCTCCACGCGAACGCCGCGCCGGTGCCGCTGAGGATGATCGTCAGCGCGATGGTCTCGCCGAGGGCGCGGCCGAGGCCGAGCATGGAGGCGCTGACGTAACCCGCCTTGCCGAACGGCAGCACGGTGGTGCGCACGACCTCCCACTTGGTCGCGCCGAGCGCGATGGCCCCCTCGACGTGGGGCACCGGGGTGCGGTCGAACACCTCGCGGCTGACCGCGGTGATGATCGGGAGGATCATCACCGCCAGCACGATGCCGGCGGTGAAGATGGTGCCGCCCAGCTCGATGCTGACGTTGCCCTTGTCGAACAGCGGGATCCACCCGAGGTTCGAGGTGAGCCACTCGCCGATCGGGGTGAGCACCGGGCCGAGCACGAGCAGGCCCCACAGGCCGAAGATGATCGACGGCACGGCGGCGAGCAGGTCGATGACGTAGGCGAACGGCCGGGCGAGCCGGCGCGGCGCGTACTGGGTCAGGAACAGGGCGATGCCCAGCGCGATCGGCATCGCGATGACCAGGGCGAACGCCGACGACACGACGGTCACCAGGAGCAGGTCCAGGATGCCGTAGCGCATGTTGTTGACGTCGCCGGTGGACCACTCGCGGCTGGTCAGGAAGTTGACCTTGTCCAGGGCGAGCGAGGGGATGGCCTGGAGCAGCAGGAAGATGCCGATCGCCGCGATCAGGACCACGATGAAGATGCCCGAGCCGGTGGCCAGGCCGGCGAAGATCCGGTCACCCGGCCGGACGACGGTTGTGCGATCGGCTTCCGCGGTCGGGGGAATCGGAGCCTCCGGGTCGGGTCGGGCAGCCGGAACGCCCGCGCGGGCACCGGTCGTGCCGGTGCCCGCGGGGCGCGGGGCCACAGTGCGGTCGTTCATCGCAATGGCGTTCCCGGGAAGTGTGCCGGCCTGGTCAGGCGATGGCGTTGATGGCGGTCAGCAGCTTGTCCTGGAAGGTCTTGGGCAGCGGGGCGTAGCCCGCGTCCGCGAGGCCCTCCTGGCCCGAGGTCGCCGCCACGGTCAGGAACGCCTTGACCGCCTTGGCGGTGTCGGCGTCGTAGCCCTTGGAGCAGACGATCTCGTAGGTCGCCAGCAGCAGCGGGTAGGCGCCCGCGGTGGTGGAGCCGTAGATCGAGTTCAGGTCGAGGACCAGGTCGTTGCCCGAGCCCTTGATCTTGGCCGCGTCGATGGCCTTGCCGACGGTCTCGGCGGTCAGCTCGACCGCGCCGCCACCGTTGTCGATCTTGGCGACGGACAGCTTGTTGTCCTGGGCGAACGACAGCTCGACGTAGGTGATGGCGCCGTCGACCGAACCGGCGGCCTGCGCGACACCGGCGGACTTCTCCTTGCCCTCGCCGACACCGCCCTTGAACTGCTTGCCGTCACCCTGCGTCCACGCGCCCTTGGAGGCGGCGGTCAGGTACTTCTGGAAGTTGTCCGTGGTGCCCGACTCGTCGGAGCGGTAGACGACCTTGATCTCCTTGTCGGGCAGCTGCGCGCTGCCGTTCAGGGCCTTGATCGCCGGGTCGTTCCACTTCTTGATGCCACCGTTGAAGATCTTGGCGGCGACCTCGCCGGACAGGGTCAGGTCCTTGACGCCCTCGAGCTTGTAGCCCAGCGCGACGGGGCCGAACACCATCGGCAGGTGCCAGGCCGGGTTGCCCTTGCAGCGCTCGGTCGCCGCGGCGACCTCGCCCTTGCTGTCGGACAGCGGGGAGTCGGAGCCGGCGAAGTCGACCTGGCCGCCGTTGAACTGCTTGACGCCCGCGCCGGAGCCGGAGGCGTTGTAGGCGAGGTTCTGGCCCGAGCACTTCTGCTGGTAGGCCTGGACGAACGTGTCGATCGCGTTCTTCTGCGCCGAAGAACCCTCCGCGCTCAGGTTCGACTTGCCACCGCAGTCGACGGGGGCCGACGACTCACCGGCCGCCGACGTGGAACCGGCGCCGGGGGCGGTGTTGTTGTCGCTGCCGCACGCGGTGAGCAGAAGCGCACCGGCCGCGATCAGGCCGAGAACGGCGCCGTGTCGCTTGGTCTTCACCTGGGAGTCCTCCAGCTACGGAAGTGGCTTGGCGGCGAAGTCCCCGCCGCTCGACACGGACGGTAGGTAGCGAGGGTGGACAGGCGCCCAGGAGAAAATGAACGACGGGTGAACTCCACACGGGAAGTGACCGAGTACACCGCCTTTTGGGTGTCCCGTGACCTGCACGTTTGCGTGGCGTGATGGGTTTGTCACTACCGGGCGTATTGGACGTCCGAGTCCCAGAGCGTGAAGCCCAACCGGTCGTACACGGCCAGCGCCGCGGCGTTGTCGGACTCGACGTAGAGCATCACCCGGGTCATCCCGGCGTCACGCAGGTGGGCCAGGCCGGCGAGCGTGAGGGCCTTGCCGAGGCCGCCGCCCTGGGCGTCCGGGTCCACGCCCACGACGTACACCTCGCCGAGCTCGGCGGTGTGCGCCTTGGTCCAGTGGAAGCCCAGGAGCCGCTCCTCGGCGTCGACCGCGAGGAGGAACCCCGCCGGGTCGAACCAGGGCTGCTCCTCCTTCTGCCGCACGTCCTCGATGCTCATCGCGCTCTGCTCCGGGTGCCACGCGAAGGCCCGGTGATTGACGTAGACGACGGCCGCCTCGTCCCGACCGGGCACGAAGGCGCGCAGCGAGACGCCCCCGGGCAGCGCGGGCCGGGGCAGGTCGGCGTCCAGCGGGCGGCGCAGCCGCAGCAGCTCGCGGACCTTGCGGTAGCCGAGCGCGGCGGCGAGGGCCACCGCGCCGGGGTGGCCGCCGTGGGACCAGACGCGCAGGGGCTTGGTGCGGTCGGCCACGGCCTCGACCAGCGCCCGGCCGACGCCGCGACGGCGGTGGTCGGGGTGCACGGCCAGCTCGGCGACCTCGTTGCCGTCGGAGTCGCCGAAGACGTCCAGGTGCAGGTAGCCGACCAGGGTCTCGCCGTCGCGGGCGAGCAGGTGGCGGCTGCCCGGGGCACCGGGGCGCAGGCGCAGGGTGACGGCCTCGCCGACGGGTGCGACGCCGTCGGCGGCCTCGGCGGCCCCGAGCAGGCGGGAGACCTCGTCGGCCTGCTCGGGGGACAACTCCTCGAACCAGCTCAGATCCACGGGGAAAACCTAGTCCAGCCGGTCTCCGGGTCGCGCCGGGAGGCGGCGATCGAGGACCGGGCGGGGGTCGGGCCCGGGGGATCAGGCGCGGAAGATCAGCTCGGCGTCGTCGATCGTCGGCTCCGGCGCGTCCGTCAGCTGCTCCACCCGGCGGGAGCTGCCCGGGCGCGGCGGGCGGACGAACTTGTAGCCCACGTTGCGCACGGTGCCGATCAGGGACTCGTGCTCGGGGCCCAGCTTGGCGCGCAGCCGCCGCACGTGGACGTCGACCGTGCGCGTGCCGCCGAAGAAGTCGTAGCCCCACACCTCCTGGAGCAGCTGCGCGCGGGTGAAGACGCGGCCCGCGTGCTGGGCCAGGTACTTCAGCAGCTCGAACTCCTTGTAGGTCAGGTCGAGCGGCCGGCCGCGCAGGCGGGCCGTGTAGGTCGCCTCGTCGATGACCAGCTCGCCCAGCTGCAACGACCCGTCGCCACCCGGCTGGGCGGACCCGCGCCGGGAGCGCACCAGGCGCAGCCGGGCGTCCACCTCGGCCGGGCCGGAGGTCGGCAGCAGGATCTCGTCCACGCTCCAGTCGGAATTGACCGCGACCAGCCCGCCCTCGGTGACGACGGCCACCACGGGCACGTCCACCCCGCTGGAGTCGAGCAGCCGGCACAGGCTGCGCGCGGCGACCAGGTCGGTCCTGGCGTCGACCAGCACGATGTCGTGCGGGCCGGCTTCCAGCAGCGCGGAGACCTCCGGGCGCAGCGGGCGCACCTCGTGCGGGAGGAGCGACAGCGCGGGGAGGACCGCCTCGGGGTCGGAGTCGGTGGTCAGCAGCAGCACGTCGATACTCATCGCGGCGCCCTCTCGTTCGGCCGGTGCTTGGTCACCGACCAGGCACAGGCGAAGTACGGTGACCGGGCCCCGTTGCCTGCGGATGACGGAGACGATACCGGTGCACACCACGAAAGACCCAGGTCAGCAGGACAGGGTCACAGTTGTTTCCACAAGCGTCACGCCTGTTACATCCATGTCACACGACGGCGTTCACCTGAGCGGTGTGCACGTGAGGTCGACACCCTCCGTGACGGACCTGGCGTTCGTGGTGGGTCACGGCTTCACCAACCACGTCCGCAAGCCGTTCGTGTCCCGGGTGCTGCACCGGTTCGCCCGGCACGGCGGGGTCGTGGCGCTGGACTTCCGCGGCCACGGCCGCTCCGGCGGGCGGTCCACCGTCGGAGGTGACGAGGTGCACGACCTGGCGGCCGGGGTTTCGCTGGCCCGCGACCTCGGGTACCGGCGGGTGGTGACCGTCGGCTTCTCCATGGGCGCGTCCGTCGTTCTGCGTCACGCCGGCCTGCACGAGGACGCACCGGACGCCGTGGCGGCGGTCAGCGCGCCCTCGCGCTGGTGGGTGCGCGACACTGTCGCCATGCGCCGGGTGCACTGGCTGCTCGAACAGCCGCACGGCAGGCTCGCCGCCCGCGCGCTCGGCGTCCGCCTCGGCCCGCCGTGGGCGACCACGCCGGAGAGCCCGCTGGAGGTGGCGCACCGCATCGCGCCCACCCCGCTGCTCATCGTGCACGGTGAGCAGGACCACTACTTCGGCCCGGCGCACGCCGTCGCGCTGCACCGCGCGGCCGGCGGCGACGCCGAGCTGTGGCTGGAGCCGGGCGTGCGGCACGCCGAGTCGGCGATGACGCCCGGCCTGGTCGACCGGATCGCGACCTGGCTCGACGAACGCACCGCTCGGCAGCACCCCGACCGACCAGAGGGCAGGCGATGACCCCGACCACCGACACCCGCCGGCGCCGTCCCGCGCGCGGCCGCAAGCTGATCGTCGCCGGGCTGGTGGTGGTCGGGCTGCTCGTCGCGGCCGACTTCGGCCTGGCCGCCGTCGGCGAGTACCAGGTCGCGCAGAAGATGCGGGAGAAGTTCGGCCTGAGCGAGGACCCGTCGGTCCGGATCAACGGCTTCCCGTTCACCACCCAGGCCATCGCGGGCGACTACCGGGACATCGAGATCAGCGCCTCCGGCGTGCCCGTGCGCGACCAGCTGCGCGACCTGGAGATCCGGGCCAACCTCAAGCACACCCGCATCGGCCTGTCCGACCTGCTGGCCGGCAACACCCGCGGCGCGAAGATCGACCAGGTGCTCGGCAGCGTGAAGATCAAGGCCAACGACCTCAACCGGGTGGTCAACCAGGTCACGCCGTTCACCGACATGTCGATCGAGCCGGACAAGCGCGCCCAGGTGACCGACGGCCAACCCGACCCGACGGTCGCGGCGGTCAAGCTGTCCGGGCACACGAAGGTCGCCGGCCGCGACATCCGCATCAGCGCCTACGGCACGGTGTCGCTGGTCAACGGCCAGGTGGTGATCGCGATGAACGACGTGGAGCTGGACGACCGGGCGCTGGAGGGCCTGGACGCGGTGCTCGGCGTGGTGCGCCAGGCGTTGAGCGTGACCATCGACCCGGGCGCGCTGCCGTTCACGGTGACGCCGACGGCGGTCAAGGTGGAGAGCGGCGCGTTCACCCTGGAGGGCTCGATCAACGACATCCTCCTCGACCAGGGCGGGAGCTGACGTGGCCGGGGCGTGGGCCCTGCTCGCGGCGGTGGCGATCGTGGCCGTCGTCGCCCTGGTGCTGCGCGCGCGGGACGGCCGGGTGCGCGCGGCGAAGGCGCGCGGCGACCTGCCCGCGCCCGTGCGCGACCTGCTCGACCGCGACACGCCGGTGACGCTGGTGCAGCTGTCCACGGAATTCTGCGCCAACTGCCGGCGGACCAGGGAGGTCCTCGAGGACCTCGCCGGCCGCACCCCGGGGCTGCGGCACGTCGAGCTGGACGTCACCGACCTGCCCGAGGTCGCCGCCGGCCTCGGCGTGCTGCGCGCCCCGACGACGCTGGCCCTGGCGCCGTCCGGCGCCGAACTGCTGCGGGTCGGCGGGATCCCGAAGCCGGACCCGCTGGTTGCGGCTTTGCGCCCACACCTGCCTCCACCGATCGGGTGAACCAGGTTCATCCCAGAACCTGGACACCACTCCCGACAGCAGGGACGAGCGGCTAGGCTCGGAACCATGACCACGCTGCTGACCAAGCGACTCGCGGTGGACCTGTGCCGCGTGCGCAGCAGCCTGTGTCGCGCCGCGCGCTGACCGGGCGGTCCGGACCGGCCCGCACGCCCTTGACGGGCGCGTGCGCCTGCCCCTACACCGCCTGAGACGGACTGCCAGTCTTGTCCACCGTCAGGAGGTCGCCGTGACGCTCGAAGCCACCGCCACCAAGGACGCGCCGGTCGATCCGCGCGGACCCCGGTTCAGCGCCTGGATCACCACCGCCATCCTGGCGGTCGTCCTGCTCACCGGGTCGTGGCGGCTGCTGGCCGCGCAGACCGTGCTGTTCGGCATGTGCGCGTTCATCTCGCTCAAGCTCAACCCGTGGGGCCACGTCTACCGGTTCGCCGTGCAGCCGCGGATCAAGCCGACGACCGAGCGCGAGGAGGCCGCCCCGCTGCGGTTCGCGCAGGGCGTGGGCTTCGCCTTCGCGCTGGTGGGCACGATCGGCTACGCCACCGGCCTCACCGCGCTGGGAGTCGTCGCCACGGCCGCCGCGCTGGTCGCCGCGCTGCTCAACGCCGCGGTCGGCCTGTGCCTGGGCTGCGAGATGTTCCTGCTCCTGCGCCGCCACGCGCCCGCGCTCGCCCGACCCCAGTGACACCGTCGCAAGAACGAAGAAAGTTTGGAGCAGCTCGATGAGCCGTGAAGACGTCCTGGTCTCGGCCGCTTGGTCCGAGGAGAACCTCACCACGCCCGGCGTGGTGTTCGTCGAGGTGGACGAGGACACCACCGCCTACGACGGGGGCCACATCCCGGGCGCGGTGAAGATCGACTGGAAGAACGAGCTCCAGGACCCGGTCCGCCGGGACTTCGTCGACCGCGAGGGCTTCGAGAAGCTGCTCTCGGCCAAGGGCATCTCCAACGACGACACGGTGATCCTCTACGGCGGCAACAACAACTGGTTCGCCGCCTACGCGTACTGGTACTTCAAGCTCTACGGCCACGACTCGGTCAAGCTGCTCGACGGCGGCCGCAAGAAGTGGGAGCTCGACGGCCGCCCGCTGGACAAGGAGCAGGTCGAGCGCCCGGCGACCAGCTACACCGCCCAGGAGCAGAACCTGGCGATCCGCGCGTTCCGCGACGAGGTCGTCGACGCGATCGGCAACAAGAACCTGGTCGACGTGCGCTCGCCCGACGAGTTCTCCGGCAAGCTGCTCGCGCCCGCCCACCTGCCGCAGGAGCAGGCGCAGCGCGGCGGCCACATCCCCAGCGCGATCAACGTGCCGTGGAGCAAGGCGGCCAACGAGGACGGCACGTTCAAGTCGAACGAGGAGCTGGCCGAGATCTACGGCGAGGCCGGTTTCGACGGCTCCCGCAAGACGATCGCCTACTGCCGCATCGGCGAGCGCTCGTCGCACACGTGGTTCGCGCTGCACGAGCTGCTCGGCCACGAGGACGTGAAGAACTACGACGGTTCCTGGACCGAGTACGGCTCGCTGGTCGGCGTGCCGGTCGAGCTCGGCAGCGGCAAGGAGGGCTGATCATGAGCTTGGACGGTTGCGGCGCGCCCCAGCAGGGCGTGGACATCCAGGTCGGCGCGAACGAGGTCGTGCTGAGCGGCAAGGTCCGGTCCGAGGGCGCCCCGGTCGGCGGCGCGTTCGTGCGCCTGCTGGACGCCTCCGGCGAGTTCACCGCCGAGGTCGTGTCCTCGCCCGAGGGCGACTTCCGGTTCTTCGCCGCGCCGGGCACGTGGACCGTCCGGGCGCTGCACCGGTCGGGCAACGGGCAGGCGTCGGTCAGCGCGGACGGGCCGGGCGTGCACCCGGTCGAGGTCGCGGTGGCCTGAGCCCCACCCGCACGATCACCCGTCGACCCCGGTGGCGTTCGCCACCGGGGTCGACGGCGTTCGGGGCCGGGCGCCTAGACTGGCCGGGTGGAACACTTCTTCACCGGGCTGCTGGTCCTCGTGTCCCTGCTGGTCGTATGGTTCGCCGGCTACGTGGTGTACCGCCTGTTCTCCGACCAGCGGTGAGCGACAACGGGCCCGTTCCGGGCAGTGGTGACGCGGCCGTGCAGGCCGCCGCTTCGCGCGCCGCGGTGACCGGCGGGCGCAACCTGCCGCAGTTCGACGACCTGCCGATCCCGGCGGACACGGCGAACCTGCGCTCCGGCCCGTCGCTGCACGACGCCTGCCTGGCGCTGCTGCCGCTGGTCGGCGTGTGGCGCGGCGAGGGCGAGGTCGTGTACCCGACGATCGACGGCCCGTTCCGCTACGGGCAGCAGATCACGTTCGCGCACGACGGCCGGCCGTTCCTGTACTACGAGGCCCGCGCGTGGCTGCTCGACGAGAACGGCGCGGTGCTCCGCCAGGCGGCCCGGGAGACCGGCTTCTGGCGGCCCCAGGCCGACGACACGATCGAGGTGCTGCTCACGCACAACACCGGGATCGTGGAGCTGTACTACGGCAAGCCCCGCACGCAGACGTCGTGGGAGATCACCACGGACGCGGTGGTCCGCACGGCGACCGCCAAGGACGTCACGGCCGCGCAGCGGCTGTACGGCATCGTCAACAACGGCGACCTGGCGTACGTGGAGGAGCGGGCCATGGTCGGTCAGCCGCTCCAGCCCCACACGTCGGCACACCTCAAGCGCGTCGTCGGCTGAGCCCGGCCGCCCCGGCGGTCGGCCCGGCGGCGGTGGGTCGTTCACCGATCCCCCTATCCTTGGGCCCATGCGGCTGCGGCGGTGCGGCGACGACGCGGTGCTCGTCGAGGTGGACTCGCTGGGCGAGGTGGAGGCGGTGCGCGCGGCGGTCGCCGCGGCCGGGCTGCCCGACGTGGTCGACCTCGTGCCCGCCGCCCGCACGGTCCTGGTCGTCACCCGGCCCGGTGGCCTGCCGGCCGTGCGCGGGGTGCTGGCCGCGGCGGACCTGGTCCACCACCCGGGCGCCGAGGGCGACGACGTGGTGCTGCCCGTCCGCTACGACGGGCCCGACCTCGACCTGGTGGCCGAGACGGCGGGCCTGACCACCGCCGAGGTGGTCGAGCTGCACACCGGCGCGGACTACCGGGTCGCGTTCTGCGGCTTCGCGCCCGGCTTCGCCTACCTGACCGGGCTGCCCGGGCCGCTGCGCCAGCCGCGCCTGGACTCGCCGCGCACGAGCGTCCCGGCCGGCTCCGTGGGCGTGGCGGGCGAGTTCACCGCCGCCTACCCCCGGGCCACCCCCGGCGGCTGGCGGTTGATCGGCCGCACCGACGCGCCCCTGTTCGACCCGCGCCGGGCCGCCCCGGCCCTGCTCACCCCCGGTGACCGCGTCCGCTTCGAGGCCGTCCGGTGACCCGCGAGAGCCCGACGCCCGCGACGCGGGAGCCCGACGCCCGGGGCGCACGCTCCCTCACCGTGCTGGGGACGGGCCCGCAGACCCTGGTCCAGGACCTCGGCCGGCCCGGCCACGCCCACCTGGGCGTGCCGCCGTCCGGCGCCCTGGACCCCCGCTCGCTCGCGCTCGCCAACCGCCTGGTCGGCAACCCCGGGGACGCCGCCGGCCTGGAGGTGCTGCTCGGCGGCCTGTCGCTGCGCGCCAACGCCTCCTGCACGGTCGCCGTCACGGGCCCGGCCACGCCCGTCCTGGTCGACGGCGCGCCGCGCGACTCGCCGCTGCACCTGGCCGCCGGCGAGACCCTCGCCCTGGGCGCGCCCGAGGGCGGCCTGCGCTGCTACGTCGCGGTCTCCGGCGGCCTCGCCGTCCCGGCCGAGCTGGGCAGCCGGTCCACCGACGTGCTCTCCGGCCTCGGCCCGCGGCCGGTGCGGCCCGGCGACGAGCTGCCGCTGGGCGACCCGACCGGCGTCCCGGTGGGCGTGGACGTGCTGGTCCCGGTCCGCGTGCCCGGCGAACTCGTGGTGCCCGTCCGGCTCGGACCGCGCGACGACTGGTTCGACGACCCCGCGGGCAGGCTCCGCGCGGGCCGCTGGACGGTGTCCGAGCGCAGCAACCGCGTCGGCCTGCGCCTCACCGGCACCGCGCTGGAGCGCACCGCGGCGCGGGTCGGGCAGGAGCTGCCGAGCGAGGGCCTGGTCACCGGAGCGGTGCAGGTCCCGGCCGACGGGCTGCCCGTCGTGTTCCTCGCCGACCACCCGACGACCGGCGGATACCCGGTGGTCGGCGTGGTGCCCGCGCACGCGTTGCCGCTGCTCGGCCAGGCGCCGCCGGGCACGCGGGTGCGCTTCGGCCCGCAGGGCTGAACGGACGCAATTGGTCTAGACCCATTGTCAAGACCACCGGCACGACCTACGTTCGGAAGCGTTACGGAAAGACCGGCACGACCAGGCCGCCGTGGTTCTCGACTGTCCCTGTCTTCGAGAGGCACACCCTGATGCGCCGACCAGCCATCGCGCTCCTGGCCTTCCTCCTGGCCACCGCAGCGCTGTCCGCACCGGCCGCCGCCGCGACCGGCCTGACCGCCGCGTTCAGCCGGACCGGCACCACCGGCAAGTTCGTGGTCACCAACCCGACCTCGGCCGCGATCTCCGGGTGGACGATCAAGTTCGACCTGCCCGCCGGCGTCACCGTCAGCGGCGCGCAGAACGCCACCACCACGCAGACCGGCACGCGGGTCACCCTGACGCCCGCGTTCTACATCGGCACCATCCAGGCGGGCCGCAACACCGACCCGTACAGCCCCACCTTCACCCTCAGCCAGGCCGTCGACCCGACCTCCTGCACGGTCAACGGCGCGAACTGCGACGGCAGCGGACCGCCGCCACCGCCGCCCGCGCCGACCACGGCCGACTTCAGCCTCACCGGCTCGACCGGCAAGTTCGTCGTCAACAACAACACCGACGCCGTGCTCGCCGACTGGTCCGTCACCTTCACCCTGCCGGCCGGCGTCACGGCCTCGAACGCGCAGAACGCCACGCTCACCCAGACCGGCAACGCCGTCACGCTCAGCCCGGTGCACTACAACCGCAGCGTGGCCGCGCGCCGGTCCACCGAGCCGTACAGCCCGACGTTCACGCTCAGCTCGGCCGCCGAACCCGTCACCTGCCGGGTGAACAACGCCAACTGCGACGGCACCCCCGACACGCCGCCCACGCCGCCCGGCAACCTGACCTCGCCGGTGAAGACGACCAAGACCGTCTCCCTGGCGTGGACCGCCTCCACCCCCGGCTCCCTGCCGGTCGCCGGGTACGAGGTCTACAACGGCACGGCCCTGGCCACCACGGTCACCTCGCCCGCCGCCACCGTCACCGGCCTCACCCCGAACACCGCCTACACCTTCACGGTGAAGGCCAAGGACACCAAGGGCACGCTGTCCGCGGCGTCCAACGCGGTGACCGTGACGACGAACAACCCGGCCGACGACACCCAGCCGCCGACCGCGCCCGCCAACCTGCGCGCCACCGCCAAGGACGCGGGCAGCATCACGCTGAGCTGGGACGCGGCCACCGACAACCGGGGCGTCGCCAACTACGACGTCTACCAGGGCACCTCGGTCAAGGCGACCGTCACCGGCACCACCGCGCGGGTCGACGGCCTGTCGCCGTCCACGGCGTACACGTTCACCGTGCGCGCCCGTGACCTGTACGACAACGTGTCCGCCGCGAGCAACGCCGTCACCGCGTCCACTTCGGACATCGTCAACGGCTACGCGCGCGTGGGCTACTTCGTCCAGTGGGGCATCTACGGCCGCCAGTACTTCGTCAAGAACCTCGACACCAGCGGGACCGCGGCCAAGCTGACGCACCTGAACTACGCGTTCGGCAACATCGACCCGGTCAACCTGACCTGCCTGCACGGCGTCACCAAGGGCACCTCGGCCAACCCGCAGGACCCCAACCAGGGCGACGGCGCGGGTGACGCGGAAGCCGACTACAGCAGGCCGTTCAGCGCGGCGCAGTCCGTGGACGGCGTCGCCGACACCGGCTGGGAACCGCTGCGCGGCAACTACAACCAGCTGCGCAAGCTCAAGGCGAAGCACCCGCAGCTGAAGGTCCTGATCTCCCTGGGCGGCTGGACCTACTCCAAGTACTTCTCCGACGTCGCCGCCACCGACGCGGCGCGCAAGAAGTTCGTCAAGTCCTGCCTGGACATCTACATCCGGGGCAACCTGCCGACCTACAACGCGGCCGGCGGACCGGGCACGGCGGCGGGCATCTTCGACGGCATCGACCTGGACTGGGAGTGGCCGGGCGCGGAGGGCCACGCCGGCAACCACGTCGGGGCCGACGACAAGCGGAACAACACCCTGCTGATCGACGAGTTCCGCCGCCAGCTCGACGAGCTGACCCGGGAGACGGGCAAGCGCTACGACCTGACCGCGTTCACCCCGGCCGACCCGGCGAAGATCGCGGCCGGCTGGGACCTGCCGCAGGTGGCGAAGTCCCTGGACATCTTCAACGTGCAGGGCTACGACTTCCACGGCGCGGGCAGCGACAACTCGTGGGAGCCCAACCGCGCCGGCCACCAGGGCAACCTGTACGCCGACGCGGACGACCCGTACTCGTTCCACTTCAGCGTGGAGAACGCGGTGAACGCCTACACGTCGGCCGGCGTGAACCCGCGCAAGATCACCATCGGGCTCGCGTTCTACGGGCGCGGCTGGCAGGGCGTCCAGGACGGCGGCCGCGGCGGCGAGTGGCAGTCGGCGACGGGCGCCGCGCCGGGCCAGTTCGCGGAGGAGGCGGGCACCCGCGGGTACTCGAACCTGCTGGCGAGCGTGCCGGGGTGCACCGTCCAGCACGACGAGGCCGCCGTCGCGACGTCCTGCTTCACCGGCAACGGCGGGCAGTGGTGGACGTTCGACGACGCGTGGGCGATCCAGAAGAAGACCGCGTGGCTCAAGCAGCGCGGCCTGCTCGGCGCGATGATCTGGGAGATGTCCGGTGACACCGCCAACGGCACCCTGATCAACGCCGTGGACGCCGGCCTGAAGTAGCCGGCCCCGAAGTAGCCGGCCTGAATGGCCGGCACGGGGACCCCGGGCGCGTGCGGCACGCGCCCGGGGACTCCTAGTACTCCGACTCGTACAGCCCGGCGAGCCGCGCGTGCAGCTCGGCGGAGTCGGGCAGCGTCTTGCCGTCCAGCGTGTGCACGCGGGTGATCTTGCGGACGCTCGACACCAGGAACACGCCGTCGGCCGAGTACAGCTCGTCCACCTCGACCGGCCGCACCTCGACCTCCCAGCCCTCGCGCCCGGCGGCCCGGAACAGCGCGGCCTGCGTGGTGCCCGGCAGGATGCCCAGCTCGGCGGGCGGCGTGGTCAAGGTCCGCCCGCGGGCCATGACCAGCGTGGACGTGGGCCCCTCCAGCACCGAGCCGGACGGGGTGGTGAACACGACCTCGGCCGCCCCGCGCCGCTCGGCCTCGCGCAGCGCGGCCATGTTGACCGCGTACGACAGCGACTTGGCGCCGAGCAGCAGCCACGGCGCGCGGTCCGCCAGGCCGGCCTCGACGCCCCGGTCCAGGGTGACCGCGGCGATGCCGTCCGCGCGCTGCGCCAGCACCTTGGGCGCGATGTCCATGCCGAGCGCGAACCCCGTCGGCGTGCCGTCGCCGCCCTCCACGCCCCGCGTGTAGACGAGCTTGAGCGCGATCTCCGCGCCGCCCGCCCAGTTGTCCAGCACGAGGTCCACGGCGCGCTCGAACGCGGCGCGGTCGGGTTCGGGGAGGTCGAGCATGGCCGCCGAGCGGGCCAGCCGGTCCAGGTGCGGACCGAGCTCCCGCGGCTTGCCGTCGACGACGAGGACGGTCTCGAAGACACCGTCACCGCGCATCAGGCCGAGGTCGTCCACCCGGATCAGCGGGGCGTCGGGGTCGGCCAGCGTTCCGTCCAGCAGTGCGAGCACGCGCATACCGGGAGCCTACTCACGGCCTACCATCGGGACCGTGGACACCGCCGGCGCACCGAAGGCCCTGCGCAAGACGCTGCACGAACGCGGCATGCGGATGACACCCCAGCGCCAGCTCGTGCTGGACGCCGTGCGCGAGCTGGGGCACGCCACACCGGAGCAGATCTGCCAGCGCGTGCAGGTCACCGCGCCCACGGTCAACATCACCACGGTCTACCGCACGCTCGACCTGCTCGACCGGCTCGGCCTGGTCCGGCACACCCACCTGGGGCACGGCGCGCCGAACTACTCCGTCGACGAGCACGAGCACGTGCACCTGGTGTGCCACCGGTGCGGGCGGGTGGACGAGGTGCCGTGCGAATTGCTGTCCCCGCTCGGGGGAACACTGCGGGACGAGTACGGGTTCGAACTGGATGCGAGCCACCTCGCGCTGTCCGGCACCTGCCGCGAGTGCCTGGCCACCGGCGCACCGAAGGAGTCCGAGTGAAGTCACCGCTGTTGAGCGCCCCCGGCGCGGTCGCCCCGTTCGAGGGCGCTCCCGACCAGGGGGTGCCGTGGCACTTCGGCGACCCGTTCGCGGAGCAACGCGCCGCGGTGCGGTCGGCGGCCGTGTTCGACCGCTCGCACCGGGCCGTCATCGCCGTGCCCGGCGAGGACCGGCTGACCTGGCTGCACTCGCTGACCAGCCAGCACTTCACCGTGCTCGGCGAGGGCGAGGGCACCGAGGCGCTGATCCTGGACGTGCAGGGCCGCGTCGAGCACCACGTGGTCGTGGCGAACGTCGGCGGTGTCGCCTACCTCGACACGGAGGCGTCGCGGGCGGGCGAGCTGCTGGCGTACCTCACCAAGATGGTCTTCTGGTCCAAGGTCGAACCGCGCGACGCCACGGCCGAGCTGGCCGTGCTCACGCTGGTCGGCCCGGACGTCCCCGGCGTGTTCGCCGCGCTGGAGCTGCCGCTGCCCGGGGGCCCGCACGGCGTCGTCGCGGTCGGTGGCGGCTTCGCCCGCCGCACGCCGTGGCCCGGCGGGGGCGCGGTCGACCTGGTGGTGCCGCGCGGCGAGCTGGCCGACTGGTGGTCCCGGCTCACGGGCGCGGGCGCGCGGGCGGCGGGGAGCTGGGCGTTCGAGGCGCTGCGGGTCGAGTCGCTGCGCCCGCGGCTGGGCGTGGACACCGACGAGAAGACCATCCCGCACGAGGTGAACTGGATCGGCGAGGCCGTGCACCTCGACAAGGGCTGCTACCGGGGCCAGGAGACGGTCTCGAAGGTGCACAACGTCGGCCGCCCGCCGCGCCGGATGCTGCTGCTGCACCTGGACGGGTCCCGCGAGGTGCAGCCCGAGACCGGTGACCCGGTGCTGGTGGACGACCGCGTGGTCGGCCGCGTCGGCAGCGTCGCCCTGCACCACGAGCTGGGCACGGTCGTGCTGGCGCT
Source organism: Actinosynnema sp. NPDC053489 (assembly GCF_044544865.1). Classification (NCBI taxonomy): domain Bacteria; kingdom Bacillati; phylum Actinomycetota; class Actinomycetes; order Pseudonocardiales; family Pseudonocardiaceae; genus Actinosynnema; species Actinosynnema sp. NPDC053489. Next base: position 101,957 of record NZ_JBITXT010000003.1, on the reverse strand, counting down.
GGTCAAGCGGTCGGTCCCGCCGGAGGCGGAGCTGCTGGTCGGCGCGGAGGACCGGCGCGTGCAGGCGAGCGTCGACCCCGACTCGGTACCGCCGGACACGCCCGGCCTCGGCCGCGAGGCGGCGCGCAACCTGGGCCGCTGAGCGTCCGGACCGGAAAACCGGGGACCTCGCCCACCTGCGGCTCCGGGTGACCCGGGCGGCGTCGAGGCGCTGGTCCGAACGGGTTCTGTGCCAGGATCACGGCATGTCCCGACCCGGATCCCACGGCACGCTGCTCACCGTCGCCCCCACCGGGGCCGAGCTCGCGAAGGCCGACGTCCCCCGGCTCCCGGTCACCCTGGAGGAGCTGGTCGGCACCGCGCGGGCCTGCGAGCAGGTCGGCGCGGCGATGGTCCACGTGCACATCCGCGGCGCGGACACCCGGCCGACGCTCGACCTCGGGCTGCTCAAGGAGACCGTCGCCGCCCTGCGCGAGCACACCGACCTGGTCGTGCAGCTGTCGACGGGCGGGGCGGTGACCGACCCGGAGGCCGACCGGCTGCGGGTGCTCGACGCGCTGCCCGACTCGGCGTCCTGCACGATGGGCACGGTGAACTTCGGCGACGACGTGTTCCTGAACCGCTGGGAGTTCGTCGTCGCGCTGCACAAGGGGATGCAGGAGCGGGGCATCGCCCCCGAGTACGAGATCTTCGACCTCGGCCAGCTGGCGTCGCTGCGGCGGCTGCTGGACCAGCACGGGCTGCCCGCGGGCGGCAAGGTGCACGTCGACCTGGTGATGGGCGTGCCGGGCGGCATGCCCGGTGACGCGGAGACGCTGGTGGCGGCGCTGCGGCTGCTGCCGGAGGGCGCGTCGTTCTCGGCGACGGGCATCGGGCGGACCACCCTCCCGGTGATGCTGACGGCGTTGGCCGCGGGCGGTCACCTGCGGGTGGGCATGGAGGACACCACCTCGTACGCCAAGGGGCAGCCGGTGCGCGACAACGCGCAACTGGTGGCCCGCGCGGCCGGGCTGGCGAAGATCGCCCAGCGCCCGCCGCTGTCGCCCGCGCAGGCGCGCGAGCTGCTCGGCGTGCGTCGTCCGGTACAGGTTTGAGACAACTTTGGAAGCAGGTTTGTGTTGGCGGGTGGACCCGAACTACCCCAGGATGAGTACGTGATCGAGGTGCGCCCCGGCGGGCGCCGCCGCATCGACCGGGTGCTCGCCCCCGACTACACCGAGGGGGTCGAGCGGCTCCCGCTCGCCGCGGTGCGCGCGTTGCGCGACGAAGCGGCGCAGGAGGAGACCGACCTGTCGTACCTGCGGCGGCTGCTGCACGCGCGCATCGACATCGTGCGCGCCGAGCAGGAGCGCCGCACGTCGGGCGGTTCGGCGGTGGTCGACCAGCTCGCGACGATCCTCGCCTCGAACGCCGTCGGTCCGGCGACGGGGCTGGGCCGGTACCAGACCCAGGAGCCGTCGCGGGCGGAGGCGCACCGGCGGCACGTGGAGGCCCTGGTCTCCGACGTCGACCTGTCGGACGTGAGCGCGCTGTCGGACGACAAGCTGGACCTCGCCCTGCGCGTGTTCGTCGCCGAGGAGTCCTCGGTGTCGACGCGGCGGCGCGAGGTGCAGGCGGTGGTCGACCTGCTCAACGCCGAGATCGCCGGGCGGTACCAGAGCGGGAGCGCCTCGGTGGACGAGCTGCTGGCCGCCGAGCGCGGGTGGCCCGCGAACCCCGGCCGCACCAAGGACCAGCCCACTGGGTGAGATCACACTCCCGTAATTTGGACAGAGTGCCTAACGTGCCCGATCGATGGCACAACAACGCTCGACCACGCCCGGGTACCGCTGGGTGGTGCTCGCGGTGGGCGCGCTCGCCCAGGGCACGAACGCCGCGGTGTTCCTCGGCCTGCCCGCGATCACCCCGCAGCTGCGCGCGCACTTCGGGCTGACGCTGCCCCAGGTCGGCCTGCTGCTCGGCGCGGTCAACCTCGGCACCATGCTCACCCTCGTGCTGTGGGGCGCCGCCGCCGACCGGCACGGCGAGCGGCTGGTCATGGCCGTCGGCGGGTTCGGCGCGGCCGGGTGCCTGGCACTCGCCGCGTTCGACGGGCCCGTGGTGGCGGGCGTGGCGCTGGTCGGGGTCGGGCTGCTCGGCGCGAGCGTGAACGCGGCCAGCGGCCGGGCGGTGCTGACCTGGTTCCCCGCGCGGCGGCGCGGCTTCGCCATGGGCCTGCGGCAGACCGCGACCCCGCTCGGCGCGGCCCTGGCCGCCGCCGTGCTGCCGGTCGTCGCGCTGCACGCGGGCGTGCCGGCGACGTTCCTCGCCCTGGCGGGCTTCACCGCGTTCGTCGCGGTCGCCGTGGCCGTGTGGGTGCGGGAGCCGCCGTGGGCGGTGCGGTCCGGGCAGGGCCGGCACGGGGTCGTGCTCAAGGACCCGGACCTGATCCGGCTCAGCACGGCGAGCGGCCTGCTCGTCGTTCCGCAGTTCACCGCCGCCTCCCTCATGGTCGAGCTGCTGCACGACCACCGGGGCGTGGCCGTCGGCGCGGCGGCCGGGCTGTTCGCCGTCGCCCAGGTGGGCGGCGGTGCCGGTCGGCTGGTCGTCGGCGTGTGGTCGGACCGTTCACCCACCCGGGTGGGACCGCTGAAGGTGCTGAGCGTGCTGATCGCGGTCGGGTTCGTGCTCTGCGCGGTGCTCGACCGGGCCCCGGTGTGGGCGCTGGTCGCCGTCCTGGTGCCCACGGCGGCCCTGGCGCTGTGCTGGAACGGCGTCGCGATCACCGCCGCGGGCGAGCTCGCGCCCCCCGGCCGGACCGGCATCGCGCTGGGCATGCAGAACTCGGCCAACTACCTCGGCGCCACCGTCACGCCACCGCTGGCCGGCTGGGTCGCGGCCGGCCTCGGGTGGCCCGCCGCGCTGCTCCTGGCCGCGGTCGCCGCCGTGGCGGCCCGGGTGCTGCTAGCCGTGCCGTTCGCGGCGCGCCAGCTCGCCCCAGAAGTCCCGTAGCCGCTCGTACCGGAGGGCGACCTCCTCGGCGTCACCGGTCTCCAGGGCGTCGACGATCGCGTTGACGTCGGCCGCCGAGCTGTCCTCCAGCAGGTCCTGGTCGTCGATGAGCTGCACCAGGCCGCCGTAGTCCAGCTCGACGGCCGAGTCGGGCGCGAAGTGGTCCAGCCAGCGCCCGGTGTCCGCGAGCACCTTGGCCGGACCGCCCTCGCCCAGCGAGGTCGTCACCACCCGGTGCGCCCTGGCCACCCGCGCGCGGGCGTCCGCCATGGACACCCGCCACGACACCTGGCGCTCCGGGTCGTCCTTCGGCGCCAGGACCACGCGCCGCGCCTCCGGCTCGACCAGGGCGAACCACGGCAGCGGCACCGTCCACGTGGTCGAGATGACGTGCACCGCGCCCGCGGTCAGCTCCGCCATGACCGCGGAGGCCCGGGACCGGACCGCCTCCGGCTCGACCGGCACGGTCTCGTCGAGCAGCGGGCCGGTCGCCGCGGCCAGGAAGCCGACCAGCGCGGCGGCCGACCTGGCGCGCAGGTCGAGGGGGCAGACCAGGGGTCCCGGACCGACCTCCCCCGGCACCTCGGCGGGGCTGATGGTCATCACGTCGAACGGCGCGTCGGGCGCGACGCTGCCGTCCGACCGCTCACCGGGCAGGAGGCGACGCGGCCGGGCCAGCTGTGATCGCAGCCACAGCTCCCGCTCCCGCGCGCCGACGTCCGCACGGCTCAGAGCCCCTGTTTCCAGGGCTTTCCGCACCTGATCGGCCAACGGTGCGTCAAGAGCCGACAGCGGTTCGTACACCCTGAGGTAGGCGACGAACGGTCGAGGCACCCGCGCATCCTCCCACGGTGAGATTTGGCGGCACGTGTCACGCCTACCGCGTCGCGGGGAACCCCTTCGACACGGTACGGTAGTTACCAGGAACTAGTTGTCGAGACGAGTGGGGCCGCCGTTCCCCCGGCCGCCCCCGTCCCTGTGCGAGGGGGTCGAGCCATGGGGCGCGGCCGAGCGAAGGCCAAGCAGACCAAGGTGGCGCGGGAGCTCAAATACAGCTCTCACAACATCGACGTCGACGCCTTGCAACGCGAGCTGTCCGGCGGCGAGTCCGCTGGTGGTCGCCGAAGCGAAGAACGCTTCGACGACCCGTCGGACGACGATTACGACGACTACCGTCGCTGACACACAACACACCCGCTGCTGAGGTTGGGCTGCCGGTTCTCCAGACCGGCAGCCCGACCTTTGCGACGGGCCCTAGAACGCCCTGGCGTACTGCCTCGGCGGGTCGACCTGCACCCCCAGCTGCCGCGCCGCGTGGAGCGGCCAGTACGGGTCGCGCAGGAGTTCCCGCCCGAGCAGCACCAGGTCGGCCGAGCCATCGGCGAGGACCTGCTCGGCCTGCCGGGCGTCGGTGATCATGCCGACCGCCGCGGTGGGCACGTCGGCCTTCCGCCGCACGGTCTCGGCGAACGGCACCTGGTAGCCGGGGCCGGTCGGGATGTCCGCCACGGGCACGTTGCCGCCGGTGGACACGTCGATCACGTCGGCGCCCAGGGCCGCGAGGTCGCGTGCCAGCACGACGCTGTCCTCCGCGGTCCAGCCGCCCTCGACCCAGTCGGTGGCGGAGATGCGCACGAACACCGGCACGTCCTCGCCGACGGCTTCCCGGACGGCCGCGGTGACCTCGCGCACCAGGCGCGTGCGGTTGCCGAGGGACCCGCCGTAGGCGTCCGCGCGGTGGTTGCTGAGCGGCGACAGGAACTCGTGCAGGAGGTAGCCGTGGGCGGCGTGCACCTCGACCACCCGGAAGCCGGCCGCCAGCGCGCGCCGTGCGGCGGCGGCGAAGTCGGCGACGACCCGCCCGATGCCCTCGACGTCCAGCTCGGCCGGCGTGCGGTAGTGCGCGTCGAACGGCTCGGGGCCGGGCCCGACGGGTGTCCAGCCGCCGTCGGCGTCCGCGACCCCGCCGCGGCGGGTGGCGAACGGCGAGTAGGTCGAGGCCTTGCGCCCGGCGTGGGCGAGCTGCACGCCCGCGACGGCGCCGTGCGCGTGGATGAAGTCCACGACGGGCCGCCACGAGTCGACGTGCGCGTCGTCCCACAGGCCGGTGTCCTCGGGCGAGATGCGCCCGACCGCCTGCACGGCGGTCGCCTCGGTGAACACGAGGCCCGCGCCGCCGAGCGCACGCGAGCCGAGGTGCACGAGGTGCCACTGGTTCGGGTGGCCGTCCCGCGCCGAGTACTGGCACATGGGGCTGACCGCGACGCGGTTGGGCAGCGTGACGGTGCGGAGGGTCAGCGGGCTGAACAGCAGGCTCACGTGCGACTCCTGGTGAGGTTCCGGTATGACAACGGCCCTGCGGCTCGTCATCCCGGTCAAGTACCCCGGAGCCACCCGTTGTTCCCCGGTGTGTCGGCCGTCCCACCTCGCGGGAGCTGCGGAATTCCATTCGAATCGGTATTGCGCGTGCATTCGCACGTGATCTTCGACGACGGGTCGATCGGCAAAACGCCGAACAAGAGGACAGCAGTTACGCCCATTCGGGTGTACTGTCCGCAGCACGTTCGGGGAGACCATCACTTGCCGCCCGACTCCGGGTCGGCCCAATGGAAGTTCCCGCCGGTCACGACAGTAACAGGATCCACATGCTGCCCATGCCGACCACGATGACGCAGGATCCAGGGTGGCCCAGCAACAGCCTCCTGGGCCGCCTCCGAGACAACACCCGACAAGAACTGCTGAACATCGGAACGGTCGTGCGCTACACGGCCGACCGCGAGGTCATCGAGCAGGACGCGAAGGACACTCATGTCCTTCTGCTGCTCGACGGCGTGGTCAAGGTGCAGACCACGGACGAGACGGGCGACACGGCGCTGCTGGCGATCCGGGTCGCGGGCGACCTGGTCGGCGAGATGGCGGCGCTGGACCAGAAGCCGCGCTCGGCCACCGTCGTCACGTGCGGCGACGTGGTCGCGAAGCTGATCACCAGCGGTGAGCTGATGAGCTTCCTGCACCGGCGCAACGACGTGTTCGTCGAATTGATCGGGATGATCAACGACCGGTTGCGCTGGGCCAACCAGCGCCGGCGCGATTTCCTGTCCCACCCCGCCGCCGAACGGGTCGCCCGGGTGCTGGCCGAATTGGTGCAGACCTACGGGCGCGAAGAGGCGCACGGGTGGACGCTGGGAATTCCGCTCACGAAGGTCGAACTCGCCTCGATCGCCGGGATGAAGCCCAGGACGGCCGAGAAGGCGTTCTCCGATCTGCGGAAAGCGGGGGTGGTGGTGAGTCACCTCAGGCGCGACGTGCTGGTGCCCGATCTGGACGGACTGCGCAAATTCGCCGGCTTCTGAGGCGGGGACCGCATTTCTGCGGTATTACCGCCGATGCAGTAGTCCACAGTGACTCTGCGCAGCCGCGTGCCCGCGGTGCGTCAGCACGCCGTCGAAAGGGTTCGGCCGATGAACTTCCAGCGCAGCCTGCTGGTCTGTTGTGACCTGAAGAGCTACGGAGCGGCGGACGACCAGCTCCAGCGCGAGCTCCAGGAACTGCTGGTGCGCACCCTGGACCGGGCCGGTGAGGCCGCGGGCCTGGACCGCACGACGTGGAGCAGGCAGGCCAAGGGCGACGAGGAGTGGGCCGTGCTGCCGGCCACGACGCCGGAGGGCGACGTCGTGGACCGGTACGTGCGGGCGCTCGACGTCGAGTTGGGCAAGACCAACCGCTACCGGGTGCCGGAGGCGAAGCTGCGGCTGCGCCTGGCGATCCACTTCGGCACCACCGTGCAGGGCGCCAACGGCTACCCCGGCCAGGACGCGGTGCTGGTCAGCAGGCTGCTCAACAGCGAGCCGCCGCACGCGGCGCTGGAGCAGTCGACGGCCGACCTGGTCGTGGTGCTGTCGGAGTCGCTGTTCGACTCGCTGGTCGTGCCGGGGTACACGACGCTGCGGCCGGAGTACTTCCGGCGCGTGGACGTGCGGGTGAAGAACTTCGCCGGCCACGGCTGGATGTGGCTGCCCGGCGGCGACGTGCACTCGCTGGTGCTCGGTGGCGACGCGCCGCCCGCCACCCCGGCGCCCGCGGTGAACCAGTACGCGGTCGCCTCGGGCGCCTCCACGGTCGTCCAGGCCGGGGGCGACGCGCACGTGCCGACCCAGAAGGCCGACCTGATCCAGAACTTCGACCGCAACGACCAGCGGGGCTCGCACTTCGGCCCGGTCTACCGCGGGGACCGCGACGAGAGGGCGTGAGGTGCGCGAGGAACCGCTGAGACTGCTCGCCGGCGCGGCGGCGGGCGCGCTGGCCGCGGTGGCGGACAGCGAGCAGTGGTCCGACGTGCGCACGCGCGTGGCCGCGGTCCTCGCGCCCGACCTGGCCGACCTGGTCAGCGCCCGGCTGGACGAGGCGAGGGGCAGGCTGGTGGCCGCGCCGCGGGTGCGGCTGGACCTGGCGCGGGCCGAGTTCACCACCGAGTGGCGCGGCAGCATCCACACCATGCTGTGGGAACGCCCGGAAGCCGCCCGCCCGTTGCGCGCGGTGCTGCACGAGGTGGGTCCGGCCCTGCCGCGCACGGTCGGGGACTACGCGGCCGGCGCGCGCCGCTGATCGACGACGGTGACCGGGCAACGGCGGCCGGTGACCTCCGAGCGGTGGGGTCGGTGAGCGGTGGGGTCGGCGAGTCGGCCGGAGCGCCCCTACACCCGGTCGGGCCGAGCGGCCTTGCGCACGAGCAGGTAGCCCTGCCGGGTCTTCTCCCAGCGCGGGTCCACCGGCTCGCGTTCGAGGCGGGTGTGCGGCTCGAACCCGGCCGCAGCGAGCTGCCCGAGCACCCGGTCGGGGTTGATCCGGTACAGGTCCAGCAGGATGTCGTGCCCGTAGCCCTCCTCGAACCGGCGGACCTCGTCGCCGATCTGGAACGCCAGCAGCAGCAGGCCGCCGGGCGCGAGGACGCGGTGGAACTCGGCGAACACCGCCGGGTGCTCCTCCCACGGCACGTGGATGAGCGAGTACCAGGCCAGCGCGCCGCCCAGCGAGGCGTCCGGCAGGTCGAGGTCGAGCATCGAGCCGACCTCGAACCGCAGGCCCGGGTGGTCGCGGCGGGCCACGGCGACCATCTCCGGGGACAGGTCGACGCCGAAGACGTCCACGCCGAGCCCGTCGAGGTGGCCGGAGATCCGGCCGGGACCGCAGCCGACGTCCGCGACCCGCCCGGAGACCAGTTCGGCGAACAGCCCCAGCACCGCCCGGTCCGCCGGCGCCTCCGCGAGGAGGTCCCGCACGAGGTCGGCGTAGCTGTGGGCGACGGTGTCGTAGGCGATGCGCGTCATGGTCAGGAACTCGGACTCGGTCACGCCCGAGACCCTAGTCCCAGCCGTTGCCGCGCCGACCCTGCTTCGTCCGGGCGCGACGCTTCTTCTCCGAGATGCGGCGCTCCTGCGAACCCTTGGTCGGCTTGGTCGGCCGCCGCACCGGTGGCGGCGCGGCGGCCGCGTCGCGCAGCAGCCGCGCCAGCCGCTCGCGGGCCGCCTGCCGGTTCTGCAACTGGGCCCGGTGCTCGCTCGCGACGACCGTGAGCACGCCGTCGACCAGGCGCTTCTCCAGCCGACCGAGCATCCGCGCGCGCAGCCACCCCGGCACGGACGGCGAAGCGGCCAGGTCGAAGCTCAGCTCGACCCGGCTGTCCGCCGTGTTCACGCCCTGCCCACCGGGCCCGGACGACCGGGAGAACCGCTCGCTCAACTCGGCCGCCGGGATCACCAGCGTCCGCGTCACGGTCAGGTCCTCGGCCACCAGCACAGGTTAGAAGGTCCACCCCGGCAGCGTCGCGGGCTTTACCGCTCGGCACGGATTGACGGCCCCCGGAGGTCGCCGCGAAGGGCTAGAAGCGGGGGTGGTCCCCGGCCAGGGCGGCGCCCGGCTCGTCGGAGCGGACCACCTCGCCCAGCACCCACGCGGGCACGTGGCGTGCCGTGAGCACGGCCAGGGAGCGGTCGACGTCCTCGGGCGCGACCACGGCCACCATGCCGACGCCCATGTTGAACGTCTTCTCCATCTCCTCGCGCTCCACCCGGCCGCGCTGGGCGATCAGGGCGAACACGGGCGCGGGCGTCCAGGTGCCGCGGTTGAGGTTCGCGCGCAGGCCGGTGGGCAGCACGCGGGCCAGGTTCGCCGCCAGGCCGCCACCGGTGACGTGCGCGAACGTGCGCACCTCCGCCTCGGCGGCCAGGGCCAGGCAGTCCTTGGCGTAGATGCGGGTCGGCTCCAGCAGCTCCTCGCCGAGGGTGCGGCCGAACTCCTCGACGTGGCCCTCCAGCGGCATCCGGGCGATGTCCAGCAGCACGTGCCGCGCCAGCGAGTAGCCGTTCGAGTGCAGGCCGGACGACCCCATGGCGATCACCACGTCACCCGCGCGGACGCGGTCCGGGCCGAGCATCGCCGCGGCCTCGACCACGCCGACGCCCGTGCCGGAGATGTCGTAGTCGTCCTCGCCCATCAGGCCGGGGTGCTCGGCGGTCTCCCCGCCCAGCAGCGCGCAACCCGCCAGCACGCAGCCCTCGGAGATGCCCTTGACCAGGGCCGCGACCTTGTCCGGCACGACCCGGCCGATCGCGATGTAGTCCTGCAGGAACAGCGGCTCCGCGCCGCACACCACCAGGTCGTCCACGACCATCGCGACCAGGTCGATGCCGACCGTGTCGTGCTTGTCCATCGCCTGCGCGACCGCGATCTTGGTGCCGACGCCGTCGGTGGACGAGGCGAGCACCGGCTCCTTCCAGCGGTCCAGCCGGAGCTGGAACAGCCCCGCGAACCCGCCGATGCCGCCGAGCACCTCGGGACGCTGCGCCTTCGCCGCCCACGGCTTGAGCTTCTCCACCGCCTCGTCACCGGCTTCGATGCTTACTCCAGCTGCGGCGTAGGTCGCCTTGGCGCTGTCGGTCACGTCTCTGTGCTCCACGATCTCAGGGCATCCACGATGTCAGGGCAAGACTGGTCGATCCGCGCGTCGCACGCCCGGCCCACCGGTGGTCAGGGGCGTTGCAGGGCGTCCTCGGCACCGTACCCGTTCGTCAGGACGGGGGTGGCCGAGCCCGAGACGCCCCGGATGCCCTCGAGCAGGTGCTTGCCGATCAGCGCGTCGTCCGGCAGCGGGATCGGGTAGTCGCCGTCGAAGCACGCGGAGCACAGCCGCGACTTCGGCTGCTCGCTGGCCGCGATCAGCTCCTCCAGCGACACGTAGCCGAGCGAGTCGGCACCCACCGAGCGGCGGATGCCGTCGGTGTCCAGGCCGTTGGCGATCAGCTCGGCGCGGGAGGCGAAGTCGATGCCGTAGAAGCACGGCCACTTGACCGGCGGCGACGCGATCCGCACGTGCACCTCGACCGCGCCCGCCTCGCGCAGCATCCGGACCAGGGCCCGCTGGGTGTTGCCGCGCACGATCGAGTCGTCCACGACGACCAGGCGCTTGCCCCGGATCACGTCGCGCAGCGGGTTCAGCTTCAGCCGGATGCCCAGCTGGCGGATCGTCTGCGACGGCTGGATGAACGTGCGGCCGACGTAGGCGTTCTTGACCAGGCCGGAGCCGTACGGGATGCCGCTGGCCTGGGCGTAGCCGATGGCGGCGGGCGTGCCGGACTCGGGCACCGGGATGACCAGGTCGGCCTCCACCGGGTGCTCGGCGGCCAGCCGGCGGCCGATCTCGACGCGGGTGGCGTGCACCGAGCGACCGGCGATCGTGGTGTCCGGGCGGGCCAGGTAGACGTACTCGAAGAGGCAGCCCTTGGGCTCGGGGTTGGCGAACCGGCTCGACCGCAGGCCGTTCTCGTCGATCGCGATCAGCTCGCCCGGCTCGACCTCGCGCACGAACGACGCGCCGACGATGTCCAGCGCCGCCGTCTCGCTCGCGACGACCCAGCCGCGCTCCAGCCGGCCGAGCACCAGCGGCCGCACGCCCTGCGGGTCGCGGGCCGCGTAGAGGGTCGACTCGTCGGAGAAGGCGAGGCAGAACGCGCCGAGCAGGGTCGGCAGCAGCTGCATGGCCGCCTGCTCGATGCCGATGTCGGCGGCCTGGGCGGCGAGCAGGCCGCACACCAGGTCGGAGTCGGTGGTGGCGCCGTGGCCGGTGTCCACGCCGACCTCGCGGGCCTTGGCCAGCAGCTCGGCGGTGTTGACCAGGTTGCCGTTGTGGCCCAGCGACAGGCCCGAGCCGGTGGCCGTGGTGCGGAACGTCGGCTGCGCGTTCTCCCACGTGGTCGACCCCGTGGTGGAGTAGCGGCAGTGGCCGACGGCGACGTGGCCGCGCAGCGACTGGAGCACCTGCTCGTCGAACACCTGGCTGACCAGGCCGAGGTCCTTGAAGACCACCACCTGGCTGCCGTCGCCGACGGAGATGCCCGCCGCTTCCTGGCCGCGGTGCTGCAGCGCGTACAGGCCGTAGTAGGTGAGCTTCGCGACTTCCTCGCCGGGTGCCCACACGCCGAACACACCGCATTCTTCGCGGGGTTCGCGTTCTTCCTGGGTGTCGGGGTCAGTGCGGCCGGTTGCTGAATGGTCGGTGACCACCAGGTTGCTCCCTAGCGACGAAGGTCCGGGCTGCACCGTCGAGTGTAAGGCTGTCGAGGGGTCTACTACCCCCCTCGGACCCCCTCCTACGTGACCAAACGCACCATCACCGGGACATCAGTCCAGCTTGAGGGCGTACCAGACCTGTTCGTCACCGGTGTGTTCGAGCGGCAGGCGACCCCACAGGCCGTAGTGGACGAGCTGCGCCTCGCCGGTGATCACCAGGTCCGCCTCCTCACCCGGCCAGGCGGCGCGCACCTCCGGCACCACGTCCGGCGCGAACGTCACCACCCACGCCTCCGGCACGTCCGTGAGCTGCACGAGCGCCGTGCCCTTGGCGGTCGGTGGCACGTCGGTGGCGTACTTGGCGGCGAGCAGGGTGGTGAGCGCCTCGTCGATGCCGTCGACGGCGAAGTCCGCGTCACCGACCACGAGTTCCCGCAGGGCGGCCTGGGCGTCCCAGCGGCGCAGGTCCAGCTCGTGGGCGATGCGCCGGTGCCAGACCCACGCCAGGTCCGGTGCGGAGGGCGAGAACGTCCAGGCCGCGCGGTTGCCCGGGATGGCCGGCAGCAGCTCGGCGGCCTTGGCGAGCTGGTCGTCCAGGTAGGCCAGGGGCACGACGTCGACCGGGGGTTCGGGGAGGCGGAGGCGGACCGCGCTGCCGGTGCGCAGGTACTCCAGGGAGGTCTCCAGGAACCTGCCGACGTGCAGGGCGAGGTCGGTGAACGTCCAGCCGGGGCAACTGGGCACTGCGGCGGCGGGGTCGGCCTTCCCGACCGCCGCCCGGAACATCGCCGCCTGCGCGGTGAACACCTCGGTCCACCGCTGGGTGGTCCAACCTCCAGGCACGTCCAGCCTCCCGCTCGAGTCGATCGGTGCGCGGTCATCGTGCCGCACGGGCGCGCGTCCCGGCGGCGGATGTACCGACCCTTCCCCCACAACGACGCAGGGGCGGCGCCGGCGGTGCCGTTCGATCACGATCACCCTGCCTGGGCGGCGGCACCCGGGCACCGGTCGCCGGTCGGGTGCTCGCGGTGAGTGCTCGCGATGGGTCGGTCGCGGCGGGTCGGTCGGCCGTGGCGTAGGTGGCCCGGAGCAGGTGCCGGCGGATGTGGTGGCGAGCAGGAGCGGCAGGCGGCGGTGAGGCGGGAGCAGAGGTGAGGCGGGAGCAGAGGCGAGGCGGAGGTGGGGGCGGAGGTGAGGCAGGGGATGCGGATGGGGTGTCGATTAGCCTGGCGCGCATGTCGGGTGTCGCCGGTCGTGCCGAAGTGCCTCCGTTCCACGTCATGGAAGTGCTGTCCGCCGCCGCACGCCGGCAGCGCCTGGTCGGGGACGTCGTGTCGCTGGCGGCCGGGCAGCCGTCCAGCCCCGCGCCCACGCCCGTGCTGGAGGCCGCGCACCGCGCCCTGCGGGAGCGGACACTGGGCTACACCGAGCAGTTGGGCATCGCGGAGCTGCGGGAGGCCCTGGCCGGGCACTACGCCCGGCAGTACGGGCTCGACGTCTCCCCCGACGACGTCGTGGTGACCACCGGCTCCTCCGGCGGGTTCCTGCTGGCCTTCCTCGCCGCCTTCGACGCGGGCGACCGGGTCGCGCTGGCCCGGCCCGGCTACCCGGCCTACCGCAACATCCTCACCGCCCTGGGCTGCGAGGTCGTCGAACTGCCCTGCGGCCCGGAGACGCGGTTCCAGCCCACGGTCGACATGCTCGCCGAGGCCGGTCCGCTCGACGGGCTCGTGGTGGCCAGCCCGGCGAACCCGACCGGCACCGTGCTGTCGCCGGACGAGCTGGCCGCGCTCTCGGGCTGGTGCGCCGAGCACGACGTCCGGCTGGTCAGCGACGAGATCTACCACGGCATCAGCTACGGCGCGCCGCTCGCCAGCGCCTGGCAGACCTCCCGCGACTCCATCGTGGTCAACTCCTTCTCCAAGGCGTTCGCCATGACCGGCTGGCGGCTGGGGTGGATGCTGCTGCCGCCCGACCTGCGTCGCGCGGTGGACCGGTTGACGGGCAACTTCACGCTCTGCCCGCCCGCGCTGGCCCAGCACGCGGCCGTCGCCGCGTTCGAGCCCGAGTCGTACGCGCAGACCGAACGGCTGGTCGAGGGGTACCGCCTCAACCGGGACGTGCTGCTCAAGGGCCTGGCCGACCTGGGCATCGACGAGGTCGCGCCCGCCGACGGCGCGTTCTACGCCTACGCCGACATCTCCCACCTCACCGACGACTCGATGGGCTTCTGCCGCCGCCTGCTGGACGACACGGGCGTCGCGATCGTGCCGGGCATCGACTTCGACCCCGTGCGCGGGCACGAGTTCATCCGGATGTCCTTCGCCGGGGCCGCCACCGACATCGAGGAGGCGCTGCGGCGGATGGGTGGCTGGTTGTCGTCATCATGACGACATTCTTACTCGCTCGGAACGGTGCGTGGGGGAACTGAACCCGGAGATCATCCGTTCGTGTGGGCATGGTGCGGATAATCCTGTGGCTGCTCGCGGCCTGGCTCGTGCTCACCGTCCTCGGCGCGGTCGTCAAGGGCCTCTTCTGGCTCGCGGTGATCGGCGGCGTGCTCTTCCTCGGCACGGCCGCGTACGGCGCCATCAAGAGCAACAAGCGCCCGAAGGGCATCAAGGGCCCCTGATCGCCGGACCCCCTCCGCTCCGCCTGGTTCAGGCGGAGCCGGCCGGGTCGCCCCGCCAGGTCCCGAGCACCTCCCGGGCGTGCCGCGGGCCCTGCCACAGCACCCCGGTCAGCCCCGCCGCGACCGCACCGGCCACGTTCTCCGGCCGGTCGTCGAAGAACGCGCAGTCGGCGGGGTCGGCACCGAGCCGCTCCGCCGGCACGGCGAAGATCCGCGGGTCCGGCTTGGCCACGCCCACGTCACCGGAGAACACCAGGTGCCGGAAGTGCCCGGCCCACGGCTCGCGCTCGGCGACCCGCGCCAGGGACGCCGGCGCGTTGGACAGCAGCGCCGGCGGCACGCCGGCCCCCGCCGGCTCCGCCACCAGCGCCACCGCCTCCGGCTCGAGCCGCGATCACCCCCGCACGTCGGCCTCGGTCAGCCGGCGCGACAGCTCCTCGTCCACCGGCACGCCGACCGCGTCGCCGACCGCGCGCCAGTACGCCAGGTCGGGCTGACCGGCGTCCTACGGCCGCCGGGCGGCCCAGTACGCGCGAGCGAAGTCCTCGACCGGCACCCCGAGCACCCCCGCCGGCGCGGGCATGACCCCGTTCGGCCTGCCGATCACCTCGCCGCAGTCGAACACCACCCAGCGCACGTCAGCTCGCCGACCCGATCCGCCGCAACGCCTCGGCCACGTCCTCCGCGCCCACGTCGCGGTGCAGCACGAACCGCACCTTGCCCGCCATCGGCCCGGCGAGCACGCCCAGGTGCCGCAGCCCCGCCAGCGTCACGTCCAGGTCGGGCACGCCGGCCAGCACGATGTTGGTCTCCGGCTCGTCGTCCACCTGCCAGCCCAGGTCGGCCAGGCCGCGGGCCAGCGCCCGGGCGTTGGCGTGGTCCCGCGCGAGGTCGTCGACGCGGTCCAGCGCGATCAGGCCCGCGGCGGCCAGCACGCCGCCCTGCCGGACCCCGCCGCCGAGCATCTTGCGCACCCGCCGCGCCTCCGCCACGAACGACGACGACCCGGCCACCACGGACCCGACCGGTGCGCCGAGCCCCTTCGACAGGCACACCTGCACGGTGTCCACCCCGACCGCCAGCGCCGCCGGCGGCAGCCCCAGCGCCACGGACGCGTTCCACAGCCGCGCCCCGTCGAGGTGCACCCGCAGGCCGGTCTCCCTGGCCGCCGAGACCAGCAGCGCGTGCTCGTCCGGCTGCGTCACGGCCCCGCCGGCCGCGTTGTGCGTGTTCTCCAGGCACAGCAGCGTCGTGCGCAGCGTGTAGTACGGCCCGGACGTGCCGGCCGCCGCGCGCACCGCGTCGGGCGTCGCCCGGCCGGGCCCGGCGTCGCACTCCAGCGGGTGCGGCATCCCGCCCGCGATCCACGCCGCCGTGCCCAGCTCGTTGTCGAGCACGTGCGCGCCGCGCGGCGCGAGGAACCGGTCGCCGGGCCGCAGGTGCACGGTCAGCGCGATCAGGTTGCCCATCGACCCCGACGGCACCCACAACGCCGCCTCCACCCCCAGGACCTGCGCCACCCGCTCCTCGAGCAGCCGCATGGTCGGGTCGTGGTCGAGCACGTCGTCGGCGACCTCGGCGCGGGACATGGCCAGTCTCATGGCCTCGTCCGGCCGGGTGACGGTGTCGGAGCGGAAGTCGAGCGGGGAGAACCGGGTCACGAACGGATCACATCACACCGGGCAAGCCCTGACCCGACCGCGTCGCCCGTACCACCATGGGGGTGACGCAAGTCTCGGCGCACCGGCGTGCAACCGTGGACCCCGCCGGTTCCGTCCGGTCAGTGCAAGCACGACGAGCGGAGAGAGTCCGCGTGGATCAGCGCGACGAGCAGGAGTTCGCGGAGTACTTCGTGGCTCGCCGGGAGGCCGTGCGCCGAACGGCGTTCCTGCTCTGTGGTGACTGGCACCGGGCGGACGACCTGGCGCAGACCGCGTTCGTCGCGTTGCACCGCAGGTGGCGCAAGGTCCGGGACAAGCAGGCCCTGGACGCCTACGTCCGCCGGACGCTGGTGCGCGCGGTGATCGACGAGTCGCGGCGGCCGTGGCGGCGGGAGCGCTTCGTGGACGAGGTCCCGGAGACGCCCTCGGGCGACGGCGAGGTCGCGGACTCGGTGGCCACGCGCGAGGCGCTGGTCGCCGGCCTGCGGCGGGTGCCGCCCCGGCAGCGGGCGGTGCTCGTGCTGAGGTTCCTGGAGGGCCTGGACGTCGCGGCGGCCGCCGAGGCGCTGGGCTGCTCCGAGGGGACCGTGAAGAGCCAGACCTCCCGGGGGCTGGAGGCCCTGCGCGAGGCGCTGGGCGACACGATCGACGACTTGCGGCCGGCGTCGTGAGCGGGAGGAGGAGGTAGGTGGACGAGCAGAGGCTCTCGGAGCTGTTCCGCGACGCGGCCCGTGACGCGCCGCCGCCGTCCTTCGACGTGGCCGCCGTGCGGTCGGCCTCGGCGCGGGCGACCGCGCGGCGCAGGTCGGCGATCGCGGCCGGTTCCGCGCTGGCGGTGGCGCTGGTCTTCGGCGGCCTGGTCGTGGGCTCGAACCTCGCGCGGGACCCCGGCGGTGATCTCGCCGCGGCGGGTTCCGCTCACGACGCCTCGTCCCCTAACGTCACACCTTTCAGCGCCGGCGAGCCGGAGATGATGCCGAAGGACGCATCGCCCGACCCCGGCGGTGAAATGCCCCTGAGCCTCCCCGATGACCCGTCTGCGCAGGGGGACGAGCCATCCGGGAGCGCCGACCGCCCGTCGGTCGGCAACGCCCAACGCGGGTGCGTTGAGGTGGACCGGGAGCTCGCCGTCGCCCTCGCCGACGAGCTCCCGGTCGCCAACGCCGACCAGGCGTCCGCCCCGCTCGGGTTCTGCCCGCCCGCCGAGCGCGGCGCGAGCCTGCCGGTGCGCGACGGCGACGTCCGCGGCACGGTGTCGGTGGTGGTCGCGCCGGTCGGGGCGGCTCCCGTGGTGCCCGACCCCGCGGACGCGTACGCCTCGGCGAAGACGTCCGCCGGCGAGGACCTGTTCGTGATCAGCCGGTCCGACGACGGCGGGGTGGACCCGTTCCAGGCGCAGCTGCCGGGGCTCGCGGCCAGGCTCGCCGCCCGGATCTGAGGCGCGGAGAGGCACGTCACCCCTTATTCTGGGACGTGCGTACCACTAAATTGGTACGCTTGTGCCAGATTGGGAGGTGGTCGTCATGGCGTGGGCCGTGCTCATCGTGTCCGGCTTCTTCGAGGCGGGTTGGGCCGTCGCGCTGAAGCTCTCCGACGGCTTCAGCAGGTTGTGGTGGACCGCGGCGTTCGCGGTGTGCGCGCTGATCAGCTTCGCCGGGCTGGCCTGGGCGATGAAGCAGCTCCCCGCGGGCACCGCGTACGCCGTGTGGACCGGCATCGGCGCGGCGCTGACCGCCGTGATCGGCATGATCTGGCTCGGCGACGGCGTCGGCACCGTCAAGCTGGTCTCCCTCGGCCTCATCGTCAGCGGTGTCATCGGCCTCAACCTGGCCGGTGGCGGGCACTAGTACCTTTCCTGCAATGACAGCCGCAACGCCGAAGGGCGAGCGCCGGCGCCAGGCGCTGGTCGAAGCCGCCGCGGGCCTCCTGGCCGACGGTGGCTTCGACGCGATCCGGCACCGCGCCGTCGCCGAGCGCGCGGGCCTGCCGCTGGCCTCCACCACGTACTACTTCGACTCGCTGGACGAGCTGGTCACCGCGGCCCTGGAGTTCCACGGCAACGCCGAGCTGGCCTACGGCAAGGCCAGGCTGGAGGAGCTGGACCCGCGCGAGTGCGGCGGGGACGCGTTCGTCGAGCTGGTGCTGGACCTGCTGCTGGGCCCGTCCGGCGACGGCGACGCCGAGGCCGTGCTGCTGCGCTACGAACGCCTCGTCGCCACCGGGCGGCGGCCCTACCTGCGACCGCTGATGCGGCGGATGTCTGGCGAGCTGCACTCTCTGCTGTTCGACATCTTCACCCGGGCGGGCCAACCGGTCGGCCGGGAACGCGTCGAGGAGCTGATCGCGCTGGTCGACGGCGCCGTGGTCAACGCGCTCATCGAGATCAGCCCGGATCCCAGGGCGGCGGCCCGCCGGATGCTGCGCAAGGCGATGCAACCCCGCTGATCCCCCGCGCGTGGAAGGGGTGGGGGCGCGGAAGGGGACCGGATCTCATGCGCAAGGCCGACGAGCAGGGCTTCC
Source organism: Actinosynnema sp. NPDC053489 (assembly GCF_044544865.1). Taxonomy (NCBI): domain Bacteria; kingdom Bacillati; phylum Actinomycetota; class Actinomycetes; order Pseudonocardiales; family Pseudonocardiaceae; genus Actinosynnema; species Actinosynnema sp. NPDC053489. Next base: position 83,588 of record NZ_JBITXT010000003.1, on the reverse strand, counting down.
GCGACTTCGCGGTGGGCCACGCCGCTTCGTTGCGGCGCACCGCCTACCTGTTCTGCGGCGACTGGCACACGGCCGAGGACCTGATGCAGGCCAGCCTGCTCAAGCTCTACCAGGCGTGGCACCGCATCGAGTGGCGCGACAACGCCTCCGGGTACGCGCGCAAGGTGCTGCTGCGCACCTGGCTGGACGAGAAGCGGCGGCCGTGGCGGCGCGCCGAGCAGCGCGACGGCGAGGTGCCCGACGTCGCCGACGCGACCACCGACCCGGACCTGGCGGGCGAGCGGCTCTGGGCCCGCGACCTGGTGCACGCGGCGCTGCTGCGGGTGCCCCCGCGGCAGCGGGCCGTGCTGGTGCTGCGGTACTTCGAGGACCTGCCGGTGACCGAGGTGGCCCTGGCGATGGGGTGCACCGAGGGCACCGTGAAGAGCCAGACCGCCCGCGGGCTCGTGGCGCTGCGCGCGGCGGTCGAGCAGCTGGAGCGAGGGGCGGTGGTGGCGTCGTGAGCGAGGCGGAGCTCCGGGAAGGTCTGCGGGCCGCGGTCGGCGACGAGCCGCCGCTGGACTTCGACCCCGACGAGCTGATCCAACGGGCGCAGCACGTGCGCCGGAGGCGGCGCGCGCTGGTGACCGTGGCGGTGGTGACGGTGGTCCTGACCGGCACGGCGCTGACGCTGCCCGGCGTGCTCGACCGGCGGTCGACCGTCGACGCGGCGACCGGGTCCGTGCTGACGACCACGGCGTCGCCGCCGCTCGACCCCGGGTCGACCGCGCCGCCGCAGCCGCCGTCGGCGACCGTGGCGGCGCCACCCGCGACCGCACCGGCGTTCGCCTCGGACGACGCGGGGAACCACCTCACGGCGTACCTGGTCAAGCGGTTCCCCCAGGTCGCGCCCGAGGTGAAGGTGGTGCGCACCGACGCTGACCCGGTCACCGACCCGCCGCCGGGCCACCTCTACGCGACCGTGAGCTTCGTCGACGGCGTGGGCACCAGCAGGGTGACCGCGCGGATCGTCCCGCCCCGCGCCCGGATGACGACGGCCGAGTTCTGCGCCGACCTCACCTGCGACGATCCCGTGCGCCGGCCGGACGGCAGCTACCTGACCTCCGCGACCACCTCCGACCCCACGACCGCCACGCGGACCGTGGCGCACTTCCGCCTCGACGGCTCGGTCGTCGAGATCACCGCGCACGGCTACGAGCCCGAGGCGTCCGGCGTCGTGCCGACCGGGGTGTCGCTGACCACCTACCAGCTGGTCGAGCTGGCCACCGACCCGGCGCTGGTGGCGCCGTGACGCTCCCCGGCGTCCGGTCGCCCGTCCGGGCGAAATAAGCTGGTCACGTGACGGTCAAGCCCCGCATCGCCAATGCCCTCGCCGGTCGCTACGCCTCCACCGAGCTGGCCACGCTGTGGTCCGCCGAGCACAAGGTCGTGCTGGAGCGGCGGCTGTGGCTCGCCGTGCTGAAGGCCCAGGCCGAGCTGGGCGTGGCGGTGCCCGCCGAGGCCGTCGCGGACTACGAGCGGGTGGTGGAGCAGGTCGACCTCGCGTCCATCGCCGAGCGCGAGCGCGTCACCCGGCACGACGTGAAGGCCCGCATCGAGGAGTTCAACGCGCTCGCCGGGCACGAGCACGTGCACAAGGGCATGACCTCGCGCGACCTGACCGAGAACGTCGAGCAGCTGCAGGTGCTGCGGTCGCTGGAGCACGTGCGCGGCAAGACCGCCGCCGTCCTGGCGCGGCTGGCCCGCCGGGCCGCCGAGCACACCGACCTGGTGCTGGCGGGCCGGTCGCACAACGTCGCCGCCCAGGCCACCACGCTGGGCAAGCGCTTCGCCACGGCCGCGGACGAGCTGCTGGTGGCGTTCCGCCGGCTGGACGAGCTGATCGCCCGCTACCCGCTGCGCGGCGTCAAGGGCCCGGTCGGCACCGCCCAGGACATGCTCGACCTGCTCGACGGCGACCGGGACAAGCTGGTGGAGCTGGAGCGCGGGGTCGCGGGCCACCTGGGCTTCGCCACCGTGCTGACCAGCGTCGGCCAGGTCTACCCGCGGTCGCTGGACTTCGACGTGGTGTCCACCCTCGTGCAGCTGGCCGCCGGGCCGTCGTCGCTGGCCAAGACGATCCGGCTGATGGCGGGCCACGAGCTGGTCACCGAGGGCTTCAAGGCGGGTCAGGTCGGCTCCAGCGCGATGCCGCACAAGATGAACACCCGGTCGTGCGAGCGGGTCAACGGCTTCGCGGTGGTCCTGCGCGGCTACCTGTCGATGGTGGGCGAGCTGGCGGGCGACCAGTGGAACGAGGGCGACGTGTCGTGCTCGGTGGTGCGCCGGGTCGCGCTGCCGGACGCGTTCTTCGCGTTCGACGGGCTGCTGGAGACGTTCCTCACGGTGCTGGACGAGTTCGGCGCGTACCCGGCGGTCGTGGCCCGCGAGCTGGACCGCTACCTGCCGTTCCTGGCCACGACGAAGGTGCTGATGGCGGCGGTGCGCGCGGGCGTGGGCCGGGAGACCGCGCACGAGGTGATCAAGGAGCACGCCGTCGCCGTGGCGCTGGCGATGCGCGAGGAGGGCCTGGCCGGGAACGACCTGCTGGACCGCCTGGCCGCCGACGACCGCCTGCCGCTGGACCGGGCCGCCCTGGACGCCCTGCTGGCCGACCGCCTGTCGTTCACCGGCGTGGCCGAGCAGCAGGTGGCCGACGTGGTGCGGCAGGTGGAGGACGTGCTGGCGGAGTTCCCGGCCGCGGCCGGCTACGTCCCCGAACCGATCCTCTGACCGACCGCCGGGGATCAGGACGCGAACGACCGACTTCCGGTCGACCGAGCCGCCGGCCGCGGAGCAGCGGCCGTCAAGCCCTGTCCCAGACCAGCCGGCCGCGGCGGGTCCGTTCGCAGACCAGGTCGCGGCCCGCGGGGTCGACCGCCTTCGCGCCCTGCTGCTCGCACGGGAAGCCCTCCAGCGCCACCTCGTCGAACCGCGGCGGGGTGGTCGTCGTCTCGACCGGCGGCTGCGGTTGCGGCGGTGCCGCCGGCGGGGGCGCCGGCGGCGGTGGTTCGGTCGTGTCGGCGACCGTCGGTGGCGGCGGTGGCGTGGTGGTGGTGGTCGGCGCCGGCTGCACGGAGATGTTCGCGACGGCCGGGACCGAGGTCACCGGCGCGGAACTGGAGATCGTCGGGAGCACCACCGGCTCCGGGCTCGCCGACGGCTTCGCGCAGGCGCTCGAGAGCAGCAGCAGGAGCAGCCCGCCGCTCGCCGCGACGGGCGCCGCAAATGCCTTCCGAGGGACCACGCCAAGCAGAGTAGGGGTCACTCGTCCGATACCCCAAGTGGCGTCTGCCGTGCGGCCTAAAGGCGGCCCGCCTCGATGATCCGCCGGAGGAACTGCCGGGTGCGCGGGTGGGTCGGCTCGCCGAGCACCTGCTCCGGCGGCCCGGACTCGACCAGCCGGCCCCCGTCGAGGAACACCACCCGGTCGGCGACCTGGCGGGCGAACCCCATCTCGTGCGTCGCCATCAGGATCGTCCGCCCGCTCGTCGCCAGCTCCCTGACCAGCGCCAGCACCTCGCCGACCAGCTCCGGGTCCAACGCGCTGGTGATCTCGTCGAACAGCAGCAGCCGCGGCGAGTAGGCCAGCGCCCGCGCGATCGCCACCCGCTGCTGCTGCCCGCCGGACAACCGCTCGGGGTAGCTGCGCGCGCGGTCGGCGAGGCCCACCCGGTCGAGCAGGTCGAGGGCGTCGCGCTCGGCCCGCTCGCGGGGCACGCCGTGCACCACCCGCGGCGCGAGGGTGACGTTGTCCAGCACGCTCATGTGCGGGAACAGGTTGAACGCCTGGAACACCACGCCCATGCCGCGCCGGGCCACGTCGGCGTCCACCCGCGGGTCGGACACGTCCACGCCGTCGAGCAGCACCTGGCCGTCGTCCAGCTCCTCCAGCAGGTTGACGCACCGCAGCAGGGTCGACTTGCCCGACCCCGACGACCCGATCACGGTCACCACCTCGTGCTCCCGCACGTCGAGGCTGATCCCGTCCAGCACGGTGCGGTCGCCGTACCGCTTGACCACGCCCCGCACGCTGAGCACCGGCTCGGTCATCGGCCCCCCTGACGGCGTTCCAGCCGGCGGCCCAGGGCGTCGGCGCACCGCGCCGTGGGCGCCGCGAGCAGCACGAACAGCAGCCCGGCCACCACGTACGGGGTGAAGTTGAACGACCGGGCCTGCTCGATCTGCGCGGCCCGCACCGCGTCCACCGCGCCCAGCACGGAGATCAGCCCGCAGTCCTTCTGCAGCGCCACGAAGTCGTTGAGCAGCGCGGGCATCACCCGCCGCACGGCCTGCGGCAACACGACCAGCCGCAGCGTCCTGCGCGGGCCGAGGCCGAGCGAGCGGGCGGCCGCGACCTGCGACGGGTGGACCGACTCGATGCCGGCGCGGAACACCTCGGCCACGTACGCGGTGTAGGTCAGCACCAGCGCCAGCCCGCCGAGCACGACGAAGTCGTTGGGCACCCCGGTCAGCCGCAGCGCAGGCAGGCCGAATCCCACCAGGTACAGCAGGATGATCAGCGGCAGGCCGCGGAACAGGTCCACGTACACCGTGGCCAGCGCCCGCAGCGGGAACCACACCGGGCCGCGCACCGTCCGCAGCGCCGCCACCACCAGCGCGAGCACCAGGATCAGCGCCCCGCACACCACGAGCACCCGCAGGTTCAGCCAGAGCCCCTCCAGGATCGCGGGCAGCGAGCGCCACGCGACCTCCACGTCGAAGAACGACCGCCGCACGCGCGGCCAGCCCGGGGCGCGGGCGACGGTGACCCCGACGGCGACGGCGAACACGGCGGTCGACAGCAGGGCGACCAGGGTGGACCGCCGCGAGCGGGAGCGCCGGTAGGCCAGGCGCTCCCGCTGCAGCTCGCTCGTCACTTCAGCTCGGGTGCGGTGCCCGCGGCCGACAGCCATTCCCGCTCGATCCCGGCCAGCGTGCCCTTGGCGCGCAGGTTCTCCACCGCCGTCGAGACGCAGGCGGTCAGCGGGCTGCCTTTGTCCAGCACGATGCCGAACTGCTCGGGCTTGCCGTCGCCGGCCGGGACCTGGCCGACGATCAGCCCGTCGGTCAGCTCCGCGGACGTGATGAAGAACGCCGTCGGCAGGTCCACGACCAGCGCGTCGATCTGCCCGGCGCGCAGCGCGGCCTTGGCGTCGTCGTTGGTGTTGTAGACCGCCACGTCCTGCTCGGGCTGCAACCGCTCGGCGGCGTCGAAGCTCGTCGTGCCCACCTGCGCGCCGATCTTGACCTGCTTCAGCTCGGCCAGCGTCTTCACCGCCGCCGCCTTGGACGACTTCAGCGTGATCACGGCCTGGTCCACGTCGTAGTACGGCGCGGAGAAGTCGACGGCCTGCCTGCGCTCGTCGGTGATGGAGAACTCGTTCAGGTCCATGTCGTAGGTCTTCTTGCCCGGCTGGATGGCCGCGTTGAACGGCACCCGCGTCCACACCACGTCGCCCTTGGCGTAGCCCAGCTCCTCGGCGAGCGCGTAGGCCACCGCGGACTCGAAGCCCTTGCCGTTGGCCGGCTCGTCGTCGACGAACCACGGCTCGTAGGCGGGCTGGTCCGTGCCGAAGGTGATCTTGCCCGGGGTCAGGGTGGGCAGCTTGTCCTTCGTGCAGGTCACGCCGTCCACCTGGTTCGTGGGCGGCGCGGTCTGGTCCGCGGGGGCGCAGGCGACCGCGAGGGCGGCGGTCGCGGCGACGAGCAGGAGTCCGGGTGCGCGCATGGGTGAATCTTGCCGCAGGTGGGAAGGGCCGCCCATGAGCTGGGACAAGTAGGCTTCGGCGGTGCCCAAGCTCGCCGACTACCGGCAGATCGCCGCCGGCAAGGTCCGCCACGTCCACGAGGTGGACGACGACCTGCTGCTGTTCGTGGCGTCCGACCGGATCTCCGCCTTCGACCACGTGCTGACCACCCCGATCCCCGACAAGGGCCGGGTCCTCACCGCGATGAGCGTGTTCTGGTTCGAGCGGTTCGCGGACTCGACGCCCAACCACCTGGTCGCGTGGGACGACCCGCGCATCCCCGCCGAGGTGCGCGGCCGGGCGCTGCTGGTGCGGCGGTTGGAGATGGTCCAGGTCGAGTGCGTGGCGCGCGGCTACCTGACCGGGTCGGGCATGGCCGAGTACCGGCGGACCGGATCGGTGTGCGGGGTGGGGCTGCCGCCGGGGCTGGTGGAGGCGTCCGAGCTGGTGCCGCCGATCTTCACCCCGGCGACCAAGGCCGAACTGGGCGCGCACGACGAGAACGTGCCGTTCGAGCACGTCGAGGCGCAGGTCGGGGCGGAGCTGGCCGGCCGGCTGCGCGACGTCACGCTGGAGGTGTACGGCGCGGCGCGCGAGTACGCCCGGTCCCGCGGCGTGATCCTGGCGGACACCAAGTTCGAGTTCGGGCTGGACCGCTCCGGCGCGCTGGTGCTCGGTGACGAGGTGCTGACGCCCGACTCGTCGCGCTACTGGCCGCTGGACGGCTACGAGCCGGGTCGCGTGCAGCCGTCGTTCGACAAGCAGTACGTGCGCGACTGGCTGACCTCGCCCGCCTCCGGCTGGGACCGGGCCTCCGACACCCCTCCGCCGCCGCTGCCCGACGACGTGGTGGCCGCGACCCGCGCGCGGTACGTGGAGGCGTACGAGCGGATCACCGGGCGCTCCTTCGCCGACTGGCCCAGCCCGGAATAGTTCGCCGAGTCCGCACCCGGGCGTCACCTCGTCTTGGAGCGGCCGACACGCCGGTGGTGCCCACTGGGGGCATGGTCGCCGAACTCGTGGTTTCGCTGTCCGGCGTCGGACCGAGCACGCTCGCCCGGTGCGCCGACCTCGCCGACGAACTGGACCGGCGGCGGGTGCCGATGTCGTTGCTGCTCACGCCCCGCAAGGCGGTGCCCGGTCCGGCGCTGGACTGGGTGCGCGGGCGGGTGGCCGCCGGTGACGCGCTGGTCCTGCACGGCTTCGACCACCAGCCGGACCCGACGCACCGGCCCGTGTCGCTGCGCCGGCGCGCCGAGTTCTCCGCGCTGCCCGCGCACGAGGCCGGGCTGCGGCTGGTCGCCGCGCGGGCCGCGCTGGAGCGGTTGGGGCTGGCCACGGACCTGTTCGCGCCGCCGTCCTGGCTCGCCTCGCCGGGCACGGTGGTCGCGCTGCGCCGGCACCGGTTCGCGGTGTGCGCCGACATGGCGGGCGTGCGCGACCTGCGCACCGGCGAGGTGCGGACGGGTCGGGTGCGGATGGTCCAGGAGCACTGGGGCTACCTGCTCGGCATCGCCCGGGCGGCCCGGCGCGGCGCGTTCGTGCGGATCGGCGTGGACGCGGCGGACCTGGACCGGCTCGGGCCGCGCGAGGCGCTGCTGGAGGCCGTCGACCTCGCCCTGCACCACGGCGCGTCGCCCGCGACCTACAGCTCGACCGCCTCGCCGCGCGGCAGCACGACCACCTCGACGCCCTCGGGCGCGGTGCCGGCCAGCACGCGGTAGAAGATCTCGGTCCGCGCCAGGATCGCCTCGTGGATCGGCACCGCCTTGCGCGGGCCGACCGCGGCGAGGAAGTCCGCCGCCTCGGAGACCTTCAGCCACGGCGCGGCGACGGGCAGGCCGAGGACGTCGACGCGCTGCCCGGGCACGGTCAGGGAGTCGCCGGGGTGGTAGAACGCGCCGTGGTCGACCAGGTAGCCGACGTTCACCGGCAGCTCGACCTGCGGGTGGATGACCTCGTGCGGCGCGTCGAGGACGTGCACCGCGGACCCGCCGAACTCCAGCGCGTCACCGGGTGCGACCCGCTCGGCACCGTCCAGCTCGAACGGGGCGACCAGGCGCGCTCCCGGGTTGGCGGCGCGGAGCGCGGGCAGCTTGTCGTGGTCGACGTGGTCGGGGTGCCCGTGCGTGATCAGGATCGCGTCCAGCCCCTCCACCCGCTCGAACCCGGAGGAGTAGACGCCGGGGTCGAACAGCAGCCGGGCCGCGCCCGTGTCCACCAGCAGGCACGAGTGCCCGAAGTGCGCGATCAGCATGAGCGCTCCTCTCGTCTCCGCCCGGCCGCTCACGCCACGTCGCGCAGCAGGGCGTCCTCCGCCTCCGGCGGCAGTCCCGCGCGCCGCGGGCGGTCCGGGCCCAGCGCGCGTTCGTGCGCCAACGCGTCCAGCGCCGTCTCGGCCGTGGGCCGCACCCGCAGGCCCGCGGCCAACGCCGGACCGGCGTCGCGGAACATCATCGCCCGGTGGGTCGGCGGCAGCCACAGGGGCAGGGACCTCGGGCCGACCCACGGCTCCACCCCGTGCCGCTGGAGGACGGCCTCGGGCACGCGCACCAGCACCGTGCCCGGTGGCGCGACCGCGCCCGCGATCTCACCCAGAACCAGCGACAGCGGGTTCGCGGGCCCCACCGCGTCGAACGTGCCCGTGGTGCGCCGCTCGGCCGCGTCCACGACCCAGGCGGCGAGGTCGCGCACGTCGACGTGCTGCACGGGCTGGTCGGGCGCGTCGGGGACGGCGACGCGCCCACCGCGGGACAGCCGGTTGGGCCAGTACCCGAACCGGTCGGTGGGGTCGCCGGGCCCGTTGATCAGGCCGGCCCGGACGATGAACGCGCGGTCGCCCACGGCGTCCAGGACGGCGTGCTCGGAGGCCACCTTGACCGCGCCGTAGCGCTCGGGGGTCATCGGCGCGGCGGGGTCGTCCTCCACCGGGTCGAGCGTGGCCGTGCCGCCGGGCGTCGAGTGGTCGGCGTAGACGGAGGCGCTGGAGACGAACGTCCAGTGGTCCGCGGTCACGGCGGCGAGCGCCCGGCGGACCCAGGTGACCGACATCCTGGCCACGTCCACCACCGCGTCGAAGTGCCGTCCCGCCAGCGGCCCGAGGTCGACGTCCCGGTCGACGGGCACCAGCACGGCACCCCCGGGCACGGCCCCGGACTCACCGCGGGCCGCGCAGACCACCTCGTGCCCCCGCCGCACCGCCTCGGCGGCCGTCGCCTTGCCGAGGAACACCGTCCCACCGAGCACCAGGATGCGCATGATCCCCACCCTGCGTCCGCGAACCCCACCCCGCCACCGCGTCAGCCGACGGCGAACGGCTCGCCTTGGCCGGTGGTCCCGCCGGTCGGGGCGAACGCACGTTCGGGCGGAGTCGTTCCAGCGGGCCCGCGCGCGTGCCGATACCCGGCCGTGAGCGTGCACGCATTCGTCGACGAGTCCCGTCGGAACGACACGTACTACCTGGCGGCGGCCGTCATCCACCCCAGGGACCTCAAGCGCCTGCGGTCGGCGTTGCGCGGCCTGCTGTTCCCAGGTCAGCGGGAGCTGCACTTCTACGACGAGAAGCAGTCCCGCCGCAGGCTGCTGCTGTCGAAGCTGGCCGACAGCGGAGCACGGGTCGACGTCTACCGGGCGAGCTGCGCCCGGGGCGAGGAACGCGCCCGCCAGGAGTGCGTGGCGAGGTTGGTCGACGACCTGCTCGACCTCGGGGGGCACCGCCTGGTCTTCGACAGCCGCCAGAACCGCGACGTCTTCGACGTGCGCACGGTCCGGGGTGTGCTCGGCAAGCGCCCCGGTGAGAGCCCGCTCGTCTACGAGCACGTCGACAGCGTCGACGAGCCCCTGCTCTGGTTGGCCGACATCGCCGTCTGGTGCCACGGCGCCGGCGGCGACTGGGCCCGGCGGGCGGTACCGCTGATCGGCTCGGTGATCAGGCTCGACTGGCCGTAGACGCGCGAAACGCGGCCGCCCAACCGTCCGGGAGGGGGACCGCGTTCACTTCCTCGGCTTACGGGCCTCGGCTGCGATCAGATTAGCAGGATCCGACCCCCCGGCGCCCTCTCACGATCGGGTGATACCAGGTGAACGTGTGCCCCCCACCACGTGCGAAGTTGATGAACACACAGGTCAGGTAGGCTTTGGCGGTACCGCCAGCCCTCCTACCTTGGAGCAGCCTGTCGTGGCCCGAGTCGTCGTCGACGTCATGCCGAAGCCCGAAATCCTCGACCCGCAAGGACAGGCGGTGGCCAACGCGCTGCCCCGTCTCGGGTTCGACGGGATCACCACTGTCCGCCAGGGCAAGCACTTCGAGCTGGAGGTCGCCGACGACGTCGACGACGCCACGCTCGCCAAGATCGCCGAGACGTTCCTCGCCAACCCGGTGATCGAGGACTGGGTCGTGAGGCGGGTCGAGGCATGAGGGTCGGGGTCATCACGTTCCCCGGCACGCTGGACGACGTCGACGCGGAGCGCGCGGTCCGGTACGCGGGCGGGGAGGCGGTCAAGCTCTGGCACGCCGACCACGACCTCAAGGGCGTCGACGCGGTCATCGTGCCCGGTGGGTTCTCCTACGGCGACTACCTGCGCTGCGGTGCGATCGCCCGCTTCGCGCCCGTCATGACCGAGGTCGTCGACGCGGCCAAGAAGGGCATGCCGGTCCTGGGCATCTGCAACGGCTTCCAGATCCTCTGCGAGGCGCACCTGCTGCCCGGCGCGCTCGTCCGCAACCACAAGCTGCACTTCGTGTGCCGCGACCAGTGGCTCAAGGTCGAGAACAACGGCACCGCGTGGACCACCCGGTACGACCGCGGCGCGGAGATCCTCGTGCCGCTGAAGTCCGGCGAGGGCGGCTACCAGGCCGACCAATCCACCCTGGACGAGCTGGAGGGCGAGGGCCGCGTGGTGTTCCGCTACGTCGGCGAGAACCCCAACGGCTCGCGCAACGACATCGCGGGCATCACCAGCGCCAACGGCCGGGTCGTCGGCCTCATGCCGCACCCCGAGCACGCGATCGACGCCCTGACCGGCCCGACCGACGACGGCCTGGGCATGTTCCTCTCCCTCGTCGACTCGGTGGTGGGCGTCTGATGGCCGTCGACACCGTCAAGAACGCGGAGAGCACGCCCGACCAGGAGCAGCCCTACAAGGAGCTGGGCCTGAAGGACGACGAGTACGCCCGCATCAAGGACATCCTGGGCCGCCGCCCCACGGACGCCGAGCTGGCCATGTACTCGGTGATGTGGAGCGAGCACTGCTCCTACAAGTCGTCCAAGGTGCACCTGAAGTACTTCTCCGAGACGACCACCGACGAGATGCGCGCGAAGATGCTCGCGGGCATCGGCGAGAACGCGGGCGTGGTCGACATCGGCGACGGCTGGGCGATCACGTTCAAGGCCGAGAGCCACAACCACCCGTCCTACGTCGAGCCGTACCAGGGCGCGGCGACGGGCGTGGGCGGCATCGTGCGCGACATCCTGGCCATGGGCGCGCGCCCGCTGGCCGTGATGGACCCGCTGCGGTTCGGCCCGGCCGACGCGCCGGACACGCGCCGGGTGCTGCCGGGCATCGTGGCCGGCGTCGGCGGGTACGGCAACTGCCTCGGCCTGCCCAACATCGGCGGCGAGGTCGTGTTCGACGCGAGCTACGCGGGCAACCCGCTGGTCAACGCCCTGTGCGTGGGCGCGATGCGGGTCGAGGACCTGCACCTGGCGCACGCCTCGGGCACCGGCAACAAGGTCGTCCTGTTCGGCGCGCGCACCGGCCTGGACGGCATCGGCGGCGTGTCCGTGCTGGCCAGCGAGACGTTCGACGACTCGGCGGGCAAGCGCAAGAAGCTGCCGAGCGTGCAGGTGGGCGACCCGTTCACCGAGAAGGTGCTGATCGAGTGCTGCCTGGAGCTGTTCGCCGAGCGCATCGTCGTCGGCATCCAGGACCTGGGCGGCGCGGGCCTGGCCTGCGCGACGTCGGAGCTGGCCAGCGCCGGTGACGGCGGCATGCACGTCTACCTGGACCGGGTGCCGCTGCGCGCGTCGGGCATGACCCCGGCGGAGATCCTGTCCAGCGAGTCGCAGGAGCGCATGTGCGCGGTCGTGCGGCCCGAGGACCTGGACGCCTTCATGGCGGTCTGCGCGAAGTGGGACGTGATCGCGACCGAGATCGGCGAGGTCACCGAGGGCGACCGGCTCGTCATCACCTGGCACGGCGAGGTCGTGCTGGACGTGCCGCCGCGCACCGTGGCGCACGAGGGCCCGGTGTACGAGCGGCCGATCGAGCGCCCGGCCGACCAGGACGCGGTGCAGGCCGACACCCCCGACCGGCTGCCGAAGCCGGCCGAGGGCGAGCTGCTGGAGCTGGTCAAGACGATGGCCGCGTCGCCGAACCTGGCGTCGAAGCGGTGGGTCACCCAGCAGTACGACCGGTACGTGCGCGGTGGCACGGTGCTCGCGCAGCCCGCCGACTCGGGCATGATCCGCATCGACGAGTCGACCCACCGGGGCGTGGCGCTGTCCACGGACTGCAACGGCCGCTACGCCAGGCTGGACCCGTACGCGGGTGCGCAGCTCGCGCTCGCCGAGGCGTACCGCAACGTGGCCACGACGGGCGCGACGCCGGTCGCGGTGACGAACTGCCTGAACTTCGGCTCGCCGGAGGACCCGGCGGTGATGTGGCAGTTCGAGCAGGCCGTGAAGGGCCTCGCCGACGGGTGCGCCGAGCTGGGCATCCCGGTGACCGGCGGCAACGTCAGCTTCTACAACCAGACCGGTTCGACGGCGATCCTGCCGACGCCGGTGGTGGGCGTGCTGGGCGTGATCGACGACGTGCGCCGGCGCATCCCGACCGGGATCGGCGCGGAGGCGGGCGAGACGCTGCTGCTGCTGGGCGAGACGCGGGCGGAGTTCGGCGGCTCGGAGTGGGCGCACGTCGTGCACGGGCACCTGGGCGGCCTGCCGCCGCGGGTGGACCTGGCGCGGGAGAAGCTGCTGGGCGAGGTGCTGGTGGCGGGTTCGCGCGACGGCATGGTGTCCGCGGCGCACGACCTGTCCGACGGCGGCCTGGCGCAGGCGCTGGTGGAGACGTGCCTGATCGGCGAGGTCGGCGCCCGGGTGTTCCTGGAGGGCGACCTGTTCACCGAGCTGTTCAGCGAGTCGACGGCCCGCGTGCTGGTGGCCGTGCCGCGCACGGAGGAGCTGCGGTTCACCGACATGTGCACGGCGCGCGGCCTGCCGTGGCGCAAGGTCGGCGTGGTGGACCCGGAGTCCGGCGCGCTGGAGGTCCAGGGGCTGGGTTCGCTGCCGCTGGCCGAGCTGCGCGAGGCGTGGGAGGGCACCCTCCCCGCGCTGTTCGACTGACGCCGCCGTTCGACTGACGCGGTGGGCGGCCGGGGCGCGTTCCCCGGCCGCCCACCCGGCGGTCAGCCGTTGGCGAGCGCCTGGAGCCGGTCGTACGCGCCGTTGAACTGGTTCTGGTCGATCGGCGAGGACGAGTACTGCCAGATCGTGTAGATCGGCCACGCGTACGGCAGCGAGCCGACGGTGGAGGAGTAGCGGGCGACCCACAGCGGGTTGGTCGAGCTGAAGTCGCCGTTCACGCACTGGCTCCACCAGCTGGTGGAGGTGTAGATGACGGGCCAGCGGCCGGTGCGGGCCTGGTAGCGGTCGCTGAACGACTTGATCCACGCCGTCATGCTCGACTGGGACAGGCCGTAGCACGTGGAGCCGTACGGGTTGTACTCCATGTCGAGCGCGCCGGGCAGCGTCTTGCCGTCGCGGGACCAGCCGCCGCCGTTGTTGACGAAGTAGTCGGCCTGGGTGGCGCCGGTCGACTTGTCCGGCAGCGCGAAGTGGTACGCGCCGCGGATCATGCCGACGTTGTAGGACCCGTTGTACTGCTGGGCGAAGTACGGGTTGCGGTAGGTGGTGCTCTCGGTCGCCTTGACGTAGGCGAACCGCTTGCCCTGGCCCCACCAGTAGTTCCAGTCGACGTTGCCCTGGTGCCCGCTGACGTCGATGCCGTACACGACGGCCTGGGCGCTCGGGTCGGTCGGGATGGCGATGCGCCGGTCGCCGCCGCCCTCGTGCTTGGCGATCTGCGAACCCATGGCGTGGTCCTCGGCGACCGGGGACGGCGCGTTCTGGGACGGCGCGGTCTGGGACGGGGCGGCTTGGGCGGTCGCCGCCAGGCCGAGCACGGCCAGCGCGACGCCGGTCACGAGGGCGGTGGCGGAGCGTGCGAGGTTGTTCATCGGGGACTCCTTGAGCCAGTGCAGGGGGGTTGACTCGTTGGGCAGTGTCCTGCACCTCTAACCACTTCACCAAGCTTCGTGTTAATTAGTCACGAAAACGGAGCAACGCGTCATCTCCGCGCAACCCTGCGCGACCGCGCGGTGCTGCCGTCGAGGTGGTGGGTGGTCGGGTGGGAGTCCCGGACCCCGCCGCGTGTCGCCCGGCGGTGGCGGCGCCCCGGCGACCGGCGCGGGGACGGTCGCCCGCGTGATCGCTCCGGCACTCGGTCGGGTGGTCACGGCGCGCGAGCGGGTGCGTGTCGCCATCGACGCCCCATTCGGTCGGCGGTGCTGGTACGTCCCGCCTGAATCGTCCGGCCGGACGCACCCCGCCGCATCCTCAGGGTGTCACCCGTCCAGGCGCTTCAGCTCCTCCTCCGACAACCGCAGGTGCACCGCGTCGGCCGAGTCGGCGATGCTCGCCGGCCGCGACGAGCCGGGGATCGGCACGACCTGCGGCGCCTTGGCGAGCATCCACGCCAGGCACACCTGCTGCGGGCTGACCCCGTGCGCCCGCGCGACCTCGGCGAACGCGCCGAACCGCTCGCCCAGCCGACCGGCCTCGCTCATGCCGCCGAGCGGGCTCCACGGCAGGAACGCGATGTCCAGCTCGGCGCACAGCTCCAGCTCCGGCTCGCTGGAGCGGAACGCCGGCGAGAACTGGTTCTGCACGCTCGCCAGCCGGCCGCCGAGGACCTCGTCGGCCTCCCGGATCTGCACCGGGTTGAAGTTCGACACCCCGGCCAGCCTGATCTTGCCCTCGTCCAGCAGCTCGGCGAGCGCGCCGACGGACTCCGCGGTCGGCACGGCCGGGTCCGGCCGGTGGAACTGGTAGAGGCCGATGGCGTCCACGCCGAGCCGGCGCAGCGACGCCTCGCACGCCGACTTCAGGTACTCGGGCCGCCCGTTGAGGCCCCAGCCGCCGCCCGGGGTGCGGGTGTGGCCGCCCTTGGTGGCGACCAGGACGCCGTCGACGCCCTTGAGCGCCTCGGCGACCAGCTCCTCGTTGTGCCCGAAGTCGCCGTCGTCCGCGGAGTACGCGTCGGCGGTGTCGATGAGCGTCACGCCCCGGTCCAGCGCGGTGCGGATGGTCTCGACCGCCTGGGCCCGGTCGGGCCGGCCCTCGAGCGACATCGGCATCGCGCCCAGGCCGATGGCGCCGACCTCGACCCCTCCGATCCGGCGAGTCAGCATCTTGACGTCCTTCCGTCGGTCGCGGTTGTGCGCCACCAGCTTGCGCGGTAGGCATTAAGCTGTCCAACAGAAGAAGCTGATGCCATTCAGCAGTACGGGTGATGAATCGTGGAACTCCGCCAGCTCGAGTACTTCGTGGCCGTGGCCGAGGAGTGCCACTTCACCCGGGCCGCCCGGCGCATGCACGTCGCCCAGTCGGGTCTTTCCGCGTCGATCCGGGCGCTGGAGGTCGAGCTGGGCGCGCCGCTGTTCGTGCGCAGCACCCGCCAGGTCGAGCTGACCCAGGCCGGGCGCGCGCTGCTGGTCGAGGCACGGCGCGTGCTGGGCACGATCGACGCGGCCCGGGACGCGGTGGCCGCGGTGCAGGGGCTGCTGCGCGGCTCGCTGGCCGTCGGCAGCATCCAGTGCCTGCACGCCGTGCACCTGCCCGCCGTGCTGGCCCGGTTCCACGAGCTGCACCCCGGCGTCGAGCTGCGGTTGCGCCAGGCGGGCTCGGCCGAGCTGGTGGACCTCGTGCGCGCCGGCCGGCTCGACCTCGCGTTCGTCACCCCCGGCGGCGCGGGTGACGACCTGAAGGTTTCGACGCTGTCGACCGAGCCGCTGGTCCTGGCGTGCGCGCCGGAGCTGCCGCTCGCCGAGCGGGAGTCGGTGCGGCTCGCCGAGCTGGCCGGTCAGGCGTTCGTGGACTTCAACCCCGGCTGGGGCACGCGCGACGAGGTGGACCGCGCGCTGGCCACCGCGGGCGTGGACCGCAGGGTCGCGGTCGAGGTCAACGACGTGCACTCGCTGCTCGACTTCGTCGGCTTCGACCTCGGGGTGGCGCTGGTGCCGGCGTCGTTCGCGGCCAAGCGGACCCGCGCCCGGTTCGTGGAGCTGGTCGACGCGCCGACCGTCGAGACCGCCGTGGTGTCCGCGCCCGCGGTGAGCGCCGCCGCGTCAGTCCTGCTGGACATGGTCCTGGAGGCCGGCGGGGGGCTGCCCGTCGCCGGTTAGCCGCAGGCCGCCCGGGTCGGCGCGCAGCGCGGTGCCCCGCTGCACCTCCAGCGCGCCGACCTGGTCGGCCGGCGGTCGCGCCGGGGGGTGCAGGAACGTGCCCACCCGCGCGCCGGTGACGTCCAGCCGGGCGCGGAAGTCGGCGTCCTGGAACGAGATCCCGCCGTCGAACCGCGCCCCGCGGAAGTCGACCCGGCCGTGGAACGTGGCGCCGGAGAACAGCGCGGGCTTGACCAGCTCCACCTCGCGGAACGCGGTGATGCCGTAGAACTCGGCGCGCCGGGCGACCAGCCTGCCGAACCGGCGGCCCTCCAGCCGGAAGTGCACGAGCTTCGCCCCGGTGAGGTCGAGCTGGTACGCCGCGTCCGGCGCCTGGCCCCAGGGCACCAGGTCGGTGACGAGCCGCTGCGCGGTCATCCGCACGGTCATCTCGCGGTCCTGCTCGGGGTCCACCTCGCGCTCCCGGCCGGTGAACGCCTGCTCCGGGTCCTCCGGCAGCGCGCGCAGGGCCGCGTGCTCGAACGGCCGCCGCAGGTACGCGCACAGCACGTTCAGCACCGTCTGCCGGTACCGGGGCGTGCTGCGCGCCAGGTCCGCGAGCACGTGCATCGCACCGGCCCTGACCTGGTCGGCCTCGTGGCCCAGCAGCTCGACCGCCCGCGCGAACCGCTCGTCGGCGACCTTCTCGCCCTCCAGCTCGTGCCGCGCCTCCTCGGTGCGCCGCCGCCGGTCGTTGAGCCACAGCGCGTACAGCGCCACGACCGCGCCGCCCGCCAGGCCGCCCGTCTTGACCGCCTCCGCCTTCGGCTGCTTCGGGTCCAGCAGGAGCAGCACGGCGGTCGTCGCCACCGTGACGACGACGGCGGCGACCACGCTGGCCACCAGCAACCCGCGTCCGCGCACGTCAGACCTCCACCCGTCCGAGCCCGTCGGCGTCGCGGCGGACCACCCAGCCCCCGGGCAGGGCGTTGTCGTGGTCGAGGGACACCCGCGGACCCGCGCCGAGCAGCTCCACCGGTGTCGCCGTTCTCAGGTCGAGGCCGCCGGTGAACCGCGCGTCGGCGAAGTCGGCGGGCCCGGCGAACTCGCAGCCCTCGAAGGTCACCGGGCCGGTGAACGACGACTCGGCGAACTTGGTCGGGCCGAGGAACCTGGTGGCGCGGAAGTCGGTCGTCCGCTCGCAGGCGAACCGGCTGAACCAGGCGCCGCCGCGGAACACCACGTGGTGCAGGTGCAGCCGCCCGGAGCTGGCCGAGGCGGTGAAGTAGGCGTCGCCGTGCACCTCGGTGTGGTGCAGCGAGTTGGACTCCGCCAGGGTGGTCGAGCGCATCAGCAACCGGCCGACCTGCCGCTGCGACAGGTCGAAGTACTCCAGGTAGGCCCTGGTCAGGTCGAGGTCGTAGCGCGGGGCACCCTCGACGCCGGCCCGCGGGAGCAGGTCGGCGACCAGCCGCTGCGCGGTGAGCCGGACCTCCAGCTCGCGCTCGTCGCCATCCCGCTCGAACGGCCGCCGCAGGTAGGCGCACAGCACGTCGAGCACGGTCTGGGTGTACTCGGGGCGCGACCGGGCCAGGCCCGCGAGGGCGTGCATCGCGCCGACCCGGACCTGCTCCGCGTCGTGACCGAGCAGTTCCACCGACCGGGCGAACCTCTCGTCGGCGACCCGCGACCGGTCGTGTTCGGCCTTCGCGTGCTCCAGGTCCTTCCGCTCGGTCTCGACCCGCTGCCGCTCCTCGTCCGTGCGCCGCCGCCGGTCGTTCAGCCACAGCGCGTACAGGGCCACCACGGAGCCGCCCGCGAGGCCACCAGTCTTGATCGCCTCGTGCTTCGGCCCGGCCGCGTCCACGGCGAACAACCACCCGGTGACCAGCAGGAACGCGCCCGCGGCCCCGAGCACGACCGGCATGACCACGCCGCGCCCGCGGCGGTGCGCGAGCAGCAGCCAGCCCGACGCCACCACCGAGACGACCGCGCCGGCGATCCACAGGTACCCCACGAGGGCGTCATTCTTCCCGGTGATCAGTTCGGCGGTGGGCGATTGAAGAACTCGCACCGACCGACGGTGTGCCAACTCACCGGGTTGGCCCATGATGTGGGTGTCACCACAACGGTGAGAACACGAGCACGTTCGAGGAGAGATCGCGTGGACGGCGTGGAGCGGCCCACCTGGGCGCCGGGTGACATCGACCTGGCGCGCCCGAGCATCGCGCGGGTCTACGACTACTGGCTGGGCGGCGCGCACAACTTCGCCGTCGACCGGGCCGTGGCCGACAAGGTCCTCGCCGACGTGCCCATCATCCGGGGCATCGTGCTCAACCACCGGGCGTTCCTGCGGCGCGCCGTGCGGTTCATGCTGTCGCGGGGCATCCGCCAGTTCCTCGACCTGGGCTCCGGCATCCCCACGGTCGGCAACGTGCACGAGATCGCCCAGGCCGCCGACCCGTCCGCCCGCGTCGTGTACGTCGACATGGACGCCGTGGCGGTCGCCCACAGCCGGGCCATCCTCACCGGCAACGAGCTGGTCAACGTGCTGCAGACCGACGTGCGCGACGCCAAGGAGGTGCTCACCTCGCCGGAGGTGCGCGGCCTGCTCGACTTCGACCAGCCGATCGGCGTGCTGATGATCGCGCTGCTGCACTTCGTGCCCGACTCGGAGGACCCCCGCGGGATCGTCGCAGACTACCGCGACGCGCTGCCCGACGGCAGCCACCTGGCCATCTCGCACGCCGGCTTCGAGGAGGGCGAGTGGGACCCGGCCTGGGACGACGCCAGGAGCGTCTACAACCGGGGCGTCAGCGAGATGTGCTTCCGGTCCCGCCGCGAGGTCGAGGTCATGTTCGAGGGCTTCGACCTGGTCGAGCCGGGCGTGGCGCGGCTGCCGCTGTGGCGGCCGGAGTCGCCCGACGACGTGGACGAGGACGCGGCGCACTTCATCAGCTTCGGCGGCGTCGGGCGGAAGCGCTGATGAGCGCCGGGCCGGGTTGTCGACCTCGCGCGGCGACCGGCCGTATCCTCTCGGTTGTGGCGGCAGGCCGACGGACATGACGGAACAGGTTGACCATCGGGTGGCAGCACCAGGCCGATCGAACCTCGACCCCGCCGTACTGGCCGGGGCGGAGTCCTTCGCCCGCACCTGGGCGACCGCCGTCATCGGCAGCAGCTACGTGCCCATGACGCGGTCCGAGGTCGCCGAGCACCTGCAGGCGTTGACCGAGGTGCTGGTGCACGCGCTGCACGCCAGCCCGTTCCGCACCGCGCCCGGCTACGAGATCGGCGCGCGGCTGGTCGAGGCGCACTTCACCGGCACGGACACGCTGGGCCGGACCGTGCAGCTGCTCGGCGACGACCTGCTGGGCGAGCTGGGCATCCAGCCCGACGAGCTGATGCGGTCGCGGCTGGCCGCGTTGCAGGGCGCGCTGGCCGCCGGGTACGCCCGCGCGCTGCGCGAACGCACGCTGGCCGAGCAGGAGGCGATCCGCGCGGCCGTGCTGGACGCCCGCGACCAGGCCGAGGCCGCGCTGCGCGCCTCCGAGGCCCGGTTCCGGGCGATGTTCACCGAGGCCGCGATCGGCATCGGCATCGCCGACGTCGAGGGCCGCATCCTGGACGTGAACCAGGCGTTGCAGGACATGCTGGGGTTCAGCGTCGAGGAGATGCGGCAGTACAACATCCGCGACCTGATGCACCCGGAGGACGGCAGCGGCGTCTGGCGGCTGTACGACCAGCTCACGGCGGGCGAGTGCGACCACTACCGGGCCGAGAAGCGGTTCCGCCGGGCCGACGGCGAGCAGGTGTGGACGCACCTGACGCTGTCGCTGGTGCGCGACGACCACGGCGACCCGCAGTACCAGGTGGCGATGATCGAGGACGTCACCGACCGCCACCTGCTGCAGAACCGGTTGCGCTACCAGGCGTTGCACGACCCGCTGACCGGCCTGCCCAACCGCGCGCTGTTCCTGGAGCGCCTCGGCCGGGTGTTCAACAACCGGGCGCGGCACCGCGCCGGCCTGTGCTACCTGGACCTCGACGGGTTCAAGGTGATCAACGACAGCCTCGGCCACGACATCGGCGACCAGCTGCTGGTCGAGGTCGGGCGGCGGCTGGACCACTCGGTGTCCGGCGACGGCAAGCTCGTCGCCCGGATGGGTGGCGACGAGTTCGTCATCCTGGTCGAGGGCTCGCAGGACACGCAGGACATCGTGGACGTGGCCGACCGGGTGCTGCGCGAGCTGGAGTCGCCGATCCGGATCGGCGGGCACGAGCTGACCGTGTCGGCGTCGATCGGCATCGTCGAGCGCGCGCTGTCCAACACCACGGCGGCCGACCTGATGCGCGACGCGGACATCACGCTGTACTGGGCGAAGGCCGACGGCAAGTCGCGGTGGGCGCTGTACGACCCGGAGCGCAACGCCAAGGAGGTCGCCCGGTTCACCCTGTCGGCGACCATGCCGGCGGCGTTGGAGCGCGACGAGTTCTACGTGGACTACCAGCCGCTGGTGCGGCTGGAGGACAGCACGGTCGTCGGCGTCGAGGCCCTCGTGCGCTGGCAGCACCCCGAGTTCGGCCGGCTCGCGCCGGACCGGTTCATCGAGCTGGCCGAGGAGACCGGGCTGATCGTCCCGCTGGGCCGGTGGGTGCTGCGGCGGGCGTGCGAGCAGGCGCGGCGGTGGCTGGAGGAGTTCGGCGACGACGCGCCGTTCGTCAGCGTCAACCTGGCCGTGCGGCAGTCCCGCGACCCCGAGCTGGTGCGGGACGTCAAGCGCATCCTGGACGAGTGCGCGCTGCCGCCGCACCACCTCCAGCTGGAGCTGACCGAGAGCGCCATCATGGGCACCGCCGACGAGCCGCTGGAGGCGTTGCGGGCGCTGTCGGACATGGGCGTGCGGATCGCCATCGACGACTTCGGCACCGGCTACTCCAACCTCGCCTACCTCAAGCACCTGCCGGTGCACGAGCTGAAGATCGCGGGCTCGTTCATGGAGGGCCTGCGCGCGGCCGACGAGGAGGACGCGGTCGACGTCCAGATCGTCTCCACCCTCGTGCAGCTGGCCCACGCGCTGCGCCTGGGCGTCACCGCCGAGGGCGTGGAGACCCCGGCGCAGGCCAAGCGCCTGCACCGGATCGGCTGCGACACGGGCCAGGGCTGGTTCTTCGCCAAGCCGATGAAGCCCGCCGACATCGACGAGCTGCTGCGCCGCTGAGCGGGCGGGGACCCGCTCGTCCGGCCGCCGTCGGACTCCGCACGTCCGCGTCAGCCTCCCTCAGGTCGTGCCGCCGCGGTGGCGCTCCTCGCGGGTGTGGCCGCCGAACAGCACCGCCGCGCTGTTCACCAGCGCCAGGTGGCTGAACGCCTGCGGGAAGTTGCCGCACATCCGCCCGGTCCCCGCGTCGTACTCCTCCGCCAGCAGGCCCACGTCGTTGCACAGGCCGACGAGCCGGTCGTACATCGCCAGCGCCTCCTCCCGCCGCCCGGCCAGCGCCAGCGCGTCGACGTACCAGAACGAGCACGCCAGGAAGCTGCCCTCCACGCCGGCCAGCCCGTCCACATCGGACTCACCGGGCGCGGTCTGGTACCGGTCCACCAGGTCGCCGTGCTTGAGCACGCGGGAGACCGCGTCCAGGGTGCCGACCACGCGCGGGTCGTCGCCGGGCAGGAAGCCGACCGCCGGGATCAGCAGCGTGGCCGCGTCCAGCTCACTCCCGCCGTAGTACTGGGTGAACGCGCCCAGCGACGCGTTCCAGCCCTTCGCCAGCACCTCGGCGTGCACGGCGTCGCGCAGCTCGCGCCACCGCTCGACCGGGCCGGGCATGCCGAACTCCTCCACCGCCCGCACCGCCCGGTCGAACGCCACCCAGAGCATGACCCGCGAGTGGGTGAAGTGCCGGTCCGGGCCGCGCACCTCCCACAACCCCTTGTCGGGCCGCTCCCACACCTTCTCCAGGTGCCGCATCATGCCGCGCTGCATGGCCCACGAGTCCGGCGTCTCGCCGAGCCCCCGCTCCCGCGCCAGGTGCAGCGCGTCCATGACCTCGCCGTAGACGTCGAGCTGCAACTGCCGGTAGGCGGCGTTGCCGACCCGCACCGGCCGCGCGCCCCGGTACCCGGGCAGCCAGTCGACCTCCCACTCCACCAGGTGCCGCTCGCCGCCCAGGCCGTACATGATCTGCAGGTCGGCCGGGTCGCCCGCCACGGCCCGCAGCAGCCACCTCCGCCACGCGACCGCCTCGCCCGTGCAGCCGAAGTTGTCCAGCGCCAGCAACGTGAACGTGGCGTCGCGCAGCCAGCAGTACCGGTAGTCCCAGTTGCGCTCGCCGCCGAACGTCTCGGGCAGCGACGTGGTCGGCGCGGCCACGATCCCGCCCGTCGGCGCGTACGACAGGCCCTTCAACGTGATCAGCGACCGCCGCACGACCTCCGCGTGCGGCCCGTCGTAGTCGATCCGGGACGACCAGGCCAGCCAGAACGCCTCGGACCGGGCCACCTCCGCGAGCGCGTCCACCGGTGCGGGCGGCTCGTCGGGCGAGTACGCGAACTCCATCACCCACGACAGCCGCTCGCCCGCCGAGATGGTGAACTCCGCCTCGTGCGCCCGCTGGCCGTGCACCCGGTACGGCAGCCGGTCCCCGTACAGCGCGACCGCGGACGGCCCGGCGAGGGCGACGATGCACTCCTGCCCGTCCCGCTCGCCGCGCCGCACCCACGGCACCGAGTCGCCGTAGGCGAACCGCAGCACCCACCGCAACGACATCTCGACCTGCCCGGACACGCCTTCCAGCACGCGCACCACGCGCGTGTCCGCGTCCCAGTCGTCCTGCTCGGGCGGCATGGTGTCGGTCAGCCGCACCACGCCGTCCACGGTCTCGAACTCGGTCTCCAGCACCAGGCTGCCGTCCCGGTAGGACCGGCGGACCGCCACCACCTCGCCGGTCGGCGCGATCCGCCAGTGCCCGTCGTCCTCGGTGCCGAGCAGCCGCGAGAAGCAGGACGGCGAGTCGAACCGCGGCATGCACAGCCAGTCGATCGACCCGTCCCGCCCCACCAGGGCCGCCGTCCTCAGGTCGGACAGCAGCGCGTAGTCCTCGATCCGTCCAGGTCCCGTGTCGCCCACGCCACGACCCTACGTACTGGCGTTCACCGGCGCGTGTAATCCGATACGTTGGTCCACATGCGCCGTGCCGTGCCGCTCATCGCCGCCCTGGCCCTGCTCGGGGGCTGCTCGCAGCCGACGGACGGGTCCGCGAGCCCCGGCGGCGCGACGGCCGGCACCGCGACCGGCACCCCCTCTGCGCCCATTCCTTCTGGAGAGCAGTCGAAGCGCCCCAAGACGATCGACATCAAGGGCGTGGACCCGTGCACCCTCCTCACTGAGGCGCAACGGGCCGAGTTCGGCCTCGACCGGCCGCCGCGGGCCGACATCGAGACCGGCAAGCCCGGGTGCAGCACGGGCCGTGAGGACCGCAAGTACTCCATCGCCGTCTACCTCGACAGCACCAAGGGCATCGAGACCTACACCGACCCGCCCCGGCCGGACGTGACCAGGCTGGAGGTCGGCGGCTTCCCCGCCGTGCTGGTCGAGTCGACCACGGCGGCGGGGCTGGCCTGCTCGGTGGACGTCGACGTCGCCGACGGGCAGCTGGTCGACGTGCAGGCGTTCAGCCTCGGCGACACCGACGTCAAGTCGCTGTGCCAGGTCGTGCAGCCGGTCGCCGCGGCCGTCATGGCCAACCTGGACAGGTAGAACTGCTCCCTTTGCCGGGGAACCGGCCACCCGCGTCACGCATCAGAGCTAAAGTCGTCCCGAATGCACACGCTGGGGTATGTGCAGCACTGAGGAGGGGTGTGCCGTGTTCATCGCGGATGGTGGTGGCGGAGGATCGACGCCGGCGACGCTGCCCGATTACGCCGGGGCGCAGCGCAAGCTCAGCATCGAACCCTCGGCGATCCCGGACGCGCGCAAGGTGTTCTCGGACGCGCTGGAGAAGCTGGAGGTCAAGCTCCAGCGGGCGGTCTCCGAGCTGAAGGCCCGGCCGTGGGCGCACGACCCGGTGAGCAACGAGACGGCCGACCGGTTCAACCGGGACACGTTCGAGGCGGGCGACTCCGCCGGCCTCACGGCCCTCAGGGCGTACCGCGACCAGCTCAAGGGCGTGGTCGACCAGCTCACCGCCATCGAGGCCGACTACCGGCGGGTCGAAGGCGACAACACCGCGTCCTGGGGACGCATCAACAACGGCTGACCTTGACCTACGCACCCGAGGGGGGCGAGCACGATGGGTGACCACCGCTGGCGCGGGTATGCCCACCCCGATCTCTACCGGATGATCAACGGCGGTCCGGGCGTCGCCGCGTCCCGACCGCTCGAGGACACCTGGAAGTCGTTGTCCGAGGCCCTGGGCGAGATCGACACCTCGATCCAGGAGGGGCTGGCCAAGCTCGGCGCGAGCTGGGAGGGCGAGACGGCCGACACCACCAAGGCGTCGCTGTCGCCCCTGGCCGCGTGGGCGTCGGACGCCCAGCAGGGTTCGAGCACGATGGAGACCTCCGCCCAGTTGCAGGCGGACTACATCGCGACCGCCCGCAAGGAGATGCCCGAGCCGGTGCCGGTGACCACCGAGGCGCCGTCGCTGGGCGACAAGGTCGTCGGCGGGCTGACCGGCCCGGTCGGGATCATGCACGTCATCCGGCAGCAGCAGGACCACGAGCGGCAGGAGGCGGCGCAGGACAACGCCGAGGCCAAGGCCGTCGAGGTGATGAACAACTACCAGTCCAGCAGCGAGTGGAACGCCGACACGCTGGGCAAGTTCGTCCCGCCGCCGCAGGTCGTGATCGACACCCCGCCGCCGGCCGGCGCGGGCGAGTACAACAGCACGAGCGCCAACTACAGGTCCACGCCGACGTGGACGCCGCCGGGCGACGGCGGTGGCACGACCACCACGTCCTGGGCCCCGCCGAGCACCGGCACGCAGGTGCCGCAGCCGACGTTCGTGCCCGGCGCCACCGGCGGCAGCACCAACCCCTCGTGGGCGCCGCCGACCGGCACGCCGACCCCGCCACCGCCGGTGGTCACCCCGCCGGTGAACGGCCCGGGCCGGCCGCCCGTCGGCCCGACGCCGCCGCCGATGTGGACCCCGCCCCGGCCCCCGGCCACCGGCCAGCTCCCGCCGAGGCCGCCCGCCGGCGGGCAGCAGGTCCCGCCGAGGGTCCCGACGGGTCCCGGCGGGCAGCGCCCCGGCCTGCCCAACGGCCGGGTGCCGGGCCTGCCCGGTGGTCCGGGCGCGGGCGGCACCGGCGGCCCCAACGGCCTGCGCCCCGGCCTCCCCGGCCCGGGCGGCGTGCCCGGCGCCGGCGGCGTGCCCGGTTCGGGTGTGCCCGGCGGCAACGCGGCCGGCCTGCCCGGTCGTGGCGGCGCGGGCGGTTTCGGTCCGGGCGCGGGCGGTCCCGGCGCGCCCGGGCGTCCCGGTGCGACCGGAGCGGCCGGTGCGGCGGGCGCGGCCGGCGCGCGTGGCGGCGAGGGCGAGGACGACCTCGAGCACAAGGCAGCCGACTACCTGGTCGAGACGAACGACGTGTTCGGCGACGACCGGCTCGTCGCGCCGCCGGTGATCGGCGAGCTGCCGCAGTAGGTATCCGCCCGGCACGGGCCCGCGCCGACCCCGGCGCGGGCCCGTGTCCGGTTTTCAGGGGACGGGGATGTCGGTGACGTATTTCGGGGGGTCCGCGGAGCGGGAGCCGATCGAGCTCTCGGCCGAGGAGTTCGACGTGCTGTGGGAACGCCTCGACCTCGGCCAGATGCCGCTCGTGATCAAGGTGCCGTCGCCGGGCAGGACCCACCGGGAGCGCGCCGAGCTGGAACGCCGCGTGTGGCACGGCATCGGCGTGCGCGGCCTCGGCGGCCCGACGGGGCTGCACCCCGAGCTGGACTACCTGCTGCGCCTGTTCAACCGGCCCGAGCGCGAGGTCGACGGTCGCGTGTGGATCGGCAAGAGCGTGCGCGTGCTGGCCGTGGCCAACGGCGACGAGGGCGCGGTGGCCACGCTGACCGACAACCGGCTGACGTTCCGGCGCGCGGCGGGCAGCGGCCTGCCGTCCGCGGTGCTCGGCGCGCTGCCCGCGCACCCCGCCGGCAGCGGGCACTCGGTCACCATGCCCAGCGCCGACCTGGAGGCCGCCGTCAAGAAGTCCGACGGCTCGCCCAAGAGCCTGGAGAACTCGCTGCGGGAGCACGGCGTGCGGCAGGAGGACGCCGTCACGCTGGTGAAGATGTTCACCGGGCTCGTGCACACCGGCAACTTCGGCGCGGCGGCCCGCGACAAGTACGGCAAGCGGTGCCGACCGGACCGCGTGGTCGCGTTCTTCGACACCGAGGACGGCCGCTACCTCCAGCAGCGGCGGGCGGCGAACGGGTCCGAGCCGTGGAGCACGTTCAGCCCGACCGACTCGCGCCGGCTCGCGCACCAGGTCGAGGAACTGCTCGCCGAAGCGGTGCGCGCGGCGAGGATCTGACCGGCGAAGACCCGACCGGCGAAGATGCGGCCGGCGCCGGTCGGGCCGGCCTCGGCGATAACCTGGGCGGGTGCCGTCCAAGCCCGTTGACCCGCACGAAGCGCGCGCCGCCGTCGAAGCCGTGCTGCCCTGGCTCGCCGGTGCGGCGGACCAGCCGGAGCGCCCGGTCCTCGCCGCCGCCGTGCGCCTGAGCTTGCGGACGCTGGAGCAGGTCTCGCCCGGCCGCAGCGTCGAGGTGCGCGTGCCGCCGTTCGCCGCCGTGCAGTGCGTGGCGGGCCCCCGCCACACCCGCGGCACGCCGCCGAACGTGGTCGAGACCGACCCCCGCACGTGGCTGGAGCTGGCCGTGGGCCGGCTCGGGTGGGACCAGGCGGTGGCGGACGCCAGGGTCACCGCGTCGGGCAGCCGGGCGGATCTGTCGAACCTGCTCCCGGTGCTCCGCTTCTAGCTAAGCTCGACCGGGTGAAGGCGCTCAAGGCGTGTGTCGCCGTCCTCGCGGTCGCAACCCTCCTCGCCGGGTGCGGCGGCAGCGAGTGGTCGGGCGAGGTGGACTTCAAGGTCGTCCGCGTCAACCCCGCCTACGAGTCGATGGGCGAGACCAAGCCCGCGTACGCCAACCTGGAGATCGACCAGGACCAGCCGGGGTCGATCGAGCGGATCACCACGAAGGCCGTCGACCTCGACCGGCTCCCGGGCGGGGTGGGGGTCGGCGACCTCCTGCGGTGCTCCGTGCGGCAGTCCGACGCGAGCGGCTTCGACCAGGAGGGCGTCCAGACCGAGGTCGGGCCCTGCCGGTCGCGCTGACCGGTCGCGCTGACTAGAACCAGGACCCGACGGTCTTGTCCCAGGCCCGCCCGACGCCCTCCACCGCGTCCCGGCCGAGTTCCACCACGTCGCCGACCCCGCCGACCACCACGTCCACGGCGTCGTTGACGACCTCCTTGCCCGTGTCGAGCAAGCCGGTGCCCGCCTCGGACCAGTTGCCGTTCCAGGCTTCCCGCCCGGCGTTGTAGAGCCCGGTGCCCGCGTCGGCCACCAGGTCCGCCGCGCCGACGGCCGTGCCGCCGACGAAGTCGACCACCGGCCCGACGCCCGGCAGGTGCCCGCCGGGCAGCGACGGGCCGAGCGGGTTCTCGTCCCACTCCTGCGCGGTGACCGAGTCGCCGTGGCCGGTCGCGATGCGGGCCAGGTTCTGCACCGACTCCGAGCCCGGCGCGTAGTACTGCGAGTGCGCGCCCAGGGCGGAGGTGCCGTCGGTGGTGCCGAAGGTCCGCGCGCCGAACCGGTCGTCGTACGGGCCGATCGAGGAGCCGTCCTCGGTGAACCAGGTCTGGCTCGTGCCCTGCACCACCGGGTCGTGCTCGGTCGCGCCGACGTAGACGTGGCCGGGCCCGGCGGAGAGCTGGTTGACGTTCGACGCGCCGACGCCGGGCGAGCCGACGAACGCGATGTCGTCCGCCGCGAGGCCGTTCATGCCCGCGTAGCCGACCGTGGTGGAGCCGTACGAGTGGCCGATCACGGTGAGGTGCTGGTGGTTGCCGGCGGCCTCGGCGGCGGCGCGGTAGCCGGCCACGTCGGCCACCAGGTTCGCGCCGCCCTCGCGCGCCTGCGCCGGGTTGTCCACCTGGCCGGGCGACCAGCCGGGCGCGTCGTAGCCGAGCCACTGGATGGTGGCGTTGCCCTCCGCGCCCATGGCCGCCCGCAGGTTGCCCGCCTGGTCGACGGAGAAGCCGTCCAGCGTGGAGCCGGTGCCGGGCACGCTCACCGCGACGTTGCGCGCGGTGTCCGGGTCGCCGTAGGCGATGGCCGTCGCACCGTCGCCGCGCGGGCCGTAGGGGTCCCAGGCCAGGATGCGGACGTCCGGCTGCCCCTGCGGGTTCAACCAGCCGTTGTCCCGCGCGAGCTGCTCGGCCCGGTCGATGCTCGTGCGCACCTTCTCGGCGTTCTCGGCCTTGGTGGCGGCTTCCCGGCGCTGCTCGCTGAGCGACGCGTACTCGGCGTCGTTCAGCAGCTTGACCACGTCCTCGGACTTGCGCGGGTCGAGGCCCAGTTCCCGGGCGCGCTCGGCCAGCCGCGCGTCGAGCTGGTCGCGCTGCGCGCCGAAGCGCTGGGCGTCGTCGGCGATCCGCAGCCGGTTGGCCTGGTCGAGGACGCCGGAGGGCAGGCCGCGCAACCGGCCCAGCTCCTGGAAGTTCGTGCGCAGCAGCTCGTCCTGCTGCTCCTTGGTCAGCGACTTCCACCAGGCGGCGACCTGCCTCGGGTCGGTGCCCGGCCCCGGCACGGCGGCCGTGGTGCGGGTGGCGGCGACGGCGGTGGTCCAGCCGCGGTCCTTCGCCGCCGTCTCCTCGAAGCCGGGGCGGACCTTGGCGAGCGCGCCGGCGTACGAGCGCAGGACGCGTTCGTAGCCGTTCTTCACGTTGTTCAGCTGCTCGTTGACGCGGTTGGCCAGCTCGCGGGTCTGCGCCTCGTCCAGCGCGGGCGAGCGGCCGCGCCAGAAGTCGATGAGCTGGTCCGCGCTGCCGCGCATCTGGCCGTAGGCGCGGGAAGCGGCCTGGACGATGTCCGCGCCGGCGCCGAGCCGCTCGCCGGCCACCGCGGCGGACCGGGCGGAGAGGTCGGCGCGCGCGGCGAACGCGGTGGCCGCGTCGCCCCGCCAGCCCGCGGTGGCCGTGCCGCCGCCGGCGGAGACCGCCTGGCCCGCGCGGCCGACGGCGCTCATCGCACCCGTGATGGGGTCGGCGGCGGCCGCGACGCGGCCCGCGTCACCGGCGGCGAGCTGTCCGTAGAGGACTTCGGGGTCGACGTAGCTCACGCCAGCCCCCCTTCGATGCCGCGGAACGAGGAGGTCGAGTCGTCGTCCGCGCGCTGGTAGGCGTCGGCGTTCTCGGTGAGGCCGTCACCGGCGTCGCGGTACCAGGCGCTGCCCCGGCGCAGGTCCTCGGACTGCTCGCCGGACCACCGGGCCAGCGCGTCGACGAACTCCGCCGCCGCCGGCACCTGCCCGAGCGCGTCGGCGTCCAGCCGCAGCATCGAGATCATCTCCGCCCCGTCGCCGGTCGCGTCCGCGCCCTCGTGGAACTGCTTGGACGCCTCGCGCAACGTCTCTGGTTGCACCCCGAACACGATCGCCCACCCTTCGTGCCGCCCGACCGCCGGCAATGCGACGCGCGGTCACCATCTTCGGTTCCCCCGCCCCGCCGGCCAAGGAGCCCGGTTGAACCGCCCGTTGGTGATCACCCGAAGGTGATCTTGCCGACGTCGAACAGCCGTTCGATCATTAACACATGACAGTTCTGCTCCAACTGCCCGGAACCGTGCTGCTCCAAGTGGCCCGCTCGGGGACGGCGAAATTGCGGGAACTCCTCGTCGCGCACCTGACGCGGCCCTCCGCCGGCCCGCGCCACCGCGTGCTCACGCCGTGGCAAATCCGCAGACAGCGCTGGAAATCCGCGCTCGTGCACCACCTGTCCACCGACCCCCGGCCGGCCGCGGTGCCGCGCCCGCGCACCGCCGCCGGCCCACCGGACCCACCACCGCGGGTGCCGGCGTTGAGCACCCGGCACGCCCCACCCCGAACGGCCCAACACCCGAAGCCTGCGTGGGCCGTCCAGGAGCCGCGCCCACCCCGG
This sequence comes from Actinosynnema sp. NPDC053489, assembly GCF_044544865.1. Taxonomy (NCBI): domain Bacteria; kingdom Bacillati; phylum Actinomycetota; class Actinomycetes; order Pseudonocardiales; family Pseudonocardiaceae; genus Actinosynnema; species Actinosynnema sp. NPDC053489. The sequence goes on along the minus strand of NZ_JBITXT010000003.1, from coordinate 53,201 downwards.
GCGCGGCCGTACGCGTTGCCGAACGACCTGTGGTCGACCGAACCGCTGCCGCGGACCATCGCCTGGCCCCCGCCGGAGCCGGCGGAGACCCGCCTCACGGGCAACCTCGAGGAGCCGACCGTGACCGACGACCAACCGACCACCCCGGAGCTCCAGGCGTCGGAGCCCCAGGCGTCGGAGCCCGAGGTGTGGGAGTTCGAAGTGGGCGACCTGGCCCGCTGGTGGGACGAAGCCATCGCCCGCCTGGACGCGGCCGCCGCCGAGGCGAAAGCCCACAACCACCACTGGTGACCGCGCCTCGGAGGCGGTCACCGCCACACCGGACCCGAGACGCCCCGATCCCGCTCAGCCCGCGACCTCCACCGGCACCACGGCCACGCGCCCTGGTGCTCTTCGGCATGCCAGGGGACATCCGCCCCGGCTGTGCACCCGGCCACGAGCAGCACCCCGGCCGACTGCCGGTCACCTCACCGGGCTGTCACGTCCAGCGCACCGCACCACCCAGCCACAACCGACCCGCTCCGGCCCGTGCGCCGCGCGAACGAGCTGCCAACCGCACGCCGCCGACCGCATGCCGCCACTCGGCCGGACCAAGGTGACCCCGGTGGCCCACCACGTGCAGCGCTTCGGCGGCCAAGCCGTCGCCCTCGCAGACGCCCGGCCCCTGCGCCTCCGCACCGCCGGCGTCAGTAGCCCTGGTAGCCGCCGCCGCTCGCCATCGACTTCAGGCCGGGGTGCCCCTCGAACCCGCCGTACCGCGAGAACGTGTAGCGGACGCCCGCGATGATGTTGTCGACCGGGTTCCAGATGTCGTCGTGCCCGGGCAGCTTGTACGCCTGGAACGTCGGGTCGATGCACTGCATCAGCCCCTTCGACGGCGTGCCCTTGGCGGCGTTGGAGTCCCAGTCGTTGATGGCGTGGGGGTTGCCGCCCGACTCCTTCTCGATGATCGTCCAGATCTCGTCGATGTTCTCCTCGGTGACCGGGATGCCGTTGGCCCGCAGGATCCGGATCGCCTCCCGGATCCACTCCTCGACGTTCCCGGGCGGAGGTCCGCTGGACGGCGGGCCACCGCTGGGCCCGAGGCCGCCCATGCCACCTCCACCACCGCCGCCGCCGTCTCCACCGCCGGTCCCGCCACCGCCACCACTGCCGCCGCCACCACTGGAACCCGAGCCACCGGAACCGTGCGACGGCTGCTCGGCGGGCTGCGAGGACGACGGGGCGGTCCGGTCCTCCGCCGGCGTCGGCTCCGGCGCGGGCGTCCACTCGATCGCCTTCCCCGGCGCGGGCGTGAACGGTTGCGCGTCGGGGTCCGCCATGGTCGAGAACGCGGGCGTGATGGCACCCGGCCGGCCCTTCAACGCGCCCAGAGCGGCGCTCAGCGCCTGCTCCGCCTGCTCGATCACGGGCTGCGCGTCGCCCGCCGCTTCCTGGCACATGCCCCGGATGGCGGCGTCGACGTCCTCCTGCGGCATGCCGTGGGCCTGCCGGCGCAGCTGCCGCACCCGGCTGAGCAGGTTCTCGCAAATGCGCTCGACCGACGACTTCGCCGTTTCCAGCGCCGCCGCCGCGCCCTCCAGATCACCGGCGGCCGACGTCAACGCGTCGGTCAGCGAATTCCCGCTCTTGGTGAATCCGTCCATGTAGGCGACGAATCCGTCCGCCGAACCGCCCTGCCACGCGTCGTCGAGCCGGGTGACCGACTGCCGCACCGCGTCACCGCTTTCCGCGGCCTTGGCGGCGGCCTGCTTCCACCGGTTCGCGATCTCCTTCACGGCGTCCGGCCTGGCCCGGTCGACCTTGCGCGCGAGCTGCGCCAACGCCTGCCCGCCGGGCAGCGCGGCGACCTCCTCCGAGGCTCCCATCAGCTCACACCGCCCGGAAGGAGCCCGCGTTGGCGGCCTCCACGTCGACCACGGACTGCTGCACGGCGTCGATGGCGCGTTCCACCTTCCCCAGCACCGACTCGGCCGCGGCGAACTCCTCGCCCGCCTTCCGGTCCACTTCGGACGCCGCCGCGGAAAGCGCGCCCGAACTCCCCAGTGCGCCGAAGATGTCCGGATCGGCGTAGTGGCCGGCGAACCCGTCGCCCACCGCGCCGAATTGCCCCGCCTGCGTGCGCGCCGTGCTCCGGCACTGCTCCATCGCCTCGGCGTTGAACTTCGCGACCGCCATTCTTCGACTGTAGAGCGGAACGGGCGTCCGCACGGGCGTTATCACAGGAATTCGTCCAGCAGCCCGGTGATCCGCTTGCGGAGCAGGTCCGGGTCGGTCGGCCCGTGGAAGTCGACGACGTCCGCGGCCCGCCTGCGCCGCCCGCTCCGGTCGATCGCGGCCGCGCCGAACCGGCCGGGCAGGTCCGGCGCGCCGACCAGGCCCCCCGGCAGCCGCGGCAGCAGCCCGACCAGCGCGGTGGCGAGGTCCAGCTCCACCTCCCGCACGGTCAGCAGGTCACGCGTCAGCACGGCCAGCACCGAACCCGAGCCGGTCGACGCGGCCAGCGCGCGCACCGCCGTGCGGCCGATGCCCAGCCGCAGGTCGGCCGAGCGCGGCGGGTTCGCGATGAGCTTGAGCGCCGCGCCGAGCCACGGGTCGAGCTCGCCGCCGCGGGCGAGCCCCTGGGCGGTGAGGTGGCTCCACGGCGCGGGTCCGTCCGGCACGTGCAGCACGATCGGCATGGCGCCGAGGTCGAGGTGTTCCCAGGCGGTGCGGAACGCGGTGGCGCTGAGGCTCGCTGTGGTCACCAGACGTCACTCCCGAAGGACGGCGGGCGTTGCTCCGGCCCCCCAGGCCCGCACCGGAACTGACGTCGCGGAGGACGCCGGGGTTCCGCGCGCCACCGGGAAGTCAGACCTCCTGCGCCAACTCCCACACGCAGCCGGCGAGCCGGGCGTTGTCGATCGGGGTGATCGTGCTCCAGTTGCGTCCGTCGGAACTGGGCCGCACCTGGTGCAGGTAGCGGCCGGACGGCGTGTCGTGCCAGGCGACGACGCGGCCGGCGCGCACGGGCGGGCCGCCGTGCCGCGCGCGTTCCGCGCCGAACTGGCCGCGGGTGCCCATCCCGTCGCACATGCCGGCCAGCTCCTGCGCCTCGTGCAGCGGCAACCCGTGCCGCTCCAGCGCGAGCACCAGCTTCTCCGCGTCCCGGCCCGCTTCGTCGGACGCGGCGCGCAGCACGTCGTTCGGCAGGCTGATCGACCGGCCGTACCCGGCGGGCACCTCGCCGGCGACGGACACCGCGGCCTCGGCCAGCGCACCGGCCCGTGCTTCGATCAGCCACACCTCGTCGCCGTCGACCACGGCGAGGACGGCGTCGTCACCACTCGCCGCCGCGAGGCCCTTGATCTTGCGGCGGTCGACCCAGATCCACAGGTCGATCGACAGCTGCGGGTTGGCCAGCAGCGCGAACGCGTCGGCCAGCTCCGGCGCCGGCCGCCGGTTGGCCGCCAGGCCGCGGTCGGCGAGCGACCGCCACGCCTGCTCGACGAACCGAGCGCGCTCGGTGTGCGTGATGCCCGGGCTCGGCACGTCCAGCGCGACGTTGCGCCGGGCAAGTCGCTCACCCTCCCACGCGACGTCGAACTCCAGCGTGGACAGGACAACCGTGCCGCTCACCTCACTGCTTCTCCGGCTCGTCGCCGATGACCGACTGCACGACCATGCGCTCGTCGCCGAACACGTCGTCGGAGTCGACGCCGTACTTGCGGATGTGCTCGGCGTCCTCCTCGCCCTCGCCGCCCTTGGCGCTGGCCGCCGGCTGCAGCACCGAGGACCCGGAGCCTGCCTTGCCGCCGACGCCACCGGCCGTGCCGCGACCGGGGACGCGCTCGTCGGGGTCGATGGCCCCGATCGTGGCGGAGATGCCGGGCTTGCCGGTCAACGTGCCGGGCATCCCGGGCACGCCCGCCTTGCCGCCGGCGGCACCCTTGCCACCCGCGGCGCCCTCGGGCAGCTTCCCGCCGCCGGCCATCGCCGTCGCGGGGTTGCGCACGACCCGCCCACCGCGGGCCTGCGTCGCCGCGATCCCGAGCCCGAGGCCGCCCGCCAAGCCGAGACCGAGCCCCAACCCGAGGTTCGACCCGCCGGGCCGGCCGCCCATCGCGGCCGGCGGCAGCACCGTCGACCCGCCGGGCGTGGTCGGCAGCAAACCGGTCGAGCCACCGGGCAACTGCTGACCCGGCAGCTGCCCGGGCAACTGCTGGCCCGGCAACTGCGGCGGCAGGCCGACCGACCCGCCGGGCACGTGCCCCGCCACGCCGCCGGGGACCCCGCCGGGCACGCCACCGGGGATGCCGGGCACCACACCGCCGGGCTGCCCGACGGCCGCCACGGGCGTGCTGACGCTGGAGGCCGCCGTCACGTCGAACTGGGGCGGCTTGTTCATGCCCTGGTACTGGTTCAACGCGTCCCGGCTGGCCTCGGTGTACTGGTCGAGGCCCCGGATCGCCTGCTCGCGCGCGGCCTGCGTCTCCTTGACCTCGCGCGCGTGGTCCGTCTCGTACCCGAAGAACCCGCCGACGTCGTCCACGAAGTTGGTGTTCGTGTCACCGCGCAGCTTCTGCGGCTCGGGCATCCCGTTGCGGGTCTGGCTGTACGTCGCCCCCTGCACCGCCGTGGCCACGGAGTTCTGCTGCGCGGCCTCGGTGCCGGAGGTCGCCACGTCGGACGACACGGTGACCGCCTTGCCGGCGTTCTCACCGGCCGCGCCCTGCCAGTCGATGCCGAGCTTCTTCAGCTCGTTGCGCAACGTCTCGTCCGTGTCGGCCAACGTCGACGCCAACTGCCGCAGCGCGTGCGACGCGTCGCTGAACCGCTGGGCGGCGTCACCGGTCTGGAATTGCGTGATCAGCTCCGCCAACCCGCTGTTGGTGAACCCCTCGAAGCGGTGGTCGGTGATCTGCCTGAAGCCGCCCATGACCTCCCCCTTACTTCAAAGTCTGCAACGTCGTCAGCGCCATCTCCGCACCCTTGGCGGCGTTCTGGCACATCTGGTCCTGGGTGAAGCCGTCGCCGATCGGCAGGAAGGAGACGAAGAGCTGCTGCCCGTCGGCCACGTCGATCGCCAGCGCGCAGTCGCCCTTGGTCGTGCCGGCGAGCTTGACCTGCACCGCGCCGTACCCTGCGATGGTCTTCTCGACCACGTCGAGGTTGCCGCCGCCCCTCCAGTAGTCCGCGCCTTCATCCGAGATCAGCGTGACCTCGTAGCTGAAGAGCGGACGCGAGTTCGACTGGAAGCTGCACCCCGGCATGTTCCGGTTCTCGATCACGTCCATCGGCTCGCTGTGCGCCTCGTCGATGCCCAACTCGCGCTGCTGGTCCTTGTTCAGCGTCACGCAGGCGTCGGAGATGCCGTCGACCCTGATCTCCTTGGGCCGCGGGGGGAACGACGAGTCGGCCTCCGACGTGCCGGTGGGAGCCGAGCCCGTCGGGGTGGGGGTTTGCGGCTGCGGATCGCCCGGGTCCTTGACGGAACAGCCCGCCAGCAGCGCGGTCACCGCCGCGAGGACCGCGACTGACCTAGTTCCGCGCACCAGCCGCTCCCATTGCCGCCTGCACTTCCTCGTCCGTGAAGCCGTACTGCTCGGCCGCGCCGCGGAGCTGCTCGACCAGGGACTGGAGGCTGACGATGTACTCCTCCACACGACTGGAGTAGGAGTCGTCGTGGTCGATCAAGCGCTGGTTCCACGCCGCGGCGATGTCCGCGTTGACCGTGTCGAGGCCGTCGGTCCTGATCCGGAGGTCTCGGTACGCCGCCCGGAAGCTGCGGGCGAGTTGGTCGACCTGATCACTGATGATCTTGCCGGCTTGGAGGACGGTCTCCTTGGTGACCTCGAACTTCTGGCCCGACACCGGGCCGGTGGCCATGGTCGCGGCCAGCCGCTTCTCCGCCGCGAACACCTCGCCGACCGCCTTGCCGACGGCTCCCCCCGCGGCGGCGACGGCGCCCAGTAGGCCGGTCTCCTGTTCCACGACGTCCTACCCCCGTACGGTCGGTAACGGATTGAACCCGGTTCGAGGCTACCAACGACCGCGTGAACCGGGTCTGAGGTTGGACGAAGAAACGTCCGACCCGGTTCCCGCGGTGTTGTCGTCCGGGTGGTCCGCCGACTACGGGACGGTGATCCCGCCGTCCGCCGCGCGCAGCGCGATGTCCGTGCGGTGGTGGGAGCCGGTCAGGTGGACCGACTCGACGCGCCGGTAGGCGTCGGTCCGGGCGTCGGCCAGGGTCGGGCCCGTGCCGACGACCGAGAGGACCCGGCCCCCCGTCGAGACCACGGCACCGTCCTCGCGGCGGCGGGTGCCGGCGTGCAGCACGCCCTCCGCCTCGGCGCCGCTGACGACGTCACCCGTGCGCGGGCGGCCCGGGTAGCCCTCGGCGGCGATCACGACGGTCACGGCGTAGCCCTCGGCCCAGTCCAGCGGCGGCGCGGAGGCCAGCGCGCCGGTCGCGGCGGCGTGGAACAGGGCCGCCAGCGGGCTGCGCAGCAGCGCCAGGACGGCCTGGGTCTCCGGGTCGCCGAACCGGCAGTTGAACTCGATGACCTGCGGGCCGGTGGAGGTCAGGGCCAGGCCCGCGTACAGCAGGCCGGTGAACGGGGTGCCGCGGCGCGCCAGCTCGTCCACGACCGGCTGGACGCAGGTCGACACGATCGTGTCCACGAGGTCCGGCGGGGCCCACGGCAGCGGCGAGTACGCGCCCATGCCGCCGGTGTTGGGGCCGGAGTCGCCGTCGCCGACGCGCTTGAAGTCCTGCGCGGGCAGCAGCGGCACCACGGTGGCGCCGTCCACCAGGCAGAACAGCGACACCTCCGGCCCGTCGAGGAACGACTCCAGCAGCACCGGGTGCCCGTGGTCGAGCAGCGTCATGGCGTGCGCGCGCGCCACGGCGCGGTCCTCGGTGACGACCACGCCCTTGCCCGCGGCCAGGCCGTCGTCCTTCACGACCCACCGCGGGCCGAAGCGGGTCAGGGCCGCGTCCAGCCGGGCCGGGTTGTCGACGGTCTCCGACACCGCGGTCGGCACGCCGGCGGCGGCCATGACGTCCTTCGCGAACGCCTTGGAGCCCTCGATGCGCGCGGCGGCGGCCGACGGGCCGAAGCAGGGGATGCCGATCGCGCGCACGGCGTCCGCCGCGCCCGCAACCAGGGGCTGCTCCGGCCCGACGACGACGAGGTCGGCGTTCCACTCCTTGGCCAGCGCGGCGACGGCGCCGCCGTCGGTGACGTCGACCCCGTAGGTCTCCGCCACCCCGGCGATGCCGGCGTTGCCCGGCGCGCACGCCAACGCGATCACCGAGGGGTCCCGCGACAACGCGAGGACTAGGGCATGTTCACGGGCGCCAGACCCGATGACCAGGACACGCACGGTGCGGAAGCCTAGATGACCCGACCGGTCAGCCGCCCAGGGCGTCCAGCGAGCCGGGGTGCAGCGGCACGGGGTCGGTCATCGCCGCCTTGTCCCGGAGGATGTCCTTCGCCGCCGGGTGCACGGCTTCCAGGTCGGCCTTCCTGTCGTAGATGAGCTTGGTCACCGCGCACGCGTCGCCCTCGGGGAAGTCCGAGCGCACGAGCAGCACGTTCGGCACGGCCACGGTGGGCACGTCGGCCGGCTGCCCGTAGGTGGCGGCGGGGATGACGCCCCGGTCGTACACGCCGTTGACCTCCTTCAGCGCGTCGAGCTGCGGGGTGATGTCGAGGAACTCGACCTCGTCCTTCAACGACGTGGTCAGGTCGGTGATCTGCGCGGTGGGCAGGCCGCCGGACCACACGAGGCCGTCGATGCTGCCGTCCTTCATCCCGTCGGCGGTCTTGGCCAGGTCGAGCCGCTGCGCCTGCACGTCGGTCTCCGGGTTCAGCCCGGCGGCGGTGAGCAGCCGGTTCGCGATCACCTCGGTGCCGGACTTGGGCGAGCCGGTGGAGATCCGCTTGCCGCGCAGGTCGGCGACCGAGTCGATGCCCGCGTCGGTCCGGACGAGGACCTGCGTGTAGTTCGGGTACAGCCTGGTCAGCGCCCGCACCTGTTGCGGCTTGCCGTCGAACGCCCCCTTGCCCGCGACCGCGTCCGCCGCCGTGTCGGCCAGCGAGAACGCCATGTCGTAGTCGCCCGCGACGAGCTGCTGGATGTTCTGCACCGACGCGCCGGTCTCGGCGGCGGTGGCCTTGAGCTTGGTGTTGTCGCTGATCAGCTTGGCCAGGCCGCCGCCGATGACGTAGTAGACGCCGCCGGAGTTGCCGGTCGCGATGGTGATCCGCCCGTCCCCGGCCTCGCAGGCGGCACCGGCTGCGGTGCCGCCCGCCGCGTCGGGCGTCCGCTTCCCGCCGCACCCGGCGGCGACCAGGCCGACCGAGAGCACGCCGACGGCGACCTTAAGCGTCCAGCTGCGCATGCTGTTCCCCTCCCGAGTGGGTCTTCCGACGCAGGACGACGTGCACCGCCACCGCGACCAGCAGGAAGCCCAGGCCGACGGCGGTGGTCACGGGTTGCAGGTAGAGCAGGGCCACGGCGGCGGGCGCGCACAGCACGCGCTCGGGCCACCGCGCCGGGCCGAACAGCCAGCCGCCGGTGAGCACGGCGAGCGCCGCCACGCCCAGCGCGGAGACGGCGAACGCCCAGAGGCCGTCGAGGAACGACGTGCGCAGCAGCAGGCCGGCGCCGTTGTCGGTCAGCACGAACGCCAGCGGCACGAGGAAGGCGGGCAGCGTGTACTTCCACGTCCGCCACATCGTCTTCACCACGTCGCCGCCGGTGATCGCGGCGGCGGCCACGGCGGCGAGCGCGGTCGGCGGCGTCACCTCCGACAGCACGGCGTAGTAGAAGATGAACATGGCCGCTTCCTCGCGCGCCACGCCCAGTTCGATCAGCGCGGGCCCGATGACGACCCACGAGATGATGAACGACGCGGTCACGGGCACGGCCAGGCCGAGCAGGCTGACCGCGAGCGCCGACAGCACGACCGTGACCAGCAGGACCGCGGTCGGGTTGGACGAGAGGGCGGCGGCGAGGTCCACCAGGGCCGACGCCAGCTCCTGGCCGAGCCCGGTCTTGGTGATGGTGGACGTGATCACGCCCGCCGCCGCGCACACCGCGATCACCGGCAGCGCCGACCGCACGCCGGTCGACAGCGAGTCCGCCACGGCCCTCAGCCACGCCCGCACGTCGCCGCGCAGGGCGAACAGCGCGAACACCGCGGCGACGCCGGTGGCGTAGACGACGGCGGAGAACACCGGGATGTCCAGCGCCAGGAACACGACGATCACGGCCAGCGACAGGAAGTGGTACCCGCCGCGCTTGAGCAGCGCCCACGGGCTCGGCGAGTCGATGTCGACCGGCTTCGCGCCGAACTTGCGCGCGTCGATCTCCACGGCCAGCGCGATGCCCAGGTAGTACAGCAGCGTCGGCAGGATCGCCCAGATCAGCACCTGCAGGTAGGACGTCTCCAGGTACTCGGCGATGATGAACGCCGCCGCGCCCAGCGTGGGCGGCGACAGGATCGCCCCGATGCCCGACGCGGCGAGCAGCCCGCCCGCGCTCTCCCTCGGGTAGCCGGCCTTCTTCAGCATCGGCCACGTCACCGCGCCCAGCGACACGGTGGTCGCCGTGCCGGAGCCGGACACCGTGCCGAGCAGGAACCCGGCGGTGGCGGCGGTGCGGCCGGGCGCGGTGCGGGACCTGCGGAAGGCGGAGAAGCTGATGTCCACGAAGAACGCGCCCGCGCCGGAGGCGTTGAGCACCGACCCGTAGATCGTGAACAGCACGATGTAGGTGGCGGCGACGTCCAGCGGCGTCCCGTAGAACCCGGTGGCGTCGTTGTAGAAGCCGTTGATGATCTGCGGGAAGTCCACGCCCGCGTGCGAGATCGCCCAGGACGGCGGCAGGTACCCGCCGTAGTAGGCGAACGCGATGAAGCCGGCGCAGACGACGGGCAGCACCCAGCCGGTGGTCCGCCGGCACGCCTCCAGGACCAGCAGGAGCAGCAGCGACCCGGCCACGACGTCGAGCCCGGTGAGCTGGCCCTGCCGGTCGAGGAACGCGTCGAACCCCCCGAACAGCGGGTAGGCGCCCACCACGAACGCCAGCGCCGCCGCGGCCCAATCCACGACGCCGGGGTCGTCGTCGGCGCCGCCGCGCCGGCCCCGCGGCCGGTAGCAGAGGAAGACCAGCGGCAGCGTGACCGCCAGGAAGATCACCAGGTAGAACTGGCCGCCCTTGGCGAACGGCCAGAACACCTGCTTGAGCACGAGCAGCGCGATGGCGAGGCCCGCCACCCGCACGCCCAGCCCCCACCGCCGGGACAGGGCGCGCGATGGGCGCTCCTCGTCGTGCTCGGCGAGCAGTTCGTCGACTTCGACCTGCGGCTTGGTCGGCACGAGCACCCCTTCGCGTCGCGCTGGGTGGAGCGCTCCCGAAGCTAGCTGTGCCGTGGGTCACAGCCATAGGCCGACCGGCTAAAGGGACTGTAAAGACGCCCCGGCCGGGTTCACACGATCCGGGCGTCCACGTAGCACCAGCGCCAGTCCTCGCCCGGCTCGAACGAGCGCATCACGGGGTGTTCCGAGGAGTGGAAGTGCGCGGTCGCGTGCCGGCGCGGGCTGGAGTCGCAGCACGCGACGTGGCCGCAGGACAGGCAGATCCGCAGGTGGGCCCAGTTGTGCTCGTCGATGGCGAGGCAGTCGGCGCAGCCGTCGGGGTTGTCCGGCGCGACGGATTCCGGCAGTTCGGAGAGGTGAGGACAGGTCATACCGCCATCATCACGCAAGATTGCGCCATGCACGGACCGGAACTGCTCCTGTTGCTCCTCGGCGCGCTGCTCGTGACGGCGGCGGCCAAGCGCCTGAACTGGTCGGCGCCGTTGACCCTGGTCGGCGTCGGGCTGGCGGTGTCGTTCATCCCCGGCCTGCCGGAGTTCGCCCTGGAACCGGAGCTGGTCCTGGTCCTGGTGCTGCCGCCGCTGCTGTACTCGGCCGCCCTGGACAGCTCCTACCACAACATCCGGGCCAACCTCCGGCCGATCGGCCTGCTCGCGGTGGGCCTGGTGCTGGCGACCACGGTCGGCGTCGGCTGGGTGGCGCACCTCGTGCTGCCCGGCCTGTCGGTGCCCGCCGCGCTGGTGCTGGGCGCGGTGGTGGCGCCGCCGGACGCGGTGGCGGCGGTCTCGATCGGCCGCCGGCTCGACCTGCCGCGGCGGACGATGACGCTGCTCACCGGCGAGAGCCTGATCAACGACGCGACCGCGCTCACCGCGTACAAGGTGGCGGTCGCGGCCGCCGCCGGCGTCGCGACGACGTGGGTGGACGGCACCCGCACGTTCCTGGTCAGCGCGGGTGGCGGCGTGCTGGTCGGCCTGGTGATCGGCTGGGTGGTGCGGTGGCTGCGCGACCGGCTGGAGGACGGCGTGCTGGAGAGCGCGCTCGGCATGCTGGTGCCGTTCGGCGCGTACCTGTTCGCCGAGGAGGTGCACGCCTCCGGTGTGCTCGCCGTGGTCGTGGCCGGGCTGTACATCGGGCACAACGCCCCGCGCGGCTCCTACTACACGCGCCTGCAGGACACGGCGGTGTGGCGGTCGGTGGACGCGCTGCTGGAGTCGTTCGTGTTCGCGTTGATCGGGTTGCAGCTCAACAGCGTCGTCGGCGCGGTGGACATCACCCCCGGGCTGGTGTGGGCGGCGGCGGCCGTGCTGGGTGCGACGATCCTGGTGCGGTTCCTGTGGATGTACCCGGCCGCGTACCTGCCCCGGCTGCTGTCGAAGCGGATCCGCCGGCGCGAGGTCGCACCGGGGTGGCGCGGCGTGACCGTGCTGTCGTGGGCGGGCATCCGGGGCGTGGTGTCGCTGGCCGCGGCGAGCGCGTTGCCGCTGGACCTGCCCGGTCGCGAGGTCATCGTGTTCTGCGCGTTCGTGGTGACCGTCGGCACGCTGCTCATCCAGGGGCTGACGCTGCCGTTCGTGATCCGCAGGCTCGCGTACCGCGGCGACGAGGAGCGCACCGACGCGCTGGCCGAGGCGCAGGTGCAGCACGCCGCCGCGCAGGCCGCCGTGCGGCGGCTGGACGAGGTGGTCGAAGACGACCAGGACACGCCGGGGCACGTCGTGGACCGGCTGCGGACGATGGCCGAGCACCGGGGCAACGCGGCCTGGGAGCGGCTGGGCAGGCAGGAGGACGAGAGCCCGGCCGCGTCCTACCGGCGGTTGCGGCGCACGATGCTGGAGGCCGAGCGCGAGGTGTTCGTGCGAGCCCGGGACGAGGGGCGCATCGACGACGAGGTGCTGTTCCGGGTGCTCCGGGAGCTCGACCTGGAGGAAGCGGCCATCTCCAGGGAGTGACGAACCCCGAACCGCCCACCACGCGTTCACCGTGACGTGTCCTCCACTTCGCCTTGGCGTGTCCGGGACGTCGCGGTGCGCGACGAAGCTGCCGCGTCAGTAGTGCTGGGCAGGAACCCTTTCGGGAGGTCGGCGATGGTGCGGACGAGGTTCGTCGGGGCGGCGCTCGCGGCGCTCGCGGTGGCGGGGGCGGTGGTGCTGCCCTCCGCGACGGCGAGCGGCCAGGCGGAGGTGGCGTCCTCGCGCAAGGGCCCGCTGGTGATCGGTCACCGGGGCGCGTCGGGGTACCGGCCGGAGCACACGCTGGCCTCCTACGAGCTGGCCGCGCGGATGGGCGCGGACTACGTCGAGCCCGACCTGGTGGCGACCAGGGACGGCAAGCTGGTCGCGCGGCACGAGAACGAGATCGGCGGCACCACGGACGTGGCGGCGCACCCCGAGTTCGCCGCGCGCCGCACCACCAAGGTCATCGACGGCGCGTCGGTCACCGGCTGGTTCACCGAGGACTTCACGCTGGCCGAGCTGAAGACGCTGCGGGCCAAGGAGCGCATCCCGGAGGTCCGGCAGCGCAACACCGTCTACAACGGCCGATTCGAGGTGCCGACGCTGGAGGAGGTCGTCGACCTGTCCCGCCGGCTCTCCCGCGAGCTGGGCCGCGACATCGGCATCTACCCCGAGACCAAGCACCCGACGTACTTCCAGGAGATCGGCCTGCCGCTGGAGCCGCGCCTGGTCGACGTGCTGGACCGGGCGGGCCTGAACCGGCCCAACGCGAAGGTGTTCGTGCAGTCGTTCGAGGTGGCCAACCTCAAGCAGCTCCGGTCGAAGCTGCGCGTGCCGCTGGTGCAGCTGGTGAACGCCTCGGGCGCGCCGTACGACTTCGTGAAGGCGGGCGACAAGCGCACCTACGCCGACCTCGTCACGCCGCAGGGGCTGCGCGAGATCCGCACCTACGCCAACGGCGTCGGCGCGGCGAAGGACCTCGTCATCCCGCGCGACGCCGCGGGCGCGCTGCGCGAGCCCACCGCGCTGGTGCGCGACGCGCACACGCGCGGCCTGGTCGTGCACGCCTGGACGTTCCGCAACGAGAACACCTTCCTGCCCGCCGACTTCCGCGGTTCCGCCGACCCGACCGCGTACGGCGACCCGCTCGGCGAGTACGCGAGGTTCTTCGCCACGGGCCTGGACGGCGTGTTCGCCGACAACCCCGACACCGCCGTGGAAGCCCGCAAGGGCTGACCGCCGCCCGGGGGACGCCCGCGCGAACGCGGGCGTCCCCCGGTGATCAGGACCCCCCGAGGGAGAGGGTCTCAGGGGGTGCCGACAGCTCCGGTGCGGTGCGCGGGTCCGCCGCCGCGGCCGGGTCCGCGAGCAGGCCGCGGGCCGCCAGGACGGGCCGGACGCCCTCGCCGAACCAGAACGCCTCCTCCAGGTGCGGGTAGCCGGACAGGACGAACTCCTCCACGCCGACGGCGTGGTACTCCTCGACCAGGTCGGCCACCTCCTCGTGGCTGCCGACCAGCGCCGTGCCCGCGCCGCCGCGCACCAGGCCGATGCCGGCCCACAGCCCGGGGTGGACCTCCAGGCCGCGCACGCCCCGGCTCAGGTCGCCGCCGTGCAGCGCCAGCATCCGCTGCTGGCCCACCGACTGCGACGCCCGCAGCTGCTCCTGCGCCTTGGCCACCTGCGCCGGGTCCAGCGCCTCCAGCAGCTTCTCCGCCTCGCGCCACGCCTCCGCGGACGTGTCGCGGCTGATCGTGTGCAGCCGCACGCCGAACCGGATCGGCCGGTCGCCCGCCAGCTCGCGCACCCGGCCGATCTTCTCCGCCACCTGCGCGGGCGGCTCGCCCCACGTCAGGTACACGTCCGCCCGCCGGGCCGCGACGGGCAGCGCCGCGTCCGACGACCCGCCGAAGTAGATCGGCGGCACGGGGTCCGGCGCGGCCAGCACGGTCGCGCCCGACACGCGGTAGTGCTCGCCGTCGAAGTCGACCGGCCTGCCCGACCACACCGCCCGCACCACGTGCAGGAACTCGTCGGTCCGCGCGTACCGCCGGTCGTGGTCCAGCCAGTCGCCGAACCGGCGCTGCTCGATCTCGTCACCGCCGGTCACCACGTTGAGCAGCAGCCGACCGCGCGAGATCCGCTGGTAGGTCGCGGCCATCTGGGCGGCCAGCGTCGGCGAGATCACGCCCGGCCGGAACGCCACCAGGAACTTCAGCGTCGACGTGCGCGCGAGCAGCGCCGCCGTGGTCAACCAGGCGTCCTCGCACCACGTGCCGGTGGGCGTCAGCACGCCGACGAACCCGTTGCGCTCGGCCGCCTGCGCGACCTGCGCCAGGTAGTCGATGTCCGGGTCGCGCGGCGCCGCCGCGCCCAGCGAGCGGTTGGCGTGGAAGCGCTCGACGACGGTCCGGCCGTCGCCGGAGGTGGGCAGGAACCAGTGCAGCACGACGCTCATGACAGTTCCCCCTGGAAACGGGTGTCCACGAACTCCTTGAAGTCCACCTTGCCCGGCAGCGCGCCGTCCGCGCTGAACGCGTCGGCCAGCTCCTGCTCCGACGCGACCACCGCGTCGTCCAGCTTGACCGGCAGGTCGCCGCCGCGCTCGACGGCCGCCCGCGCCACCTCGATCTTCAGCCCGGTCTCGGCCGCCCACGCCCGCGCCCACTCCTCGCGGTGCGTGTCGGCCCACCGCTGGGCGCGGGCGATCCGCTTCACGAACTCCTTGACCGCCTCGTTCTTGCCCGGCGAGTCCAGCGCCGCCCGGCCGGCCACCTGGAAGGTGTAGCCGTTGGACTTGCCGCGCCCGTCGGTCAGCACCCGCGCCCCGGCCTCCAGCTGGGCCTGCGCCGTGTAGGGGTCCCACACCGCCCACGCGTCCACCCGCTTCTGGGTGAACGCCGAGTACGCGTCCGAGGGCTGCAGGAAGGTGAGCGTCACGTCCTTCGTGGTCAGCCCGGCCGCGGCGAGCGTCAGCAGCACCTGCCCGTGCGCCGAGCTGCCCTTGGCCACGGCGATGCTGCGCCCCTTCAGGTCGGGCACGGACTTCAGGGCCGAGTCGGCGGGCACCAGCACGGCGTCGCTCTCCACGTTGCCCTTGGCCGAGTACACCGCGGCGATCTTCGCGTTCGCGGCCGCGGCGAAGATCGGCGGCGTGTTCCCGACCCCGCCGACGTCGATCGCGCCGGCCGAGGCGGCCTCCAGCAACGGCGGGCCGGACGTGAAGGTCGACCACTCGATCGGGTACGGGAAGTCGTCCAGCAGCCCGGCGGCCGTCAGCAGCGCCTTCGAGCCGCCCTTCTGGTCGCCCACCTTGAGCACGACCGGACCGTCGTCGGCCGACTCCGCCGTGCCGCAGGCCGACACCGCCAGGACCGCGACCACCAGCGCGCTAAGCAGCTTCGACATCGTCCACCCCCAGGTTCGACAGCACTCGTGAGCGCAGGTCCGCGAAGGACGCGCGGCGCCGCGGTCGCGGCAGGTCGACGCGGTGCTCGGCCACGAGCCGACCGCCGTCCAGCACCACGACGCGGTCGGCCAGCAGCAGGGCCTCGTCCACGTCGTGGGTCACGAACAGCACGGCGGGCCGGTGCCGCCGCCACAGCTGCTCCACCAGGTGGTGCATGGCGAGCCGGGTCAGCGCGTCGAGCGCGCCGAACGGCTCGTCCAGCAGCAGCAGCTCCGGCTCGCGCACCAGCGCCCGCGCCAGCGACACGCGCTGCGCCTCGCCGCCGGACAGCGTCAACGGCCACGCGTCGGCGTGGTCGGCCAGCCGCACCTCGGCCAGCGCCTGCTCCGCGACCGAACGGCCGTCCACCCCGTGCAGGCCCAGCGAGATGTTGCGCCACACCCGCCGCCACGGCAGCAGGCGCGGCTGCTGGAACGCCACCGACACCCGTTCGGGCACGGTGACCGTCCCCTCGACCCGGGTGTCCAGCCCCGCCAGGATGCGCAGCAATGTCGACTTGCCGCACCCGCTGCGCCCCAGCAGCGCCACGAACTCGCCGTCGGCGACGTCCAGGTCGAGCCCGGCCAGCACCCGGCGCGGCCCGAAGTCCTTCACCAACCCCCGGATGCTCACCGCGTTCGCCACCGCAGCACCCTCCTCTCCAGCGCGCGCACCAGGGCGTCCGTGGTCAGCCCGAGCAGGGCGTAGACCAGCAGGCCGACCACGACGACGTCGGTGCGCAGGAACTCCCGCGCGTTGTTGATCAGGTAGCCGATGCCCGCGTCCGCGTTGACCTGCTCGCCGACGATCAGCGACAGCCACGCCGTGCCGAGCGCGATCCGCAGCCCGACCAGCGTCTGCGGCACCGCCGACGGCAGCACGACGTGCGCGACCCGCTCGAACCGCGTGTAGCCGAGCACCCGCGCGGCCTCCAGCAGCGCCGGGTCGGTCTGCCGGATGCCCGCGTGCAGGTTCAGGTACAGCGGGAACGCCACCCCGGCGGCGACCAGCGCGAGCTTGGGCTCCTCGCCGATGCCGAACCACAGGATGAACAGCGGGATCAGGCCCAGGTGCGGCAACGTGCGCAGCATCTGCACGGGCGGGTCGAGCAGCCGCTCGCCCCAGCGCGACAGCCCGGACACCAGCCCGAGCGCGCCGCCGACGACCGCGCCGAGGGCGAACCCGACGGCCACCCGGCCCGACGACACCAGGAACGCGTCCACCAGCTGCCCGTCCAGGACCAGCTCCCAGGCCGACCGGAACACCGTCAGCGGCGAGGCGAGCTTGTCCTCCGGCAGCACGCCGGTGCCGGAGGCCACCTGCCACAGCACGATCAACCCGAGCGGGCTCAACCACCGGCGCAGATCCGGCCACTTGCGTTGTTTCGGGGCGGGGGCACGCGCCGGCACGACCGTTTCCGGACGCGCGACAACACCCGCGGTGGAAATCGACACGGATTTCTCCCAGCGGACGGGAACATCGGACGCGCTGATCAGCGAATCAGAGTTTTGGTATCCGGACCGGGGAAGTCAACGTCTCCCGAATTGTGAAAGTGCCTCTGGCACCGATTGCGTCGGTACCAGAGGCACTGTGGTGTGAACCCGCTGAGCGCGTCAGCCGAGCATGTCGTGGCGCACGATGGTCTGGTCGCGGCCCGGGCCGACGCCGATCGCGGAGACGCGGGCACCGGAGATCTCCTCCAGGTGCTCGACGTACGCGCGGGCGTTCGCGGGCAGCTCCTCGAACGTGCGGCAGTGCGTGATGTCCTCGAACCAGCCGGGCAGCTCCTCGTACACCGGCACGGCGTGGTGCACGTCGGTCTGCGTCATCGGCATGTCGTCCACCCGCTCGCCGTCGATCGTGTAGCCGACGCAGACCGGGACCTTCTCCAGGCCGGACAGCACGTCCAGCTTGGTCAGGAAGTAGTCGGTGATGCCGTTGACCCGCGCCGCGTACCGGGCGATGACCGCGTCGAACCAGCCGGTGCGCCGCGACCGGCCCGTGGTGACGCCGAACTCGCCGCCGGTCTTGCGCAGGTGCTCGCCCATCTCGTCGTTCAGCTCGGTCGGGAACGGGCCGGAGCCGACGCGCGTGGTGTACGCCTTCAGGATGCCGATGACGGTGGTGATCCGCGTCGGCCCGATGCCCGAGCCGGCGCTCGCGCCGCCCGAGGTCGGGTTCGAGGAGGTGACGAACGGGTAGGTGCCGTGGTCGACGTCGAGCAGCGTGCCCTGCGAGCCCTCCAGCAGCACCGTCTCGCCGCGCTCCAGCGCCTGGTTGAGCAGCAGGCGCGTGTCGGCGATCCGGGAGGCGAACTTCGACCCGTGCTCCAGCACGCTGTCGACCACCTGCCCCGGGTCGAGCGCCTTGCGGTTGTAGACCTTGACCAGCACCTGGTTCTTGAAGTCCAGCGCGGCCTCGACCTTCTGCCGGAGGATCTTCTCGTCCAGCAGGTCCTGCGCGCGCACGCCGACGCGGGCGATCTTGTCCTGGTAGCACGGCCCGATGCCGCGACCGGTCGTGCCGATCTTGGCCTTGCCCAGGTACCGCTCGGTGACCTTATCGATCGCCACGTGGTACGGCATGATCAAGTGGGCGTCCGCGGAGATGAGCAGCTTGCTGGTGTCGACGCCCTGCTCGTCCAGGCCCGCCAGCTCCTCGAGCAGCACACCGGGGTCGACCACGACGCCGTTGCCGATGACGCTGGTCACGCCGGGGGTGAGGATGCCGGAGGGGATCAGGTGCAGGGCGAACTTCTGGCCGTCGGGCAGCACCACGGTGTGCCCGGCGTTGTTGCCGCCCTGGTACCGGACCACCCACTGCACGCGGTCACCGAGCAGGTCGGTCGCCTTGCCCTTGCCCTCATCGCCCCACTGGGCACCGATCAGCACGACGGCCGGCATGTGAAACTCCAAGCGGTTGGACGGGTAAGAGCCGAGAGCCCGCGACGGCCGAGCCGTCAGAGGACGGCTGTTGAGGGTAGACCAGGAGATGAAGGTGCGCGGAATCGTGCTGGCCTGCGGAAACTCGCAGTCGCCGAGGATCACGGACGGTGACCGTTTCGGGGTCCGCCGAGTGGCGGAACGGCCCGGAAAGGCCGAGGTGGACGCGGTCCTCGCCGAACTGGGTGACGAACGTCTCGTCGTGCACGGCACGGACGCCGACCTCAACGCGGTGGTGCTGCGGCTGATGCGCTCCGAGCGGCTCGCGGACGTGCCGGTCGGGTACGTCCCGGTGGACCCGCGCTCGGAGGTGGCGAAGCTGTGGGGACTGCCCACCGACCCGGGTCGCGCGCTCGACCTCGCGCTGTCGGGCGAACCCGACCGGGTGCCGCTCGTCCGCGACGACGTCGGCGGGGTGCTCGTGGGGCTCGGCTCGCTCGGCCCGGTGCGGGGCGTCGGCTACGGGGACGACACGGTGGTGCTGCGGGGCCAGGCGTCGCGGCTGGAGGTGACCCCGGACCCGGACGGCGGTCCCGGCCTGGTCGTGCACGTGATCCACAAGCGGCTGATCGGGCGGAAGGTCACCAGCACGCAGGCGCGCGCGTTCCAATTGGGCTGCCTGCCCGTGCAGGTGGATTCCGACGGCATCGCGCACCCGCGGCCGATGGGCAAGTGGACCTGGTACCGCCACACGGAGGATTTGCGCCTGGTCCGCGGGGTGCAGTGACAGCGGAATTTTCTCGCGCGCCATTCAGGCGTCACACGAAAGCGTTGTAACGGAAGGAGAATTGACCCAAGGTAATTCCGACAGCTTCCAACTAGGAAGGTCGGAATTATGTCAACGGTCAACAAACCCGCACGCCTCGCCCGTGCTTCGCGACTTCCGGCTCTTTCCCTGCTCCTGGCTGGTGCGCTGGTGGTCGGCCTGGTCACCCCCGCCGGGGCCACGCCGCCGAACATCCCGAGCACGAGCACCGCGCAGGCGGAGCTGGCCGCGCTCGCGGTCGCCGCCGAAGGCTCCACCAGCGGCTACTCGCGGGACCTGTTCCCGCACTGGAGCACCGTCTCGGGTGCCTGCAACACCCGGGAGGCGGTGCTCAAGCGCGACGGCACGAACGTGGTCACCGACGCGAGCTGCGCTGCCACCTCCGGCCGCTGGTACAGCCCCTACGACGGGGCGACCTGGAGCGCGGCCTCGGACGTGGACATCGACCACGTCGTGCCGCTGGCCGAGGCGTGGCGCTCCGGCGCGTCGTCGTGGACCACGGCGCGGCGCGAGTCGTTCGCCAACGACCTGTCCGGCCCGCAGCTCATCGCGGTCACCGACAACGTCAACCAGGCCAAGGGCGACCAGGACCCGGCGCTGTGGAAGCCGCCGCTGACGTCCTACTGGTGCACGTACGCGAAGATGTGGACGCGCTCGAAGTACAAGTGGGGTTTGAGCGTGAACTCCGCGGAGAAGTCTGCGCTGCAGAGCATGCTCGGGAGGTGCTGACGACCGATGGCCGAACTCTCTTCCGCCTTCGTTGCGGGGCCCGGTGGTGTCATGACCGACGAGGTCGGCGTGGTCACCGGTGACCTGGAGCTGCGCACCACGCTGGACAAGGGCCGGTTGCGCGCGACCGTGCGCTACGAGGGCGCGGAGGAGTGGTACGCCGTCACGGGCGCGTCGTGCCGCCTGGCCGACCCGCGCGACCACCAGGCGGTGCACGCCGTCCTGCTCGGCGTGCTGAACCGCCCGCAGGGCTAGCGCCCGGCGTCGTCGCCGCCCTTCCTGGTGAGGGGCGGCAACGACCCGGCCGCGTCCGCCCGCGACAACCCGGTGGCCTGCAACAGGTCCACGGCCACCGACCGGACCTGCGCCAGCACCACCTTGGTCGAGAAGCCCTCGCCGCCGAGCCGGTGCGCCGTGGCCGAGGCCGCCGCCTCGCGGACCGCCGCACGGGCACCCCGGGGCACGTCGCCGCGCCCCAGCTCGGTCCGCAGCAGGTCCACCGCGTCCGCGTAGCGCCGCAGCACGTCGGGCAGCACCTCGGGCACCCGCTCGCCGTCCCGCAGCGCCGCCAGCGCCCGCCGCGCCAGCACCCTGGTGTTGCGCAGCGCGTAGTCCACCGGGGCGGCGGCCGTCTCGTACCGGCCCAGCTCGTGCCGCCGGCGCCAGCGGATCGGCGCGATGGTCGCGATCTCGCCGCCCGCCCGCAGCGCCGACGCGAACTCGTTCACCGCCTCCTGGCTGTCGCGCAGCCGCGCCAGCACCCCGGCCGCCTGCACCGCGTCGTGCTCGGCCACCGCCGCCGCCACCCCGCGCAGCGCCTCGCTCAGCTCGCCGAGCACCACCTTGGCCTGCCGGTGCGCCACGGTCAGCGGGTTCGCCGGCAGCAGCGCCGTCACCGCCAGCCCGACCAGCCCGCCGACAAGCGCGTCCACCATCCGGTCCAGCCCGCCGCCGGCGGTGGGCGGCAGCAGCGTCGCCACCAGCACCGCCGACGAACCGGACTGCAGGGCGATCACCGCGCCGCCGTCCAGCAGCACCGCCGTGGACATCGCCAACGCCACGACCAGCGCGATCTGCCACGGCCCCGAGCCGATCAGGGAGATCAGCACGTCGCCGACCCCCACGCCGACGGACACGCCGACGACCAGCTCCACCACCCGCCGCAGCCGCTGCCCCAGCGACACGCCCAGGCAGACGACCGCGGCGATCGGCGCGAAGAACGGGTGCGCGTGCCCCACCACGTCGGTGGCCACCAACCAGGCCAGGCCGGCGGCGAGCCCGGCCTGGCCGATCGGCAGGGCCGTGGCGCGCCACCGCTTCAGCCTGCGCACCACCTCGTCGCGCACGGCGACCACGCGCTCAGCCCAGGCCGAGCGCGGCGGGCGCCGCCGGGTCGCTGTCGGCGAGGAACCGCCGGCAGCGCTCGTACTCCTCGGTCTCCCCGATCTCGTCGGCGGCCCGCGCCAGCGCGGCCAGCGCCCGCAGGAAGCCCTGGTTGCCCCGGTGCGACCAGGGCACCGGGCCGTGGCCCTTCCACCCGGACCGGCGCAGCTGGTCCAGGCCGCGGTGGTAGCCGGTGCGCGCGAACGCGTAGCCGGCGACGGGGTCGCCGGTCTGCAGCGCCCGCTCGGCGAGCAGCGCCCACGCCTCGCTGAAGTCGGGGTAGGCGCGGACGATCTTGGCCGGGTCGGTGCCGGCCTCGGCGGCGGCCTGCGCCTCCGGGCGGTCCGGCAGCAACGTGGGTTCGGGACCGAGCAGGTTCTCCATGCCGTCAGCTTAGGAATACCCGGGCCACCGCAGCGACCAGTGCCAGCACCACCGCGGCGGCGACGACGCCGGCCACGACCTTCTGCCCCATGGAGCACCCCTCGTCCCGGTCCGGCCCTTCTCAGCGGACTCTCAGGGCGGCACCTTTCCCCCTGCGGCCGTTCGGAGCAACGGTGATCACCTGTTAGCATGAGTCCGCCCGGAGAACTCGCAGGTCGCGGCCGTCCCCTAGGGGAACTTCCGGGAAAGACCAGGGCGGGGCACCCTTCCAGCGACCCCCACCGGGACGCATCATGGGCGGGTGAACATGGGGGTTACCAACCGCGTCGCGCGGTTCCGCGACCAGTACTGGGAGCGCGGCGAGCCGGGGCGCGGCACGCCACCCGCCCTCGTCGCCGGGCTCTACCGGCTCTGGCTGGTCGGTCTGCTGCTCAAGCTGATCGGCTCCTCGTGGGACGTGGCCTGGCACTTCAAGTGGCTGCGCGACGACCTGGCGCCGCCCCACCTGATCAACACGGCGGGCACGGTGATCGTGGTCGGCCTGACGCTGTTCCACACCTACACCGGCTACGGCGTGGACCGGACGGCGTTGCGGCTGATGCAGTGGGGCACCGGCGTGTTCCTCATCGCGCTGCCCATCGACCTGATCAACCACCGGGTCAACGGCCTGGACATCACGTCGTGGAGCGGGTCGCACGCGCTGCTGTACCTGGGCACCGCGATCATGCTGGCGGGCGCGATCCGGGGCTGGCGCGCCGGGTACCCGGCCGGTGGCCGGTGGCGGCTGTTCGGCCTGGCGGCGCTGTGGTTCTTCTTCCTGGAGAACGCCTGGTTCCCCAACCAGCACCAGGAGTACGGCGTGCTGGAGATCGCCTCGTGGGACCGGGGCGACCCGTACGCCGAGCCGAGCCTGCTGCAGTTCGCCGCCGACCAGATCGGCCGGGCCGTCGACCGGGAGTCGATGGTGCGGTTCTCGCTGCCCATCCCCGACTGGGTCTACCCGGTGTGGGGCCTGGTCGCGGCGGCCGTCGTGCTCGTGCTGGCCCGCCGGGCGATCGGCACGCCGTGGGCGGCGACGGCGGTGGCAGGCGGCTACGTCGCCTACCGCCTGCTGATCTGGCCCGTGCTCGGCCTCGCCGACTTCCCGCTCTCGGCCGTGCCGGTGTTCCTGCTGCTCGTCGGCGTGGCGGTGGACGCGGCGCACCTGGGCAGGCTGCCCGCGCCGCTGGCCGCGGTCGTCGGCTCGGCCGCCGTGACGGGCCTGGGCTACGGCGGCATCTGGGCGCAGCAGGAGCTGGACGCGGCGCCGCCGATCCTCTACCCGTCCGCGGCGGCGGCGTTCGCCGTGCTGGCCGCGGTGTGGCTGGTCGTGGACCGGGTAGCGGCCGGGCGCGCGCGCCGCGGGTCCGCCGCGACCGCCTGAGCCGCGACCACCGAGCCACCTGAGCCGCCCACCACCTGAGCCGTCCACCACCTGGGGGGCCGGAACGCGGAACGGCTCCCCCGGGGACTTCCGGGGGAGCCGTTCGCCGCGCGGGGTGAGCCGTCAGCCGGCGATCATGCGGCCGGACGACTTCAGGTGCTCGCACGCCTGGGCGATGCGGGCGGCCATGCCCTGCTCGGCGGCCTTGAGGTAGGAGCGCGGGTCGTACGCCTTCTTGTTGCCGACCTCGCCGTCCACCTTCAGCACGCCGTCGTAGTTCGCGAACATGTGACCCACGATCGGGCGGGTGAACGCGTACTGCGTGTCGGTGTCGATGTTCATCTTGATCACGCCGTACGTCACCGCCTCGTGGATCTCCTCCAGCAGCGAGCCGGAGCCGCCGTGGAAGACCAGGTCGAACGGCTTCGAGCCGGCCGGCAGGCCCAGCTTCTCGGCCACCACGTCCTGGCCCTGCTTGAGGATCTCCGGGCGCAGCTTCACGTTGCCCGGCTTGTACACGCCGTGCACGTTGCCGAACGTCGCCGCGACCAGGTAGCGGCCCTTCTCACCGGCGCCGAGGGCGTCCACCGTCTTCAGGTAGTCCTCGGGCGAGGTGTAGAGCTTCTCGTTGATCTCGTGCGCGACGCCGTCCTCCTCGCCGCCGACGACGCCCACCTCGATCTCGAGGATGATCTTCGCCTTGGCGGTGAGGTCGAGCAGCTCCGAGGCGATCTTCAGGTTCTCGTCCAGCGGCACGGCCGAGCCGTCCCACATGTGCGACTGGAACAGCGGGTTGAGCCCGCGGTCCACCCGCTCCTGGCTGATCGCGACGAGCGGCCGGACGTAGCCGTCGAGCTTGTCCTTCGGGCAGTGGTCGGTGTGCAGCGCGATGTTCACCGGGTACTTCTCGGCGACCACGTGCGCGAACTCCGCCAGCGCAACCGCGCCGGTCACCATGTCCTTGACCTTGGTGCCCGAGGCGAACTCGGCGCCGCCGGTCGAGACCTGGATGATCCCGTCGCTCTCGGCTTCCGCGAATCCGCGCAGGGCCGCGTTGAGGGTCTCGGACGAGGTGACGTTGATCGCGGGGTAGGCGAACTCGTTCGCCTTCGCGCGATCCAGCATCTCGGCGTAGACCTCGGGGGTTGCGATGGGCATCGGTGGGTCCTCCTCGGGTGCCCGGAACGCGGTGTCGGCAGCATCCTACGGCCACCGCCCGGCGAGCGAAGATGATCAGCGGCATAGTGGTGTCATGGCGATCGCACGGTGGAACGGCGAGATCATCGCCGAGAGTGAGAAGACCGAGATGGTGGAGGGGAACCACTACTTCCCCCCGGAGTCGGTGCACACCCGGTACCTCAGGCCGTCGGACACCTCGTCGGTCTGTCCCTGGAAGGGCACGGCGAGCTACTACACCCTGCACGTGAACGGCGAGGACAACCCCGACGCGGCGTGGTTCTACCCGGAACCCAAGCAGGCCGCGGCGAACATCAAGGACCACGTCGCGTTCTGGAAGGGCGTCGAGGTCTCCGACGACTAGTCCCCCAGCGCGGCCGCCAGGTCGCGCAGCGCCCGCTGGGCGTCCGGGGCGCCGACCACCTGCACGGCGACGTGGTCGGCGCCCGCCCGGTGGTGCTCGCGCAACCGCCGGGCGACCCGCTCGACCGGGCCCCACGCGACCAGGGCGTCGACCAGCCGGTCGCTGCCGCCGCCCGCCAGGTCGTCCTCGGTGAACCCGTGCCGCAGCCAGTTGCGGGTGTGGTCGGGGCGGCCCAGGTACTCGGCC
The DNA here is from genome assembly GCF_044544865.1 of Actinosynnema sp. NPDC053489. Classification (NCBI taxonomy): domain Bacteria; kingdom Bacillati; phylum Actinomycetota; class Actinomycetes; order Pseudonocardiales; family Pseudonocardiaceae; genus Actinosynnema; species Actinosynnema sp. NPDC053489. The sequence continues at coordinate 28,015 of NZ_JBITXT010000003.1, read as the reverse complement.
AGCGCCTCCCGGCCCAGCTCGCGGGCCCGCGCCGGGTCGGCCTCCAGCACCACGTGCTGCTCGGGCGCGAGCACCACGCCCGCGCCGACGGTCTCGCGCGCCCGCGCCGTGTACTCCGGCGTCGCCAGGTACGGGTGGGCGACGCTGGTGCGGGCGGCGGCCAGCCGGAGCAGCCGCGGGCCCAGCGCGGCCAGCGCGAGCCGGTCGCGCGGCACGTCCAGCTCGTCCAGGTAGTGGATCAGCTTCTGGTAGGGGCTGTGGTGCACCTCACCGGCCAGTTCACCCTGCCCGGTGCCGATGCCGACCAGGAAGCGGTCGGTCCACGCCAGCGCCCGGTAGCCGTCGTTCACCTCGCCGGCGGGGGTGGTCCAGACGTTCATCACGGCGGTCGCCACGGTGATCTTCTCCGTGGCGTCCAGCAGGTCGGACACCGTGGTCATGACGCTTCCGTCGGGCGAACCGCCCAGCCACAGCGCCCCGAAGCCCAGCTCCTCCAGCTCGGCGGCGTCGCGGCCGCGCCCCACCCACCTCGCGGCCCGGTCCCACACGCCGTACCTGCCCAACTCGACCGTCATTTCGTCTCCCCGCGAACTAGGTGCTGACGACTGGCAACCGCGCGGACCCGCCATTTAGTCCTGGCCCCGCCGTCGGGCGCGGGCGGACCGGTCGGCTTAGCTTCGCGGCATGACGCAACTGGGAACCAGCGACCTCGACGTGTCGCGCCTGTGCCTGGGTGGCAACGTGTTCGGCTGGACCGCCGACGAGGAGACCTCGTTCGCCGTGCTGGACGCCTACGCGGCGGCCGGCGGCAACTTCGTGGACACCGCCGACGCCTACTCGGCGTGGGCCGAGGGGCACGTGGGCGGCGAGTCGGAGACGATCATCGGCCGGTGGCTGCGCGCCCGGGGCAACCGGGACGCGGTCGTGGTGGCCACCAAGGTCGGCTCGCTGCGCGGGCTCGACAACCTCCGGGCGGGGACCGTCGAGCGCGCCGCAGAGGACTCCCTGCGCCGGCTGGGCGTGGACCACATCGACCTGTACTACGCGCACAAGGACGACCCGGGCACGCCGCAGGAGGAGACCCTGGCCGCGTTCGACCGGCTCGTGCGCGCGGGCAAGGTCCGGTACGTCGCCGCGTCCAACTACACGGCCGAGCGGCTGACGTCGGCGCTGGCGGTGTCCGAGCGGGAGGGCCTGGTGAAGTTCGTCGCGCTCCAGCAGGCGTACAACCTGGTGGACCGCTCCTACGAGGGCGGGCTGTCGCGCGCGGTGGCCGACCACGGGCTGTCGTCCGCGCCCTACTGGGGCCTGGCGAAGGGCTTCCTGACCGGCAAGTACCGGCCGGGCGTCACCGTGGAGAGCGCCCGGGCCGCCGCCGCGTCGAAGTACCTCGACGACCGCGGCCTGCGGATCCTGGCGGCGCTGGACGAGGTGGCGGCGGGCCGCGGCACCACCCCGGCGGCGGTCGCCCTGGCGTGGCTGGCCGAGCAGCCGACGGTGGCCTCGCCGATCGCGTCGGCGCGCACCGCGGAGCAGCTGGCCGACCTCCTGCCGGCGCTGGAGCTGGAGCTGGAGGCCGACGAGGTGGCGGTCCTGACCGAGGCCAGTGCCGTTTAACTCACCAGTAGCTTACTGGCGGTAAGTTGCGTTACGGTGGCCTCCTCGTGCTCCGAGCTTGAGGAGGTCACCGTGGACGTCGCGGGCAAGGTTGTCCTGATCACCGGCGCGGCCAGGGGCATCGGCGCGGAAGTGGCGCGGCGGTTGGCCGCCAAGGGCGCGAAGCTCGCCCTGGTCGGCCTGGAGGGCGACCGGCTGCGCGAGGTGGCCCGCGAGTGCGGCGGCGAGGCGTGGGAGGCCGACGTCACCGACTGGCGGGCGCTGGAGGCCGCGGTGGCCGGCGTGGTCGAGCGCTTCGGCGGCATCGACGTGGTCGTGGCGAACGCGGGCGTGGCCGCCACCGGGTTCATCCGGTCGATGGACCCCGCCGCGTTCGAGCGGGTGATCGAGGTGAACCTGCTCGGGGTGTGGCGCACGGTCCGCACGTGCCTGCCGCACCTGGTCGCGAGCCGCGGCTACTGCCTCGTCGTGTCGTCCCTGGCGGCGATCGTGCACATCCCGGGCAACGCGGCCTACTCCGCCGCGAAGGCGGGCTGCGAGGCGTTCGCCGACAGCCTGCGCGCCGAGGTGCGGCACCTGGGCGTGGACGTCGGCGTGGCGTACTTCTCGTGGATCTCCACCGACATGGTCGACAGCGCCGACGAGCACCCGGTGTTCGGGCCGCTGCGCCGCGGCATGCCCGGTCCGGCCGGCCGGAAGTACCCGGTCGCGGACGTGGGCCGGGCGGTGGTCCGGGGCATCACCCGGCGGTCGAGGGCCGTGCACGTGCCCGGCTGGGTCGGCGGGCTGAAGCTCCTGCGCGCGCTCACGCCGAAGGTGGTCGACCGGCAGGCGGCCCGGCAGGTGCCCGCCGCCGACCGCGAGATGGCGGCGAACGACCTGTCCGGCCTGGTCGGGCCGGGCGGGGCGGCCGCCGCCGCCGAGGTGCGCGGCGACTAGAGCCAGACGCCCATGAGCGCCTGCCACTCGTGCACGCGCGTCTCCCTCACCACGCCCGCGGGCGTGTACGGGTCGGCGGCGAGGACCTCGCGCAACTCGGCCTCGTCGGCGACCTCGTAGACCAGCAGGGCGCCCGACTGGTCGGCGTACGGGCCGGACACCAGCAGCACGCCCCGCTCGACCAGGGTGGCCAGGTACTCGCGGTGCGCGGGCCGGACCGCCATCCGCTCGTCCTGGTTGTCGCCGAACACCAACTCGACCGCGAACCGAGCCATCGAATGCCCACCTCCGTTGTGCAGCGCCGCGCCGAAGCTACCGCGTGACGGGGTAACGTCTTTTCCGTGGTCGGTCCCGATCGGAACAGCGGCGGCATCGCGCGTGTGCAGGACACGCTGACGAACCTGCGGATCCAGGACGGCGCGGCCCCGGCCCCGACCGGTCCGCTGACCCTGGAGGACCTGTACCGCCAGCACCGGATGCGGTTGGTGCGGCTGGCGCTGCTGCTCGTGGACGAGCCCGCCACCGCGGAGGACGTGGTCCAGGAGGCGTTCACCGGCCTGCACCGCAACTGGTCGAACCTGCGCGACGCGCAGGCCGCCGTCGGGTACCTGCGCACGGCGGTCGTCAACGGCTCGCGCAGCGTCCTGCGCCGGCGCAAGACGGCCCGCGACTACACCCCGCCGCACGTGGCGAACGCCCGGTCGGCGGAGAGCCTCGCCATGCTGACCGCCGAGCACCAGGCCGTGGTGCGGGCGCTGTCCCAGCTGCCGCCGCGGCAGCGCGAGGTGCTCGTGCTGCGGTACTACGGCGACCTGTCCGAGGCCGAGATCGCCGAGGCCACGGGCATCAGCAAGGGCACGGTGAAGAGCACGGCGAGCCGCGCGCTGGACGCGCTGCAGAAGATCATGGCGGGCAGCTGACGCCCTGAGAACCGGGCACCGCGGGCGGGCGCGACCTCCCGCCGCGGGCCGTGCGGGGACCGCCGGTCCCGGTCCGACCGCGCCCGCGCCCCGGCCGCCGGCACCCGAAACCGTCTCGTCGGGCACCCAAGACGGACCCAATCGGACACTTGGTATAGACCAATGGCGGTCGGATGGCGCAGTATCGGTCCTCGTGGCGCGCACAGGACACGTGATAGCCGTCGACGTCGGCGGAACGGGGATGAAGGCCGCGCTCGTCGCCGACGGCCCCGACGGGGTGCGGGCGGTCGAGCAGCGGCGCCGCCCCACGCGACCCGGCGGGGACGCGGTGGTCGAGGACGTCACCGACCTGGTCGAGGAGCTGCGCGCCGCCTCCGGGCGGCCGGTGGACGCCGTCGGGCTGGTGGTGCCGGGCATCGTGGACGAGGCGAAGGGCACCGGTGTCTACTCGGCCAACCTCGGCTGGACCGACTACCCGTTCCGCGAGCGGGTCGAGGCGGCCACCGGGCTGCCCACCGCGTTCGGCCACGACGTGCGCGCCGGCGGGCTCGCCGAGCTGCGCCAGGGCAACGCCCGCGACCTGGTCGACGCGGTGATCATGCCCATCGGCACCGGCATCGCCGCCGCCCTCGTCCTGGGCGGCCAAGTGTCGTCCGCGCCCGGCGAGGTCGGGCACGTCGACGTCGGCCACGGCGACCCGTGCGGCTGCGGCCAGACCGGGTGCGTCGAGGCGCGGGCGAGCAGCGCCGCCATCGCCCGCCGCTACACCGCCCGCACGGGCCGCCGCGTCGCCGGCGCGGCGGAGGTGGCGGGACTGCTGGCCGCGGGCGACCCGGACGCGGCGGTGGTGTGGCGCGAGGCGGTGGACGCGCTCGCGCGCGGCATCCTGCTGGTGGCCGCGCTGCTGGGGCCGCAGGCCGTGGTGCTGGGCGGCGGCCTGGCGCTGGCGGGTCCGAGGCTGACGGATCCGCTGGGCGCGCGGCTGGACGAGCTGACCACGTTCCAGCGGCGCCCGGAACTGCGGCTGGCGGCGTTGGGCGACGAGGCCGGGTGCCTCGGGGCCGCGCTGCTGGCCATCGACATGCTGGAGGAGAGATGAGCACGTGGGGTGGACCCGTCGACGTGACCCTGACCGGTGGTCGGGTCGTCACGCCCGACGGGGTGCTCGACCGGGGGTGGCTGGCGGTGCGCGACGGCCTGATCGCGGCCGTCGGCGAGGGGGCGCCGCCGGAGGGCCCGACCAGGGACGTCGCGGGCGGCTGGCTGGTGCCGGGCTTCGTCGACATCCACTGCCACGGCGGCGGTGGTGAGGCGTTCACCAGCGCCGACCCCGCCCGGGTGGTCAAGGCGGCGAACGCGCACCGCCGGCACGGCACCACGACGCTGCTGGCCAGCCTGGTGTCCCGGCCCATCCCGGAGCTGGTCGAGCAGGTCCGGGCGCTGGGCGAGCTGGTGCGCGACGACGTGGTGGCCGGCATCCACCTCGAAGGGCCGTTCCTGTCCGCCGCGCGGTGCGGCGCGCACGACCCGGCGATCCTGTGCCCGCCCGACCGGGGCTCGATCGACAAGCTGCTGGACGCGGGCGGCGGCTCGGTCCGCATGATCACCGTCGCGCCGGAGCTGGAGCACGGCGTGGACGCGGTGCGCCACCTCGTCGACAACGATGTCCTGGCCGCGATCGGCCACACCGACGCCACCGAGGCCCAGATCCGCCCCGCCGTCGAGGCGGGCGCCAGCGTGGCCACGCACCTGTTCAACGGGATGCGGCCGCTGCACCACCGCGAGCCCGGCCCGATCGGCGCCCTGCTCGACGACGAGCGCGTCACCGTGGAGCTGATCTGCGACCTGGTGCACCTGCACCCGACCGCGGTGCGCCTGGCCGCGCGGCACGCGGGCACCGACCGGACGGTGCTGGTCACGGACGCGATCGCGGCGGCGGGCGTCGGCGACGGCGTGTACGACGTGGGCGGCCTGGAGGTGCGGGTGGTGGACGGCGTGCCGACGCTCGCGGGCGGCGCGTCCCTCGCCGGCAGCACGCTGACCATGGACGCCGCGTTCCGCAACGCGGTGCAGTCGTGCGGCCTGACCGTGCCCGAGGCGGTGCGCGCCACCTCGACCCACCCCGCCCGGCTGCTCGGGCTGCAGGACCGCACGGGCGAGCTGCGCGCCGGCCTCGCGGCCGACGTCGTGGTGCTGGACGAGGAGCTGAGGCCGCGCGAGGTCATGGCGCGGGGCGCCTGGGTAGCCTCCGGGGGAACCGGAACCACGACGAGGGACTGACCGGGTGCCCGAAGACCACGAGAAGCTGGTGGCCGACGCGCTGCGCGCCCAGGCCACCAGCTCCGGCGCGCACCCCCGCGTGCCCGCCCGACCGGCCCGCCCGTCGCTCGGCGCGGGCTGGGTGCTGCTGCTCGCCGTGCTGCTCGGGCTGGCCGCGGGCACCGTCGTGGCGGTCATGACGCTCGGGTGATGCCTGTACCGTGGTCGCCGTGACGGTCGCGCTCACCTCCACGGTTGCCCTCGGTCCCGAATGGCTCGACCCGCAGGTCCTGCTCAAGGGGCTCGGCCCGTACATGCTGATCGGGCTGTGCTTCATCGTCTTCGCGGAGTGCGGCCTGCTGGTGGGCTTCTTCCTGCCCGGCGACTCGCTGCTGTTCACCGCGGGCCTGTTCGTGGCCTCGGGCGTGCTGGAGTACCCGCTGTGGCTGGTGTGCGTGTTGCTCACGGCGTGCGCGCTGGCGGGCAACGTGGTCGGCTACTGGATCGGCCACCGGGCGGGACCGGCGCTGTTCGCCAAGCCCGAGTCGAAGGTCTTCAAGAAGGAGTACGTCGACAAGACGCACGAGTTCTTCGACAAGTACGGCGCCCGCGCGATCGTGATGGCCCGGTTCGTGCCGATCGTGCGCACGTTCATCACCGCCATGGCGGGCGTCGGCCGGATGGACCCGCGCAAGTACTTCACGTACTCGCTGATCGGCGGCGTCGCGTGGGCCGCGGGCCTGACCGTGCTGGGCTACTTCCTCGGCCAGATCGCGTTCGTGCGCGAGAACCTCGAGATGATGCTGGTCCTGATCGTGGCGGTCTCGGTCGTGCCGATCGTCATCGAGATCCTCAAGGCGCGGCGGGAGAAGAAGTCGCTGCTCGCCCAGGAGGCGGCCGACATCACCCAGGTCATCGAGCGGGTGGACGACACGCAGCGCATCAGGCCGGTCGACTGACCTCCCGCCTCACCCGAGGGCGTCGAACATCGAGCCGGGGTTGAACAGGTTGTCCGGGTCCAGCGCCCGCTTGATCGCGCGGTGCGCCCGCAGGCCGACGGGCCCGATCTCGCGCGCCAGCCACTCCCGCTTGATCTTGCCGACACCGTGCTCGCCGGTGATCGTGCCGCCCAGCGCGAGCCCCAGGCCCAGGATCTCGTCGAACGCCCGCCTGGCGCGCGCGAACTCCTCCGCCGAGCCGGGGTCGTACACGATCGTGGGGTGCATGTTGCCGTCGCCGGCGTGCCCGACCACGGCGATGCGCAACCCGACCGACTCGCCGATCCGCTCGCACCCGGCGATCAGCTCGGCGATCCTCGTCCGCGGCACGCACACGTCGTCGGTCAGCCACGCGCCCAGCACCTCCAGCGCGTTGAGCACGGCCCGCCGCGCCGCGAGCAGGTCACGCCCCTCGCCCAGGTCCTCGGTCGCGTAGACGAGCTGCGCGCCCGCCGCCTCGCACGCCTGCTCGATCGCGGCCAGCTCGCGCCGCCCCGCCTCGCCGCCGGAGTCGGACTGGCACAGCAGCAGCGCCGCGTCGGCGTTCAGGTCGGTCCTGAGGTACTGCTCGACGGCCCGGATGGAGGTGCGGTCCATGATCTCCATCAGCGACGGCACGACGCCCTCGGCCACCACCCGGCTCACGGCCGCGCCCGCGTCGGCCGTGCTGCCGAACGCGGCCACCAGCGTCACCGGTGCCTGCGGCAGCGGGCGCAGCGCCAGGGTGGCGCGGGTGATCACGCCGAGCGTGCCCTCGCTGCCGACGAACAGCTTGGTCAGGTCGTACCCGGCGACGCCCTTGACGGTCCGCCGCCCGGTGCGCAGCAGCTCGCCGTCGGCCAGCACCACGTCGAGCCCGAGCACGGAGTCCGTGGTCACGCCGTACTTCACGCAGCACAGCCCGCCCGCGTTGGTGGACAGGTTGCCGCCGATCGTGCACCAGTCGTAGCTGGACGGGTCGGGCGGGTAGAACAGCCCGTGCTTCTCGACCGCGGCGCGCAGGTCGAGGTTCACCACCCCCGGCTCGACCACGGCCACCCGGTTGTCCGGGTCGACCTCCACGATCGCGTTCATCTTCGTGGTCACCAGCACCACGCAGCCGTCGACGGCGTTCGCCGCGCCGGACAGGCCGCTGCCCGCGCCGCGCGGCACGATCGGGGTGCGCGCCGCCGCGCACGCCCGCACGACCGCCCGGACCTGGTCCGCGGACGTCGGCAGGACGACGGCCAGCGGTTGCCCGTGGGGCGCCAGGGGCATCATGTCGCGCCGGTAGGCCGCGGTGACGTCGGTGTCGGTCAGCACCGCGTCGGGGCCGACGGCGGAGCGCAGTTCGGCGAGCAGGGCCTCCATCCCACCACGCTAACCCGCGTGACGCCGATCACTCCAGCCCGTGTTCGCGCCCGCACGCACCGCAGCGACGCCGAGGCTTCCACAAGGCGTTATCCCCGTGTCGCCCTGTCCCGGACCCGGTCCCACGTAGGCTGCGTGGTGTGGTGTTGTCCGCATCGTCCGAGGCTGTCGCATTCGTTCAGCTCGATTCCGCAGGCCCGCTGGCCGTGTGGTTGATCACGCTGAGCTTCATCTTCTTCGAGTGCGCGTTCGTCTTCGGCCTGTTCCTGCCCGGCGACTCGTTGCTGTTCGCCGCCGGTGTGGTGCTCGCGTCGCACGACAGCGAGCTGTCGGCCTGGCTGCTGTCGGGGGCCGCGCTCGTCGTGGCCGTCGTCGGCAACCAGATCGGCTACTACATCGGCAGGCACACCGGCACGCGTCTGCTGGCCCGCCGCGGCGGCAAGGTGCTCAACAAGCAGAACCTCGCCAAGGCCCGCGACTTCCTCGACCGACGAGGCTTCTGGGCGGTCGTGCTCGCCCGGTGGATCCCCTGGGTCCGCACGCTCGCGCCCATGATCGCGGGTGCGGCGCGGATGGACCCGAAGCGGTTCATGCTCGCCACGACGCTCGGCGCGATCGCCTGGGTGCCGACGCTGGTGCTGGCCGGCTACTACGGCGCGGGCCTGCTGACGGCCGTGCCGTGGCTGGAGACGGTCGCCGTGGTCATCAGCATCGCGTTCTTCGTCGGCGGCACCGCCTACGGCTTGTACCGGTACCGCCAGGAGATGCGCAAGCCGGTGGACGAGGAGGTCGGCGCGTCCTCCTGACGGGCTACAGCACCTCGGTGATCACCAGGTCCGCAGCGGACCTGGACGCGTTCACCATCAGCGCGTTCACGTGGTCGGTGCCGTGGAGCACGCGTTCGCGCGCCTCCTCCACCGACCGGCCGTACCGGACGTGCCGGTCGATCAGCCGCGCCACCCGCAGGTCCTCGTCGAGCGCCAGGAACCACGCCTCGTCCAGCACCACCCGCACGCGCTTCCACTTGTCGTACTGGAGCAGCAGGTAGTTGCCCTCGGTGACGACCAGCGGCACGGACGGGTCGACCGGCACGGCGCACGCGATCGGCTCCTCGATCTCCCGGCGGAACTCCGGCGCGTAGACCACGTCCGGCCCGCACGCCTTCAGCCTGCCGAGCAGGTCGACGTAGCCGGGGACGTCGAACGTGTCCGGCGCGCCCTTGCGGTCGGCCGAGCCGAGCCGCTCCAGCTCCCGCTGGGCCAGGTGGAAGCCGTCCATGCCGACCAGGGCGGCGTCGTCGCCCAGCGCCTCGACCAGCCGGCGCGCCAGCGTCGACTTGCCCGAGCCCGGCGCGCCGCCGATGCCCAGGAGCCTGCGCTCGCCGGTGTCCACCAGCAGCCGCGCCCGGTCGACCAGCTCGTCGAACCTCATCCGCCGTTCCGCCACCGTCCCAGCCCCTCCACCCAGTCCCGCGCGGTGTGGCGCACCCGCACCGCGGCGACCTCGTTGGCCCACCGTACGGCGTCGTCCACCGCCACGCCCCGGGCGACCGCGACCGCCAGCGCGCCGTGCCACACGTCGCCCGCGCCGTTGGTGTCGCGCACCCGGACAACGGGTACCGGCCGGGAGCCGGTGGCACCACCCAGCGACCAGGTGACGGGGCGCGGGCCGTGCGTGCGGATCACCAGCGGCACGCCCCGCGCGTGCACCTCGGCCTCCGACAGCGCGAACGAGGCCGAGCACGCGGCCACGTCCACCAGCGGCAGCAGCTCGTCCAGCACGGGTTTCCAGCTGCCCGCGTCGAGCACCACGGGCACGCCGGCGCGGCGGGCGTGCCGTGCGGCGACCAGGGCGAGCGGCCCGAGGTGGCCGTCCACGAGCACCACGTCGGCCGCCTCGACGAGCGCCGGGTCCACCACCGGGTCCACGTCGAGGCCCGCGGCGTTGCGCGAGACCACGGTCCGCTCGCCGTCGCGCTCCCGGACCGCGACCATGCTCAGCGCCGGGCCGCCCGCGCCCACCGACCGCACCTCGACGGGGTGCAGCCGGGACCGGGCGAAGTCGCCCAGCTCGCCGCCCAGCGCGGTCAGCAGCACGGCCCGGTGGCCCAGCGCGGCCACCGCCCGCGCGGCGTTCGCCGCCGGCCCGCCGGGCGCCAGGTGCACGTCGAGCGACTGCACCTTCTGCCCGGGCGCGGGGAACTCCTCGACGAGCTGGGTCACGTCGACCGTCGTCAGCCCGACACACAGCACCGCGACCACGTCCTGCCCTCCCAACGGGGTAAAGTCCCCACGCAATCGCTTGCGCCGGCCCGAACGGGGACGAGTCCATGGTCACCATGCGGGAGGTCGCCCAGCTCGCCGGCGTCTCCATCACCACGGTCTCACACGTGATCAACGAGACCAGGCCGGTCGCCGCCGCGACCCGGGACCGGGTGCTGAAGGCGATCGAGGAGACCGGCTACACCGGCGACGCCATCGCCCGCTCGCTGGTGACCGGCGGCACGAAGTCCCTGGGCCTCGCGGTGTCGCTGGTGTCGCACCCGTACTTCGCCGAGCTGATCGCGGCGATCGAGAGCGAGGCGACCGCCGCCGGCTACACGCTGGTGCTGATCGACACCCGCGACTCGGCCGAGTCCGAGCAGGCCGCGGTGCGGATGCTCCGCTCGCGCCGGGTGGACGGGGTGCTGCTCACACCGACGTCGGGGTCGGCCGCGCTGCCGGAGCTGCGCCGGCTGGGCGTGCCGACGGTGCTGGTGGACCGGCTGACCGTGGCCAAGGACGTCGACCAGGTGGGCCCGGAGAACGTGCAGGCCACGTCCACCCTGGTCCGGCACCTCGCCGAGCTGGGGCACCGGCGGATCGGGCTGGTGTCGGGCCAGCCGGGCCTCGCGACCACCGACGAGCGGGTGCTCGGCTACCGGCTCGGCCTGGGCCGGGCGGGGCTGGCGTGGGACGAGGACCTGGTGCGGCCGGCGCTGGAGCCGCTGCTCGGCCGGGTCACGGGCGTGGTGGTGAACGACCACCAGGTGCTGATCGACGTGCTGCACGCGGCACGCGCGCGGGGCGTGCGGATCGGCGCGGACCTGGCCCTGGTCACCTACGACGAGGTGGAGTGGGCCGAGCTGGTCGACCCGCCGCTGACCGCGATGGCGCAGCCGGTGGAGGAGATCGGGCGGCGGGCGGTGCGGCTGCTGCTGGCGCGCATCGCGGACCCGGAGCGGGCCCCGGAGACGATCCGGCTGCCGCCCGTGCTGCGGCACCGCCGGTCGTGCGGCTGCCACTGACGGTCGCCACCGACGAGCTGCCACCGACGGCGCTCAGGTCCGCGCGGGCAGGACGTCGTTGCGCTCCAGCAGGGCGGCGGCCTCCAGCGCCATCCACCCGCCGAGCTGGACGGACAGGTCGCGCTCGGGCTCGCGCCCGGACGGCCTGACCGCGGGCCGCGCCCAGTCCGGGCCGAACAGCGGCCCGCTCACCACCGCCGTCCGGTTGGCCCACACCGCCTCCGCGGAGCGGTGCACGAGGTCCGCCGCCGTCGCCGCCTGCGGCCGGTCCAGGCGCAGCGCCGCCTGCGCCAGGTAGCGGGTGAGGATGCCGCCGAACAGGCCGCCGTCACCCCCGCCGTGCCCGCGCAGCACGCCGTCGGCGGCCAGGTGCTTGTCCACGGCGTCGACGATCCGCGCCGCCTTGTCCTGGTAGCGACCGCCCAGCTCGACGCACGCGCCGAGCAGGACGCCCTGGCAGTAGGTGTAGAAGTTCTTCTCGACCTCGCGGACCGTGCCGTCGGGGCGCACGTGCAGCCCGTCCCACGCCAGCCCGGTCTCCGGGTCGACCAGGGCCTCCTCGACCCAGTTCACGATGGACCGCGCGCGGCCGAGGTCGGCCCGCGCGCCCAGTCGGGCGAAGAAGATCGCGGCCGGGCCGTTGGCGGGCACGTTCTTGAAGTCGTCGTCGCGCCGCCACCAGATGCCGCCGCCGCCGTGGTCGGTCCAGCCGGCGCGCAGCCGGTCGGCGATCGCGGTGACGGCCCGGGGCCGCGCGACGCCGACCTCCCGCTCGGCGCGCAGCAGCGCCAGGCCGAGCCACGCCACGTCGTCGTAGAAGTCGTTGGTCCAGCCGACCAGGTTGCGCAGCCGGATGCCGCGCACGAGCCGCCGCACCAGCGCCACGCGCGCCTGCTTCGGCGAGCGGAGCTGGGCGTCCAGCACGCAGTCGAGCAGGTGCGCCTGCCACCAGTAGCTGAACCGGACGTGCGCCCGGCCCGACCAGTCGAGGGGCCAGGCGACCGCGCCGAGGACCGTGCCCGGCACTCCCCAGACCCGACGCAGGTGCCGGGACTCGACCGCGCGTTCGGCGACGCCGGCGCGCGCGGCCAGGAGCTTGGGTGAGGTCACGCCACCAGCGTGCCGACTGAACCGTTCAAGAAGCTCGTCGGAACAGTTCCCAGTGGTAGAGGCCCATGGCGACGCTGGTGGTCAGGTTGTAGCTGGACACCTTCGGGCGCATGGGCAGCGAGACCACGAGGTCGGCGCGGTCCCGCACCAGCGCCGACAGCCCGTGGCGCTCGGAGCCGAAGGCCAGCACGGCGTCGTCGGGGATCCGCACGTCCCGCAGGTCCCGGCCGCCGGCGTCGAACGCGATCACCGTCCCGTCGACGTCGTCCACCCCCGACAACCGCCCGACGGGCAGCGCGAAGTGCAACCCGGCGCTGCCGCGCAGGACGTTCGGGTGCCACGGGTCGACGTCGCCCAGGGACACGACCCCGCCGGCCCCGAGCCCGGCCGCCACCCGGATGACCGCGCCGAAGTTGCCGAGGTTGCGCGGGTTGTCCAGCAGCACGAGGGGCGCGCCGCGCGGTGCGACCGGTCCGGGCGCGGGCCGTTCGGCGATCCCGCCGACCCCGGTCGGGTGACCCCGCCCGATCACCCGCTCGAACTCCGCGCGCGTCACCACCGCGGCCCGCTCGAAGACCTCCACCAGGTCGGGCGCGTGCGTCCGCGCCAACCCGACCGCCGCGTCCCGGTCGAGCACCACCACGGTCCCCACCACCGCCCCGAACCGAACCGCGTGCTTGACGGCGTGAAACCCCTCGAGGACCACTCGCTGTTCCACGTCACCCCCGGCTCCGGACAGACCGTGGCGATCGTAGTCACGCCGCCGAGGGCGACAGGTCGAGCTTCATGCCGACCTTCCGGTAGCTCGGCAGGTCGCGCACGGTCAGCGAGGCCACCGGGCAACCGTCCCGGTTCACGGACGCGGTCAGGACGTAATCGTCCCGACCGGGGATGAGGCCGAGGTGTTCGAAGTTGACCGTCCACCGCTTCGGGAGCACGATCCGGTATTCGATCAGGCTGGTGATCTCGCTGAAGGACACGAGAAAACTGTCCGGGCCCTCACCCCGGACGAAGGGCAAGCACTTCCGGGGCCAGGAGATGTCGGCCACGAACGTGAACTCCTCGCCGCGGGAGATCGGCCGATCGAGGTGGATGAACGTCTTGATCCGGCCACCGCGGGTCCAGTGGTGGGTGATGTCCAGACGTGTGCCCCCGAGACCGTGCCTCTCCGAGGTGCGAACCTCGATCCGGACCTGGTCCTGGTGCGCCTGCGGCCAGTTCCAGTTGACCCCGTCGTGGAAGCTCACGAAGTCGAGGCGGTCGCACTCCGCCACCACCGTGAAGCACAGGCGCTGGTCCACGTCACCGTTCTCGCCGACGCGGACTTCCTGAGCCCAGGCTTGGACGCGCCAACGTTGCCCTCGTTCCCGTTCGATCAAATCACAGTAATAAGCCAGGAGCTCGGGATAAAGGTCGCTCCGCGCACTCTTCCGAGGTCGAAACAAACTCATCGCGCCACCCCCTCAACCCGAAGGATAAGGCTTTGAAAGGGTGATCGACGATGGTTGACCCGAAGAGCCGAACCGGGGTGTTGGACCGGTTCAGCGACAAGCCTCCGTGCGGGTCGGAGAGGACTCGCGCCGTTTCAGGTAGTACCCGGTCCACGAGGTGACCACGACGAGTGCCACCAGCACCTGCACGAGGCGGGCCGCGGAGTCCGGGTAGAGGACGCCGTCGATGTAGGTGTCGATGAAGCCCACCACCAGCCGCGGTTGGCCGGAGGCGGCGCGCAGCTCGTTCTCCAGCCAGGTCAGGGGGCAGGCGAGCGGGAACAGCACGATCAGCAGGCCCCAGGTGGCCATGGCCAGGTGGAAGTACAGCACCCTCGGCCAGCGCCAGGCCAGGAAACCCCCGACCACCAGGAAGACGAGAACGGCGAAGTGCACCACCATGACGAGCTCGGCGAACGCGCGCGCGACCATAGCGACCTCCCGCTGCCAGACTAGGCCGCCGGGTGATCGCGCGTCGGCGAATGACGTGTGGGCCGGCCCTCAGCCGCGCGGCAACGCCTGCCAGGGCACCCGGCCCGCCACGTCCAGCAGCAGGTCGGCCAGGGGCGCCAGCGGCGCCTGGAGCAGCGGGCCCGGCACGGCGGCGGCGAGGTTGTGCTCGTCGAACGCGATCGCCACCCCGTTCGCCCGCGGGTCCTGCAGCAGCGCCTGGGCGAGTCCCAAGCCGAGCAGGGCGGAGGCGAACGCGGGGTTGCGGCGGCGCACCTCGTAGCGGCTGTCGAACGCCGGGTCGCCGGTCGCCACGAACTGCTCGAACAGGCCCCACACGCTGTCGTTGCGCGGGCTGATCAGCACCCACGGGCCCGGCATGGGCCGCGGCACGACCACCACCGTGTACGTGCGGTACTCCGACGCGACCACGTTGTCCGCGCGGAACACCACCTCGACGGCGAGCACGGGCACCCCGCGCCAGTGGCCGACGAGCTGGAACTTCACCCGGCTCCGGTCGGCCTCCAGCATCCGCCCGACCTGCGGCACGCGCTCCTGGAAGCCCTGGTCCTCGGCGACGAACCGCCAGCCCAGCGACGCCTCCAGCGCCCGCATGCCCTGCTCCCACTGGTTCACGAACTCCTGGTTCGCGAACGGGTTCCGCTTGCGGCGGGACAACCCCACGGCGACCCCGACACCCAGGATCGCCACGATCACCAGCAGCAGGACCAGCGCGACCACGTCAGGCCAGGCCCAGGTCGTTCAGGTCCAGCAGGTACCGGTACGGCAGGCCGGCGTCCTCGATGACCTCGCGCGCGCCCGTGCCCCGGTCCACGACCGTCGCCACGCCGACCACCGTCGCGCCGTTCGCGCGCAGCGCCTCCACGGCGGTCAGCACGCTGCCGCCGGTGGTGGAGGTGTCCTCGACGGCGAGCACGCGCTGCCCGGCGACCTCGATGCCCTCGATCTGCCGCTGCATGCCGTGCTGCTTGGCGGCCTTGCGCACGACGAACGCGTCGAGCACCTCGCCGGACGCCGCGGCGGCGTGCATCATCGCGCACGCGACCGGGTCGGCGCCCAGCGTCAGCCCGCCCGCGGCCACGTAGTCCCAGTCGGCGGTGAGCTGCCGCAGCAGCCTGCCGATCAGCGGTGCCGCGGCGTGGTGCAGCGTCGCCCGGCGCAGGTCGATGTAGTAGTCGGCCTCGGCGCCCGAGGACAGCGTCACCTTGCCGTGCACCACGGCCAACTCGCTCACCAACCGCGCCAGCTCGGCCTTCGCCGCGGCGTCCAGGACCACATCAGTTCGCACGGGTCCCAAGAGTGTCACATCGCGCCGCGCGCCAACACACCGTTACCCGCCCCGGCGCCGACACCCCCGCCGGCGTCCGCCCTCAGGTGCGCCCGCGCCCGCCCGCCACGCGGGAGGCGATGCGGCGCACCAGCGCGCGCGGGACCAGCCGGGCGAACGTCGTGATCGCCTTGTACTGGGTCCCCGGGACGGACAGCACCTTGCCCGAGCGCAGGTCGGCGAGGCACTCGTGCACCACCCGGTCGGCGTCGAGGTAGAGCAGGTCGGGCGTCTTGGACATGTCGATCCGCGCCCGCTGGTGGAACTCGGTGCGCACGAACCCGGGGCACAGCGCCAGCACGCGCACCCCCGTGCCCGCCGTGGCCATCGCCATGCCCTCGGAGAACGACGTCACCCACGCCTTGTCGGCGCTGTAGCTGGTGCCGCGGCCGGGCAGGAACCCGGCGACGCTGGACACGTTGACCACCGCGCCCCGGCCCCGCGCCACCATCCCGGGCAGCGCCGCGCGGGTCAGCAGCAGCACGCTCGTCACGTTCACGTCGAGCTGGGACCGCAGGTCGCGCGGGTCGGCGGTGGAGAACTCGCCGGAGATCGCGAAGCCGGCGTTGTTGACCAGCAGGTCCACCTCGCGTCCGGCGAGGAAGTCGGCGACCTTCGCGCGACCGGCCTCCGCGGCCAGGTCGGCGGGCAGCACCTCGGCGGTGATGCCGTGCGCGGCGCGCAGCTTGGCCGCCGTCTCCTCCAGGCGGCGCTCGTCGCGGGCGACCAGCACCAGGTCGTGGCCCTCGGCGGCGAGCCTGCGGGCGAACGCCGCGCCGATGCCCGACGACGCGCCCGTCACCAGGGCGGTGGGCGGCGTCACGGCTTGCGCCCGAACTGCGGGCGGTGGACCTCGCCACCGGCTTCGGCCTCGGGGTCGGCCTCGAACGGGTCGATCACGTCGGCCAGCTCGCCGAGGTCGCGCAGCAGCCGCTCCAGGCGGGCGGGCGTGGAGTTGGGCGGCGCGGCGGCGAGCACCCAGTCGTCCTCCAGCCACACGACGGTGACGTCGCCGCCGATCTCCTCGGCCGCGTCGACCAGGTCGGGGGTGATGAGCTTGCGCGCGGCGGGCAGCTCGCTGACGAACGCGTACCGCGAGCCGACCGGTCCGAGCAGGTCGGGCATCTGGTCGCGCTGGAACGGCACGCTGGGCAGCCACAGCTCGACGACCACGGACAGCGGCTTGCGGCAGCGCACGCCGACGAGCACGGAGTTGACCTTGCCGCCGGTCTCGTGGTCGAGCACGTAGACCTGGCGGCGGCCGTCGGCGGTGAAGGTCGAGCCCGCGACGACGTCCTTGGCGACGCCCGCGCCGTAGTAGGCGATCGCGCCGCTCTCCCAGCGGGTGGGCAGCACGTGGTCGGTCTCCTCGAACTGCCAGCCGCGCAGCGCCGCCCAGCGGCGGCGCTCGCGGTTACGCGCGGTTCGCTGCGCCCGGTCGGTCGCGAGCAGGGCGAACCCCGCGACGCCCGCGACCGCGGCGACGGTGAACCAGACCCACGCCGGTATGCCCACGGTGCGAGAGTAGCGGGCGGCGGTGAACAAACGAAGATCACTTGGGGCGTGGTTCGCGCGAACGGATCAAGCTGTTACCCGGATCGCGCGGGGGACGTGGCGCGCGCCACGGCGGGCGGGCCGAACGCCGACCCCGACTTATCCACAGGCCACGGCGTTGTCCACAGGCACGGGCCGCCCTTACCCCCGCTGTCGGTGCCGGCCGGCAGAGTAAAACCAGGGGTCCCCCGGTCGGGGACGCCTGCGCAGCCGGCTCCGCAACCGGGCCGCCGCCAGACCGGGCCCACAGACAGACCAGCCCCCCGCCAGACCGAGCCGCAGACAGACCGGGCGGAGGTCCCGCGAGGGTTTGCCGGGCGGCATCGAATCGCCAGGTGAACGCGGACGTGCCCGGCGAGGTGTCGACACCTCGCCGGGCACGTCCGAACAAGACCGGTCAGGACCGGCCGACGATCAGGCCCGAGTGGTCGTCCAGCACCTCGACCTTCACGGTGTCGCCGTCCCGCACCTCGCCCGCCAGCAGCTCCTTCGCCAACTGGTCGCCGATCGACGACTGCACCAGCCGCCGCAGCGGCCGCGCGCCGTACACCGGGTCGAAGCCGTTCAGCGCCAGCCACTCCCGGGCCGCGGGCGTGACCTCCAGGTGCAGCCGCCGCTGCGCAAGGCGCTTGCCGAGCCGGTCGACCTGGATGTCCACGATGGACGTCAGCTCCTCGGTCGCCAGCGAGTGGAACACCACGACGTCGTCCAGCCGGTTCAGGAACTCCGGCTTGAAGTGCGTGCGCACGATCGACATCACGGCGTCCTTGCGCTGCAGCTCGTCCAGGGTGGCGTCCGCGATGAAGTGCGAGCCGAGGTTCGAGGTCAGCACCAGGATCGTGTTGCGGAAGTCCACCGTGCGGCCCTGGCCGTCGGTCAGCCGGCCGTCGTCCAGCACCTGCAGCAGCACGTCGAACACGTCCGGGTGAGCCTTCTCGACCTCGTCCAGCAGCACGACCGAGTACGGGCGGCGCCGGACCGACTCCGTCAGCTGGCCGCCCTGGTCGTAGCCGACGTACCCGGGGGGCGCGCCGACGAGCCGGGCCACCGAGTGCTTCTCGGAGTACTCGCTCATGTCGATCCGGATCATGGCGCGCTCGTCGTCGAACAGGAACTCCGCCAGCGCCTTCGCCAGCTCCGTCTTGCCGACGCCGGTCGGGCCGAGGAACAGGAACGAGCCGGTCGGCCGGTCCGGGTCGGCCACGCCCGCGCGGGTGCGCCGGACCGCGTCCGACACCACCCGGACGGCCTCCGCCTGCCCGACCACGCGCCTGCCCAGCTCCTCCTCCATGCGCAGGAGCTTCGCCGTCTCGCCCTCCAGCAGCCTGCCCGCCGGGATGCCGGTCCACGCGGAGACCACGTCGGCCACGTCGTCCGGGCCGACCTCCTCCTTCAGCATCACGGCGGCGTCCTGCGTGGTGCGGGTCGCCTCCTCCAGCTCCTTCTCCAACGCCGGGATGCGCCCGTACCGCAGCTCCGCGGCACGGCCCAGGTCGCCGTCCCGCTCGGCCCGCTCCGACTCGCCGCGCAGCTGCTCCAGCTGCTCCTTGAGGTCGCGGACCTTCTCGATGGAGCCCTTCTCGTTCTGCCAGCGCGCCGTCAGCCCGGCGAGGTCCTCGCGCTTCTCGGCCAGCTCGGCGCGCAGCGCGGCCAGCCGTTCCACGGAGGCCGGGTCGGACTCCTTGGCCAGCGCCATCTCCTCGATCTCCAGCCGCCGCACGGCGCGCTCGACCTCGTCGATCTCGACCGGGCGGGAGTCGATCTCCATGCGCAGCCGGGACGCGGACTCGTCCACCAGGTCGATGGCCTTGTCCGGGAGGAAGCGGGCGGTGATGTAGCGGTCGGACAGGGTGGCGGCGGCGACCAGCGCGGCGTCGGTGATGCGCACGCCGTGGTGCACCTCGTAGCGGTCCTTGAGGCCGCGCAAGATGCCGATGGTGTCCTCGACGGACGGTTCGCCGACGAAGACCTGCTGGAAGCGGCGCTCCAGGGCCGGGTCCTTCTCGACGCGCTCGCGGTACTCGTCCAGCGTGGTCGCGCCGACCATCCGCAGCTCGCCGCGGGCCAGCATCGGCTTGATCATGTTGCCCGCGTCCATGGCGGACTCGCCGGTCGCGCCCGCGCCCACGATCGTGTGCAGCTCGTCGATGAACGTGATGACCTGGCCGGCCGAGTCCGTGATCTCCTTGAGCACGGCCTTCAGCCGCTCCTCGAACTCGCCGCGGTACTTCGCGCCCGCGACCATCGCGCCGAGGTCGAGCGCGACGACCTTCTTGCCGCGCAGGCTCTCGGGCACGTCGCCGGCGACGATGCGCTGCGCCAGGCCCTCGACGATGGCGGTCTTGCCGACGCCGGGCTCGCCGATCAGCACCGGGTTGTTCTTCGTGCGGCGCGACAGCACCTGCACCACGCGGCGGATCTCGGCGTCACGGCCGATGACCGGGTCCAACTCGCCCTTGCGGGCGCGCTCGGTCAGGTCGACGCCGTACTTCTCCAGCGCCTGGTAGGTGCCCTCCGGGTCGGGGCTGGTGACCCGCGCGGAGCCGCGGACCCGGCCGAACGCCTCCTTGAGCGACTCGGGGCTCGCGCCGTGGCGGCGCAGCAGGTCGGCGACCTGGCCGCCGTGCTGGGCGAGGCCGACCAGCAGGTGCTCGGTCGACACGTACTCGTCGCCCATCTCGGTGGCGAGCTCCTGCGCCTTGCCCAGCACCCGGACCGCGTCGCGGGAGAACTGGGGCGCGGACACGGACGAGCCGCTGGCCGCGGGCAGCGCCCTGGTCAGCTGCTCCAGCTCCTTGTGCACCTGCTTCGGGTCGGCGCCGACGGCCGAGAGCAGGGGCGCGGTCAGGCCGTCGCCCTGCGCCAGCAGCGCGCCGAGGAGGTGGACCGGGCCGACGTCGGGGTTGCCCGCGATGGTCGCCGCCTGCACGGCGGCGGACACGGCCTGTTGCGTCTTCGTGGTCGGGTTGAAAGCGTCCATTCCTCACCTCGGTCGGGTGTTCCTGCCGCAGGGGCCGGCGTCGCGCACCAGCCTTCATCCGGATCAACGTCAGAAAAGTTGAGCCTGTTCCGCTCAACCTAGCGGAAGCGTGTGGCGTGGGCCACGGCCGGAAATCGACGTGCGACCGAACGGACCCCGCCCCCAGGATTGGCCGATGACCTCACTCGTGCACCACATCACCGTCGACTGCCGGGACGCCTACGCGCTGGCCGGCTTCTGGAGCCAGGTCACCGGCCGGCCGATCTCCGCCGACGACCAGCCGGGCGACCCCGAAGCGCTCGTCGCGCTCGGCGAGGGGCCGGGGCTGCTGTTCATCCAGGTCCCCGAGCCCAAGGCCGTGAAGAACCGGCTGCACCTCGACCTGCGGCCCGACATCCCGCGCGACGCCGAGGTGGAGCGGCTGCTGGGGATCGGGGCGGCGCTGGTGTCGGACATGCGCCGACCGGACGGCACGGGCTGGGTCGTGCTGGCCGACCCGGAGGGCAACGAGTTCTGCGTTGAACGCAGCGCAGCGGAGCGGTCCGAGCAGGGCTGACCCGGGTCACCCGGATGTCGTAGCAGCTTGTCCACAGCCGAGCCGAAGTTGTCCACAATCCGCAGGTGGGAATCCACAGGCGATTGCGGCCCACCGCACCGCCGCGGTCTGCCGGCCGCCACCGGGGTGAACGTGGGCACCGGAGCGCCGGCCGGACGTGCCGGCGATGTCGGGTGAGCCACATGCCGTGAGGTCTAGTGCACCTGGAGGTGGGCGAAGACCGCTAGATTCGGTATATGTGATGGGGAATGCCCACCCGTTCGCGGGAACTGTCTGCAACCGTCCGTGACCGCACTGCACTCGAAGGTGGCATCAAGGAGTCAACCGGCCAGTTGGCGGGTTAGTGTCCCCTCGTCGGGGATGGAAGCTTGACGAGGACGTAGCGCCCTTGCTGGCGCCGCCAGAAACGTGGAGACTGCGCCCGGACCATGACTGCGAACGCCGTGTTGAGCCCCATCCCTACCCCGCCACACCGCCAACCTCCCCCCGGGGTCACCGCCATGGTGCGGATGATCCGGGAGAGCTTCGCGGTGGTGGAGCCGCGCTCCGAAGAGGTGGCCAAGTTCTTCTACGGCATGCTCTTCAGCCTCGCGCCGGCGACCCGCGAGATGTTCCCCGTGAACATGGAGGTGCAGCGCAGCCGCCTGCTGCGCGCCCTCGTCCACGTCGTGCAGATGGTGGACCGGCCGGACGACCTCATCCCGTTCCTGCGGCAGCTCGGGCGCGACCACCGCAAGTTCGGCGTCGTGAACGTGCACTACGAGTCCGTCGGCACGGCCCTGCTGGCGGCGGTGAAGAAGTACGCCGGGCCCGCGTGGACGCCGCAGGTCGAGATGGCGTGGGCCGAGGCGTACACGATCATGGCGCGGGCGATGCAGGAGGCGGCGGCCGCCGACGACGGCCCGGCCTACTGGCACGCCACCGTGCTGGACCACCAGCGCGTGAGCTGGGACCTGGCGGTCGTCCGGCTGCAACCGGATCACCCGGTCGGGTACCGGGCGGGGCAGTACGTCAGCGTCGAGACGCCCCAGCGCCCGCGCCTGTGGCGGTACTACTCGCCCGCCAACGCACCCCGTGACGACGGCATCATCGAGTTCCACATTCGCTCGGTCGAGGGCGGGTGGGTCAGCCGTTCGGTGGTGGGGCACACGCAGCGCGGCGACGTGTGGCGCATCGGTCCGCCGATGGGCCGGCTGAGCGTCGACCGCAAGTCCGGGCGGGACGTGCTGATGGTCGCCGGCGGGACCGGGGTCGCGCCGATGCACGCGATCATCGACGAGATGGCGCAGTGGGGCGAGAACCCGAGGGTGCACCTGTTCCTGGGCGGGCGGACCCGGGAGGACCTGTACGACCTGGACAACCTCCAGCGGTTCGCCATGACCAACCCGTGGCTGACCGTCGTGCCGGTGCTGGAGTCGGACCCCGGCGCGCGGGGCGTGGAGCAGGGCACGCTCGCCGACGTGGTCACCCGTTACGGGGCGTGGGAGGACCGGGACGTGCTGGTGTGCGGCTCACCGTCCATGATCCGGGCGACGGTGTCCCGCATGCTGGTCGCCGGCACCCCGCTGGACCGGATCAAGTACGACCCGTTCACCCTGGACTGAGCCACTTCCCGAAAAACTTTCACCTCACGGAGCCACTTCGGCCGCCGCGCCGTGCACCCAGCTGTGGCCGCCTCGGCGGTCACGGCCGCCCGGACGGCCTCGGCGGCACCCCGCGCCGTCCTGACCGCACACCGCCATCGCCGGAGCCCGTCGCCACCCGTCCGGGCGACAGCTCCTCACGCCCGTCCGGGCCACGCCGCACCGAGGATCGCCGCCAACGTCGCCGGACGGCTCGTCTGCGGGCAGTGCCCGCCCTCGACCTCGATCGCCTCGACCCCGAGCCGCTCACGCGCCGCGCGCCGCATCCACGACGGCCGCAACGTGCGGTCCTCGCGCGGCAGGACGTAGGTCGACGGCAGCTGCGGCACCTCGTGCACCTCGCGGTACGTGGCGACGGGGTGGAACAGCCGCAACGTCCGCAGGCCTGCGCGCACGCCGGCCAGGTCGCAGTCGTGGAACAGGAAGTACGCGGCGACCACGGGGTCCGCGGTGGGCGGCTCGGTGAGGGCGCGCCACTCCGGGTTGAACATCTCGCCCGTGTCGACGGACAGCTCGTCGGCCAGGGACACCGGGCCGGGCACCACCGCGGCCACCCACACCAGGTGCGACGCGGCCACGGCCCGGGCGATGGCCGGCATCAGCAGGCCCGCGCCGGAGTGGCCCACCAGCACCGGGGCCAGCGCGTCGCCCGCTTGGGCGCGGGCGATCGCGGCGTAGTCGGTGGCGCGCAGCTCCGGCCGGTCGGTCGGCAGGTCCACGGCCACGGTCCGGTGGCCGCGGCCGCGGAGCAGGTCGGCCACCGGACGCCAGGAGGCCGGTGACTGGGTGGTGCCGTGCACGAAGACGAAGTCCACGTGGGTCCCCATCCGGGCGGCGGGCGGTGTGGTGGGTAAGCGTGAGTGTGGTGGGTGGGCGTGAGTGCGGTGGGTGGGTGTGGTGGGTGGCTGCGGGCGGGTGGGTAGGTGCGGGTGGGGTGGTGGTCGCGGGGTTCCTCGTTCTAACCGAGGTGTGGTAACGGCGTTTCCGTACATTGTCGCGACATGATCACCCCATCGGGCGACGCGGTGGGCGGCTCGGGGCCGGTCAGCGCTTCGGCTTCCAGACGACCAGGGCCGTCTCGTGCCGCACCGGCACCAGGTCGCGGCGGTAGGAGGCGTGCACCGACGCGGCGGCGTGCTCGGCGGCGGCCATCGCGTTGGACAGCTGCTCGGTCAGCTCCTGCACCTTCGCCCGCAGCGCGCCGACCTCGTTCTCCAGCTCGATGATCCGCTTGATGCCGGCGAGGTTGACGCCCTCCTCCTGCGACAGCCGCTGCACCTCCCGCAGCAGCACGATGTCGCGCATCGAGTACCGCCGCCCGCCGCCGGACGTGCGGCCCGGCGACACCAGGCCCAACCGGTCGTAGGCGCGGAGGGTCTGCGCGTGCAGACCGGACAGCTGGGCCGCCACGGAGATGACGAAGAACGGGGTGTCCTCGTCGGTGCCGGGCGGGAACGGGAAGCTCACACCGACCTCTTCTCCAACAGGGCGTTGAGCTCCGCGCGCGGGTCGTGCTTCGCCGTCACCGACGCGTAGTTCTCCAACGCCTCCCGGGCTGCGGCGTCCATGTTGTTGGGCACCGCGACGTTCAAGGTGATCAGCAGGTCGCCGACCTGGCCGTCGCGCCGGGCGATGCCCTTGCCCTTCGCCCGCAGCACGCGGCCGCTGGCCGTGCCCGCGGGCACCTTCAAGGTCACCTTGCCCTCGAGCGTCGGCACGGTCAACGTCGTGCCCAGCGCCAGCTCGGGGAAGGTCACCGGCACGGTCACGGTCAGGTCGTTGCCCGACCGGCCGAAGACGGGGTGCGGGTTGACGTGCACGCGCACGTACAGGTCGCCGGCTGGTCCGTTGTTGCGCCCCGGCTCGCCCTGGCCGGCCAGCCTGATGCGCTGGCCGTCGTCGACGCCCGCGGGGATGCGGATCGTCAGCGTCCTGGTCTTGGTGCTCACGCCGTCGCCGCCGCACTCGGGGCACGGGTCGTCCACGATGCGCCCGGTGCCGCGGCAGTCCGCGCACGGCTCGGAGAACGCGAACGCGCCCTGGCTGCGGGTCACCAGGCCGGCGCCGTCGCAGTTCGGGCAGGTCCGCGGCGACGTGCCGGGACGTGCGCCGGACCCGGCGCACGTGCCGCAGGTCGCGGGGCTGGACAGGCGCATGGGCACGGTCGCGCCCTTGACGGCCTCGGTGAAGTCGATGCGGACGTCGGTCTCGACGTCCTCGCCGCGGCGGGGCCTGGTCGCGGACGCGGACGTGCCGCCCCGGCGGTTGAACAGGCCGCCGAGCAGGTCGCCGAGGCCGCCCATGCCGCCGGGTTGCGCGCCGCCCTGGCGGCCGAACAGGTCGCCGACGTCGAACCCGCCGCCGCCCGTGCCGAAGCCGCCGGGGAACCCGCCGCCTCCGGCGAAGAGGCGGCGGGCCTCGTCGTACTGCTTGCGCTTGGCGCTGTCCGACAGCACGCCGTACGCCTCGGACACCGCCTTGAACCGCGCCTCGGCCTTGGCGTCACCGGGGTTGGCGTCGGGGTGCAGTTCCCGCGCCAACTTCCGGTACGCCTTCTTGATCTCGTCGGCCGAGGCGTCCGAGGTGACGCCCAGCTCGCGGTAGAAGTCCTTCTCGATCCAGTCGCGAGCGCTCAACGGACGCCGCCCCCTTTCCTCAGTCCTGCTGCTCTTCGACCGGCTTCTCGGCGGTCTCTTCGGTCTGCTCGCCCGCGGCCTGCTCGGCGGCGGGCTCGTGGTCGGTCACGGCGACCAGCGCGGGCCGCAGCACGCGCTCGCCGAACCGGTAGCCGCGGCGGAGCACGGCGGTGACGGTCGGCCCGGTGACGTCCGGGGACGTGCTGTGCTGCACGGCCTCGTGGACGGACGGGTCGAACTCCTCGCCCTCGTGCCCGAACGGCTCGAGGCCGGTGCCGTGCAGGGCGCTGACCAGCTTGTCGGCCACCGCCTTGAACGCGCCGGTGAGGTCGCCGTGGGCGCCGGCCCGCTCGACGTCGTCCAGCACGCCGAGCAGTTCGCCCGCCACCTGGGCCTTGGCCGTGGTGATCACCAGTTCCCGGTCGCGCTCGACGCGCTTGCGGTAGTTGGCGTACTCGGCGGTCAACCGCTGGAGGTCGGCGGTCCGCTCGTCGAGCTGGGCCTTCAGCTCGACGGACGGGTCGACGGCCACGGCCTGGGCGTCGTCGGGGGCCTCGGGGGCGGCGTGCTTGCCGCCGCCCTCGGGCTCCGCCACCGCTTCGGCCCGCGCTTCCTCGTCGGGCGCCGCCTGCCGCACCTGCCCGGTCTCCGGGTCGATGCGCCTGCGGTCGCGCACGACCACGTGGGGCTGTTCCTCGGGGTTGGTCACTTCTTCTCGTCCTCGTCGACGATCTCGGCGTCCACGACGTCGTCGGCCTTGGGCGCGTCGCCGGCGGTCGTGCCGCCCGCGGCGCCCGCGGCGTCGGCCGTGGGTGCGTTGGCGTACAGGGACTGGCCGATGGCCTGGGACTCCGTGGCGAGCTTCTCCACGGCGGCGCGGACCTTGGCGATGTCCTCGCCCTTGAGCGCCTCGGTGGTCTCGGCGATGGCCGCGGTGACCTTCTCCTTGACGTCGGCCGGGATCTTGTCCTCGTTCTCCTTGAGGACCTTCTCCGTCTGGTAGACCAGCGTCTCGGCCTGGTTGCGGACCTCGGCCTCGTCGCGGCGGCGCTTGTCCTCCTCGGCGTGCGCCTCGGCGTCCTTGATCATCCGCTCGATGTCGTCCTTCGGCAGCGCCGAGCCGCCGGTGATCGTCATCCGCTGTTCCTTGCCGGTGCCCATGTCCTTGGCCGACACGTGCACGATGCCGTTGGCGTCGATGTCGAAGGTGACCTCGATCTGCGGGACGCCCCGCGGCGCCGGCGGCAGGCCGGTCAGCTCGAACATGCCGAGCTTCTTGTTGTCCCGGGCGAACTCGCGCTCACCCTGGAACACCTGGATCTGCACGGACGGCTGGTTGTCGTCGGCGGTGGTGAAGATCTCCGAGCGCTTGGTCGGGATCGTGGTGTTGCGCTCGATGAGCTTGGTCATCACGCCGCCCTTGGTCTCGATGCCCAGGGACAGCGGGGTGACGTCGAGCAGCAGGACGTCCTTGACCTCGCCCTTCAGCACACCGGCCTGGAGGGCGGCGCCGACGGCGACGACCTCGTCCGGGTTGACGCCCTTGTTGGGCTCGCGGCCGCCGGTCAGCTCCTTGACCAGCTCGGCCACGGCGGGCATGCGGGTGGAGCCGCCGACCAGCACGACGTGGTCGATGTCGCCGACGCTGATGCCGGCGTCCTTGATCACGTTGTTGAACGGCGCGCGGGTGCGCTCCAGCAGGTCGTTGGTGATGCGCTGGAACTCGGCGCGCGACAGCGTCTCGTCCATGAACAGCGGGTTCTTGTCCGCGTCCACGGTGATGTAGGGCAGGTTGATGGAGGCGTTGTTCGAGCTGGACAGCTCGATCTTGGCCTTCTCGGCGGCCTCGCGGATGCGCTGCAGCGCCATCTTGTCCTTGGTCAGGTCGATGCCGTTGCTCTGCTTGAACCGCTCGACCAGCCAGTCCACGATGCGCTGGTCCCAGTCGTCGCCGCCGAGGTGGTTGTCGCCGGAGGTCGCCTTGACCTCCACGACGCCCTCGGCGAGTTCGAGCAGCGAGACGTCGAACGTGCCGCCACCGAGGTCGAAGACCAGGATGGTCTGCTCCTTGTCGCCCTTGTCGAGGCCGTAGGCCAGGGCGGCGGAGGTGGGCTCGTTGACGATGCGCAGCACGTTGAGGCCCGCGATCTGGCCGGCCTCCTTGGTGGCCTGCCGCTGGGCGTCCTCGAAGTAGGCGGGGACGGTGATCACCGCGTCGGTGATCTCCTCGCCCAGGTACGCCTCGGCGTCGCGCTTGAGCTTCATCAGCACGCGCGCGCTGATCTCCTGCGGCGTGTACTGCTTGCCGTCGATGTCGGCCGTCTTCCAGTCCGTGCCGATGTGGCGCTTGACGGACCGGATGGTGCGGTCGACGTTGGTCACCGCCTGGTTCTTGGCGGGCTGCCCGGTGAGCACCTCGCCGTTCTTGGCGAAGGCCACGATGGACGGGGTGGTGCGCGACCCCTCGGAGTTGGCGATCACCGTCGGCTCGCCACCCTCGAGTACCGCGACGACGGAGTTGGTCGTCCCCAGGTCGATGCCGACCGCTCGCGCCATTGGTTCCTCCTGGTAGTGCGTCTGTGAGAGCCCCGCATTGAGCGGTACCGGCTCAAGTTTAACCGGCACCGGTGGACTTGAGTCCACCCGGCTCAACCTTCCTGCCTGTCCAACGCGCCTGGCGGCCCCGGTGTTCCCGCCCGGCGGTGATCCGGGCCACTCCGGACGCGGAACGGCCCCGGTCGGCGACACGAGGGGTGTCGCCGACCGGGGCCGCGTGGTCGGTGCCTAGGCAGTGTCCTGTAAGCCGGTGATCAGGGCGTCTGGTAGTTCTTGGGCATGGTGGGGCGTGGCGAGCTGACCGATCGTGCCTGGGCGGCGAT
>NZ_JBITXT010000002.1:241140-723748 GCF_044544865.1 Actinosynnema sp. NPDC053489 | reverse complement strand
ATTTCATAGTGTTTCGGTGGTCATAGCGGTTGGGGAACACCCGGTCCCATTCCGAACCCGGTAGTTAAGCCTTCCAGCGCCGATGGTACTGCACTTGTGAGGGTGTGGGAGAGTAGGACGCCGCCGAACAATTTTTCGCCTTCAGGGGCATCCGGTTCACCGGGTGCCCCTGAAGGCTTTTTGCGTTACCGTCCGGTTGTGGCCGAGGTGACGAGACACGACGACCTGGCGGAGTTCTGGGCGTTGACCGGTGAGTTCTTCAACACGGACCCGGTGTTCCACACGATCCCGATCGCGGCGGTCGACCGCAGGCTCAACCACGCCGACCCGGACGACCTGCCCCCGCTCCTGGTCAGCGTCACGGAGGACGGAGTCCTGGTCGCCGCGGCCCTGCGCACCCCGCCGTGGCCGCTGACGTTGAGCGGGGTCGCGCCGGAGTGGGCCGAGACCGTGGCGGACGCGTTGGCCGGCGAGGTGGAGCTCACCGGCGTCAACGGCCCGCGCGAGTCGGTGGAGGCGTTCGTCGTCGCCTGGGCCGCGCGCACCGGCTGCGGTGCCCGTGAGCACATGGCGTTGCGCCTGCACGAGCTGGGCGACCTCGTGGTGCCGGACGTGCCCGGTGCGGCGCGTGTGGCGACCTCGGACGACCTGCCCCTGCTGAGCCGGTGGCGCACCCGCTTCGGCGTCGAGGCGACCGAGCAGGCCCCCGAGGGGATCAGCGACGAGCGGTCGCGGGAACTGGTGCGGATCAGCATGACGGCCGGGCACGGTCACCTGGTCTGGTACCTCGGCGACGAGCCGGTGGCGTGGGCGGCGGCGAGCGCGCCCGCGTCCGGCATGTCCCGCATCGGCCCGGTCTACACCCCGCCCGAGCACCGCCGGCACGGTTACGGCGCGGCGGTCACCGCGGCCTGCGCGTCGTGGGCCCGGGACAACGGCGCGGAGCACGTCGTCCTCTACACCGACCTGGCCAACCCGACGGCGAACTCGGTCTACCAGCGGATCGGCTTCCGGCCGGTGGTCGACTCCGCGGAGTTCGTGTTCACCCCGGCCGGTGGCTGAGCAGGTCGCCCGGCTCGCAGTCCAACGCCTCGCACAGGGCGGACAGGGTGCTGAACCTGATCGCCCTCGCCCGACCGTTCTTGAGGATCGACAGGTTGACCACGGTCACCCCGACCCGGTCGGCCAGCTCGGTCAACGTCATCCCGCGCTCGGCGAGTAGCCGATCGAGGTGCACCTGGATGCCCACGCGCTTCCTTCAAGGTCTTCGCGCATCTCCGCGCCCGTCCGCACGATCTTGCCAAGCGCGGCGACCCGAGTCCCGTGCCCACCACCCCCCACGGGCTGTTCCGCATGCGGATCGGTGCGGACGAACCGCGGAACTGCCGGAGACGGGTCGCGGTGCACGGTCACACCGTCCCTTCCAGCTCGGCCCGCATCTCAGCGCTCGTTCGCAAGATCTTCGCCAGCGAAAGCAGGGCCAAGCCGGTGACGACGGCCCACCAGGGCGCTTCCCACTCGCCGAAGAACGACAGGAAGCCGGCGTCGAACGTGACGGCGGCGTGCACGAGCGTGGTCCGCGCGATCGACTCGACCATCGCCGCGGCGGGCAGGACCCACAGCAGGTAGAGCCCGAGGCGGTGCACGCCGGCCGCCGTGCCGTCCGTGTGGATGCCGTCGCGTGCCGCGTCACGCAGGAGCTTCACCAGCAGGAACAGGCCGGCGAGCTGCGCGAGCGGTGTCGGGGCGTCGGTCAGCGCGCTCAGCACGTACTGCCACGGTGCCGGGTCGTCGACGCACAGCGCCACCCGGTCTACCCGGTCCACCCTCACGCCCGCGGCCAGGCCGACGGCCTCCGTGCCGTGCGGCCAGTTCTTCGAGATGAAGCAGACCGGGTCCAACAGGCCGATGGTCAGCCTCGTGGCGGCACCGACTCCGAACATCCCCGCGCTGATCGTCAGCACCGCCCCCACGACCCCGGTCAACGGCTCTAACGGGTTCTCCCTCGACATGACATGCCCCCCGCATATCGATTATCGATGTTATCGAGAAACGATACCCCCGAAGACCTCGCGCGTCACGGGCCGGTTGCGCGCGTGGGAGGAGAAGACCAGGGAGGTGGTCGTGTCGCCGTACCGCTGGGCCTGCTCCACGAACTCCTCCAGCTCCGCCATCGACCGGCACACCACCCGCAGCAGCCAGCAGTCGTCCCCCGTCACGTGGTCGGCGTCGCGGACCTGCGCCAGCGTCACCACCCGGTCGCGGAAGCGGGGCGTGTCGAGGCTGCGCACCCGGACCCGGACGATCGCCTCGATCGGCAGCCCGAGCCGCTGGGGGTCGACCACGGCGACGTAGCCGGTGACGATCCCGGCCTGCTCCAGCCGCCGCACGCGCTCGGTCGTCGCGGGCGCGGACAGGGAGACCCGCTTGGCCAGCTCGGTGAACGTCATCCGGCCGTCGCGCTGGAGCAGCTCCAACAACTTCCAATCCAGGTCGTCCAGTTCCACCGTGGAATCGTAAGCCGGGAGCCCGGAACGCCTTGACTTCCGCATGGGGCAGAACCCGCTGGTCGGCGACGATTTCCCCATGACGAACACGCTCCGCTTCCCCGCCGCCGACCCCGCTGCCGCCGCCGCGTTCTTCGCCGCCGAACTGGCCTTCGAGGCCGATCCCGACGACGTGGTCCGCGACCTGCGGGCCGGCACGACCGCCGGCTTCCGGTTGGTCGAGACGCGCAGCGCCGAGGCGTTCGCCCGCCTCCGCATCCCCGGCGCGATCAACCTGCCGCACTGGGACGTCGACGAGACCACCACGGCGGACTGGGACCGCGACCTGGTCTACGTCTGCTACTGCGAGAGCTTCGAGTGCAACGCGGCCACGAAGGGCGCGCTGAAGCTGTCGCGGTTGGGTTTCAAGGTCAAGCGGCTGGCCGGTGGCATCACCACCTGGCACGCGTCCGGCTACCCCGTGGAGGGTGGCGCCGCCGGGACCGCGGACCGGCCCGCGATTTCCTGTGACTGCTGATCTACCCTCGGTCGCGTGACGCGCTTGCTGGTGGTGCAACCCGACCACGACGACCCGCTCGGCCGCCTCGGCGAGTGGCTGACCGCCGCCGGGGCGGAGCTGGACGTGGTGCGGCCCTACGAAGGGCCGGTGCCGGACTCGTTGGACGGCTACCGGGGCCTGGTGGTCCTCGGGGGTGCGATGGGACCGCTGGACGACGCCGACCACCCGTGGCTCGCCGACGTGCGCCGGCTGCTGTCCCACGCGGTGTCGCGGAGGGTGCCCGTGCTGGCCATCTGCCTCGGCGCGCAGCTGCTCGCCGCGGCCACCGGCGGGCAGGTCCGGCGCAACCCGCTCGGTCCCGAGCTCGGCATGGGCCTGGTGGCCAAGCGGGACGTGGCGGGCGAGGACCCGTTGTTCGCCGACCTGCCGTGGACGCCCGACGTGCTCCAGTTCCACTTCGACGAGGTGGTGCTGCTGCCGCCGACCTCCGTGCTGCTCGCGTCGTCGCCGAAGTGCGCCAACCAGGCGTTCCGCGTCGGCGAGCACGCCTACGGGCTCCAGTTCCACATCGAGACGACACCGGAGGTGGTTCTGCGGTGGGCGGCGGGGTACTCCGGTGAGGCGGGAGGCGGGCTTCCCCGGTCGCTCGACCCGGACCGGCTCGCCGCGGGGCACGAGGACATCCAGGAGGTGTGGCAGCCGTTCGCCGAACGATTCGTGCGTCTGGCTGCCGGTGAGCTGACGATCCACCGGAGCCTGCCGCTGGTGTGATGAACGTCCATCAACACGGGTGTTCACTGCCGGGACAGGTAGCGTTCACCTTGTCGTTGTGAGGGTTCATCGGCCAGACGGGTAGCGTTTACCTCCGACTGTGTCGATTCAGTTGGAGGAATCAGCGTGGATGCCTCGCTCCTCGTCATCATCGTGGTCGTCACCGCCCTGGTGTTCGACTTCACCAACGGCTTCCACGACACCGCGAACGCGATGGCGACCTCGATCGCCACCGGGGCGCTGCGGCCGCGCACGGCCGTCGCGTTCTCCGCGGTGCTGAACCTGGTGGGCGCGCTGCTGTCGGTCGAGGTCGCCAAGACCATCTCCGGCGGGATCGTCGACGACGCGGCGATCACGCCCGCCATCGTGTTCGGCGGGTTGGTCGGCGCGATCATGTGGAACCTCGTGACCTGGTACGTGGGGTTGCCGTCGAGTTCGTCGCACGCCCTGTTCGGCGGCCTGATCGGGGCGACCTGGGTCGCGGCGGGCGCGGACGCCGTGCACTTCGCCAAGGTCGTGGACAAGGTGGTGGCGCCGGCGATCGCCGCGCCGCTGGTCGCGGGCATCGTGGCGCTGCTGGCCACCTACCTGACCTACCGGCTGACCAGGCGGGCGCGGAAGTCCGTGACCGACAAGGGGTTCAAGGCCGGTCAGATCGCCTCGGCCGCGCTCATGTCGCTGGCGCACGGCACGAACGACGCCCAGAAGACGATGGGCATCATCACGCTCACGCTCATCACCGCGGGCACCCTCGCCCCCGGCTCGGAACCACCTCTTTGGGTGATCCTGAGCGCGGCGGTCGCGATCGCGCTCGGCACGTACCTCGGCGGGTGGCGCATCACCCACACCCTGGGCAAGGGCCTGACCACGATCGAGGCGCCCCAGGGGTTCGCCGCGCAGACCAGCGCGGCCACCGTGATCATGGCCTCCTCGCACCTGGGCTTCGCGCTGTCCACGACCCACGTGGCGTCCGGCGGCATCATGGGCTCCGGCCTGGGCCGGGAGCGCGGCGGCGTGCGGTGGGGCGTGGCGGGTCGGATGGCCGCGGCCTGGGGGTTGACGCTGCCGGCGGCGGGCCTGGTCGGCGCGCTCGCGGGCAAGGTGGCGTCCCTGGGCACGGTGGGCGTGGTGGCCGTCGCGCTGGTCGGCATCGGGGTGTCGGTGGTGATCTGGCTGCTGTCGCGCCGCGAGCCGGTGCGGCCCGAGCACGTGGTGGACGAGATCGCGGCGCAGGCCGAGACGCACAAGGTGGCGGCGTGAAGATCGACTGGGCGGCGTTGGGCACCGTGTTCGGGGTGAGCCTCGCGGTGGTGCTGGGGCTCGTGCTGCTGTTCTCGGGCGGCCTGCGGGCCTGGTCGGCGCGGGAGGTGGCGCAGGAGCGGCAGGCGTCGACGGCGCTGCCGACGGTCGCCGCCGCGGCCTGCCTGCTGGCGTGCGTGACCGTAGTGTTGTTCGGCATCTACTTGATCGTGGCTGCCTGAGGCCCCCTCGGGGCTCGGGGCGGACTACGGTGTTCGTCGATGACCGATCCAGCCCGCCACCCCACGTCCCCCGCGCGGTTCGGCCTGACCGAGGATCGCAGCGGTGACCACCTGCGCGCCGCGGGCTGGTGGGAGGGACGGCGACCGACCGAGGGCAACGAGCCGATCCTGGTGGCGTTGTCCCGCAGCCCCGACCCGGACCTCGCGCTGCGCGGGGTCGACCGGCTGCGGGAGGCGGCGGGCGACCGGTGGCCGGAGCTGGCCGCGGCACTGCGGGACGACGAGGCGCTGCGCGGTCGGCTGCTGGCGGTGCTCGGCTCGTCCACCGCGCTGTCGGACTTCCTGGTCGCCAACCCCGACCGCTGGCGCGGCCTGGCCGACGACGAGCCGGTGGACAGCGGGTCGTTCGCGCCGGCCCTGCTCGCCGCGGTCGACGGGCTGACCGAAGCGGAGGCCGTGCGGGCGCTGCGGGTCGAGTACCGGGCGCTGCTGTGCCGGATCGCCGCCGTCGACCTCGCGCACGTGGTCGAACCGGAGCAGCGGTACGTCAACTACGACGACGTCGTCGGCCTGCTGTCGGACCTCGCGGTGGCCGCGTTGCGGGCGGCGCTGGACGTGGCCGCGCGGCAGGTGCCGCGGTCGGACGAGTGCCGGCTCGCGGTGATCGCGATGGGCAAGTGCGGCGCGCGGGAGCTGAACTACGTCAGCGACGTCGACGTGGTGTTCGTCGGCGAGGGCGACCTGGCCGTGGCGACCCGGCTGGCGGGCGCGGTGATGCAGGTCGCGGGCCGGGCGTGCTTCGAGGTGGACGCGGCGCTGCGGCCCGAGGGCAAGGCCGGCGCGCTGGTGCGCACGCTGGACGGCCACGCCACCTACTACCAGCGGTGGGCGCGCACGTGGGAGTTCCAGGCGCTGCTCAAGGCCCGGCCGGTCGCCGGTGACGAGGAGCTGGGCCGCCGCTACATGGACGTGGTGCGCCCCCTGGTGTGGACGGCCGCGGAACGCGAGAACTTCGTGCCCGACGTGCAGGCCATGCGCCGCCGCGTCGAGGACCACGTGCCCGTCGACCTGACCGACCGGGAGCTGAAGCTCGGTCGCGGCGGGCTGCGGGACGTCGAGTTCGCCGTGCAGCTGCTGCAGCTCGTGCACGGTCGCGGTGACGAGGAGCTGCGCATCACCACGACCACGCAGGCGCTGGCCGCGTTGGGGCGCGGTGGGTACATCGGTCGCGCGGACGCCGCCGACTTCGGCCGCGCCTACCGGTTCTTGCGCACGCTGGAGCACCGGCTGCAGTTGCAGCGACTCCTGCGCACGCACCTGTTCCCCGCGGACGACGACGTGGCGGCGCTGCGATGGCTGGCGCGCGCGTCCGGGTTGCAGGCCGAGGGCGGGCTGTCGGAGAGCCAGGTGCTGCTCGCCGAGTTCCGCAAGCGCGCCAACCAGGTCCGCAGGCTGCACGAGAAGCTGTTCTACCGGCCGCTGCTGCAGGCCGTCGCGAACGTGCCGACGGAGGCGCTGCGGCTGACCACGTCCCAGGCGGCGGCGCGGCTGGCCGCGCTCGGCTACGCCGCGCCCGACGGCGCGTTGAAGCACATCGAGGCGCTGACCAGGGGCGTTTCCCGGCGGGCGCGGATCCAGACGGCGCTGCTGCCGGTGCTGCTGGACCTGTTCGCGACCACCCCGGACCCCGACCGGGGCCTGCTGGCCTACCGGAAGGTGTCCGAGGCGCTGGCCGAGACGCCCTGGTACCTGCGGCTGCTGCGCGACGAGGGCACGGTGGTCGACCGGCTGGCCGCGCTGCTGGGCACGTCCAAGCTGGTGCCGGACCTGCTGGTGCGCGCGCCCGAGGTGCTGCCGCTGCTGGCCGACACCGACGCGCTCGTCGGCCGCGACCCGATGGCCATCGGCAACCCGCTGCGCAGCGCCGTGGCCCGGTACAGCGACCTGGAGCGCGCGGTCACCGCCGCCCGCTCGTTGCGCCGGCAGGAGCTGCTGCGGGTCGCGTCGGCGGACCTGCTGGGGCTCGTGCCGCTGCGCACGGTGTGCGTGTCGCTGTCCGAGGTGTGGGTGGCGGTGCTGCAGGCGGCGCTGGACGCGGTGGTGCGGTCGGCGGGCGAGCCGTCGGCGGCGATCGCGGTCATCGGCATGGGCCGGCTCGGCGGTCGCGAGCTGGGGTACGGCTCGGACGCCGACGTGATGTTCGTGTGCGAGCCGGTGCCGGGCGTGAGCGACGCGGACGCCGCCCGGTAC
Organism: Actinosynnema sp. NPDC053489; assembly: GCF_044544865.1. NCBI lineage: Bacteria > Bacillati > Actinomycetota > Actinomycetes > Pseudonocardiales > Pseudonocardiaceae > Actinosynnema > Actinosynnema sp. NPDC053489. The sequence goes on along the minus strand of NZ_JBITXT010000002.1, from coordinate 716,240 downwards.
GCGTCCTCGGTGGTGGAGAAGGTGCGGCAGCTCCTCAGCGCGCCCAGCCAGGACCCGCCGTTGCAGGTGGACGCCGACCTGCGGCCCGAGGGCAGGCAGGGGCCGCTCGTGCGCACGCTCGACTCCTACCGCGCCTACTACGCGCAGTGGGCCGAACTGTGGGAGGCCCAGGCGCTGCTGCGGGCCCGGGTCATCGGCGGCGACCCGGACCTGGGCGCGCGGTTCATCGAGATGGTCGACCCCGTGCGCTACCCCGCGAAGGGCCTCGACGCGAACGCCGTGCGGGAGATCCGGCGCATCAAGGCGCGCGTCGAAGCGGAACGGCTGCCGCGCGGCGCGGACCCGACCACGCACACCAAGCTGGGGCGCGGCGGGCTCGCCGACGTCGAGTGGACCGTGCAGCTGCTCCAGCTCCAGCACGCGTTCGAGGTGCCCGGGCTGCGCACGCCGTCGACCGTGCGCGGGCTGCGTGCGGCGACGGAGGCGGGGCTGGTGTCCGAGGACGACTCGGCGGCGCTGACGGACGCGTGGGTCATGGCGACCCGGGCGCGCAACGCCGTCATGCTGGTCCGGGGCAAGGCGGCCGACCAGCTCCCCGCGGTCGGGCGGGACCTGGCGGCGGTGGCGTCGGCGATGGGGCACGCGGGCGACCCGGGCGAGTTCCTCGACTCCTACCAGCGCACCACCCGGCGTGCGCGGGCCGTGATCGAGCGCATCTTCTACGGGTCCTGAACACTGGGGTCCGTGAAAGCGATCGCGCAGACCGAATTCGGAGATGCCGACGTCCTCGTGGTGCGGGAGCTGCCGGACCCGCCGATCGCGCTGGACCAGGTGCTGGTCGAGGTGCGCGCCGCCGGGGTGAACCCGGTCGACCGGCTGGTGCGCATGGGGTACGTGGCGGCCTCGGTGCCGCACCACTTCCCGCTCGTCCCGGGGTGGGACGTGGCCGGGGTGGTGCGCGCCGTCGGACCGGCGGTGGACGGCTTCGCCGTCGGTGACGAGGTGTTCGGCTACCAGCGCAAGGACCACGTGCAGCACGGCACGTACGCGGAGCTGATCGCCGCGACCGAGCGGGGGTTGGCGCACAAGCCCCCGTCGCTGTCGTGGGAGGAGGCGGGCGGGCTCGCGCTGACCGGGCTGACGGCGTTGCAGGCGTTGCGCAAGGTCGGGGTGACGTCCGGGGACACGGTGCTCGTGCACGCCGCCGCCGGCGGTGTCGGTCACCTGGCCGTGCAGGTGGCGCGCATCCTCGGCGCGTCCCGGGTCATCGGGACCGCGTCGGCGCGCAACCACGACTTCCTGCGTTCCCTGGGCGCGGAGCCGGTGTCCTACGGGGACGCGCTGGTCGACAACGTGGCCGAGCTGGTCGGCGGCGACGGGAAGGTCGACGTGGCGTTCGACTGCGTGGGCGGTGCGGCGCTCAACGACTCGCCCGCGCTGGTGCGCGACCCGTCCCGGATCGTGTCCATCGTGGACACCAACGTGCTGGAGCTGGGCGGGCGGTACGCCTACGCCAAGCCCGTGCGGGCCGACCTGGACTGGTTGGCGGAGCAGGCGGGCTCCGGGGCGCTGCGGGTGGAGGTGCAGCAGGCGTTCCCGCTGGAGCAGGCCGCGGAGGCGCACCGGCTGCTGGAGGGCAAGCACGTGCGCGGCAAGGTCGTGCTGGTCGTCTGAGCCGGTGAAGGGCCCCCGTCACGGGGGCGAGGGCCCTTCGGCGGGTCACTCCTCGTGCGGGACCGAGGTGAGCAGTTCGACGATCCACTCCTCGACGAGCGTGTCGTCGGACTCCTCGTCGGCGACGAGGCGGTTCGACACCCGGACGCCGAGGCCGAGCACGTCGGCGGCGCCGATCGCCTCGATCGCCTCGGCGGCGGAGTCGAAGATGTTGGTGGACAGCACCTGGGCGGGGGTTGCGACGTCATCAGACACGGCGCGACCCTAACCGCCCGCCACGTCCGGCGGGCGGGCAGCCCTGGTGTGGACGGCGTGTCGGCGCAGGGTCACGCACCGTCGATGGCGGGCTGCGGACCATTGACTACCGGTGTTCCCCATGCCGAGACTAACGGCGCTCAGGGGGGAGCCACCCGTTCGCACGCGCACCCGGACTCAAGGACGTCATGGCCGAGGGAACCCACCGCAAGAAGAGCAGCGCGGTCCTGAGGATCGGCTTGGTCGTGCTCGGCGTGCTGGTGCTGCTCGGGGTGGTGCAGGCGGTCACCACCGGCACGGTCGGCGTCGGCGCGGTGAGCGTCACCCTGCGTGAGACCACCCCGCGTGAGACCACTCCTGCCGCCGTCGCTCCGCCGAGTACCGGTCCGGTCGAGTGGGACGGTGCGGTGGGCGGAGTGTCGTCCGAGCCGTCCGGGGGAGCCGCGCCGTCGCCGAGCGGGGAGGCCGAGGTGGTCACCGGTTCGTGGAAGCAGGCGCGCGGGCTGCTCACCGTGGAGGTCACCAGGGTCGAGAACGCGGCCGGCCGACTCCGCCTCTTCGTCACCGCGGTCAACGCGAGCACGGCGCGGATGGACCTGCCCGTGGCGTCGATCTCGGTGGTCGACGACAAGGGGGGCGACTACGGCGTGTCGCCGTCCTCGAGCCGGTGGCCGGTGTCGATCGCGCGGAACGCGAGCGTGAACGGTGTGCTCGAACTGGACCGCGAGGTCGGCGCGGGCGGTGGGGCGGTGTCGTTGACGTTCGCGGGGATCATCGGCCAACTCGCCCCCACGGGCGGCTCCGTGACCGTTCCGGACATCCCGATCCCGAGGTAGCCCGGCCGCCCGGTGGGTTCAAGTGGATAGGTGCTCGTTGATCACCGATTCGAGGTAGTCGGCGGTGATGGGGCGGGGAACGCCGATGTCGGCGATGAGTTGGGCGAAGTCTTCGCGGGCCTGGGCGAGGCTGAGGGGTGCCGTTCGGGTCTCCGCGCACGACGTCGGCGTCGTGGTCGTCCTGACCGTCGTCCCAGAAGCACACCTCGCATATGTCGTAGTCGCCGCGCGAGTCGAGCGTGTGGTAGCCGCAACACGGGCAGACGACCTTGCCGGATCCGCTGTTGCCGGGCGTCACCGTGGGCGTCGTGTCGGGCATGGGACATCCTCGCGCCTTCGGCCGGTCGGAGGTAGTGGATCGAACCGCAGGGCGACGAGGCGACGTGAAAGGCGAAAGGCCGTGGACCGGGCGACTGTGGTGGTCGCCCGGTCCACGGCCTGTGGAAGCGTTCAGCGGGTCTGAGCCTCGCGTCAATCGCACGTCGTAGGACTGCCAGCGGTTGGCGGCTACCTGCGGTTCGCCCCGTCGTACTATGCCTGACCTGCTCGTACCCCTCGACGTTCACCATCGTTGACCAACGCTCATCTACGTCTGACGACCTGATCATGCTGCACCCTTAATCGAGCGATGCAGGGTCGGTTCATTCAATGTTCCACTGTGTTTATCCGACTCAGAGGATTTCTTGACTCGTTGTCGGAGTTCTCGGTCGGCGTACTCCTTCGCGAATCCCGGGAAGTTCTGAAACTCCTTTCTGAGTGCTTTGATTTCGTATGCGTCCGACGGAACTCCGATCACATTTATTGCGGCTTGGGTCGCCACGAATTTGTCGATAACTCGCGTTCGGAGGCCGCCAAGACCTGCGGCATTGGAGAAGCTTTCGATATCATCACTCATGTTTACGGTCTACTGGTCCGCGATATTGCGACCTATGTTATGTTCCGACAGCTGAAGCTTCATATTCCACCGCGATCGGAAATCACCTCGGAAATTCGCTCGTTCGGTCATACTGGTCCGCCCGTGCGGAGTCACGGTTGCTGGGTTAAGCGATGCTCTGATGTCTGCCAAGCTGCTCGGTTGCCAGGCGGCGGAGCCGTCGCGGCAGTCGATCGCCGTGTCCAGCGCTGGAAGCCGTGTGACCACGCGATCGCCTCGACCCTGGTGGCTGGAAGTGGCTTGATTACGGTTCGGGCCTGTGTGGCTCGCCGCTTTCCCAACCACACGCACCGGGATGCGGGGAGTCGGTGTAAACATGAGAAACGACTGGCCGCGCGTCGCCGCAGGCGGCGCCTTGATCCCATACAGGAGAATTCAGCAGCGGCTACGACAGGTTGACGCCGTCGTGAGCACGGGTGTGCAGCTCGGTCTCGAAGGCGTCGGTCACTCGCACCGCGTATGCCGGTGACATTGCTTCGCGGACCTCGTCCAGCGTCATCCAGCGGACTTCGGTCGCCTCGTCGGTGACCTGGCCGGGCCCGCTGAGCGGTGCACAGCGGTAGACCAAGGCGACGACGCCGCGCTGAATGTTCTTGTAGACGCCGGTCAGGCGCTCGACCCGCACCGACATGCCGGTCTCCTCCAGCACCTCGCGCCTGACGCCCTCCTCGAACGTCTCGGCTACCTCCAGCACTCCGCCGGGTGGCTCCCAGTGACCGTTGTCCCTGCGGCGGATGACGAGCACTTGGCCCACATCGTTGACCACGATTCCGGCGACGCTGACCGAATGACGCGGCGTGTCAGCCATTCTTCCGCTTTCGTCGCTGAGTGGACCTGCGGGGCACGGACGCGGGCGGTGGACGCGTTGTTCGAGCAGAGGTTGTGTGACCGCTGCAACGACCGAGGGCCGGGCGACTGTGGTGGTCGCCCGGCCCTCGGCCCGTGGAAGCGTCAGCGGGACAGAGCCCCGCGCCGATCACACGTCGTAGTACAGCGCGAACTCGTAGGGGTTCGGGCGCAGGCGCAGCGGGTCGATCTCCTGCTCGCGCTTGAACGAGATCCAGGTGTCGATGACGTCCGGCGTGAAGACGCCGCCCTCCAGCAGGAACTCGTGGTCCGCTTCGAGGTTGTCCAGCACCGCGTCCAGGGACGCCGGCACCTGCTTGACGTCGCGGGCCTCCTCGGGCGGCAGCTCGTAGAGGTCCTTGTCGATCGGGGCCGGCGGCTCGATCTTGTTCTTCACGCCGTCCAGGCCGGCCATCACCATGGCCGAGAACGCCAGGTACGGGTTGCCCGACGAGTCGGGGCAGCGGAACTCGATGCGCTTGGCCTTCGGGTTGTTGCCGGTGATCGGGATGCGCACGCACGCCGAGCGGTTGCGCTGGGAGTAGACCAGCGACACCGGGGCCTCGTAGCCCGGCACCAGGCGGTGGTAGGAGTTCACCGTCGGGTTGGTGAACGCCAGCAGCGACGGCGCGTGGTGCAGGATGCCGCCGATGTAGTGGCGCGCCGTGTCCGACAGGCCCGCGTAGCCGGACTCGTCGTGGAACAGCGGCTGGCCGTCCTTCCACAGCGACTGGTGGGTGTGCATGCCCGAGCCGTTGTCGCCGAACAGCGGCTTCGGCATGAACGTGACGGTCTTGCCGGCGTGCCACGCGGTGTTCTTGATGATGTACTTGAACAGCATCAGGTCGTCCGCCGCGTGCAGCAGCGTGTTGAACTTGTAGTTGATCTCGGCCTGGCCGCCGGTGCCCACCTCGTGGTGCGCGCGCTCGACCGTGAAGCCGTTGGCCTCCATGTTGAGGACCATCTTGTCGCGCAGGTCGGCGTAGTGGTCGGTCGGCGTGACGGGGAAGTAGCCGCCCTTGTACTTGACCTTGTAGCCGCGGTTGCCGCCCTCCTCCTCACGGCCGGTGTTCCACCAGCCGGAGACCGCGTCGATCTCGTGGAAGGAGGCGTTCGCGGTGGTGTCGAAGCGCACCGAGTCGAAGATGTAGAACTCCGCCTCGGCACCGAAGTACGCGGTGTCGGCGATGCCCGACTCGGCGATGTACTGCTCGGCCTTGCGCGCGATGTTGCGCGGGTCGCGGCTGTACGCCTCGCGGGTGAACGGGTCGTGCACGAAGAAGTTGACGATCAGCGTCTTCTCGATCCGGAACGGGTCGAGGCGCGCGGTGTACAGGTCGGGCAGCAGCAGCATGTCCGACTCGTGGATCGACTGGAAGCCGCGGACCGACGAACCGTCGAACGCGAGGCCCTCGGCGATGGCGTCGGCGTCGAACGCGGAAGCGGGGAGCGTGAAGTGCTGCATCACGCCGGGCAGGTCGCTGAAGCGGACGTCGATGAACTTCACGCCCTCGTCGGAGATGAACTTCAGGACCTCGTCGGGATTCTTGAACACCCTCGTCGACTCCTCTGCTGCGGTGGGGGCGTGGTTGTACGCCGCTGCGTGGTGCGGCCTGCCATCGTGGCGAAACTAAGACCGCGGTGTTGCCCAGCCGTCACCCGCGTGTTTCGCCAGTGTTAACGGGCGCTCCGGGTCGGGCAACCCGACCGCCGCTCCTCACCCGCTGAGCACGGCCTTACTCTGGAGGGGTGAGCAAGTGGACCGGATCGTGGCTGTCAGGACCCCGCTCGGCGTTGGAACCCGGCGCCGACTCCGGTGACGGTACCGGGCAGCGGTGGCGGGGCGAACGCCTCGGCCTGCCCCGGACCGGTCCCGGCTCGGTCGCGTCCACCGGCCGGCGCGCGATCGCCATCCTGGTCGACTTCCTGCTCTCGGCCGGCGTGGCCGGGCTGTTCACCATGCCCGACCTGCCCCGCAACTGGAGCCTCGCGGCCTGGTTCGGCATCACCGTCGTCGCGGTCGGCTTCTTCGGCTTCACCCCTGGTCACGCCCTGTTCGGGCTGCGGGTCGCCCGGTTGGACGGCTCGCCGACCGTCGGCGTCCCGCGGGCGCTGGTGCGGACGGCGTTGATCTTCCCGATCATCCCGGCCGTGGTCTGGGACGCCGACGGCCGGGGCCTGCACGACAAGGTCGTCGGCACCGTCGTGATCCGCGTCCGCTGACCGGCCCGGCAACGGCTCAGGCCCGCCCCGGACGACTGCCGGAACGGGCCTGAGCTGCCGGGGAGTCCGGCGACGCGACTCAGCGACGGCGCATGGCGCGCTGCACGTTGCGCATCTTCGCGCCCTGGGGCATCGGCCCCTTGGGCAGCGCCGCGCCGCGGCTGGCCAGCGCCGCCAGCCGGTTGTCGATCGTGTCGACCTGGGCGGGCGAGATGTTGCGCGGCAGCTTCATCAGGTGGCCCTGGAGCTTGCGCAACGGCACCTGGCCGTCCTCCGAGCCCACGACGACGTCGTAGATCGGCGTGTCGCCGACCACGCGCGACACCCGCTTCTTCTCCTGCGCGAGCAGGTTCTTCACCCGGTGCGCCGCGCCCTCCGCGACCAGCACCACGCCCGGCCGGCCGAGCACCCGGTGCACCATGTCACCGCTGGTCGTGCCCGCCACCGCCTGCGTCACGCGCCACTTGCCGCGCAGGTTGTCCAGCGCCCACGCCGCCGCGCCCGGCTGGCCGTCCGCCTTCGCGTACACCGTGCGCTGCACCCGGCGGCCGAACACGATGACCGCCAGCAGCGCGCCGACCGCGATGCCCATGGGCAGCAGCACCCACTGCATGTCCCAGATGAGGCCGATCAGGAACGCCGCGGCCGTCGCGCCCAGCAGGCACGCCAGCATCAACGGCACGAGCGCCTTGTCCTCGCGGCGCTGCATCTTGAACGCCTCGAAGATCTGGCTGCGCTTCGCCTTCGATGCCGCGCGCCGAGCCTTCGCCGCTTCCTTGGAGGCCGCCTTGGCAGCCGCCTTGTCCTGCTTACCAGCCATGCCGACCAGGATACGGCGCGGCGCGTCGCCCCATGACAGGAGTACTTGCCCTCCTCTGCGAGGATGCAGCGCATGGACCGGCTGCTGGACGGATTGGACCCGGAACAGCGCGCCGCCGTGGAAGCACCGCGCGGCCCGGTCTGCGTGCTCGCGGGTGCCGGCACCGGCAAGACCCGGACCATCACGCACCGCATCGCGCACCTGGTCCAGCGCGGTCACGTGGCCGCGGGCCAGGTCCTCGCCGTCACGTTCACCGCACGTGCCGCGGGGGAGATGCGGACCCGGCTGCGGGCGCTCGGCGTGCACGGCGCGCAGGCCCGCACGTTCCACGCCGCCTCGCTGCGGCAGCTGCGCTACTTCTGGCCGCGCGTGGTCGGCGGCCGGCAGTGGGAGCTGATCGACCGCAACAAGCTGCGGCTGGTCGCGCAGGCCGCCAACCGCGCCGGCCTGTCCACCGAGTCCGATTCGCTGCGCGACCTCGCCGGCGAGATCGAGTGGGCCAAGGCATCGCTGGTCGCGCCCGACGACTACCCCAACGCCGCCGGCCGCACGAGCCGCGACACGCCCGCACCGGCCGAGCAGGTGGCTCAGGTCTACCGGACCTACGAGGAGCTGAAGAACCAGGCGCAGCTGCTCGACTTCGACGACCTCCTGCTGCACACCGCGGCGGCGCTGGAGGAGCACGGCGAGGTCGCCGAGGAGTTCCGCGACCGGTACCGGTGCTTCGTGGTGGACGAGTACCAGGACGTCACGCCGTTGCAGCAGCGCGTGCTGGACGCGTGGCTGGGTGAGCGCGACGACCTGACCGTGGTCGGCGACGCGAACCAGACCATCTACTCGTTCGCGGGCGCCTCGCCGCGTCCGCTGCTGGACTTCCCGCGCCGGTTCCCCGAGGCCGTGGTCGTGCGGCTGGAGCGGGACTACCGGTCGACGCCGCAGGTCGTGGACCTGGCCAACGAGGTGATCAAGTGGGCGCGCGGCCGTCCGGCCGGGTCGCGGCTGCGGCTGATCGGGCAGCGGCCGGACGGCCCGAAGCCGACGTTCGGCGAGTTCGACGACGAGACGCTGGAGGCCGCCGCCGTCGCCCGGCGGGTCAAGGCGCTGCTGGACGAGGGCGTGCCCGCCAGCGAGATCGCCGTGCTCTACCGCGTGAACGCCCAGTCCGAGGTGTTCGAGCAGGCGCTGGCCGAGGTCGGCGTGCCGTACCAGGTGCGCGGCGGCGAGCGGTTCTTCCAGCGGGCCGAGGTGCGGCAGGCGATGGTGGCACTGCGGTCGGCGGCGGCGCAGGAGCCGACCGGCGAGCTGCCGAAGGTCGTGCGCGAGGTGCTGGCCGGCGTCGGCCTGACCGACGAGCCGCCCGCCGGCGGGACGGCGCGGGAGAAGTGGGAGTCGCTGCTCGCGCTGGTGGAGCTGGCCGAGGAGCTGGTCACCGCCGTGGCCGGCGCGGACCTGCCCAAGTTCGTCGCCGAGTTGGAGCTGCGCGCCGAGGCGCAGCACCCGCCGACCGTGGAGGGCGTGACGCTGGCGTCCCTGCACGCGGCCAAGGGCCTGGAGTGGGACGCGGTGTTCCTCGTCGGCCTGGTCGAGGGGACGCTGCCGATCCAGCACGCCGACGGCGACGACGCGGCGGTCGAGGAGGAGCGCCGGCTGCTGTACGTGGGCGTGACGCGGGCGCGTGAGCACCTGTGGCTGTCGTGGGCGTTGGCGCGGGCCGCGGGTGGTCGCCGCTACCGGCGGCGCAGCCGGTTCCTCTACGGGCTGGTGCCCGAGGACCACCCGGCGTCGCGCACGGCGGTGGCCAAGCGCGAGCCGTTGCAGAAGCGGCCCAAGCCGCTGTGCCGGGTGTGCGGGTCGGCGTTGGTGGACTCGCGGTCGATCAAGCTGAGCCGGTGCGCCTCCTGCCCGTCCGACGTGGACGAGGAGCTGCTGACCAAGCTGCGGGCGTGGCGGGCGGACCGGGCGCGTGAGCTGAAGGTGCCCGCCTACGTCGTGTTCACCGACGCGACCCTCGTGGCGATCGCCGAGCAGCGGCCCGAGGACGTCGCCGGGCTGGTGGCGATCTCCGGCATCGGCGCGGCGAAGCTGGACCGGTTCGGCGACGACGTGCTGGCGCTCGTGCGCGGCGGTCGCTGAGCCTCCCGACCGGCGGGCGCTGCGCCCACCCGCTCGGCCCACCCGCTGCGCCCGTCCGCTCGGCCGCCCGCTCGGCCCGCCGGCGTTGCCGACCGGCGAGCGGTGGGGCTTCTCGGCCCGGCTGTCGGCGTTGCCCGCCGGCGGGCGGTCGCCTCCGTCCGTGTGGTCGCGTCCTGGCGCTCTGTGCAGGGCAAACGCGGAATCTTCACTCGATCGACAGGTATTTGGAAAAACCGGTTGCACCCGTCCCGCGCGGGGTCATAACCTGCTCAGGCCGGGCGCGGAGCGCCCGCTGGGGATTCAAGAGTTGGCAGTCGAGACGAGACACCCGAGGAGGTGACCGGTCGTGAACACTCCGATGTGCTTCGAGACGCCCGGTTACCTGATGACCAGGGCTGTCGCGATTTCCGGCGCCACTCACGTCGCGGGGGAGAAGTCTGCCCGCGATCGCCACGCCCTCAAGTGGGGTGTCGAGCGAGTTCAGCTGATCCAGGTGCCGGTGCCGTTCGCGCCGACCGTTGTCCCGACTCAGAACGTTGCGCCGTCCGCGCACGAGCGAAGTACCTGACGACCTCGTAGTCAGGCCACGAAGCTCACGAAGGCCGCGGACCCGTAACCGGATCCGCGGCCTTCGTGCTGTTCAAACCGTTTTTCCAGGTCAAACCCCGTGCAAGACCCGTGACAGGAGTCCACCTGATGTTGACCGCGACCGTCCCCATAACCGGGACGTTGTCCACCGAGTCGGAGCTGACGGGAGCGGGTGTCGCGTCCCTGATCGACACCGCGCCCGACGCCGGCTTGGAGCTTCCTTGCCGCACCAACAACCCCGACCTGTGGTTCGCCGACGCGCCGGCGGAGCTGGAGGAGGCGAAGAGGTTCTGCGCCACCTGCCCCGTGATCGCGGAGTGCCTGGCCGGTGCGCTGGCCCGGCACGAGCCCTGGGGGGTCTGGGGCGGCGAGATCTTCGAGCGGGGCGCGGTGATCGCGCGCAAGCGGCCCCGCGGGCGTCCGCGCAAGGACGCCGCACCTGTTGTTCCCGCGGCGCCCGCCGCGACCGTTGACCGGGGGGCTGACGACCAGGAGGCCGCCGCGTGACCACCTACCGATCCACCGCAGACGAGACGATGTTCGTCGAGATCAACCCCAAGGGGAACCCCATGCTGCTCGAAGAAAACCTGGCCAGATCCCGAATGCACGACGCGGAGATATTCGCGCGACAGCATCGGCTGGCCCACCGGCTCGTCGTCGCCCGCAGGTGGCGCCGGCTGGCCGGTTGGGCCCAGCGCAGGGCCGCCCAGAAGGCCCACGCGATCTGACGCGCGAGCGGCCCGCCCTCCCCGTCCCGTGACGGGGAGGGCGGGCCTCCGCCGTTCCGCTCGGAGGACCGGACCCGCCGTCGGTACCGTTCGCGTGTGGCAGCCCACTCTCACAACCACGCCCACACCCACGACGGGATCGACTGGTCGTCCCGCCTGACCATGCTGCGGCAGGCCGACGAGCTGGACGCCGAGGCCCGGCGCGTGGTGGCGCGCAGACTCGTCCGCGCGCTGCCCGAGCAGCCGACCGTGCTCGACGTCGGCTGCGGCGCCGGCGGCATGAGCGTGGCGCTGGTCGAAGCGCTCTCCGCCCGGGGCGGTGGCACCGTCGTGCTGGTGGACGCCACCCCCGAGCTGCTGGACGCCGCCACCGCGGCCGCCCGCGCGGCGGCCGCCCACGTGGGCGACACGACCACGGCGACCGTCCGGGTCCGGCCGGTGCTGGCCGACCTCGCCACCGAACGCGCGGCCGGGATCGCCGGGCCCGCGCAGCTGGTGTGGGCGTCGAACGTGGTGCACCACCTGCCTGACGAGCGCGCGGCCGTGGTCGGGTTGATCGAGGCGGTCGCGCCCGGCGGTTGGCTGGCGCTCGCCGAGGGCGGGTTGAGCGGCAAGTTCCTCCCCTACGACCTGGGTGTCGGTGAGCCGGGCCTGCAGGACCGGCTGTCGGCGGCACGGGCCCAGTGGTTCGTCCGGATGCGCGAGAACACCACCGACTCGGTGCGCATGAGCGGCGGCTGGAACCTCGCGCTCTCCGCCGGCGGCCTGGTGGACGTGACCGCGTTCAGCTACCTCGTCGACCACCCCGCGCCGCCCGGGCCGGCCGTGCGGGACTGGGCCGTGAACCAGCTGAAGTGGTACGACGAGGGCGTGGGCGACCTGCTGCACCCCGCCGACCGCCGGACCGTGCGCCGGCTCCTCGACCCGCACGACCCCGCGTTCCTCGGGCTGCGCGACGACGTGTTCCTGCTGACCGCCAACACCGTCCACCTCGGACGCAAGCCGTGACCGGCACGTGCGCCCGGTGCGGGCGGACCCGCTCGTCCGTGACCGACCCGGTCGAGCTGCTGGCGTGGGTGCGCCAGCGGGAGCGGGGCGTCGACCAGTGGCTGTGCCACGTGTGCGCGCGGGAGCACGTCCGCGACATCGAGGGCAAGCTGCCGTCCGACTACTGGTCCGGCTGACGGACCGAGGTCGTGTCACCCGTGACCGGGTGGCCGTCCTCGGCGACCGGGACGAGCCGCGGCACGACCGCCCCGTGCTCGTCCACCAGGACCGAGTGCGGCTCGCCCGGAGCGAAGGCGTGCCGCTCACCCCACTGGCGCAGCGTGACGATCACCGCGAACAGGTCCTTGCCCGCCGGGGTGAGCGCGTACCTGAGGCGCTTGCCCGACGGTGCCTGGACCTGCGTGACCAGGCCGTGGGCCGTCAGCTTGCGCAGCCGGTCGGTGAGGATGTTGCGGGCGATGCCCGTGCTCTGCTGGAAGTCGGTGAACGAGCGGGGGCCGTCCATCGCGTCCCGGATGATCAACAGGCTCCACCGGTCCCCGACCACGTCCACCGCCCGGGCGACCGGGCAGACGGGATCCGTCCACGCGAGGCCCTGCCCCGCCACGTCCAGGGATGCCACCACCCCTCCAATCAGTTGCGTATTGAAACCATACTGACCTACTCTCGCTAAGAGTTGCAATTTGCAACCAAATTAGGGGGTGGTGTGGGTGGGTCGCGGGACGAGGCTGGTGCTCGCGGTGGTGTGCGCGGTGGCGGTCGCCGGTGTCTACGCCGGGCAACCGGTGCTCGGCCCGATGGGTACCGACCTCGGTATGGCCCGCGATTCGGTGGGGTGGTTGGTGGCCGTCGGCCAGCTCGGCTACCTCGCCGGGCTGGTGCTGCTGGTGCCGTTGGGCGACCTGCTCGACCGGCGGGCGTTGGTCGCCGGGCACCTGGGGGTGTTGGCCGTCGGCCTGGCGGTCACGGCGGTCGCGCCGGTCGCCTGGGTGGCGTTCGGCGGCCTGGCCGTCACGGGGCTGTCCGCGGTGGTCGTGCAGACCGCGGTCGCCTACGCGGCGGCCCTCTCCCCGCCGCACGAGCGCGGGCGCAACCTGGGTGTCGTCACCTCCGGGGTGGTGGTCGGGATCCTCGGTGGCCGGGTCGTCACCGGTGCGGTGGCGGACCTGTGGGGGTGGCGCGGCGGGTACCTGGCCCTGGCGGTGTCGGCCGGGGTCCTCGGCGTGCTCGCCCTGACCGCGCTGCCGGCGGACGTCCGGGACCGGGGTCGGGGGTACGGGCGGGTGCTCCGGTCCCTGGGCCGGCTGTTCGGGCAGCCGGTGTTCCTCGGTCGGGGGCTGATCGCGTTCTTCCTGTTCGCCTCCTTCGGTGCCTTCTGGAGTGGCATGGCGCTGCCCCTGGCCGCTGAGCCGTGGCGGTTGAGCGAAGGGCAGGTCGGGCTGTTCGGGTTGGCCGGTCTGGCGGGTGCCCTGGGCGCCGCGCGGTCCGGGCGGTGGGGCGACGCCGGGCACGCCGGCCGGGTCACCGGCGTCGCGCTCGTGCTGCTGGTCGGATCGTGGTTGGTGATCGGTCAGCTGGGCTGGTCGCTGGTCCTGGCGGCCGTGGGCGTGATCGTGCTCGACTTCGCCGTCCAAGCCGTGCACGTCAGCAACCAACACACCTTGACCAGCGCTTACCCGGATCGCACCAGCAGCACCATCGGCGGCTACATGGTCTTCTACTCCCTTGGCTCGGCGTTCGGGGCGGCCGCGACGACGGCCCTGTTCGACAGTGCGGGTTGGCCTGCCTCCACCGCCCTCGGCGCAGGGCTCGCGCTCTGCGCACTGGCCACCTGGGCCCTGACCCGCCGCACGACCAGCCGTCGGGAGCGGCACCTGGTCGGGTCGGGCTGAATCCTGCGGCTCCGGCTGGAGTGCGGGGACTCGTGGGAGCTCGCCCGGTGCCGGCGGCCAAGGGGCTTGGGGAGTGGGCCGCCCGCGACCACGCGGCCCGGTGGAGCGTGCGGCTCGGTGACGGCACCGGAGAGTCGCGGGGGCGGGGGCGGGTCGGGCTGGTGACCGCGCCGTGTGGTGCAGGGTCGGTGGTCAGCGGAGGAGGGGGTAGAGGAGCCGCAGGGCGGCCCTGGCGGTGGCGGTGCCGCGTCTGCTGCCCGCAGCCAGCTCCTCGGTCAGGGTGGTGACCGTGCACAGGCCCGAGCGGATCGCGGTGGCCAGCAGGTGGTGCTGGCGTAACGGGTCCGGGTCGTGGCGGGCCGCGTCCAGGGCGGCCCTCGCCGGGTCGGCCAGGGGGAGGCCCGAGCGCAGCACCACGCGCGGCGGGCGGGTGGTGCGTTCCAGCAGCACGTGCTCCGGGCAGGCGCGGCGGGCGGTGGCCGGTTGCAGCAGGTGGACGCGCGGCGGGGGAGACAGGGATCGCAGGCCGTGCGCGTGCAGGGCGTCAACGCCCGTGACCACGGCCTTCGGGCCCGCGTAGGCGAGGGCGGCGCGCAGCCGCTGCGCCCGGGTCGGCGGGGAGGCGCTGAGCAGCAGCACGCCCGGCAGGATGCGCTGCCACGGGCCGCCGGGGCGGCACTTCAGGTCGATGACGTAGGCCGGCACGCCGGCCGCTCGCAGGTCCGCTGCCTTGATCACGAGGTCCATGGGGTTGATCCTCCGGTGGTCGCGGAGGAGGTGCCACGGCCTGTGGGTGATCTGTGGACAAGTCGACGAGCCCTGTGGACAGCTCAGTCGTCGAAGCCCGGCTGCCACCGGGCAACGATGGCCCTGGCCTGCACGTTCGCGTCGAGCTGGCAGAGGATGCCCGTCGCGCCCAGCGTCACCCTGTGGATAAGCAGGTACTGCGGGGGCAGGTTCAGCGACCGGCCCGTCTGCGAGTCGGGGCTGCGCAGGTCGCCCACGCGCTCCGCCTGCTTCTGCAACCACCGCCGGGTGAAGTGGAACGTCTCCGCCCGCAGCGGCTCGACGAACGGGGCCAGGTAGTTCAGCACGTCCTCGGCGTGCAGCTCCGTCCCGGGCCGGATGAACCGCTCCGACCGCAGCAGCTCCACCAGGTCCGCCGACCGGCCGTCCAGCGCCAGCCTGGTCATCAGCCCGAGCGTCCTGGGCAACCCGTCGGGCAGCCGCGCCACCGCGCCGAAGTCGAGCACGCGCAGCCGGCCGTCCGCGCCCAGCATGAAGTTGCCGGGGTGCGGGTCGGCGTGCAGCAGCCCCGACCGGCTCGGCGCGGAGAAGTGGAACTCCGACAGCAGCTGCCCGGCCAGGTCCCGCTCGGCCCGCTCGCCCTCCCGGATGATCCGCGACAGCGGCGTGCCGTCGGTCCACTCCGTGACCATCACCTTCGGCGAGCTGGCCACCACCCGCGGCACGAGCACGCGCTCGTCCCCGTCGAACGCCTTCGCGAAGACCCGCTGGTTGGCGGCCTCCGTCCGGTAGTCCAGCTCCTCCAGGTACCGGTCCCGCAGCTCCTCGAGCAGCGGCTTCACCTCGGCACCGGGCATGATCGCCTGCAACACGCGGCTGAACCGCAGCAACGTGTTCAGGTCGCTCTGCAACGCCTCGTCCGCGCCGGGGTACTGCACCTTCACCGCCACGTCCCGGCCGTCGTGCCACACGGCCCGGTGCACCTGCCCGATGCTCGCCGACGCGGCGGGCGAGTCGTCGAACGACGCGAACCGCTTCGCCCACCCCGACCCCAGCTGCTCGGCCAGCACCCGGTGCACGGTGCGCGAGGGCATCGGCGGCGCGGCCGTCTGGAGCTTGGTCAGCGCCTCCCGGTACGGCTCGGCCAGCTCGTCCGGCACCGCCGCCTCGAACACGCTCAGCGCCTGCCCGAACTTCATGGCACCGCCCTTGAGCTGCCCGAGCACCGCGAACACCTGCTCCGCGGTCTTCGCCGACACCTCGGCGCTGACCTCCTCGGAGCTGCGGCCGGCCAGGCGCTTGCCCCAGCCGCCCACCACCCGGCCCGCCACCCCGAGCGGGAGGCTGGCCAGCTTGGCGGTGCGCTGCACGGCCTTGCGCGGGATCTCGCTCACCCGGTGATCCTCCTCCCGCCCGTCCACGCGGTCGCGCTCGTCCACTCCCCTCCCCAGAACCTACACAGCTCCACCTGAGGGCGGATCACGTCGCGGAACGGCACTCGCAGCGCGGGTGCACCGGCGCTATCCGGTGCCCGACCACCCCGGCGAACGCGTCGACCTCCAGCGTCGCGTCCCACGTCGGCGGCCTCGTGCCCGGCTCGGACCGGTCCAGCGCCAGCAACGCCTGGCCGACCGCCACGCCCGCGGTCGCCGTGACCGTCGCCAGGTCGGCGTGCTGCGGCCGGTCGACGAGCTGCGCGGCGAGCACCGGCCACGCCGGGTCCGCGTCGGCCTCGTGCCGGTCCGCGCACCGCAGGCAACTGCTCCTACCAGGCACGACCAGCGGCCCGACCACGCCGACGCCCTCGCGGACCCGCACCGCGAGGTGCGGCGTGCCGTCCTCGACCAGCCGGTGCAGCAGCTCCGGCGCGGGCACCAGCGCGTCGGCCAGCACCACCAGGTCGGCCGCGCGCCCCACCGGCCGCACCGTCGGGCACGCCCGCCGCACGGCGTCCCGCGCGGCCTCCGCGCGCGGCCTGCCGACGTCCGCCTCGACGTACCCCGACCCGGTGTCCTCGGGCCCGACGCGACCCCGCGCGACCACTCGAACGTGTGCCACCCCGGAGGCCGCGAGGAGCGCCGCGACGGTGACCGCGAGCCGCCCCTCCCCGTGCACGACGACGGACCGGGCGGCACGGGCGGCGGGCAGCCCGGCGGCGCGGTGCCGGGTCCGCAGCGCCCACCCCGTCGCCTCCGCGGCGAGCCGGGGGTGCGGCACGGGCACCGAGTCCTCCACCAGGCCCGCCCGCACCAGGCCGTGCAGGACGCCGGTGAACTCGGCGGCCTGGCGACCGTGGCCGGCCAGCCGTTCACGCAGGTCGGAGAGGGTGTGATGGCCGTCGAGGCCGAGCAGGACGGACGCCATCGGTTCGGGCACGTCCTCCACGAGCACGGCGTGCCGCGGGTCCGTGCCGATCTGGACCACGTCGGCCCGGCGGCGCAGCAGCGGCAGGCCGGGCAGGACCCTGGGGCGGTTGGGCAGCTCCACACCGGCAGCCTGCCCGCGGCGGCCCGGACGGCAAAACGCCTGTCCACAGGCTCGACCGTGATCCACAGATGTCGGAAATCGCCTTGACGGGCGGCCGGGCGCGACGACGCCCCGGCCACCCGCCGGCGATCAGACCTTCGCCTTGCCGAGGATTCGGGTCACCGTGGTGCCGCAGACCGGGCACTTGCCCTTGGCCATCCTGCGGTTGTTGCTCTCGTGCACCTCGCCCGTGAAGTCGCGCTTCTCACGGCACTTGACGCAGTAGCCGTTGTAGGTCTCGGCCACGGCTTCCTCCTCGCTTCGAGAGTGCGGGGCGATCTGCGCCACACTCGGGGGTTGCGCTGAACGCTACCTCCGGGAACGCGCCTCCGCTGCACGCCGCGTCGAGCGTGTCCAGCCGCCTTTCGGTGGAACCTGCTGGTCCGTCCCTCCACGCACCGCCGCTTGGCCGCCGCGGATTGTCGGTCCGTGGCCTTACCGTGAACGCCATGCCCGAACCGCAGGTGGAGGTGCGGCGCAGCGCCCGGCGCCGTCGCATGGTGAGCGCGTACCGCGAAGGGGACACGGTCGTGGTCCTGCTGCCGGCCCGCATGAGCAAGAGCGAGGAGAAGCACTGGGTCGCGGAGATGCTGAGCCGCTTGCAGCGCAGCGAGACCCGCAGGCGCTCGCCCTCCCGCACGTCCGACGCCGCGCTGCTGGCGCGGTGCGAGGAGCTGTCGGACAAGTACCTGGACGGCGTGCGGCCGAGCAGCGTGCGCTGGGTGCCGCCGATGCGCACGAGGTGGGCGTCCTGCACGCCCAGCGAGGGCACCATCCGGATCAGCGAACGGCTCCGCGACGTGCCCGCCTGGGTGCTCGACTACGTGCTGGTGCACGAGCTGGCCCACCTGGAGGTGCCCGGGCACGGCAAGGACTTCTGGCTGCTCGTGCACCGGTACCCGAAGGCCGAGCGGGCCGTCGGCTACCTGGAGGGCCTCTCGGCCGCGGCGGGCCTGGGCATCACGGAGGAGGACTGAGGTGACGGCGGTACCCGCGAAGTCGCGGCGGGCGCGACTTCGCGGGCGAGCGGGAAGGGGCTAGGCGTCGCCGGGCTTGTCGCCCTCGCCCCCGGCCGGGTCGCTCTTGGGCTGGTCGCCCCCGGGCTGGTCCCCGGCCTGCGGCCGGTCGGATTGCGGCCGGTCGGTCTCTGCCCGACCGGGCTGCGGCCGGTCGGACGGTGCCTGGCCGAGCTGTGCCTGGTCGGACGGTGCCTGGCCGGACTCGGGTTCGCCGCCCGTGCCCCCGCCGGACTCCGCCTGGTCGCGCAGGGTGCGCTCCAGCTCGGCCATCGGGTCCTCCAGCGCCTTGCGCGTCTGGCCGAACCGCTCGGCGAACTCCATCGGGTCGTCCAAGTCCTCCGCCGTGGGCACCAGGTCGGGGTGCTCCCACACGCTGTCGCGCTGCTCGACGCCGTGCTGGTCGGTCAGCAGCTTCCACAGCGCCGCCGCCGAGCGGTGCCGGCGCGGCCGCAGCTCCAGGCCCACCAGCGTGGCGAACGTCTGCTCCGCCGGACCGCCGGACGCGCGCCGCCTGCGCAGCGTCTCCCGCAGCGCCTCCGCGCCGGGCAGCCGCTCGCCGACCGCCTCGTTCACCACCACGTCCACCCAGCCCTCGACCAGGGCCAGCAGCGTCTCCAAGCGGGTCAGCGCGGCCTTCTGCTCGGGCGTGGTCTGCGGTTCGAGCATCCCCGACTTCATCGCCTCTTCGATGCTCGCCGGGTTCGCGGGGTCGATCTGGCCGGCCAGCTGCTCCAGCGCCGAGGTGTCCACGGTGATGCCGCGGGCGAACTCCTCCACCGTGTCCAGCAGCCGCTGCCGCAGCCACGGCACGTGGCTGAACAGCCGCTGGTGCGCCGCCTCGCGCGCGGCCAGGAACACCAGCACCTCGCTGGTCGGCCGCTCCAGGCCCTCGGTGAACTTCTCGATGTTGTCGGGCAGCAGCGCGGCCGTGCCCTCGGGCCCGAGCGGCAGCCCGACGTCGGTCGACGTGAGCACCTCCGCGCCGAGCTGCGCCAGCGCGCCGCCCAGCTGCGAGCCGAACGCCATGCCGCCCATCTGCCCGAGCATCGACAGCAGCGGGCCGGCGGCCTCCTTCGCCTCGGCGGGCATCGCGTCGACCCACGCGCCGGACACGCGCCGCGCCACCGGGTCGCACAGCCGCTGCCACGTCGGCAGGGTGCGCTCCACCCAGTCGCGCGCGGTCCAGCCCTGGGACGTGCGGGCGCCCGCGGGCAGCGCCGTCACCGGGTCCAGCCACATCTCCGCCAGGTGCACGGCGTCGGCCACCGCGCCGTCCTGGTCCGGGCGGAACCCGGTGCCGCCCTTGCCGGCGAGCTGCTGGAGCGCGATCTGCTTGGCGAGGTCGTAGTTGACCGGCCCGGCCGACGTGCCGGCGGTGCTGAACATCGCACCGAGCTGGCTCAGCATCGCGCCGAGCTGGTTGAAGTCGAAGGGGTTCTCCCCTTGGTCTCCGGGTTTGCGGTCGCGGTCGTCGGGGTCCTGCGGGCTGAACCCGAAGGGCAGGTCACTCATGGGTCCACGGTACGCGGCACGTGACCTCCGCGTGGGACCGGTTCGCCGGCAGCGTGACGCCGTGGTCGTACCCTGTCGGGCGTGACCGAAGGCACCGACACCGTCGTGGACCAGGCACCAACCCCACCGCACGCGCCGCGGCGCGGCCTGACCCGGCGGACGTGGACCCTCGTGGTCAGCCTCGTGGTCGTGCTGGCCCTCGGCCTGCTCGGCGGGTTCGCCCGCGTGCCCTACGTCGCCCTCGGTCCCGGGCCGACCTACAACACGTTGGGCCAGGTCAACGGCGGTGACGTGGTGTCGGTGGAGGGTCAGGAGACGTTCCCGACCGGTGGCGCGCTGACCATGACCACGGTCTCGCTCACCGACGACGTGTCGCTGTTCGGCGCGCTCGGCCTGTGGGTCAGCGGCCGGTACGCGCTCGCCCCGCGCGAGGAGTTCTTCCGGCCCGGCGAGTCGGAGCAGGAGGTCCGCGACCAGAACGTGAAGGCGTTCCAGGACTCGCAGACCAGCGCCGAGGTGTCCGCGCTGCGCTACCTCGGCTACCCGATGAAGGTCGTCGCCGCCGAGATCACCAACGGCACGGCGGCGGCCGAGGTGCTGGAGCCAGACGACCGGCTGCTGGAGGTCAACGGCAAGCAGGTGGGCGGCGCCGACGACGTGCGCTCGGCGCTGGAGGCCACCAAGCCCGGCGACCGGGTCTCGCTCACCTTCGAGCGCAAGGGCGAGCGCAGGACCGCCACCGTCACCCTCGGCCGCGCCGAGGGCCGGGAGAGCGGCTTCCTGGGCGTGCTGCCGCTGGAGCGCGCGGACGTGCCGTTCGAGATCAAGATCAGCCTCACCGACGTCGGCGGCCCGTCCGCCGGCCTGCTGTTCGCGCTGTCGATCGTCGACAAGCTCACCCCCGGCGAGCTGAACGGCGGCAAGTCCGTCGCCGGCACCGGCGAGATCAACGACCGGGGCGAGGTCGGCCGCATCGGCGGCATCCAGTTCAAGATGGTCGCCGCCCGTGAAGGCGGCGCCACCGTGTTCCTCGTGCCCGCGGGCAACTGCGACGAGGCCAAGCAGCACGCCCCGGAGGGCATGCGCCTGGTCAAGGTCGAGAAGCTGGACGACGCGGTGCGGTCGCTCGAGTCCCTCGACAAGGGCGGCGACGCGCCGAGCTGCTAGGGGCGCAGGGTCTCCAGCAGGGCCCGGGTGAGGTTCGGCGCCAGCTCCGGGTGCGCCACGACCTCCTCGGGCACCTCCACGTTGCCGCGCAGCCGCAGCACGCACGCCGCCGAGCCGTCCCGCAGCACGGCCGCGACCAGCCTCGCCTCCCGGCGCTGGGGGTGCTCGGCGGCGAACCGCCTGGCCTGCTCGTCGTCCAGCTCCTGCTCGGTGAGCTGGGCCTCGGCGTCCGGCGGCAGCACGACGATCTCCTGCGCCAACGCGCAGCCGTGCACGACGTCGGGCCACACGATGCCCGCGAGCGCCCGGTCCAGCTCGTCGTCGGGCAGCGAGTCCTGCGCGATCGGCGTCAACGGGGAGGTCTCGGGGTCGAGCTGCCCCGCGAGCTCCGGCTGCTGCGCCAGCAGCTCGGCCGTCGGGACCAGCGCGAACAGCTGGGTCGGCTGGTTCCACCCGGCGGTGGACACGAACTCCTCGACCTCGCGGGCGACCGCAGGCAGCACCACGGGCGGCGTTTCACTGGCTGACACGTGGGCCATGGTCGCATCCGGGTAAACGACCGACCCAACGGGGAACCCTCGGCGGCCTCCGTAGAGTTGGACAGAACGTACGAACGCCACTACCGCGATCCAGGAGCGTGCCCCGTGGCCACACGGCCCCCGGTCGGACTGCCCAGGCTGTCCCGTCGCAGCCGGATTCTGCTCATCGTCGGTGCGGTCGTCCTGGTCGGTCTGATCACCGGCTCCAGGCTGCTCGGCACCTACGTCAACTGGCTCTGGTTCGGCGAGGTCGGCTTCCGCAGCGTTTACGGCACGGTGCTCGCGACCCGCTTCGGGTTGTTCTTCGCCGTGGGCCTGCTGGTCGGCGGCCTCGTCGCGATCAACCTGATCATCGCCTACCGCACCCGGCCGGTGTTCGTGCCGGTGTCGGGCCCCGACGACCCGGTGGCCCGCTACCGCGCGGTCGTCAGCAGGCGGATGAGGCTGTTCGCCATCGGCCTGCCGCTGGTGGTCGGCCTCATCGCCGGCACCTCGGCGCAGAGCGACTGGCAGGTCGTCCAGCTGTTCTTCAACGCCACCTCGTTCGGCGTGAACGACCCCGAGTTCGGCCACGACATCGGCTTCTACGCCTTCCAGCTGCCGTTCTACACGTGGATCCTGTCGTGGCTGTTCATCGCCACGGCGGTGGCGTTCGTCGCCGCGGTGGTGGCGCACTACCTGTTCGGCGGCATCCGGCTCGCGGGCCGCGGCGGCCAGCTGTCCGGGCCCGCGCGCACCCACCTGGCGATCGTGGCCGGCGTGTTCATCCTGCTCAAGGCGGTCGCGTACTTCTTCGACCGGTACACGCTGCTGTTCTCCGAGCGCAACGACAAGTTCAACGGCGCGAGCTACACCGACCTGAACGCGGTGCTGCCCGCCAAGCTGATCCTGCTGTTCATCGCGGTCTTCTGCGCCATCGCGTTCTTCGCGGGCGCGGTGCTGCGCAACCTGCAGCTCCCGGCCATCGCGACCGTGCTGCTCGTGCTGTCCTCCATCCTGGTCGGCGCGGCGTGGCCCGCCGTGCTGGAGCAGTTCTCGGTGCGCCCGAACGCCATCGAGAAGGAGGCCGGGCCCATCGGGCGCAACATCGAGGCGACCAGGCAGGCGTACGGGCTGACCGACGACAAGGTCGAGAGCAAGCCGTACGCGGGCAAGCAGAACGTCTCGCTGGACGAGCTGAAGAACGACCAGGCCACGGTGGGCAACGTGCGGCTGCTCGACCCGGCCGTCATCGCCAAGACGTTCACCCAGTTCCAGCAGCTGCGGCCGTTCTACGCGTTCCCGGAGAAGCTCGACGTCGACCGGTACAAAGTGGACCAGCAGCTCCAGGACTACATCGTGGCGGTCCGCGAGCTGAACACCTCCGGCATCCCGCAGGGCCAGCGCGACTGGATCAACCAGCACCTGATCTACACCCACGGCAACGGCATGGTGTTCGCCGAGGCCAGCAAGGTCAACTCGCCCGCGGACGAGGGCGGCAACGGCGGCTACCCGGTGTTCGACGTGGCCCAGGTCGGCCCGGACGGCAAGGTGCAGCCCGGCCCGTTCGGCGTGGAGCAGCCGCGCACCTACTTCGGTGAGCTGGGCGGCCCCGCCGACTACGCCATCGTCGGCGGTCGGGGCGAGGGCGCCCCGGGCGAGTACGACACCGACGGCTCGTCCTACACCTACACCGGCAAGGGCGGCGTCCGCATCGGCGGCCTGTTCAACAAGACGGTCTTCGCCGCCGCGTACGGCGAGCGGAACATCCTGTTCAACTCGGCCATCGGCGACGACTCGCGGATCATCTTCAACCGCCACCCGCGCGACCGCGTGGAGGCCGTCGCGCCGTGGCTGACCGTGGACGGCGACCCGTACCCGGCGGTCGTGGACGGCCGCATCACGTGGATCGTCGACGGCTACACCACGCTCGACAAGTACCCGTACGCGCGCAGCACCGCCCTGGGCGACGCCACCAACGACTCGCTGCCGGGCGTGGCGCAGCAGCCCAACCGCGAGATCAGCTACATCCGCAACTCGGTCAAGGCCACTGTGGACGCCTACGACGGCACGGTGACCCTCTACGAGATGGACACGCAGGACCCGGTGCTCAAGGCGTGGATGGGCGTCTTCCCGGGCACGGTCAAGCCGAACAGCGACATGTCGCAGTCGCTGCGGGAGCACCTGCGCTACCCCGAGGACCTGTTCAAGGTGCAGCGGGAGATGCTGTCGGAGTACCACGTGGACAACCCGCGGGACTTCTACTCCGGCGTCTCGTTCTGGTCCGTGCCGTCCGACCCGACCATCGACAACGCCACCACGGTGGAGGCGCAGCAGCAGGGCGTGCAGCAGCAGCGGGACCGGCAGCCGCCGTTCTACGTGCTGGCGGGCGACCCGACCGGTGACGCGAACAAGGTGAGCTTCCAGCTCACCAGCGCCCTGGTGCGGCTCAACCGCGAGTTCATGGCCTCGTACGTGACGGTCAGGTCCGACCCGGACAACTACGGCAAGATCAGCGTGCTGACGCTGAACAACGAGGCCAAGGGCCCGCAGCAGATCCAGACGACGTTCCTGACCAACGGCGAGGTCAGCGGCGAGCTGAACCTGCTCACCCAGCGGCAGACCAAGGTCGTCTACGGCAACCTGCTCACCCTCCCGGTGGGCGGCGGCCTGCTCTACGTGGAGCCCATCTACATCGAGCGGGCCAGCCAGAACACCCAGTTCCCGCAGTTGTTCAAGGTGCTGGTGAGCTTCGGCGACAAGGTGGGCTACGCGCCGACGCTCAGCGAGGCGATGGAGGAGGTGCTGTCCGGCTCCTCGGCCCAGGTGCCGCCGTCGAACAACACCGGCCAGCCGCCGAGCACCACGCCGACGACCACGCCCACCGCGCCCAACGACGGCCAGGGCGGCACGCAGCTGCAGCAGGCCGTGCGGGACATCCAGGCGGCGCTGGCGCGCGTGAAGTCGGCGCAGTCCAGCGGCGACTTCGCCGAGCTGGGCAACGCCTACAAGGCGCTGGACGAGGCGACCAAGCGGTTCGAGACGGCCAGCGCGGGCAGCACCTCGCAGCCGCCGTCGACCGCGCCGACCCAGCCGACCGGCTGACCTGCGCGGACGAGTGAATCGGGTGGCTCCGGACACGTTCCGGGCCACCCGATTTGCATCTCCGTTAACCGGGGGCGTAGAGTTCCCAATGCAGCGCGGGGTGGAGCAGCTCGGTAGCTCGCTGGGCTCATAACCCAGAGGTCGCAGGTTCAAATCCTGTCCCCGCTACCACGTGAAAGGCCCCCGGAGTTCCGCTCCGGGGGCCTTTCGCCTTTTGTCGGTCGCATGCCCTCCGACGTGCTGCGATGCGGTTGGGGGACCCCGGTGAAAAGCGGTTCCGGAGGCGTGTATAGTTGTCCTCACAGCGCGGGGTGGAGCAGCTCGGTAGCTCGCTGGGCTCATAACCCAGAGGTCGCAGGTTCAAATCCTGTCCCCGCTACCACGTGAAAGGCCCTCGGAGTCGCGACTCCGAGGGCCTTTCGCCTTCCCCGCGGTGCTCAGGTCATGTTCTCCGCCCAGTACTGGGCGCACGCCAACGAGCAGACCCGGCCCTCGCCGCTGACCGTGCGGTGCCTGCGGATCTGCTTCCCGCACACCATGCACTCGTCCTTGCCGGCCTGGTCCGGGATCGTGCCGGACGCCCAGGCGCGGGCGTTGCGGACCACCTTCGTCCCCGCTGTCCATTTGATGCCCACAGCTACCTCCCAGTCGAACGAGCACAGCGTCGAACCGAACACCCGGGGTAATGCTCCCACCACCCGACGTGTTTGCCACGTCAAGAGCCGGACATCACCGGGTTGTGCTATCGGTGACCGGTCCCGCCGGGGCGGCCCGGACGCGCCGCGTGACCCCGCGCTGCCGTTAGGGTGAACGCAAAAATGCGGTTTCCCTTGCGGCTCAATGATTTCCACGCGGCGTGGACAGCCCGGGTCAAGCGGCCGAACGCGTGGCGTTGATCAGCGGCCGGTTACGCAGAGGTGCTTTGCGTTGCTCCGCTTGGCCCAACTCCGCTAGCCCGTGATCAGCCACAGTGGACAGAACGGCTGACCATTGTGGACAGCGGGCGGTGAGCGTGGCACCGTTGGTGGTGTGTCGGACCTGAATGCGACGGCGGCGGCCCTGCTCGGGCTGCTGCACGACGGACCCAAGACCGGTGGCCAGCTCGTGGCGGAGGCCGGGGAGCGCTTCGGAGCGTTCTTCAGCGTCACCCGCAGCCAGGTCTACCGCGAGTTGCCCGCGCTGGCTGACGCCGGCCTGCTGCGCCTCGGCAAGCAGGGCCCCCGGTCGAGCCAGCAGTACGTGCTGACCGCCGCGGGCAAGAAGGCGTTCAAGAACTGGCTGCTCTCCGAGCCGGGGCCGGACCACCTGCGCAGCCCGCTGATCCTGCGGCTGGTGCACGCGGGCTCCCTGACCGCCAAGCAGCGGCAGGGGCTCGTGGACTCCGCCCGCGCGAGCTACGGCGCCGAGCAGGAGGCCGCCAAGACGGCGGTCAAGACCGCGGAGGACGCCTACGCCAAGGCGGTCGCCGAGTTCGGCCTGGCCCACGCCAAGGCCGTGCTCAAGCTGCTCGACGCCATCCCCCTCGGCTGACGCGCGCCCACCGGTCGCACTCGGCGGCCGGTGCCGGCGTAATCTTGGGCCGTGAATCCGGACGTCGAAGCAGACATCAAGGACCTCTCCGCCACGCTCGCGAGCATCGAGGCGGTCATGGACCTCGACGCGCTGCGCGCCCGGGTCGCCGAGCTGGAGCAGGCGGCGGCCCGGCCCGACCTCTGGGACGACCAGGAGAAGGCGCAGCAGGTCACCAGCCAGCTCTCCCACAAGCAGGGCGAGCTGCGCCGGGTCACGAACCTGCGCGACCGGCTGGACGACCTGTCGGTGCTCTACGAGCTGGCCGAGGACGAGGGCGACGCGGGCAGCCTCGCCGAGGCCGACGCCGAGCGCGCGAAGCTGCGCGAGGAGATCTCCTCGCTGGAGGTCCGCACCCTGCTCTCGGGCGAGTACGACGAGCGCAACGCCCTGGTCACGATCCGTGCCGAGGCGGGCGGCGTGGACGCGGCCGACTTCGCCGAGATGCTCCTGCGGATGTACTCGCGGTGGGCCGAGCGGCACGGCTACGGCGTCGACGTGTTCGACACCTCCTACGCGGAGGAGGCGGGCATCAAGTCGGCGACGTTCCGCGTCACCGCCCCCTACGCCTACGGCACGCTCAGCGTCGAGCAGGGCACGCACCGCCTCGTGCGCATCTCGCCGTTCGACAACCAGGGCCGCAGGCAGACGTCGTTCGCGGGCGTCGAGGTGGTGCCCGTGGTCGAGCAGTCCGACCACGTGGACATCGACGAGAAGGACCTGCGGGTCGACGTCTACCGCTCCTCCGGCCCCGGCGGCCAGGGCGTGAACACCACGGACTCGGCCGTGCGCATCACGCACCTCCCGACCGGCATCGTCGTCTCCTGCCAGAACGAGCGCTCGCAGCTGCAGAACAAGGCCACCGCGATGGCCGTGCTCCAGGCCAAGCTGCTCGAGCGGCAGCGGCAGGAGGAGCAGGCGAAGATGGACGCGCTGAAGGACTCCGGGTCGAGCTGGGGCAACCAGATGCGCTCCTACGTGCTGCACCCCTACCAGATGGTCAAGGACCTGCGCACCGAGCACGAGGTCGGCAACCCGTCCGCGGTGCTCGACGGCGAGATCGACGACTTCCTGGAAGCCGGCATCCGCTGGCGCAAGCAGCAGCAGTCCTGATCGGTCAAGCCCCCATCCGGCGGGCGACACGAGGGCTTCACCCCCGCCACGAGTAGACTCGCGCCTCGTGATTCGCCTCGAACACGTGTCCAAGGTCTACAAGAGCTCCGCCCGTCCCGCGCTCGACAACGTCTCCGTCGAGATGGACAAGGGCGAGTTCGTGTTCCTCATCGGGCCTTCCGGTTCCGGGAAGTCCACGTTCCTGCGGCTGCTGCTGCGGGAGGAAGTGCCCAGCAAGGGCCGCGTGTACGTGTCGAACTTCGACGTGGCCAAGATGTCGCGGCGCAGGGTCCCCCGCCTGCGCCAGTCCATCGGCTGCGTGTTCCAGGACTTCCGCCTGCTGACCAACAAGACCGTGGCCGAGAACGTCGCGTTCGCGTTGGAGGTGATCGGCAAGCCCCGCAACACCATCGTGAAGGTGGTGCCCGAGGTGCTCCAGCTGGTCGGCCTCGACGGCAAGGCCGACCGGATGCCGCACGAGCTGTCCGGTGGCGAGCAGCAGCGGGTGGCCATCGCCCGCGCGTTCGTCAACCGGCCCCTGGTGCTGCTCGCCGACGAGCCGACCGGCAACCTGGACCCCGACACGAGCCAGGACATCATGCTGCTGCTGGAGCGGATCAACCGCACCGGCACGACCGTGCTGATGGCCACCCACGACCACAACATCGTCGACTCCATGCGCCGTCGCGTGGTCGAGCTGGACCACGGCCGGATCATCCGCGACGACGCGCGGGGTGTTTACGGCGTGGGCCGCTGAGCCCCAGGCCGCCGGACCCCCTCAACCCCCGACCCCGAGGAACCCTCCCCCCGATGCGTACCAGCTTCGTGTTCAGCGAGGTCGTCACCGGCCTTCGCCGGAACGTCACGATGACCATCGCGATGGTCCTCACGACCGCGATCTCGCTCTTCCTGCTCGGTGTCGGCCTCCTGGTCGTCAACATGGTGGGCAAGATGCAGGACGACTACCTCGGCAAGCTCGAGGTGGCGGTCATGCTGACCAACGACATCAGCGTGAACGACAAGGACTGCACCCAGCAGCCGTGCTCGAGCCTGCGCAGCGCGCTGGAGACCACGTCCGGGGTCGAGACCGTCGTCTACGAGAACCGCGACAAGGGCTACGAGCGGTTCAAGAAGGTCTTCGAGTCGCAGCCCGAGTTGGCCAAGCTGGCCCGCCCCGAGGCCATCCCCGCCATGTTCCGGGTCAAGCTGGAGGACGCGGAGCGGTCCGACGTGATCGTCCAGGCGTTCACCGGCAAGGCGGGCGTGAAGAAGGTCGACGACCAGCGCGAGGACCTCGACCGGCTGTTCGGCTTCCTCAACGGCGTCCGCGACGCGGCCCTGGCGCTGGCCCTGCTCCAGGCGTTCGCGGCCCTGATGCTGATCTCCAACACGATCCAGGTGTCGGCGTTCACCCGGCGCACGGAGGTCGGCATCATGCGCCTGGTCGGCGCGACCCGCTGGTACACCCAGCTGCCGTTCCTCATCGAGGCGGTGGTCGCGGGCGTCATCGGCGCGGTCGCCTCGATCGGGTTGCTCGTGGTGACGAAGCTCTTCCTGCTCAACCGGGTGCTAGGCGAGCTGTTCTCGGCCAACATCATCCCCGAGGTGAGCATGGTGGAGATCCTCTTCCTGTCCCCGATCCTGGTCGGGGTGGCGGTGCTGATCTCCGCGCTGACCGGTTACGTCACGCTGCGGCTGTACGTGCGCCTGTAGGTTCCGCCCGCCGATAACGGCTGGCGCGCTCGCGTAAGGTTCCGGTCATGGTCAAGGAACGCGGTCAGAAGGTGATCGCGTCGAACCGCAAGGCTCGGCACGACTACACCATCCTCGACACCTACGAAGCCGGTGTCGTGCTCGTCGGCACCGAGGTGAAGAGCCTGCGCATGGGCAGGGCGTCCCTTGTGGACGCCTTCGCGCAGGTCGACGACGGCGAGATCTGGCTGCACGCGCTGCACATCCCCGAGTACGTCGCGGGCACCTGGACCAACCACGAGGTGCGCCGCAAGCGGAAGCTGCTGCTGCACCGCGGCGAGATCGAGCGGCTCATCGGCAAGACCAAGGAGAGCGGTCTGTCGCTGATCCCGCTGTCGATGTACTTCAAGGACGGCTACGTCAAGGTCGAGCTGGCGCTGGCGCGCGGCAAGAAGTCCTACGACAAGCGACAGGACCTGGCCAAGCGGGACGCGCAGCGGGAGATCCAGAAGGCGCACGGCCGCGCGTTGAAGGGCCGGTACTGACCCCTCGCCGGGGTGCCGGGCCTGGTCGACGTGCACGTGCACCCCATGCCGCGGCGGGTGCTCGACGAGGTGTGGGCGTACTTCGACCCCGCGCCCCGGCACCACGGCTTCGACCGGCCGATCCGGTACCGGCCGCCCGGGGCGGGCGGCCGGCCGAGCTGCACGACAGCGGGGCCAGGCCGCTCGGCATCAGCCCAGGTTGAGGTAGGCGAGCACGGCGCGCACGCGGCGGTGCTCGTTCGTGCTGGGCTCCAGGCCGAGCTTGGCGAAGATGTTGCCGACGTGCTTCTCCACCGCGCCGTCGGACACCACCAGCGAGGCGGCGATGGCCGCGTTCGACAGGCCCTGCGCCATCAGCCCGAGCACCTCGCGTTCACGCTGGGTGAGCGAGTCGACGGGGTTGCGCTTGGCCCGGACCATGAGCTGCGTGATGACCTCGTGGTCGATGCTCGTGCCGCCCTCGGCGACCCGGCGCACCGCGGCCACGAACTCCGACACGTCGGCCACGCGCTCCTTGAGCAGGTAGCCGACGCCGCTCGCGCCGCCGGCCAGCAGCTCCACGGCGTAGCGCTCCTCCACGTACTGCGAGAGGACCAGCACGGGCAGGTTCGGGACGCGCTTGCGCGCCTCGATGGCCGCCCGCAGGCCCTCGTCGGTGAACGTCGGCGGCATCCGCACGTCCACCAGGGCCAGGTCGGGGCGGTGCTCCTCGATCGCGGTCAGCAGCGCCTCGCCGTCGTCCACCGCCGCCACCGTCTCGATGCCCTCGTCGGCCAGCAGGCGTTGCACACCCACCCGCAGGAGGACCGAGTCCTCCGCGATCACCACGCGCACGGCAGCTCCGTCCGGATCACGGTCGGCCCGCCGATCGGGCTCACCACGACGACCACGCCGTCAATCGTCGCAGCCCGGTCCGCGAGCCCCGCGAGGCCACCACCCGGGCGCACCTCCGCGCCGCCGCGGCCGTTGTCGGTGACCTCCACGACCACGGCGTTCTCGGTGCGTGACACGGTCACCCGGGCGTGGGTCGCCCCGGAGTGCTTCGCGATGTTGGTCAGCGACTCGGCGACGGTGAAGTACGCGGTGCTCTCCACGGCCGTCGGCGGGCGCGGCTCGACGTCCACCTCGACGTCGACGGGGATCGGGGAGCGCGCGGCCAGCGACGACAGGGCCGCGTCGAGGCCGCGGTCGCCCAGCACCGACGGGTAGATGCCGCGGGCCAGGTCACGCAGCTCGGAGATGGCGAGCTTGGCGTCGGCGTGCGCCTCGGCGATCAGCTCCCGGGCTGCGTCCGGGTCGGTCTCCAGCTTGCTGCGCGCCCGGCCCAGGCCCATCGCCACGGCGACCAGGCGTTGCTGCGCGCCGTCGTGCAGGTCGCGCTCGATGCGCCGGCGCTCCGCCTCGGCCGCCTCCACGCCGCGGGCCCGGCTGGCCGACAACTGCTCCGCCTTGGCCGACAGCACGCCGTACCGGGACGGGCCCAGCAGCGACTTCGCCAGCAGCGCGTGCCCCCGACCCAGGGCCTTGAGCAGCCGGTGGCCGACCACGGCGAGCAGCAGGCCCAGCACCGTCACCGGCAGCGCCCTGGCGAAGGAGTTGATCAGCCACACCGTGCCGTCGGGCAGCGTGACCTCCCACGTCGCCGGCAGCCAGTGCAGGTAGAACGGCAGGAACACGGTGCCGAGCACCGCCGACCACACCGCCACCGTCAGGGCGAACTCGAAGACGCCCAGCGGCAGCATCAGCAGCCAGTAGGCCAGGTCGCGCCACGTCGCCGGGTCCTTGGCGATCGCCTTCGCGCGCGCGGTCGCGGTGTCGGGCAGCGGCCGGTAGGGGCGGGGGATGTCGACGCCCAGCACCACGCCCAGCCAGGCCCGCTCGGCGCTCGCCGCGCCGCGGGCCAGCACCATGGTCAGCACGCCCAGCGGCAGTCCCACCCAGATGACGGCGGTGCCGAGGCTCACCGCGCCCAGCGTCACCAGCAGGACGAACCAGAAGATCCCGGTCACCAGGTTCAGCAGGAAGTACCCGCTGATCCGGCCGATGCCCGGGTTGACCCGCGTCGCCATGTTCCCCACCTTCACGCCCGATGTACCCGACCAGCATCGCCCCGTCGGGTGACGTGGACCATCAGGTCCCCCGGTCGGCGAGGGGTGGGGACAGCCCTACCGACCCAATGGGAATGAACGACGGGCCGCGGGGCGTTATGCTGTGCGGAGCAGTCCCACGACACGGGGGTGAACGGTTTCGACTTTGTGCGTTGATTCAAGGGAAGCGTGCCGGTGCAGGCGAGAGACCACCGCAAGCGTCATCGCAAACCAATAAGCGCCGAGTCCAAGGACCAGCGCATGTTCGCCCTCGCCGCCTGAGGCTAGGAGCGACATTGTCGGCCCGGAGGAGCCTCCGATCCGGTCGCCGGCATCAGCTAGGAGGCTCACCGCCGTTCCCGGCCACGGGGAACGGTTGGGACACCCACAGTGGCTGGGCTCATCACGGTGACTTGTCCGCGTGATCATCGGGGCCGAGTAGAGGTGTAGCGGACTGCGCACGGAGAAGCCTTGATGAGGCGGCAGAGGACCCGGGTTCGATTCCCGGCACCTCCACTTCCACCGAGGGCGGGGTGACCGACGGAGAGCGTCGGTCACCCCGCCCTTCTTCGTGCTCAGCGGCGGGCCGGTGGGGCGGTCAGGGGGTCTTCCGGCCACCGGTGCTTCGGGTAGCGACCCCTCAGCTCGGCCCGCACCCGCGGGTAGCCCGTGCGCCAGAACGAGGCCAGGTCGGACGTCACGGCGGTCGGGCGGCCGGCGGGGGAGAGCAGGTGCAGGACGAGCGGCACGCGGCCGTCGGCCAGGCGGGGTGTCGCGGTCCAGCCGAAGACCTCCTGGACCTTGACCGGCAGGACCGGCTCCGGGCCCGAGTAGTCCACCCGGACGCGGGAACCCGAAGGCACCTCCAGGCGGTCCGGGGCCAGCTCGTCGAAGCGGGTCGCGGCGGGCCACGGCAGCAGTCGGCGCACGACGTGCTCGCCGCTGATGCGGGCCAGGTCGGCCCGGCGGCGCGCGGTGCCCAGGTCGACCACCGCGATCAGCGCCTCGTCGTCCACCGCGGGCCACGGGTCGCCGAGCACCCGGTGCAGGAAGGCCATCCGCTCACGCGTGCGCAGGCCGTCCGCGTCCCACCGCAGCAGCCCCACGCCCTCCGCGCGGAGGCCGGCCAGCAGCGCCCGGTGGATCGCCCCGCGGTCGTGCAGCGGCTTGCTCGACAACGTGATCGCACCCAGCTTGCGCAGCCGGTTCGCCACCACGTCCCCGTCCCACCGCACGTCGTCCTCGACCGCCAGCAGGGACGACGCGGCGGTCACGGCCAGCTCCTCGTCCGCCCGCGCGGCCAGCCGGACGCGACCGTGCGCGCGGCCGGCCTCGCGGTCGGCGACGGCCACGGCGAGCCACTCCGCGTCGGCCAACCCGCTGCCCGGCGGCAGCTCCACCGCCGTGCCGCCCGCCATCAGGTACACCGGCGAGCCCGCGGCACGCCTGCGCGCCAGCCGCTCCGGGTGCGCCAGGGCGACCACCAGCGCCGGATCGCCCCGCCCGTCGCCCCCACCGCCGCCCTCGACCAGCGCGGCCAGCCGGCGGACCTCGCGCGGGTCGGCGTCCCGGGTCGACAGCTCCACCCCCGGGTTCGCCCGGTCGTCGTCCAGCAGCGCCACCACCTCGGCGGCCGTGCGCGCGCCGACGGCCGCCGCGCCGTCCAGCAACGCCCGCGCCAGCCGGGGGTGCAGGCCCAGGTCGGCCATCCGGCGGCCCCGGTCCGTGGCACCCCGGTCGTCCAGCGCGCCCAGCGCCCGCAGCACCGAGCGACCGGCCTCCAGCGCGCCCGGCGGCGGCGCGTCCCACCAGCCCAGCCCTTCGCCGTCGGGCACGCCCCAGCAGGCCAGCTCCAACGCCAACCGGGTCAGGTCGGCGGTCCGGATCTCCGGCTCCGGGTAGCGCGGCAGGGTGCTGTGCTCGTGCGCCGGCCAGCACCGGTAGACCCGGCCCGCCGCCTCGCGGCCCGCCCGGCCCGCGCGCTGGTCGGCCACCGCGGCGCTGACCCGGACCGTGGCCAGGCCCGACAGCCCGCGCCGGTGGTCGACCCGCGGCACGCGCGCCAGGCCCGAGTCCACCACCGCCCGCACCCCCGGCACGGTCAGGCTCGACTCGGCGATCGCCGTGGCCAGCACGACCCGCCGCCGGGTGCCGGGCCGCAGGGCGTCGTCCTGGGCGGCGGCGGGCAGCCGGCCGTGCAGCGGGAGCACGTCCACGTCGCCGCCGACCAGCGCGGCGCACCGCCGGATCTCCGCCACGCCCGGCAGGAACGCCAGCACGTCGCCGTCCACTTCGGACAGGGCCTGCCGGATCGCGCGGGCGACGGCGGCCTCCACGCGCTCGCCGCGCGCCGGCGGGGTGTGGACGACCTCCACCGGGAACGTCCTCGCCTGCGCCCGGACCACCGGCGCGTCACCCAGCAGCCGCGCCAGCCGGTCGGCCGCCACCGTCGCGGACGTGGCCAGCAGCCGGAGGTCCGGGCGCAGGCCCGCGCGGGCGTCGAGCAGCAGCGCCAGCAGCAGGTCCGCGTCCAGGTGCCGCTCGTGGCACTCGTCCAGCAGCACCGTGCCGACGCCCGCCAGCTCCGGGTCGTGCTGCAACCGCCGCACCAGCAACCCCGAGGTCACCACCTCGATGCGGGTGTCCTTCGACGTCCTGCGGTCGCCGCGCACCGAGTAGCCCACGGTCCGGCCCACCGGTTCGCCGAGCAGGCTCGCCATCCGCGCGGCCGCGGCGCGGGCGGCCAGCCGGCGCGGTTCGGCCACGACCACGCGGCCCTCCAGCGCCAGCGGCACCAACGTCGTCTTGCCCGTGCCGGGTGGGGCGACCAGCACCGCCGAGCCGTGCGCGGTCAGCGTGGCCGCGATCGTGCCCAGCAGCGGGCGGATCGGCAGGTTCGGCAGCTCCACGGCGTCCAGTGTTGTGCCACTGTGGACCCATGGGGAAATGGGGTGTCCTCACCGCGTCCGTGGCCGTCGCCCGCGCGGTCGTGGCGATCAAGACCTGGCGGGAGGTCCGGGCGCTGCCCGCGGCGCGGGTCGACGCCGGTTCCGTGACCGCGGTCGTGCCCGCGCGCGACGAGGAGCGCACCATCGACCAGTGCCTCGCCGGGCTGCGCGCGCAGGACCACGCCGACCTGCGGATCGTCGTCGTGGACGACGCGTCCACCGACCGCACCGCCGAGGTCGTGCGGCGGCACGCGGCCGAGGATTCGCGGGTGCGGCTGGTGAGCAGTCCCGGGCCGCCGTCGGGCTGGGCCGGCAAGGTGCACGCGCTGCACGTGGGCACGGCCGACGCCGACACCGACTGGCTGCTGTTCGTGGACGCCGACACCGAAGCCGCGCCCGACCTCGTCGGCAGGCTGCTCGCCGGTGCCCGCGAGGGCGACCTCGACCTGGTGTCCACGTCCGGTCGCGGCACGAAGCCGAGCGCCGGCTGGTGGCTGCTGCTGCCGCCGGTCAACCAGCTGCTGTTCGAGACCACGACCGTGGACGGGCGGCGCGGCATGGCGCTGGCGGTCGGGCACTGCATCCTCGTCCGCCGGGCGGTGCTCGAACGGGCGGGCGGCTGGGCCGCGATCGCCGGGTCGCGCGCGGACGACGTCGACTTCGCCACCCTGATCCGCGACACCGGCGGCCGCACGCGGTACGTGGACGGCGCGGACTCGCTGACCACGTCCGGCCTCGACGCGTTCGGCGACACGTGGGCGTCGATGCGCAAGAGCATGGTCGCGGGCACGTCCCTGTACGCGAAGGGCCCGGCGAGCGCGTTCCTGTCGCTCGGGTCGACGGGCCTGGCGCACCTCGCGTACGGCGTCGTGCCCGCGGTGACGGCGGTGCGCGGGTCGCGGCTCGGCGCGCTGACCTGGCTCGCGCAGTCGGCCGCCGCGTGGGCGTTCCTGCGGCGGGCCCGGCAGCCGCGGTCGGCGGCCGTGCTGGCGCCGCTGTCCTACGCCGCGTTCGGCGCGCTGTCGCTGGAGGCCGCGTGGCACGCGCTGCGCGGCACCGCGAAGTGGAAGGACCGGGACGTGCGAGGCTGACG
This sequence comes from Actinosynnema sp. NPDC053489, assembly GCF_044544865.1. Lineage (NCBI taxonomy): Bacteria > Bacillati > Actinomycetota > Actinomycetes > Pseudonocardiales > Pseudonocardiaceae > Actinosynnema > Actinosynnema sp. NPDC053489. The sequence continues at coordinate 680,662 of NZ_JBITXT010000002.1, read as the reverse complement.
TCGTGGTTGACCCGCTGCGCGACCCCGACGACCCCGAACTGCTCGACCCGTACCGGGCCCGCGACCTGGCCGGGCTGGTGGAAGCCGCCCGGCTGGCCTCCGGCGCCGTCCGGTACGGCAAGGTCGGCCGCGTCGGCGTGGCGCAGGTCGTGGTGAACCGCGACAACCCGCTGCCCGGCGGCAACCACGCGTGCGCCGTGTACGGGTCGTCGGCCGAGGTCGCGGGCACGTTGATGCGGTTGGAGCGGACGTTCGCCGACGTGGGCCGGGCCGAGGCGGTGCTGTACGCGTCGCCGACCACCGTGGCCGAGATCGAGGGCATCGCCGACGACACGGGCTGGCACGCGGTGGAGGAGTCGCTGGCCGTCGTGCACCGCGGTGAGCCGACGCGCTCACCGCTCGTGCGGCCGGCGCGTGACGCGGACCTCCCCGGCATCGCCGAACTGCTGGCCGACGACCTCGGCGTGGACGGGCCCCGGCTGCTGCGGCACCTCGGGCAGCGGTTGGACGACCCCCGGTGCGTGTTCGTCGTCGTGGACGACGGGGACCGGGTCGGCGGGTTCGCGTCCGGGTTCGGGGAGCGCCGGGTGGGGCTGGTCGAGCACGCGGTCGTGCGGCCGGCACGTCGTCGTCGCGGCCTGGGCACGGCGTTGGTGCTCGGCGTCGTGGCGGCGTTGCGGGAGGCGGGTGCGCTGCTCGTGGCCTCGCACGTCGCCGAGGGAGGCGCGGGGGAGCGGTTCGTGGAGGCGTGCGGGTTTGACGTCTGCTACCCCGTCACCGCCTACGCGCGCAGGGTCGACGAACTGCTCGATTGAGTATTTGCTTGCCGCTCCGCATATCCTTAGCACAGCTAACGGAGATCGGAAGGGGCGCACAGTGCTGGGGAGCGGGTCCGACGTGAAGGCCGAGCCCCGGCTACCCGGCGAGGTGTGGGTGCTCGTCGTGGCGAGCTTCATCATCGCCCTCGGGTTCGGCATCGTGGCGCCCGTCCTGCCCGCCTACGCCAAGAGCTTCGACGTCGGCACGTTCGCCGTCTCGGCCGTGGTCAGCTCGTTCGCGCTGGTCAGGCTGCTGTTCGCGCCGGTGAGCGGCCGCCTGGTCAACCGGTTCGGCGAGACGTGGGTCTACATCGTCGGCATCCTCATCGTCGCGGCAGGCACGGGCGCGTGCGGCTTCGCCACCGCCTACTGGCAGCTCATCGTGTTCCGGTCGTTCGCCGGCGTCGGGTCGACCATGTTCACCGTCGCCGCGGTCGGCCTGCTGATCCGGATCACGCCGCCGCCGATGCGCGGCCGCGCGTCCGGCCTCTGGGCCACCGGGTTCCTGCTCGGCAACATCGGCGGGCCCATCGTTGGCGCGGCGCTCGTGGAGATCTCCATCCAGGTGCCGTTCGTCACCTACGCGGCGGCCCTCGTCCTGGCCGCCGCCGTCGTGTGGTGGTTCCTGCGCCGGTCCACGCTCGCCGCCGCGCTGGACAAGTCGACCGAGCAGGAGGCCATGCCGGTGCGCGCGGCCGTGCGGCTGTCGGCGTACCGGGCGGCGCTGGCGTCGGGCTTCGCCAACGGCTGGGCCGTGTTCGGCGTGCGGATCTCGCTGGTGCCGCTGTTCGTCGTGGAGGCGCTGCACAGCACGCCCGCCATCGCCGGCATCTCGCTGTCGGTGTTCGCCGCGGGCAACGCCGCCGTGCTGATGATCTCCGGCAAGCTGGCCGACAGCATCGGCCGCAAGCCGGTCGGCATCGCGGGCCTCGCGGTGTCCGCGATCGGCACGGTGTGGCTCGGGTTCAGCGTCGGCGTGCCGATGTTCATGGTGGCCTCGCTCGTCGCCGGCATCGGCGCGGGCCTGCTCAACCCGCCGCAGAACGCCGTCGTGGCCGACGTGATCGGGACGAAGGCCAAGGGCGGACCGGTGCTGGCGGCGTTCCAGATGGTCGCCGACTGCGGCGCCATCGTCGGGCCGTTGCTCGCGGGCGTCCTGGTCGACCACTTCTCCTACCAGGCCGCCTTCACCCTGACGGGTGCCATGGCCGCCGTGGCGCTGGTGTTCTGGCTGTTCGCGCCCGAGACCCTGCCGAAGGTCGAGGAGACGCACGTCGCGTCGGACGTGGCCGGCGAGTCGGGGCGGCTCGACGAGGGGCCCGAGGTGCCCGCCGGCGAGCGCGTGGCGGGGCGGCCACGTCAGCCGGACGCGTGAGCGCTCAGGTTTTGCTCAGCATCTCTCGGTAGCCTGCGGGCCGGGTTGTGACCGGGAGGGCAGTGCGGTGGGTGGCGCGGAGCGCAACGCTCGGAAGAAGAAGCAGCAGGAACGGGCGGGCAAGGCGGTCGTCGCCGCGCGCGGCGCGTCCAACGACCGGACCAAGGTCGTGATCGGCGTCGTGGTCGTCGTCGTGCTCGCGCTGGCCGTGATCGGCGGGGTCGTCTGGACGTCCAAGTCGGGTTCGGACAGCTCGCTGGCGAACCCGCCGGAGGTCACCGGCATCTCCGCGCCGATCTCCCGCGACGGCGGCGCCGTGACCGTCGGCAAGGACGACGCGAAGGTCACCCTGGACCTGTACGAGGACTTCCTGTGCCCCGCGTGCGGCGCGTTCAAGAAGGCGTACGGCGGCCAGATCAAGCAGGAGATCGAGGCGGGCACCCTCCGCGTCCGCTACCACGCCCTGCCGTTCCTCGTGCGGCTGTCCGACCCCGAGGGCTACTCGCGTGACGCGGCGAACGCGGCGCTGTGCGCGGCCGACGAGGACAAGTTCTGGGAGTACCACGAGACGTTGTTCGCGCGGCAGCCGAAGGAGGGCGGGCCGGGGCACACCAAGGAGGAGTTGGTGAAGCTCGGCACCGACCTCGGGATCACCGGTGACGCGTTCAAGCGGTGCGTGGACGGCGACGCGCACGTGGCGGACGCCCAGGCGCAGCTGGACGCCGTGAAGGCGACGGGCAAGTTCGAGGGCACCCCGACCGTCATGAAGGACGGCGAGGTGGTCGAGTGGAACGACCGCGACTGGCTGACCAACCTGCTGAAGTAGCCGGGTGGCACCCCCGCCGAACAGGCCGGATGCCGGAAGGTACCCCCCGATTTCGTGGGGGAGGGGGCGGTGTTGTACGGTATTGCCACACGAGAACGGCGGCCCCAACCGCCGGGGAACGTGCAGGCAAGGGGCTGTGGCGCAGCTGGTAGCGCATCACACTGGCAGTGTGAGGGTCAGGGGTTCGAGTCCCCTCAGCTCCACAAGTTAATAGCTTGACTGATTCGCCCGCCACCTGCGGTAATGCAGGTGGCGGGCGATCTTGCTTTTTAGTCCACTGTGGACTGGGCCTGCCGAGCTGGAGCAAATCTTGAGCAGGCGATCGCTCCGCACCAAATGTTGTCAGCTGTGTGCTCCAGCTCTCACTAACCTGGCCGGGTGGATCCGTCTGACGACTTTTCGGTGCCGCTTCGTCATTTCGAGGGTGGCGGTTGATGCCTGCTGCTACATTGCGGAACGGGATGGTTGCAGGGGGTGACGAAGTGGGGACTCCGGGTAAGAGCTATGCGCTGGACCCAGCTGAGTTTGAGCAGTTGAAGGCCAGTCTCAGAGCGGCTGGAGAGGCGTTGGGGTTACAGGACTTCCGCGCCAAGGCCAGTCTTGAGGGCAGCATGACGGTGCAGTCCGTGAGCCCGCACGAGAACATCGAGGAGACCGTTGACGAGGTGATCCTGGCGTTGACGAAGTTCGTCGACCAGGACTACGCCCGCACCAGCCAAGCCGTGCAGGACTTCATCAACCGGGTCCACACCACGATCGAGACGGCGATCGACGGCGTCCATCGGACGCAGCAGGAGTACGTGGGAGCCGAGAAGCTCATCGGTGAAGGCTTGCGCCAAGTCTACCCGGAATGACCAGGGGGAGGAGCACGTGGGCTTTCTTCAGACCGTGATCACGGACTCATTGCTGACGGATGCGGGGGAGATCGACGGGTTCGCCGCCCGGTACGCTCCCGGTCTGCCGTCCATCCAGGCCACCTTGAGGGTGATCAGGGACATCGACCCGGAGTCGTTCCGCCGGATCGGGCGAGACGTGTGGGGCACCGGGCAGTCCGACGGCGCGGATCAACTCGGCAAGGCGATCGACGGCTGCGTCAAGGGTTTGGAGACGGCGGCCAACCAGGCTTCGGCCTGGACCGGTGAGGCGAGCAACGCTTACACCGAGCGCATCAACCGGATGAAGCAGGCGCTGGGTGAGATGCGCAAGCCCGCCCACGACGTCGGTCAGGCACTGGTCGACATCGCCGACGGCTTCGAGTTCAAGGCGTCGGACATGTGGAACAACATCTGGAGTGCCATCGGGTTCGTGCTCGGGATCATCGGTGTCATCGCGGGCATCATCATCGGTCTGACCGGGATCGGTGCCGTCGTGGGACTGATCCTGGGCATCATCGGCGTTCTGGTGGGCTTGGCCGCGTGGTGGCACTCGCAGAAGTTCAAGGCCGACGAGCAGATCGCCAAGTGCGCCGAGGCGTCCGCTGATGCCGCCAAGGCGATGGAGTCACTGGGCAAGCTCCAGCCCTAGGAGGGGACGTGGACCCGCAGGAGATGGTCGCGCAGGCGCAGGAACGTTTCGCCAAGATCAGGCGCGAACCGGAGAAGGCGCTGTTCAGCCAGTACAAGGGTGTGTCGCCCAGCGGTGCGGTCACGGTGTGGGTGGACATGATGGGCAAGCTCGTCCGCGTGCACATCGCACCGAACACGCTCTACGAAGGCGGCGAGCCCTGGTTGGCCGAGGAGGTCATGGCGGCGCACGAGGCGGCCAAGCGGGCCGCCGAGGTGCTCGACTTCAGCATGGCCGACCTGGCGCGTGAACTCGACGACGCGCTGGCGTTGAAGCAGCACGTCACCGCTGCTCCCGAAACGCTGCCGGTTGACCGGCGCCCCACCGCACTTCGCCCTGACGACGACGAGTGGTTCGAGAACCGGAGTCACCTGCGCTGACATGACACGACCACTCATGAACGACCGCGGCCTCGCCGTATCGTGCGCACTGGTCTTCTCGATCCTCCTGGGGGTCGCGGCACTCGGCTTCGCGCAGATCGCGTCGACCTACCAGTGGTGCGGCCGCGATGCGGCGGGGCAACTGACGTCGGTTGAGGCGGTCGCCGAGCTGCGTCTCGACGCAACGCCGGCCGTTGTCTGTCGAAGCGGCGAGGTGACCGTGGAGTTGCCGATCGCGCCCGCTGTCGCCGGAGTGGTGTTAGCCGTGGTCGGCATGGCGCTCAGCCTCGTCACGGTCGTCATCACCGCGAAGCGTGTCCGTGCCGCCAAACGACGTTGACAGCAGGAACGGCCGACATCCACCACATGTTCCGCATGCATGGTGCGAGAAGCAGGCACGCTGGCCGATCTCCCGCGGGACGACGGAGTGATCTCGGCATCATGAGTGGCTGTCAATCCGCCCCAGGGAGTTCGCTGTGATCGTGTCCTCGGTGATGACCGACCATCTCTCATGGCTGTCGGCAGGCGAAACCGCCTATCGCGCCGTCCGTTCCGGAAGCTCCACCTGGGTGTTGACCTGTACACCCACGGGGACCGGTGCCAACCAGACGGAGGCACACCCGGTGCACGGCGAAGAGGGCGCTCCCGTGCTCGATGTCGTCGACCCGGACGGGCTGACCGGCACCGATGACGTGGCGGACGTGCTGCGCGCTGCCGGCACGGTGGGACGCTGGCGCAACCCGGACCTGTGGGACGCCCTGGCGACGTCGATCATCCGGCAGGTGATCCGAGCAGGTCAGGCGCGCAAGCTCTACCGGGCGTTCTGTGAGGCGCACGGCGAGGAAGTCCTCACGCCCTACGGGCCGGCGTGGTTGTTCCCAACACCGGGAGCCGTCCTCGAACTCCCGGACGACGAGTTCACCGCCTTGGGTATGGCCTTCAAGCGCCGTCCGCTGAAAGCCGCCGCCGAGGCGGTGCTGGAGTTCGGCGCGAAGTGGGCCGAACTCGACCCGGCCGTCCTGCGGGACGAGGTGCAGGGCGTGTCCCGCATCGGCCCGTGGACCGCGGGTGCGACCGTCGCCGACCTTACCAATGACTACGCGCTGTACCCGTACGCCGATCTGGCGGTGCGCACCTGGGCGAGGCGCCTTTCGACCAGGCGGACCTGGCGAAACCGAACCGGAGTTCGCCCGCCTCTGGGCACGGTTGGCGGGCAAGGACCTGTCAGCTTGGACGCTGCTCACACTCGCATGGGGAGTACATCATGCCAATACCTCAGGAGCCGTCGCCGTCTGACGCATCCGCAGCACTGATCACCGTCGGACTCCTGCCCAATGACCAGAAGTCGCTCGCCCGGTTCTACCCACAGGAACCGGATTTCACCGGCCTGGTGTTGCGGTCGATCCGGTTCGAGCGCCGCGGCCCGGGCTGCACGCTGCGCGTCGACCTGCCGGTCGTCTCGGACGTGCCCGGCTACAGCCGCGTGCAGGCGCACCTGGGGTTCCTTGCGATCGACGACGTCCGGCTTTCCGGCGGCGCGGTGCTCCCGGCCACCGTGTCGATCAAGTTCACGCAACGGCCGACGGCGAGGCTGGCCCTGTCCGTGACGGGCGAGTCGCTGCGCCTGACGCTGACGTGCGCCGAGCAGTTCCGCTTCGGCAAGATCAGCGCCCACAACTCGCCCCCGGACGCGGTGGACGACGGGTCGCACGAGTTCACGAGCAGGCTGGACCAGCGGCTGTACACGGCAGTCCCCGGACCGGAGATCGACACCTACCATGAGCACATCTGACCTGTCGGCGTTCGAGCTCTACGCCCTGCACTGGGACGAACGCGACCAGGCGATCACCCTGTCCTTCGAAGGACCGCTGGAGGAGGCCGCCCGTCGGACGTGGGAGGCGCCGCCCGAGCACGACTGGGTCCGGTTCCACCTCAGGTTCGCCGCGGTCGACGACGTGCAGGTGCGCGGCTGGAGCTACCGACTGCCGGGCAGGTTGGAGCAGGTGCCGGTGGGGGACCGGGTGTCGGTCACGGTGATGGGGGAGGGCACCGACGTCCGGTTCACCTCTGCTCCCGCCGTGCGAGCGGGGAGCCGAACGTCCAAGGCCGGGTCGCTCTGACCAGCACGTGCAACGGCACCAAGAGCCGACGCGCGTCGCTTCACAATCGTGAGCTCGGCGTGGAACTATGCCGGTCGTTGCCCTAGAAGATGTCGGTCTGCTGCCAGTCGACGCATGCTGGGCGTTTGCCGGTTCGCATGAACTCGTGCAGCAGTTCGCGGAGCAGGTTCAGCGGCAGAGTGGCTTCTTTGGGAAACGCGGTGCGCGTGTTCCTGTCGATGTAGAGCGTCACGTCTCTGGGGACCCGGGCGTCTGCCTGACGAGGCAGGGCGATCCATGCCGTGGTTTCGTCCGCACCACTAGCCACCTCGGCTGATAGGAAACTTCTCGGCCCGAACAAATGGACGGCGGCGACATGATGCTGGATGTCGAGGTCGAATTTGATTTGGTGGTCGGGCAATTCGGCCGAGCCGACCGTCGGTCGATTCCGGATGTACACCACGGTCGGGTGCGGCTGCGGGGTGGCCAGGATGTCGGTCAGGGCGTCGTCGAGGGCGGTTTCGGAATTGACGGTGACCGGCTCGTCGGCGCGGTTGTCGCCGCTGAAGTAGTAGATGAGAAGACCATGCATCGGGCTATGCCATCCTGCGCCAGGTGCTGTCACCGACGTCGATGACGGCCTTGTCCCAGCGGTCTTGGAGGGGGTCTGTCAAACGAGCGGCTCTGACCCGTAGTCGGTGGTGACGCTGGGTGTCTGTCAGGGTAGGAGGATGCGGTGGCGGAGGAGGTCGAATCCGGCGCGTCCGTGCATCTGTCTCATAATCCTTTTGGTGCGGGTGTTGACGCCTTCAGTGCGGCCGTTGTGGTAGGGCAAGGTCACGGCGGCGTCCACGGCGGACCGGTCGATCTTCAGACCGTTGGTGAAACTGCGTAGATGCGGCAGATTCGCGGCGCGGGCCGCTGTGATCCACTCGGTGAGTTTCGCGTCGTTGCCCGCGGCAGGTGTCAGCAGGGCGGCGAAGCCGCGTACCAGGCTTGCGAGTGCGGTCATCTCCGGGCAGGCCGCGATGATCTTCTCCGACAACTCCGTGTCCTTCGGGCGCAAGTTGTCGGGTCTGGTCAGCAGAAGGCTGCTTGCGTGGCGGGAGGTCGTGACGGGGTGCTCGCCCTCGACACGACCCTGGTTGAGGTAGCGGACCAACAGGTTGGCGCTGCCGGTATAGCCCAGCTCCCGGATCTCGGCAAGCAGGCGGGTGACCGGGACCGCGGGGTCGGCCGCGCGGCGCGCGCGGAGATGGTCGCGGTAGGGGTCGACCAGCGTCGGGCGGTAGGTGGGGGCGATACGCGTGGTGTGGGGTTCGGGCATGCGGGCGTAGCGTTTGACGGTGTTGAGGGCCACGCCGAGGCGACGGGAGCAGTCGAGCAGGCCGACACCTTGATCGAGCAGTTCGTGGACCTTGTTCCAGCGCACGCGGACGGTCTGCTCGTGCACCCCGCCGGGGCGTGACGGGTTGACCGTGGCCCAACATCCGGCATGCGCGCGGACTTCGAGCAGCACCTTGTCGCAGAGATTTCGCCACAAATGCCATCGATCGCTGACCTGCACCGCGTCGGGCAGGGCTCGGCGGACGGCCTCGGCGTAGGTGGCCGAGCCGTCCCGGCACACGACCTCGACACCGGGATTCTCGCGCAGCCACGATTCCATGGTGGACGCGTCGCGGCCGGGCAGCACCGCGACACGTCGGCCGGTTTCGGCGTCGATGATGACGGTGGCGTAGCGGTGGCGGCGGCGCAGGGCGAAGTCGTCCACGCCGATCACCCGCGGAACCGTCAACTCGGGCAGCGGCAGGCGCCATAGGTGGCGCACCGCCGTGCTGCGGGAGGCGGGCATGGTGAGAAGGTCGGTCAGGCGCGCGGCCGCCCTACCGCACAACTCCCGCGCCACCTGGGATATCTGCCGCACGAGCCGCACCGTGCGACGCTGGTGGCGCTCCACCAGGTCGGGAACCTGTTCCCGGAAGGTCTGCCGTCGACAGCCCGGGGCCGAGCAGACCAGCCGCCGGGCGCGCAGGTGCACGACGACCTGACGGCCGTCGACCGGCACGTCCTTGAGCGTCCGACGGTGGTAGCCGTGCACCTTCACCGTCGGGGTCCCGCACACCGGACACGGCACGGCCGCATCCCGGGTACGGGCCGTGACCACCACCATGCCGCCACCGTCCGCCACGTCCTGGATCACCAACGCCGACAGCCCGGAAAACACCGTCCCCACAAGGGAACCGACATCCATCACAAGATCACGATCGTGGATGGTTACTGCACGTCACCACCGACTACGGGTCAGAGCCGCTCGTTTTACAGGCCCATCGGTGGTGACACCCAGGTCCTCGACTACGACGCCGAGGGCCGCGTTTCGCGGGTGGCCAATGCCGATGGCACCAACGAGTCGACCTATCTCTACGACGCGGACGGCAACCGCCTGATCAGCCGTGAGCCGTCGGCCACGACGTTGTACGCGTTCGGTCAGGAGATCCGCCTGGAGAACGGAACCTCCACGCCGTCGTGGACCCGTTAGTACTCCCACGGCGGTCAGACGGTGGCGGTGCGCAACAGCGTCTCCGGCCTGAAGTGGCTGATCCCGGACCACCAGGGCACCAACCAGCTCTCCGTCGCCAACGACAACGCCCAAACCGTCACCCAACGCCGTCAAGCGCCCTTCGGCGCGACCCGCGGCACCGTCCCACCGGAATGGCCGGACCGGCTGGGCTTCGTCGGTGGCCGCAACGACGAGTCAGGGCTGACCCAGGTCGGCGCACGGCTGTACGACCAGTCGTCGGGCCGATTCCTGTCCGCGGACCCGGTCGTCGACAACAACGATCCGCAACAGCTCAACGGCTACGCCTACGCCAACAACAGCCCGGTGACGTTCAGCGACCCGACCGGTCTGCTGCGCGACTGCGGCCCCGACGGTGTCCTGTGCGGCTACAACTCCGCTCTTCATCAGAACAGGGAGAGCTACGAGCGGGAGCGGCAGGTCTTCTACGACCGCGAGCGCGCGTGGCAGCAGGCGAACAGTGGCAGCGGTGACGCGCTGAAGAAGAGCCTGGCCGCCGAGGGCGTCAGCTGGGAGGACTACCAGAACGCGCTGGCCCAGGCCCACAAGACCAAGTGGGACGTGATCAAGGAAGTCGCCTGGGAGGTCCTGAAGGACATCTCGGGGTGGAACGACATCGTCGACTGCTTCACCAAGGGAGACATCTGGGCCTGCGGTGGCCTCGTCGCCGGCCTGGTCCCCTGGGGCAAGGTCGGCAAGATCCTGGAAGCCGGCTACAACGCCGTCAAGGCCGTCAGCCGTCTGGCCTCGATCGTCGACAAGGCCAAGGGCGTGCTGCGCCGTGTCCAGTCCATCGCCGACGACGTCTCCCGCGCCGCCACCGAGCGGTTCCAGAAGTTGATGTCCGGTGGTGGCGGGAGCTGCGTCAAGCACAGCTTCGTCGCCGCGACCCTGGTCCTGATGGCCGACGGCTCCACCAAACCGATCGCCGAGGTCCAGATCGGTGACAAGGTGAAAGCCACCGACCCACCACCGGCGAAACCACCGACCGCTCCGTCGTTGCCACCCTCGTCCACACCGACGAAGACGACATGACCCGCCTCACCATCACCGCGGTCGACGGCACCACAGGCACCATCGACGCCACATCCTGGCACCCAGTCTGGGTGGAAGCCGAAGGCCGCTTCGTCAACATCGGCGACCTCAACCCCGGCCAACAACTCACGTCGATCGGCAGCACCTCTCCGCCGGTCACCGACGTCAAGCGGTACACCCGGTTTGAACCGGTCCACGACCTGACAGTCGAGAGTGTCCACACCTACTATGTGGTCGCATCAGCAGTACCCGTTCTTGTTCACAACTGTGAACGGGAGAAGAAGGTCGTCGACTTGACGTTGGAGCCGGGTCCGTATGCGGTGGAGGGTGTGTCGGTTGCTCGTGGTGACCGGATCGACCCGGTCACCGAACAGCCCATCATCAATGAAATTGGCGACGCGTATGGTTGTCATACCTGTCCGGCGAAAAATCCAGGAACTAAAACTGGCAATTGGGTCGGTGACCATTTGCCGGCGAACAAGTTGGCACCCGGAGGGTCATTCACCGCCTACCCTCAATGTAAGCAATGTGCCCGCACTCAAGGAGGCGTTGTGAACGGAATCAACCGGGAGTGGTATGACTTCTCCGTCGAGCAGTGAACGGCATGAGCGTGTTCTGGGATCGTTCACCATGAGTTTTTCTCACGGTCTTTTGATCATCCGGGATGGGGGTAGTGTTTCAACTCATGATCACTGGGATCCGTCGACATCGGGAATCGATGTGGAGCGCGACTCGATCTACCTTGCTGTACTCAACGCCGTCGATGGCGTCGTAGAAGTGAAATTCTCAGACGGTGGCGGACCGGATGAAGCGTTGAGCTGCATCTATCAAGGAATTCTCGAGGTTCCATCCGGCCGAGTAGTTGCTCATGACCCAAACGGGGACATAACCGCAGTTTTCTACGTGAGAACCGGGTCAAACCGGTTGAGTGTCGAAGTTGACGAAGATGGCGACGCGAGTGTAGTCAGCGTCCGGTTCAACCCGACGGTACAGCAATGAAGGAGTCATTGTGCACTGGGTGCTTCCTGTGACGACCTGGTTGTCCGGAGCACCACCACCAGGACAGTCGACGTCGTCGAGTCGATGTCCGGATCAGACGTCGGGTTGTCCACAACAGGGGAGTCGGTGGTGACGCTCCGGCCGTTCTCCTCAGGCTCGGCGATCTCCACCTAGTAGGACTTTGTTAGGTTGAGTGGTAGGGCGTGTCGGCGGTGTGATCTTCTTGTCGGGTGAGGCCGGAGGAGATGGATCGGGTTCGCCCGGTGATCGAGGGGTTCGCCGCGGACATGTTCGGCGGGTTCGCCCGTCGTGACCAGCGGACGAAGGGCGAACTGTATCTGCGTGGGCTGTTGTCGGACGGCAAACGCAAGTCGATGCAGCCCATGGCCGAACGCCTCGGAATCGATCACCAGCAGCTCCAGCAGTTCGTCACGACCTCGACCTGGGACCATGTGGAGGTGCGGCGTCGGTTGGCGGTGTGGGCCGGCGGGTTCGTGGATCCGGACGCGTGGGTGGTGGACGACACCGCGTTTCCCAAGGACGGGTCCTCCTCGCCGGGGGTGGCGCGGATGTACTGCGGCGCGTTGGGCAAGACCGCGAACTGCCAGGTCGGGGTCAGTGTGCACGCGGTGACCGACTGGGCGTCGGCGGCGGTGGACTGGCGGTTGTTCCTGCCCGAGTCCTGGGACGACCGGCTGGCCGACGACCCCGCCGAGGCTGCGGAAGTCCGGGCCCGCCGCGACCGGTGCGTGATCCCGGACGCGGTGCGGCATCGGGAGAAGTGGCGTCTGGCGCTGGACATGCTCGACGAACTCGCCGGCTGGGGCCTGCCTTCCCGACCGGTCGTCGCGGACGCGGGCTACGGCGACACGACCGCCTTCCGGCTGGCGCTGACCGAGCGCGGCCTGACCTATGTGCTGGCCGTGCACTCCAACACCACCGCCCGTCCGGCCTCGGCGGTGCCCGTGACGGCCGGCTACGGCGGCATCGGCCGCCGGCCGGTACCGCGCTACCCCGAGCCTGCGGCGGATTTGAAGACCCTTGCCATGTCCGCGGGCCGATCGGCGGGACGATTCGTGGTCTGGCGCCACGGTTCCCACAAGACGGCCGCCAACCCCACCGGACGGATGCGATCCCGCTTCCTCGCGCTGCGGGTGCGTCCCGCCAACCGCCACATCCCGAAGAATCCCGACGGCAGCCTCCCCGAGTGCTGGCTGCTCGCGGAATGGCCCACCGGTGCCACCGAGCCGACCGACTACTGGCTCTCAACCCTCCCCGTCGACATTCGCCTGCGCGACCTTGTCAAGCTGGCCAAGATCCGGTGGCGCATCGAGCACGACTACCGCGAACTCAAGGACGGCCTGGGACTGGACCACTTCGAGGGCCGGTCGTGGCTCGGCTGGCACCGCCACGTCACCCTGACCTCCATCGCCCAGGCCATCTGCACGAAGCTCCGCCGCACCCCAAAAGCCCCTGCGCAGGACTGACCCTCTACGCCGTCCTGCGCCACCTCCAACGATTACTCACCACCTGGACCGGGACCTGCCATACCTGCCGACAACCGGTCCAGGCCACAACACCACCCATAAAACCGCAGGTCAACACCACCTAACAAAGCCCTACTAGACGAGTAATGCGTAAGTCGGTCAGTGGTCGTAGGCGGTCAGGGATCGGGTGACGGGTTGGCCGGTGGTGCGGTTGTGCCAGATGGCGGCGGTGAGGGCGAGGAGTCGTTGGGCGATGCGGACTCCGACGCCGTCGATGGTGCGTCCGCCGTGCTGTTCGAGGTTCAGCTGGCCTTTGAGGGTGTCGTTGACCGACTCGATGAGCTGGCGGACGGACTTGAGCAGCGGCTCGCCGGGGTGCGGGGTGCGGTTGCGGTAGGAGGGCCGGATCAGCCGGACGCCGCGCTCGGCCAGGAAGCGGTCGAGTTCGGCGGAGACGTAGCCCTTGTCGGCGATGATCAGCAGGCCGGGCCGGTCGGCGAGCAGGTGGGGTTCGTGGTCGCAGATCGCCATGAGCACCTGCCGTTCGTCGATCTTCGGGTCGGCCAGCGCCCAGGTGATCGGCAGTCCGGCGGGGGTGCAGACCAGGTGCAGGCGCAGGCCCCAGAACCAACGGGAGTGCGAGCGGCAGTAGCCGTACTTGGCTCCACCCGGCCAGTTCCGAACGTTTGACGGTCGGTCGGGAGCGGCCGCATTCGATCGGGGTGGAGTCGACGATCCAGGTGGTGTCGGTCCACAGGTCGGTGTCGGCGGCCAGCCAGCGTGTGACCTGCTTGACCAGCGGTAACGCTGCCCGGAGGTGGCGGTTGTAGCCGGACTGGCCGGGCAGGTGCGGGAACGCGCCGGGCATCCGGGTGGGCAGGAACCGCAGCCAGCGGGCCTCGGAGGTGAACCCGAGCAGGGCCTGGGCCACGGCGAGGGTGACCAGCTCGGCGTCGGTGAGCTTCGGCGGTCTGCCCATCCGGCGCCTACCCGCGAGGTGGTCGTCGATCTTGACGTAGAGTGCGGTCAGAAGGGTGTTCAGGTCTGTCGTCACAAACGGATCTTGAACACCCTTCGCCCGTCTCCGGTCACCACCCCGGACTTACGCATTACTCGTCTAGTGGAACTGACGATCGACACTGACGGCGAGGCGGACGACGCCATCGTCAAGGTGACCGCGACCGCAGGACATCCGTCTGGGCACCAGAGAGCCGTGAGTGGGTCAAGGCGCAAGCCCTGCGTGGAGGCATGTACCTCGAGATAGCGACAGGGGGACTGGTCCGGGTCATATCAATCTCGAACTGGACCGAAAGCCGTCGCGTGCATAACCTTACGGTTGAAGGCTTGCACACCCTACTATGTCGTTGTAGGCGATCGGGAGGTCCTCAACCACAATTAGACCTGCCCGGTGGACAAGACGACCACGTTGCTACCAGGTGACCATGCGAGGGAGGGGATCGCTCTCGTCGACGGGAACATCGACGATGACTTCGTTCGAGACTATATCAATGAGTTCGGTGATACGCACGGGTGTCATACTTGTCTCGCGAAGACTTCCGGACGTCCTGGTGGAAACCGGATTCCGGACCATCAGCCCTCGGCCAAATTGCTTCCACCAGGTTCGTGCCAGACGGTGTACCCGCACTGCTGGAGTTGTGCGAGGAAGCAGGGTGGTCAGGTCAACGGTCTCAACCGACGTGCGGAGAAGGACTGATAATATTGGCTGAACTGATGCGCAGCTTCAGCGCTCCGATCGAACACGGGTGTCTCATCCTCAGAGATGGGAACGCATCGTCGGAACATGGAGACTGGGAGCCTGAGGATTCTTCATATCAAGCGAAACGGGACTCGATTATTTTTTCCACCATCCCTTCTGTCGAAGGGATGGTGGAGGTTGAGATTTGGAAGGGGGTTCCAGAGGGTAATGATGGCGAGCCTTATCTGGCGGTGGATCTTCACTCGGATCGAGGGCGGGTGATAATTCACGATCCGAACGAGGATGTTCTAATGGTGTTCCGTGTGAAAAAGGGGTTGAACTTCATAGTTGTCAAGGCTGATTCGGTCCAATTTCCTCGACACCTTCGAGTCTGGTACAGCTAGGTTCTTGGCTGATGTGTTCCGGACTAGGGGGTGGCGATTCGGCATCTGGCGGACCCGCGTTTACGTTGATCGAGAACATTGCTGCCGCCTGTGCGGGGTCGCTGCCGTTTCGATACGGCTCCGCAGTGGAATGCACCGGTGTAGTGAGCCTTTTTCATCGTGGTTGGCGGCGGGTCTCGATGTGGTGCAGGACGAGGATGGCCGTGATGACCGCGGTGGCTCGACGCGGACAGCGGCGCAGCTTCGCCAGGACTTTCCAACCCTTGAGCAGCGAGACGGCGCGTTCGCCGAGGGCGCGGATGCGGGCGTGGGCACGGTTGACCGCCTTCTGATCGCGTGACAGCCGCGGTCTGGCGGCGTGACGCTTGAACGGGGTGCGCACCGTGCCGCCCGCACCCTGGTAGGCCTTGTCGGCGAACGTGGTCACCTCATGATCGTCAGTACATCGATCAGGCCGTGGGTTCGGGCCGCGGTCAGGTCGTGCACGGCGCCGGGCGGGGCCGGCGAGGCCCGCACCAGTCGACCCGCCGGGTCGGCGAGAACCTGGACGTTGATGCCGTGGCGGTGGTGTTTGCCCGGGTGGTACGGCTTCTGGTCGGCGACGCGGTCGATCGGGACCAGGGTGCCGTCGAGGATCGCGTAGGCCAGGCGGGCGGCGCGTTCGCCGGCGGTGTGGAGGTCGTCGGCCAGGGCGGCGAGCAGGTCCACCGCTTCACGGACATAGCGCCAGGCGGTGGTGCAGGAGATGTCGAAACCGGCGGCGAGGTGGGTGTGGGTGTCACCGTTGCGCAGGTGCGCGGGCACCAGCAGCGCCTGACGACCGGGATCGAGTCGCCGCCACCGCGTTCGGAGCCGCGTCCGCTCGGCGCGGATGAGATCGGCCAAGCGGACGAGGGTGTGGTTGGACAGCGGGATCGCGGCAGGGTAAGACAGCACGGCGAGGCTCCCGGTCGGGGCATCGGATCTTGGTCGACTGCTGTCTTACCGGGAGCCTCGTCCACCTCGCTCCCAACACTCAGCCTGCGCTGTGACCTGCAACGTCACGATGAAAAAGGCTCACTGTGTCATGATCTTGGTTCGTGGTTGATCGGTTGTCGTTGCGGTTGGTGCCCGATGAGTTGTGGGCGTTGGCGGAGCCGTTGATCCCGAGGTTCAGGCAGCGTCCGCAGGGCGGTGGTACGGCGCCGGTGGACGACCGGGCCGTGTTCACCGCGATCGTCTACGTCTTGACCAGCGGGTGCGGGTGGCCGGAGTTGCTTACCGTGCCGACCGCGCACCGCCGGTTCACGCGGTGGACGAAGGCCGCGCTGTGGCGGCGGCTGCACCAGGCCGTGCTGGACGAGCTCGGTTCCCGAGGGGAGGTCGACTGGTCGCGGGCGATCCTGGACGCCGCGACGGTCCGGGCGAAAAAGGGGCGACCTGACCGGTCCGAACCCGGTCGACCGCGGCAAGCCCGGCTCGAAGATCCACATCGTGTCCGACAGGCGCGGACTTCCACTCGCGATCGGGGTGTCGGCCGCGAACCTGCACGACAGCCAGGCGCTCAAGCCCATGCTGATGGCCATCCCGCACATCCGCTCACGACGCTTCCGCCCCGCGAAGCTGCACGCCGACAGGGCCTACGACATCGACCACCTCCGCCGATGGTTACGCCACCGCGGCATCATCCCGCGCATCGCACGCAATGGCATTGATTCATCCGAACGCCTCGGCCGACACCGCTGGGTCGTGGAACGCACGATCTCGTGGCTGACCGGCTACCGGCGCCTGACCATCCGCTACGAACGCCACGCCGACAACTACTGCGGCCTCCTCACTCTCGCCGCAACGCTGACCTGCTTCAAACAGCTCACCAAATTAGCCACGTGAGACGTGGTCTATGTACGTGGACGATGACTGGACGGAGGACTGAAGGTGTTGCTGACGGAGCTTGAATCGCTCATGGAGAGGCTCGTTGCACTGGCTCGTCCGGTCGCCTCGTGGCTCGCGCCTGGAGTCGACGTTGGAGTGGTCGAGCGAGCGCTCGGTGAGGTGCCGCCTGGGGAAGTGATCACGTGGTTCGGTTGGTGCAACGGTGTCGAATTGCACCCAGGACAGCTTCAAGACGACATCAACATTATTCCCGGCTATGCTCCGCTGTCTTTGGAAGAGGCTGTCAAGTTCATTCAATTTCATTCTGGGGATCCCGTTTTAGGTGATCACTGGGTGCCTGTACTCGGTGGCGCGAGTGGAGACATTTACGCTGCGGTGTGGGAGCCGGGTAATAATGCTCGTGTGGCCGGAATACTTCTGGGTGAGCAGACGGAGATCGAGTTCAGCAGTCTTGAGCAAATGATCTCACTGTTCAATGAGTGTTATCGTCGCGGTGCCTACTTCGTCGACGGTCAAGGGCGCCTGGCGATGAACCCAGACCTGTACGACGAGGTGTACGGCGCGGCGGTCGATTAGGTATTTGGTCGCTTGCGTGGCGGCACAGCGGACGTGCAGGGCCCAGGCGTAGCTGCACGACGTTGTGCGGCCGGCGTTGGCAGCGGCGCAGTAATGGTCGGATCTCGAGCGCGAGGCGTGTGTTCGAGGTTGACGCGGCACCTATTGTCGCCGTTCACACTGCGGTGTGTGGAGCTAATCTGGGGTAGACGGAGGAGTCGAACGACGTGCGACGGCTTCGAACGGCGGTGAACGGAACCGGCTGACGTGCGGTTCTCTGTTTGCGCTGGTCAGATCTTCGGAAGGATCGCGCTGGCAGAGTGCGGTTCAAGTTCGTTGGCTGCACTTCGCCGCAGTTGGCATGCATTAGCGAGTGTTGGGCGCGGTTGTTGAGTTGGTGCGGTTCGCGCGGCTGTGGGCGCGCGAATTGCCTGGCTGGCGCTGATCTGGTGAATGGTTTGGACAAGTTCATCGCACGCGACAAGACCTGCACCGAAGCCCTTCGGCTCTTGAGGCGACGACTCTCCGATGATCAGGGACGGGCAACGAAACAACTGGTCTCGATCCGTGTGGTACCGGAGTGGGAGTGCTTCCCGTTCTGAGTCCGCACTGCGGAAGAGGCGATCGTCGACAAGTGCACTGCCGGCGGCTCGTGGTCGAGCTCGGTGCATCGTCCGACCTGGCGGCAGCGATCGATTCGTGGGACGAGGAGTTCCAGGCCATCTATGACCGGAGCGACTTGCCGAGTTCGAGCTTTCCCGGCGAGGCGACGACGGCGGCGTGGCGCGAGCGGGGCGAGCGATCGACCGGCAGGTTGGCGTCGACACTGCGGGTGCGGACCGAGTTCCGCACCCGCCCGTGGGGAACGCGTGTCGACGGTTGAACTCGGCCTCTGACGCCATTCACGCTGCGGTGTGTGGAGCAGATCTGGAGCAGGCGGCGGAGTCGAACGACGTGCGACGGCGGCGAACGGCACCGGCCGACGTGCTGATTCGCTGTTTGCGCTGGTCAGAGCAGTTGTGGAACAGCACTGGCAGAGTGAGGCTCAGGTCGGTTGGCTGCGCTTCGCCGTAGTTGACACGCATTGACGGTCGTTGGGCGTGGTTCGTTGATGCGGTGCGACCAGTGTGTCTCAAGTGTCACTGTGGTGTGCAGATCGTCTGGCAGGAGCAGGTTGACGACTTTCTGCAGGCGAGCGCTGATCGCGAGGTGGTGGTCAGGTAGTGGCTTCGGATTTGGGTGGTTCCGTGGAGCTGGTGTCGGCGCTTTCGCCCGCTTCGACGGCGATGTAGTGGCGGCGTCGAAGGTCGTCGCGTTCGGCGTCCGGGATGGTCATCGACTCGGCGAGCACGGCGGCGAGGGCGTTTACCCGGGTGTTGTCGACGTCGGGGTGGAAGAGCCACCGGATGTTCTCGTCGCGCGTGATGAGGTCGATCGCCGAGCGTGAGTCCTGGTCCTGGGTGGTGAGCACTCGGACGTAGCGCACCTGGTCGATCGGGATGTTCTGGCGGACCTCGGCTTGCTCGAGGAACGCGGTCGTCTTGGCTGTGACGATGCGGCGATCCGTGACGGCGACCAGTGTCGTGGCCCTGTCCCTCGTTGCCGTCAACATGTCCATCGCTCCGCCGACGATCGCGGAGAGGGGACCGGAGGTTTCGGGTTGGTCGGGGAAGCCGAGGACGCGGAGTTCCTCGCCGTCCTCGAAGTGCCACCGCAGGATGCGGAGGTACGGCTCCAGGTCCAGTGATTCGGGGGCACAGACGACGGCCGGAGCTTGGAGCGGCGGGATCGGCGGGTGGAGGGCGTCGGCAAGGGGTCCGATCGCCTCCAGGAGCCGGGCGGAGACTTCGCGGGCCGCCTTCACGTCCTTCCGCTTCCCCGGCAGGGGCCACGAGTCAGGGCTGCGGAGTTCGATGGTGATCCGCAGTTCCCGCGTCAGCGCGTCGATGAGGCTCGTCGCCTCGGCGAGGGTGGAGTCGAACTCCGCTTGGGTGTCGCGTGCGATGACTTCGGCGTAGTGCGCCTCGGCGGCGTCTTCGCGGCTGGCGGCCCTGGCCCTCGCGGCGCGAAGCGCGTGGTACCCGGTCCACGCCTTGAGGGAGGACAGGAGGGCGTGGACGTCGAAGGCGATGACCTCGGCGTTCGCCTGCAGGTACCCGCGGTGGCCGCGGGCGTCGGTCTGGCTGATCTGCCTGACGTGTTCGCCGACGTTCCCCTGGTAGAGCTCGAGCTGCTTCCGCAGCAGCGCTCCGCTGCCCGCGACGTCCTCCCACAGGGACGTCGGGACCGACTCGATCTCCTGCGCCTGGCCGACCGCGCGATCGATGGCGGTGACGAGCCCCGTCAGTTCGGCCCACTGGTCCTTGCGGAGGGTGGTGAGGACCTGGTTCGTCACGGCGAGGTTCTTCTTGACGAGGCCGGAGAGCTCGCTCAGCATCATCTGGAGGCCGACCATGGCCAGCGCCGGTCCGATCGAGGCCGCCATTCGTGCCACGCTCGGCGCGTGCACGGGGTAGAAGCGGGCCTGGTGGACGACGCGGCCGGATTTCATCACCGCGCCGAGGTTCCCGCCGTCTTTGACGGCGAGCGTCGCGCCGCTGTTCAGCAGGGCCCGTGTCGTGGCATCGACCCGGTAGAGGCCTTGCACGCCGGCGAACGCGTTCCCGAGGTTGTCGACCGCGGTGGCCGCGTTCCCGATCGAGGCGAGGATCGCCGAGATCTGCTTGCGGTCGGCGGCGGGCACGATCCCGAAGTCGATCAGGCGGGGCTTCAACTCCGGCGGGACCTCACCGGCGACGACGGCCACCCCCGGGAGCACCTCCACCAGGACCGTCGACGTCGCCGGATCGAGGCTCGAGTCGGACGTCGGACTGTCGACGACGGGTAACCCGGTGGTGTCGCTCCGGCCGTCCTGCTCAGGCTCGGTGATCTCCACCGAGTCCGAAGGGTCCTGCATGCGATCTCCTCCCGCAGGCGCGCAACGGCCGGGCCGCGTCGGCGTTGAGCGCCGAAGTCTACGGCCCAGTGCGTTGCGGGTGGAGTGATAGCGGAATGGGTCGACTGGTGTGTTTGGTCCATCCAGGTGAAGTGTTGGGTTGGCGGGCGGCTTTGGCACGGTCGGTGACTGGGCTTTCACTCTTTTGGCCTCAAAATCCGGCATTCGAGGATTGCTCTCATTACGTTCTGCTGCAACGTTCCCGATGTGCCCGGCGATGTGAGACCCGAGTGGCGGTCACCGCCGGGGTGATCACGTCGTGGAGGCGCTGATGGGGCAGGTCCTGGGGTCCGATCTCGATCAGCTCGACGGCTTGGGGCGAGCGTTCGCGGACGCGGCGGAGCGGCTTGAAGCGCTGCGCGCGGAGGTCGGGTGTGCCGTGGCGTTCGGGCCGTGGCAGGGCGTCGACGCGGACGACTCCCGGTCGCGGTGGGACGGTCACCTGGCGTCGGCGGCCTCGGCGTTGCGGGAGCGGGGCGGTTGGTTGCTCGTGCGGGCGCAGCAGCAGCGGACTGCCGGTGGGGCGGCGGCCTTCGACGTTCGCCCGTGGTCCGGCGGTGAGTGGCTCGCCGGTGGCGGCAGGGCGTTGTTGGGCCTGGTGGCGGCGGGCGAGTACCCGTTCGACGTCTTCGACGCCGTGCGGAGCGGCCACCTGGGCGACCGGTTGCACGACACCGCCAAGGCGGTCACCCGGTTCGCCGAAGAGGTGGTGACCACTGCGGTCGGGACCGGGGACTTCCCGCACGGCTTGGTGACCGACCCGGCCTCCCTCGAGACGTTCGACGACGGTGTGGGCGCGGCCCCCGCCATCGCGGGCACGACGCTCGGGGTGACCGGGCTCGTCGTGGCCGGGACGGCGGGGGCGCCGGTCGTCGTCGGTGCCGGGCTCGTGGTCGGTGGGGTCTGCCTGGTGTGGGAGCACCCCATCCCCCGGGAGTGGGAGCAGGACTCGCACGACGACCTCACGGCGGCGGTGGGCGGTCGCGTCACCCGGATGCTCGAGTGGGACGGTGGACGTCCGGTGCACGTCGTGACCGGTCTAACGCTCCACATAGGACTGTTGCCGGTCGGGTCGGGCCGGTTCCCGGTGAGCCCGTCGGACCGCGGCACGCCGCTCGGGGACCAGGCGGCGAGGTTCCTCGACCGGCACCTCGTGCGGGGGTTGGCCGTGCAGGTGCGCACGGCGACCGCGGACCGGACGGCCTCGCTCGCGGTGGCGGTGGACGGGGACGGCGCGTGGTTCCTGTCGGACTCGGTCACCGGGGAAGCCCGGGGCGAACCGTCGTCGCGGGACCTCGCGGTCGCGCGGCTCGTGGAACCGGTCGGCCGGTGACCGGGGTGCTCGACGCCGGGTGGGCCACGTCCACGGGCCTGGTGCGCGCCTCCAACGAGGACAGCGCCCTGGTCGGCACGCGGCTGTTCGCCGTCGCCGACGGCATGGGGGGCACGCGGCCGGTGAGGTCGCCAGCGCCATGGCGGTGGCGCACCTGCGCGAGCTCGACGGGCACGCGGACCTGGGGCCGGACGGCATCCGCCGCGCGCTGGCCGCCGCGAGCGCCGCCATCCGGACCACCGCCGCCGAACACCCCGAGCAGGAGGGCATGGGCACCACGGTCACGGGCCTGGCGCTGGTCGCGCTGGCCGGTTCGCCGCACTGGGTGGTGTTCAACATCGGCGACTCGCGCGTCTACCGGTTCGCGGCGGGCGCGTTGACCCTCCTGACCGAGGACCACTCCGAGACCGCCGAGCTGGTCGCGTCCGGGGTGCTCACGCCGGAGGAGGCGCGCACCTCGCCGCTGCGCCACGTGATCACGCGCACGCTGGGCTCGGCGTGGCCGCCGGAACCGGACCAGTGGGTGTTCCCGGCGGTCGGCGGCACGCGGTTCCTGCTGTGCTCCGACGGGCTCACCGGGGAGCTGGAGGACGGCGAGATCGCCGAGGTGCTGCGCGACGCGCCCGACGCGCAGCGGGCGGCCGACGAACTGGTGCGCACCGCGGTCGCGGCCGGTGGTCGGGACAACGTGACCGCGGTCGTCGTGGACCACCGCACCGACCCGGCCGCGTCCGAGGACACCGCGCCGCGGGGTGCCCGGTGATCACGTACCGGCCGGGCGGGGTGGTGGCGGTGGTCGGCGGGGGCACGTGGCTGCTGCTCGACGCGGACCCCGCCGCGGAGCTGGTCGGGCGGTGCTGGGAGCTGGTGTCGGCCGGCGCGGGGTTGGACGAGGTGCTGAGCGCGATCGTGCACGAGGGCTTCCGGGCGGTGGGGAACTTCGCGCTCGCGCGGTGGGCCGGGCAGGAGCGGCGGGTGGTCCTGCGCGGCGCCGCCCGGGTGGAGGTCGGTGGGCCGGACGGCGCGGTGCGCGAGCTGGTGGCCGAGGGCGTGGCGACCTGGCTGGACCGCGGTCTGGAGGCCGACCGCACGTGGCTGAGGCTGGCCTCCGGTGGTGGCGCGGGCCGGCCGGAGCTGCCCGTGGAACGCGGTGTCGTGCTGGCGGAGGAGGTGGTGGTGCGGCTGGCGGCGGATGCGACCGCGAGCACCACGACCGCCGACGCCCCGGTGGTCCCGGACCGGGAGGCCGCCCTGGGCGAACCCGCGCCGCAACCGGTTGCCCCGCGGTCGTCCGCCGAGCCGGTCGACCTCGCGGACTTCAAGCACGACCACGTCTTCAGCCCGTCCGGCGGCCAGCGGCCCGTCCAACCGCCGGAGGCCGCGCGCGTCGAACCCGAACCGGAACCCGAGCCCCGGCCGGAGGCCGAGCCGCCACCCGCGCCCGTCCCGGTGCGGCTCGACTCGGACGGCGTGATCGAGTCCTTCGGCTGGGTGCGTCCCCCGGTCGAGGAGACGATGCTCCGCCACCGCGGCACCCCGGACCAGACCCACCACGTCAGCACGCTCGGCGCGCCCAGGGTCCGCGCGGTCGCCTGCCCGAACCAGCACCTGAACTCCGAGTACGCCGTGTCGTGCCGGGTCTGCGCGCACGACATCGCACCGCAGGAGGCGTTCGTGGTGCCGCGCCCGCCGCTGGGCGTGCTGCGCCTGTCCACCGGCGGCCTGGTCACGCTCGACCGGGGCGTCGTGCTCGGTCGCGACCCGCAGGCCGGCCCGCGCGGGTCGCACGCGATCCGGTTGGCCGTGCGCGGCAACGACATCTCCCGCAACCACGTCGAGGTCCGCCTCGACGGCTGGGACGTGCACGTGGTCGACCTCGGCTCCAAGAACGGCACGTCGGTCATCACCCCCGGGTGGCCCGCGCAGGAGCTGGCCGCGCTCATCCCGCACCCCCTGCCGCCCGGCTCGCGGGTGGTGCTGGGGGAGAACACCTTCTTCACCTACGAGGTGACCGCATGACGCCCCCCGACATCCCCGGCTTCTCCCACCGCCGCGAGCTGGGCCGCGGCGGCTTCGCCACCGTGCACGCCTACTTCCAGCACAGCACCGAGCGCGAGGTCGCGGTCAAGGTGCTCAACGACGCCGGCCTGCCCGAGCAGGTCCGGGAGATGTTCATCGACGAGGCCAAGGCGATGGCCAAGGTCGGCAGCCACGACAACATCGTGACCGTCTACTTCGCCGGCCAGGCCGCGGACGGCCGGCTGTACCTCGTGATGGAGTACTACTCCGGCTCGGACCTCAAGGAGGCGTCGGCGCGGCAGCCGCTGACCGTGCCGCGCGTGCTGGACGTGGGCGTCAAGATCGCCGGCGCGGTGGAGACCGCGCACCGGGCGCGCATCCTGCACCGCGACATCAAGCCGGCCAACATCCTGGTCAACTCCTACCAGAAGCCCGCGCTGACGGACTTCGGCATCGCCGAGAAGCTGGTCGGACCGGTCAAGAGCGACCACGTGATGCTGTCGGTGCCGTGGTCGCCGCCGGAGGTGGTGCGGCCGACCGGGACGGAGCCGGGCGTGCCCGCCGAGGTGTACTCGCTCGGCGCGACGCTGTGGCACCTGCTGACCGGGCACGCGCCGTTCTCCGTCCCCGGCGGGGACGACTCGCTGGCGGCGGTGGAGGCCCGCATCCTGCGCGGCGGCCCGCCGCCGACCGGGAGGGCGCCGCGGTCGCTGGAGGCGCTGCTGCACCGGGCCATGTCGGTCGACCCCGCCGCCCGCCCCGGCAGCGCCGTCGAGCTGGCGCGGCAGCTCCAGGCCGTCCAGTCGGAACTCGGCCTGCCCGTCACGGAGCTGGCGTTGGAGTCCGAACCGGTGCGCCTGCTGGAGACGCCGCGCGAGGCACCGCCCGAGTCGCCCGTCGACCTCACCGCGACCCGGCACCGGGGCGTGCGCCACGACGGTGCCCCCCGCCGTGCCGGACCGATCTTCGAGGTGGTGCCGTACCGGCCGGTCGTCCACACCGGACCGGCCGTGCCCCGGCCCGCGCCACCGCCGGTCACCGTCCTCAGGGCGGGTCCTCCCGCACCGCCGCCCGCGCCGCGCGCCGCCAAGTGGCCCGTCGTCGCGGTGCTCGGCGGGGTGGTGGTGCTCGCGGTGGCCGGCGGGCTGGTGCTGACGACCTACGGCGACCGGGGCGCGGCGCCGACCCCCACCCGGGTCACCGACGTCGGAGGGGACGTCGACGCGGCCGGCGACAACACCCCGCCCGGCAAGCCGACCGTCACCGCGACCCGGGTCGACCCCGCGACGCTGAGGTTCGCCTGGACGTACTCGGCGGCGCAGGACAGCGACACCTACGCCTGGCGCACGCCCGACGGGGCGCTGTCGGGCACCGCCCGGGAACCGACCGCGGACGTGCCCTCGACCGGTCCGCTGTGCCTCCAGGTCAAGGTCGTGCGCGCGGACGGGAGCAATGCCGCGGTCGACTGGTCGCCACCCGGGTGCGGGCCCTGAGGAATATCGACGACAAATACACGGCAAAACCGTGCAACGAATTCCGGCGCACCTCCGATAGTTCGAATCGATAGCCGATCCCGCTCCCGAACCGGGGGATTCTCTTGGTATTCCTGCGTCGCCACCGCCTGGCCGTCGCATCCGGCGCCGTGCTTTCCCTGGCCGCCGGTCTGCTGGTCGCGTACGCGGTCACCTCGCCGGGCGCCCCGATCCGCCAGGTCGACCTGAACGACGGCGGTGTCTGGGTCACCAGCGACCGGGACGGCCTTTTCGGCAGGCTGAACAAACCGGTCGGCTCGCTCGACGCCGCCTTCGGCCCGCCCGGCGGCGCGCGGGACTCCTACCAGCTCGACATCGCCCAAGACGCCGGTGCGGTGGTCGCGTGGGACCGGGCGAACAGCGTGCTGCACCCGGTCGACACCGCCCGTGCGGTCACGCTCGGTGACCAGGGCGTGGCCGTCCCCGGCACGGCGCAGGTGCGGCTGGCGGGCGGCACGCTGGCCGTCCTCGACCCGGCCGCGGGCAAGGCGTGGGCGATCCGGGTCGACACCCGCGCCGGCGTCACGGCGCTCAACGGCCTGGACCCCTCGGCGCCGCCGGTGGCGGAGGTCGGTGGAGGGGCGGCCATGGCCGTCGGCGTCGACGGCGCGCTGCACGTGGTGGGCGCGGACGGGAAGACGGCCCTCGCGCGCCCGGACGGCCCGGGGTTCGCCCCGACCGAGTACGGGGACCTCCGGCGGCCCGTCCGCGCCCCGAAGGCCACCGCGGTCGGCGACCGGCTGGTGGTGCTGGACCCCGGGACCGGGACGCTGCTGCTGCCCGACGGCGCGACGGCCCAGGTCGGCCGGGACGCGGTGCCGCAGCAGGCCGGTCCCGAGGCCGGGACGGTCGTCGTCGCCACCGGCACCGCCCTCAAGGCCGTCGCCCTGGACGGCGGCGCGGTCACCGACCTGTACGAGACCGCGGGCGCGCCCGCCGAGCCCGTCCGGTCCGGGGACTGCGTCCACGCGGCCTGGTCCGGGGCCCGGGGCGGCTACGCCCGCTCGTGCGGCGGCGCGCCCGCGGCACCCGGCAACCTCAAGGACGCCAAGGCCCTGGTCGAGCCGGTGTTCCGGGTGAACCGGTCGGCGGTCGTGCTCAACGACCTGGCCACCGGCGCCCTGTGGGACCTCGGCACGCAGCGCAAGGTCGACGACTGGTCCTCGGTCAAGCCGCCACCCGAGCAGCGGCAGAGCGACAAGGACAAGAACGACAAGACCACCGACGCGGCCCGCGACAAGCCGCCCAAGGCCGTGGACGACACGCTGGGCGCGCGACCCGGCCGCACGACGGTGCTGCACGTGCTCGACAACGACTCGGACCCGGCGGGCAACGTCCTGTCGATCTCCGGGATCACCGCGCCCGACGTCGCCGGCGCCGCCCTCGCCATCGCGCCCGACGGCCAGACCGTCGAGGCCACCCTGCCCGAGCAGGGCGGGGACGTGCACTTCAGGTACACCGTGGACGACGGCAAGGGGCTCAACGCCACGGCCGCGGTCACCGTCGAGGCGCGTGCCGCCACCGAGAACCGGCCCCCCGCCGTGCGCGAGGGCGCCGAGCCGCGCGAGTGGACCGTCGCCTCCGGCGGCCGGATCTCGCTGCCGGTGCTGGCCGACTGGCGCGACTACGACGGCGACCCGACCGTGCTGGTGGCCGCGACCGCGCCGGCCGGCGCGGCGACGGCCGCGTCCACCGGGTTCGTCGAGTACGCCGCGCCCGTGGCGGGCGGCCCGGTGCAGGTCGACTACCGGGTCACCGACGGCGTCGGCGACCCGGTCGGGCGCTCGGAGCGGGTGGTGGTGCAGGACGCGGCGGAGGCCACCCCGGTCGCGCCGGTCGCCCAGCCGGACGTCGCCCGGGGCCAGGTCGGCAGCCCGGTGAGCATCCGCCCGCTCGACAACGACCTGCCCGGCTCGGACCCCACCGACCCCACCGCCGCGCTTCGGCTCGCCGCCGAACCGGCCGTCCCCGCGGGCACGACGGTCACGACCGACCTCAAGACCGGCACGGTCGTGCTCACCGGCACCAAGCCGGACACGCTCGTGCTGGAGTACACCGCCGCGTTCGGCAACGCGCCGTTCGCCAAGGCCGTCGTGCGGGTCGACCTGGTGGCCGCGCCGGGTTCCCCCGCGCCGCCGGTCGCCATGCCGGACACCGCCGTGCTGCACGGCCAGCAGCCGGTGCTGGTCGACGTGCTGGCCAACGACTTCAGCCCGGCCGGTGGCCTGCTCGCCGTGCAGCAGGCCACCGCGCCCGGCGACCAGCCGCAGGTCGAGGTGGCCGTGGTGAAGGGCCGCTGGCTCCGGCTCAACGCGCTGGACCCGCAGCTGCGACCCAACCCGCAGCTCGTCCGCTACACGGTGACCGACGGCGTGACCGGGCCGGTCACCGGCGAGGTGGCCGTCACCCAGCTGCCGCCGCCCGCCGACGACGCGCCGGTGCCGAAGGACGACCACGCCACCGTGCGCGCGGGCGACTCCGTCGCGATCCCCGTCCTGGACAACGACACCTCACCGGGCGGCGACGTGCTCACCCTCCAGGCCAACGTCCCGGGCGCGCCGGAGCGCGGCCGGCTCGCCGCGGTCACCCGTGACGGCCGCACCGACGTGGGCGCCGCGTACGTCGCCGGCGCGGTCGTGCGGTTCGTCGCGCCCCCGGCGGTGGAGACGCCGACGACGGTGACCGTGGACTACGTCGCGCAGAACCCGGCGGGTGACCAGGCCGTCGGCCGCGCGCACGTCACCGTCACCTCCGCGCCCACGCCGACCACCCCCGACCAGCCACCGGCGCCCCGCCCGGTGGAGGTGCGCGTCGTCGCGGGCGACACGGTCACCATCCCGGTGCCCACCAGCGGCGTCGACCCCGACGGCGACACCGTGGCGGTGACCGGCATCGGTTCGGCCACGTCCCTGGGCCGCGTGCTCGAACTGGGCGCGACCTCCCTGACCTACCAGGCGTTCCCGACCGCCGGCGGCACCGAGCGGTTCGACTACCTCGTCACCGACCCGTTCGGCAAGAGCGGCTCCTCGACCGTCCGGGTCGCGGTGGTGCCGCCGGGCGACCCCCAGCCCCCGGTCGCGGTGCCCGACGTGGTCACCGCGGCGCCCGGCGCGCGGCTGGTGGTCGACGTGCTGGCCAACGACGTGCACGACGACACCACCGAGGTCGAGCCCCTCGCCGACCGCAACCCCGGCGCCCGGCTCGCCGGCGAGGACGGGTTCGTCGAGCTGACCGCCCCCGCGGCCGACGGCAGGCCGACCGTGGTCGCCTACGGCATCACCAACGGCATCGGCCGCGCGTCCGTGGCGACGCTGACCGTGCGCGGGCAGGAGGACTACAACGCCCCGCCCAGCGCCGGGGACCTGTTCCCACGCCCCGAGCGCGACGCGAAGACCGTCGAGGTGGCGCCGCTGGAGGTCGCCGGCGACCAGGACGGCTCCGAGCTGAGGGTGACCAGGGTGTTCGGCGACGGGGCGTCGGTCTCCGGCGACCGGGTCACCGTGCCGGTGGGCGAGCACCCGCGGGCCTTCGCCTACGAGATCGCCGACGGCGGCGGCGCGACGGCGGTCGGGGTCGTGCACGTGCCCGCCCCGGGCTCCGGCGCCCCGTACGCCCAACCGGGCCGCACCGTCGACGTGCCCGTCGACGGGACCACAGCGGTGCGCATCGCGGACTACCTCGTCGTGCCGTCGGGCCGCCGCCCCCGGCTGACGCTCACCGACCGGGTGTGGGCCGCGCCCGCGGGTCTCCGGGTCGCCAACCGGGGTGATGAGGAGCTGGTGCTCACCGCCCGCGACGGCTACGCGGGACCGGCGGCCGTGACGTTCGAGGTCACCGACGGCGAGGGCCTCACCGACGGCCTGACCGCCGTGGTCACCGTGCCCGTGCAGGTCGGCCCGGACACGCCCGTGCTGCGCTGCCCGGACGGCGCGCTGCCGGTGGTCGAGGGCGGGCCGCCGGTCCGGGTGGACGTCACCTCGGTCTGCCACGTGTGGGTCGCCGACCGGGCCGCGGCGGGCGGGCTGGGGTACACCGCCTCCTGGCGCGAGCAACCCGCGAACGTCTCCGTGGACGGCTCGGGCGGGCGCACCCTGTCCATCACCGCGGCCGGCGGGGCCGCCCCGGGCTCGACCGGGTCGCTCGCCATCGGCGTGGCCGGCTTCGACGCGATCGAGGCGGTGCTCGCGGTCCGGGTGACCGCCGCGCCGCCGCCCGCCGTGGCACCGGTGGTGGTGGACGGCGTGAAGGCGGGCGACACCGCGACCGTCGACCTGCGGCCGCACGTGCGCTCGGCGCTGCGCGACCCCGAGGTCTCCGTGGTCGAGGTCCGGCAGGTCTCCGGCGGCCCGGCCGCGGTGGCGCCCGACGGCTCGTCGGTGCGGATCTCGCCCGACGCGGGCACCAACGGCGTGCTCGCCTTCGACGTGGTGGTCACCGACGTGGCCGACACCGGGCGAACCGACCGCCGGGCCACCGGGCGGATCACGCTGAACGTGCTGGGCGTGCCGGACGCGCCCGGCGTGCCGGCGCCCGGCCGCGCGGTGCTCAGCAAGGTCGTCGAGCTGTCGTGGAGCACCCCGGCCAACAACGGCGCGCCGGTGGACTCCTACGAGGTCGACTACGGCAGCGGCAAGCAGACGTGCGCCGCGTCCCCGTGCTCGATCACCGGGCTGACCAACGGCGAGCGGTACTCCTTCACCGTCCGCGCCCACAACCTCGTGGGCTGGGGCAAGCCGAGTGGCCGGTCCGAGTCCGCGCAGCCCAACACCGTGCCCGGCGCGGTGACCGGCCTGGCGACCTCCGACCCGCAGGACGGCACCCTGCGGCTGAGCTGGACGGCCGCGCAGAACGACGGGACGCCCGTGCTGCGGCACGAGATCTCCTGGGCGGGCGGCGGGCGGATGACCGCCACCGGCACCGGCGCCACGGTCTCCGGCCTGGACAACGACGCCAAGTACGCCTTCACCGTCATCGCGGTGAACTCCCAGGGCCCCGGCCCGGCGGCCACGGTGGAGGGCCAGTCGGCGGGCGCTCCCGCCGCACCGGCCGCGCCGACGTTCACCGCCGCGACCTCGGCCGACTCGTCCTCGCGCGCGGTGACCGTGTCGTGGGCGCCGGTGGGGGCCAACGGCCCGGCGCCGACGACCTACACGCTGACCCGCAGCGGGTCCGGCGACAAGGTGGTGTGCGCCGACGTGCAGGCCACCACGTGCGCCGACGACGGCCTGGCCAACGACGGCACGGTCTACAGCTACACCGTGACCGCCGCCAACGGCGCCGCCGCCGCGCAACCGGCCGGCCACACCTCGCCGCCGTCGGCGCCGGCGCGGATGGAGGCGACCGCGACCCCGGACCCGATCACCGGGTTCACCGCCACCCCGACCGGTGTCGACGGCCAGGTCGCCCTGTCGTTCGACGCGCCCGCCTCGCACGGCCGGAGCAACACCGTGACCTGCACGTGGAGCGGCGGGTCGTGCGGCACCTGGACCTACCCCACCGGTGGGCAGGCGGGCGCGACGCAGACGGTCAACGGCCTGCCCAACGGGCAGGACGTGGCGCTGACGCTCCAGGCGTGCAACGGCAGCGGGGGCGGCGCGTACGCGGGCAACCCGTGCGACAGCCCGGTGTCCGCCTCCGCGACCCCCTACGGGCCGATCCGGGGCCTGGACATCGCCACCTCGGCCAGCGGCGAGGTCGTGAACTTCACCGTGTCCGTGAACCCCAACGGCAAGCCCGCCACCGTGCAGGTGCGGACGAGCCGGCAGAGCCAGACGTTCACCACCGGCGTCGGCGCGTGGAGCTGGAGCGGCAGCGACCAGGTCGGCTACAACGCCTCGGACACCATCACCGTGACGGTCTCGGACGGCGTGCGCTCCCCGCTGAGCCAGTCCAAGACCCAGAACACCCCACCACCACCTCCGCCGCCACCCAGCGTGACGGTGTCCAAGGGCGCGCCCTGCCCGGCCGGCGGGTGCAACGGCACCGGGGTGTGCACGAGCAGCGCGTGCGCGTACATCGTCGTGCGGACGGCCAATTTCGGCGGGCCGGTCACGTGCACCTTCACCAGCGACCACGGTCCGGTCGGATTCGTCAACGAGAACTTCGGGCCGAACGAGCAGCGCCAGACCCGCAATTACTACGGATATCCACGCGAACGCGTTTACGTGACCTGCGGTGGCGTCCAGGGCTCGATGGTCTGGTAATGAAGCACGAGAGAAGAGGAATTCCCATGCCCGCCACGCCGGACCAGGTGCGCACCTTCGCGCACGCCTTCGACCAGATGACGCTGAACATCTCGCGCGCCATCGTCGGCAAGGAGGACGTGGTGCGCCTGGCGCTCACCTGCCTGCTGTCGGAGGGCCACCTGCTGCTGGAGGACTACCCCGGCACCGGCAAGACCTCCCTGGCGAAGGCGCTGGCGGGCACGGTGCGCGGCACCAACGCGCGCATCCAGTTCACGCCCGACCTGCTGCCCTCCGACGTGACCGGCGTGCAGGTGTACGACCAGCGCACCCAGCAGTTCGAGTTCCGGCCCGGGCCGATCTTCCACTCGATCGTGCTCGCCGACGAGATCAACCGGGCCTCGCCCAAGACCCAGTCGGCGCTGCTGGAGGTGATGGAGGAGGGCCAGGTCACGGTGGACGGCACGACGCGCCCCGTCGGCTCCCCGTTCATGGTCATCGCCACGCAGAACCCGGTCGAGCAGGCGGGCACCTACCGGCTGCCGGAGGCGCAGCTCGACCGGTTCCTGATGAAGACCAGCGTCGGCTACCCCGACCACAACGCCACCGTCGCCCTGCTGGCCGACGCGGCCACCCGCGACCGCGCCGCGGGGCTGCGCCCGGTGATCTCCGCCTCGGCCGTGTCGGAGATGGCCGCGGTCGCCGACCAGGTGCACGTCGACCCGGCGGTGCTCGGCTACATCAGCAGGCTGGCCGAGGCGTCGCGGACGCACCCGCACGTGCGGCTGGGCGTGTCCGTCCGGGGGTGCCTGGCCTACGTGCGCTGCGCCAAGACGTGGGCGATCGCGCAGGGCCGCGACTTCGTCGGCCCGGACGACGTCAAGCAGCTCGCGGTGCCGGTGCTCGGCCACCGCATCCTGCTGCGGTCCGAGGCGCAGTTCGACGGGATCACGGTCGAGCAGGTGATCGCCCAGCTCCTGGTGGACGTCGCCGCCCCGATGGAGCGCGTCGCATGAGGGCCGGTGGGGTGGCGGCGGTCGCGGGACGGGCGCTGGGCGCGGTCACCCCGCTCGGCCGGCTCGTCGTGGCCGCCTCGGTCGCCGCCTGGTGGGCGGGCGGCGGGCTGGGCTGGTCGGAGCTGGAGCTGCTGGGCGCGACCGGCGCGGTGGCGTTCGCCCTGGCGTGCCTGCTGACGATCGGCCGCGCGACCCTGCGGGTGCGGGTGGACCTGGACCGGCGGCGGGTGGTCGTCGGCGGGGTGGCGCGGTGCCGGGTCGACGTCGAGCCGGCCGCCGCCGGGCGCGTGCCGCCGTCGGCGCTGGAGCTGCCCGTCGGCGACCGGGTGGAGGTGTTCGACGTGCCCGGCGGGAGCGGGCGGCACACCGAGCACCTCGACATCCCCACCGACCGCCGGGGCGTGGTCGTGGTCGGCCCGGCCACCACCGTGCGCGGCGACCCCCTCGGCCTGCTGCGCCGCACGGTCGCCTGGACCGAGCCGGTGGAGCTGTTCGCGCACCCGGTGACCGTGCCGCTGGAGCCGTTGGCGGCCGGGCTGCTGCGGGACGTGGAGGGGCGCACCACGGCCGACCTGTCGACGAGCGACCTGGCCTTCCACGCGCTGCGCGAGTACGTGCCGGGCGACGACCAGCGGCACATCCACTGGCGGTCCTCGGCGAAGCTGGCCACGCCCGGCACGTTCCTGGTGCGGCAGTACCTGGACACGCGGCGCGCCCACTTGGCCGTCGTGCTCGACGGCGACGCCGCCGCCTACCCCGACGGGGACCACTTCGAGACCGCCGTGTCGGTCGGCGCGTCGATCGCGGTGCGGGCCCTCGCCGACGAGGTGGAGACGAGCGTGCTGGCCGCCGGGCAGGTGGCGCACCGGACGGCCGCGCGCCCCGCGCTGGACGCGTTCACCCGGGCCGCGCCCGGGTCCGCGCCGCTGGTGGAGACGGCCGCGCGGGCCGTGCGGGTGGTGCCCGACCTGACCACCGCGGTCCTCGTCACCGGCCCGGGTCCCTCGGCCGCGGCGCTGCGCGCGACGCTGGCCGCGTTCGCGCCGGAGGTGCGCACGGTCGTGCTGCGGGTGGACCACTCCGCGCGCACCGCGCCGTCCGGCGACGTGCTGACCCTGCGGGACCTGGCCGACCTGCCCGCCGTGCTCTCCGGCGGTGACCTGTGGTGAGGCGGGCGGGCTTCGTGGACGCGGCGTTCCTGCTCGTGCTGTTCACCCTGGCGCTGCTGGGGTTCCGCACCACCTTCACGGGGTGGGCGTTCCTCGGCGCTGGGGTGCTCGGGCTCGCGCTGGGCGCGGGGGCGGAACGCGCCGCGACCGCGCTGCGCCGGCCCGTGCTGGCCGCGCCGCTCGTCGTGGTGGCGTTCTTCCTGGCCGGTGGCGCGGTCGCGGCCCGGGACCAGGTGGTGGCGGGCGTCCTGCCCACGCCGGGCGGCGCGGTGGCGCTGGCGGCGTTGGCGGGCGACGCGTGGATGCGGCTGCTGACCACGCTCCCGCCGGTCGACGGTACGGGCCCGCTGCTGGTGATCCCGTTCGTCCTCGGCCTGCTGTGCGGTGCGGGCGGCACCGCCCTGGCCCGGCGCTCCGGTCGGGGCGCCGCCGCGGTGGCCGTCCCGCTCGCGGTGCTGGTCGCGGTGGCCCTGCTCGGCACCGGCCTGGAGTCCTCGGGCGTCCCCGGTGTCGCGTTCGCCGCGGTGGCGTTGGCCTGGACCGGGGTGCGCGGCCGGCGTCCCGGGCCGGGGAGCCGCCCGCGCCGCTCGTCCGGCGGGCTCCGGCGCGCGGTCGCCGCCTGCGCGCTGCTCGGGACCGCCGGCGGCGCCGTGGCGCTGGTCGGCGGTGCGCTGCCCGCTCCGGCGCACCCCGTCGTGCTGCGCGACCACGTGCGGCCACCGGTGGAGGTCGGCGTCCACGCCAGCCCGCTGGTCGGGTTCCGCCGCTACACCAAGGACGCCAACCAGCTCTGGGACCAGACGCTGTTCACCGTCGAGGGGCTGCCCGCCGGCCGACGGGTGCGCATCGCCGCGCTCGACGCCTACGACGGTTCCGTGTGGACGGCCACGAACGACCTGACCGGGACGAATGCGTTGCAGCGCAACGGCTTCCAGCGGGTCGGCGCGCGCATCCCGGTGACCGGCGGCGGTGAGGAGGTCGAGGTGTCGGTGACCGTGGGAGCGGCGTTCGCCTCCGCCGAGGAGGTCAGCGCGTGGCTGCCGACGGTGGGCAGGCCGACGCGGGTGTCCTTCGCCGGTGACCGCGCGGCGGCGCACACCGAGCACTTCCGCTACAACCTCGCCACGACGTCCGCCGTCGTCGGCGACCGGCTGCGCGGCGACGACCGCTACACCGTGCACGCGGTGCTGCCGTCCGAGGAGATGCCCGCGGACGTGCAGCCCTACGGCCGGCCCGCGGTCGACCCCGCCGCCCTGGCGTTCGTGCGGGGCAAGGTGGCGCAGTGGGTCGGCGGCGCGGCCACCACGGGAGACAAGCTGCGCGCCGTCGCGGCGCACCTGCGGGACAACGGGGCGTACACCGACGGCGGTCCGGGGGAGGGCGAGTACCTGCCCGGGCACGGCCTGGCCCGGTTGTCCGCGTTCTTCAACGCGGACAAGCCCGCGGGCGACGACGAGCAGTACGCGGCGGCGTACGCGCTGGCCGCCAACCAACTCGGCATGCCCGCCAGGGTCGTGCTCGGCGCCACGCCCGGCGCGGACGGCGTGGTGCGCGGCGAGCACGTGCACGCGTGGGTGGAGGTCCACGTGGCGGACGGCCGGTGGCTGCCGGTCACCGACTTCCTGCCGGACCGCTCCAAGCGGCCGGACCACCAACCGCCCCAGCAGGTGGAGAACACCGACGCCTCCGTCGTGCCGCCGCCGAACGCCGTGCGGATGCCCGACTCGCTGACCGACGCCGACCAGGTCGACGCCAACTCCGGCCGCCGCACCCCCGAGGGCGCCGGGTTCCGGCTCCCGGAGTGGCTGCTGGTGGCCGCGGCGTGGGGTGGTCCCCCGGTGCTGTCGGTGGCCGCGGTGGTCGGCCTGATCACGGGGCTCAAGGCGCGGCGGCGGACCCGCAGGCGCACCACCGGGTCGACGGCCCGGCGCCTCGCCCGGGGCTGGCGCGAGCTGGTCGACCACGCGCGGGACCTCGGCGCGCGGGTGCCGACCGGCGTCACCAGGCTGGAGGAGGCCGAGCACGTGGCGGCCGGCTGGACCGCGCACCCCGCCGCACCGCTCGGACAGCAGCTCCGCGACCTCGCCCGGGCCGCCGACGCGTTCGTGTTCGGCCCCGGCGACCCCGCCGAGGCCGCCGTCGCGGAGTACTGGGCGCGCGTGGACCAGGCGCGGCGGGGGATGGGCCGCGCCGTCGGCCGGTGGCGGCGCTGGCGCGGCGCGGTGAGCCCGCGGTCGTTGCGCGGCGGTCTCCGATGAAGATCGAGTCCACGCTGCGCGGGTCCGGGCACCCGGGCGTGGACCTGGTCGCCGCGGGTACCGGCTCGGGCGTGGTGCGGGCACCATCGTCGAATACCGCGCTGCCCTCCGCGCTCGCCTCGGCGATGCGGAAGCGGGTGGACGGTGCGGCCGTGCTCGATCGACCCGACCGTGTTCAGCTGCAGTCGGTTGACCTCTGTCGCCGTTGTCGCGTTGCCGGAAGCTGCCCCGGGACAAAGTCGCTCGGTCGTGGATCGCGCAATGGCCGGTCGATCGAATGCCGATCCATTTGCCCCGCACGATTGCGGTCTATGAACTTGTGACCGAATGCGCCACCACGCCTTACTCGACGCGTCTAATCTGTGCTCATGTCGATGCTTGCCGGAGAGCGGCTGCCTTAGAGTGCCGGCACGCGGCTTGTCCGCTCCTCATCGCGTGGCGAGCCGGTGAAGTCCGCATTTCGGAGTGTCGAGGTCCCACCGCCCACCCCATCGGGTGGGCAAACGTCGACTTCGGTGGTAACACTTTGTCTGGAAGTGGCATATGAGTGGATCTGCATCCGCGCCTCGGCGGTCGCACTTACGTGCTTTGACGGCACTCTTGGTGGTGTCCTTCGTTCCGCTGGTGTTCCTGGATTTGGAGGTCGCGAGCCAAGTGGCCAGCGCCCTCGCGCTGCCCCTGGCCGTGCTCTTGGCCATCTTGGCGGAAGTGTCACCCCCCGACCGGGCGAGCGCTCCGTTTCCGTGGCACAAGGTGTTGGTCGTTTCGGCGATCGTCACCGCATGTGCGGGTCTTCTTGCCATCGGCTACGCCGTGCGGGAGAACGTCAAGGACCTCGACACCGAACTCCGCGGCCACACCAGGACCGATGGTAAGCCGTGGACGCATGGTGGGACTGCGACGCTGGAACTGCCGGAGTCGTACCGGCCTCCACCGCGTGACAACCTGACCCTCGTGGTGACCCTCGACAACACCGAGGAGTCCGGCGACTGCGAGAAGACGGCGGCCCTCGAGTTCGTCCCGGTCCTCGACGGCAAGAAGGGCCGGTCCACCACGGTCGCACCGGGAACCGCGGTAACCATCCGGCTCGGTGAGGTGCGCAGTACCGCACATGTCGAAGTCACCATCCGGTACGAAGCGGCGAACATCGAGTGCAAGGTTCTCATGCAAATTGACAAGGCGGTTCTTCATGACTGACCGGCGATTCGCTTCCAGTGGCTACCTGGCCGCGGTTTCGATTCTTCTGCTCTCCGCTTGCACGTCCGCTGAAGAGGCGCCGTTCCCCGCTCGTGTCAACGTGGGCTCCGCGCCCAGCTCGCCCGGGTGGGGGTTCAGGGACCCAACCGGGGCGAGGAGCGGCTTCGACCACGACCTGACCGAGTGGTTGGGCAGCGAGCTCAAGTTCGACCCGATCGAGGTCGACGTGGTGACCGAGAACCGCGAGAGGGATCTGAAGAACAACACGGTGGGGTTGGTCATCGCCAACTACTCCATCTCCGACCACCGGCTCGAGCAGGTCGAGATCGTCGGACCGTACATGGTCGGCCAGCAGGGGTTCATGATGCTCAACGAGAACGCGAGCTTTTACGACTCCATCGGCAAGTTGGCCGGGAAGACGGTGTGCGCCACAAGCGGGTCGACCTCGGTGGACCAGTTGAAGCACAGCCTCGGGGTCCAGGTGACCATCGTGGAGAAGAAGGTGTACGAAGAATGTCGCCTGGCCCTGCACGCCGGTGACGTCGATGTTGTGTCAACGGACCAGCTCATACTGTACGGGATGGCGAAGGCGGACTTCGGCGTAACAATCCCCACCGGACTCGTCTTCGGCAAGCAGGAACGGTACGGGGTCGGGCTCCCCCTGGGGGACAAGGCGAAGTGCGAGCTGATCAAGGCCAAGCTGAAAGAATTCCTGGTCGGTGACTTGTGGGACAAGTTCTTCGCGAAGAACCTCGGAGAAGTCGTGAAGAGGTACGATGCGGACGCGCAATTCGAGGTCCACAAGCCGAGGCCGGACAGCTTGAGCGAGTGCCGCTCCGCGCCCTCGACGGGCAAGTAGGCCGGTTCCTCGACAGGCGAGGCTTCGCTCCGCTCTGGCTGTGCAGCGCGAAGGGCACCGCGGCCGGGTGGTCGCGGTGCCCTTCGGTCGCTAGCGGTCAGCCGGTGGGCATCATGACCTTGTCGATGACGAACACCGTGGCGTTGGCGGTCGGGACGTTGCCGCACAGGACCTTCGCGTCGTTGACCATGACGTTGTCGCCGGAGCCCGAGACCTTCAGCGTGCCGCCCTGGACGGTGGTCAGGGTGGCGGCCGAGAGGATGCCGTCCTTGTCCATGCGCTTCGGGACGACGTGGTAGGTCAGGATCGAGGTCAGCTTCGCCTTGTCGGCCAGCACGGCGTTGAGCGTGTCGGCGCCCAGGGCGTCGAAGGCCGGGTCGTAAGGCGCGAACACGGTGTAACCGGCGTCGGTCTTGTTCAGCGTGTCGACCAGGCCGGCGGCCTTCACGGCGGCGACCAGCTTGGTGAGCAGCGGGTTGTTGCTCGCGGCCGTGGCGACCGGGTCGTCCACCATGCCGTCCAGCGACCCCTCGTTGGTGGACTCGGCGGGCAGGCTCGCGCAGCCCGCGCCGAACACGTCGTCGGTCTTGGTGACGCCGTCGGACATCGCCTTGGTGGTGGTCGTCGTGGCGGCCGCGGAACTGGTGCTCATCGTCGTGCTGTCACCGGAACCGGTGGAGGACTGTCCGCTGCCGCCGCAGGCCGCCAGCGAGAGGGCCAGGGCGGCGAAGGCGCCGACGGCGGCCAGTCGCGGGGTCTTGCGCATGGGAATCACTCCTTTGTGGATGGCCCGGTGCGGTGCTCCCGGGTTCGTCATGAGTGGTTCGTGCCCGCGCCCGCCGCGGATTGCGGCCGGTTGGTCACGAACAGGTCACGACCTTGATCAGGGGCGGGCGGTGAAGACGATGGAGTGGTGGCCGGTGGCGCCGTCGGGCACGGGCTCGGCGCGCTCGGCGGTCTGCGCGTAGCCGGAGCGGTCGGTCGCGCGGCACTCGACGGTGTGGCTGCCGGCCGGGAGGTCCAGCTCCAGCCGCCACATCCGCCACGTGTCGACGTTGACCTCGGTGCTCAGCTCGGCCCGCTGCCACGGGCCCCCGTCGAGGCGGACCTCCACCTTGTCGACGCCGGTGTGCTGCGCCCACGCGGTGCCAGCGGCCACGAACCTGCCCGCGGGCACCTCCTCGAAGCCCTTGGGGCGGTCGATGCGGGACATGGTCTTGATCGGGGCCCGCCGGGCCCAGCCGCGTTGCACCCAGTACGGGTCGAACGCGTCGAAGGTGGTCAGCTCCGCGTCGACCAGCCACTTGGTGGCCGACACGAACCCGTACAGGCCGGGCACGACCATGCGGACGGGGAACCCGTGCTCGGCGGGCAGCGGCTCGCCGTTCATCCCCACGGCCAGCAGCGC
Source organism: Actinosynnema sp. NPDC053489 (assembly GCF_044544865.1). NCBI lineage: Bacteria > Bacillati > Actinomycetota > Actinomycetes > Pseudonocardiales > Pseudonocardiaceae > Actinosynnema > Actinosynnema sp. NPDC053489. The sequence continues at coordinate 641,010 of NZ_JBITXT010000002.1, read as the reverse complement.
GTCGCTGTCGGGCCGCATGACCGCCTCGACCGGCGTGCCGCAGGTCCAGCCGTCGACGCTGCGGGTGGCGAGCTGGTCCGAGCCGGGACGCACGCCGGCCTCCAGCAGCAGGTCGCGCAGGGACACACCGATGAAGTTCGCGGTGGAGAGGTACGGGCCGCCGACCTCGTTCGAGACGCAGCACAGCGTGATGGTCTTCTCCACGAGGGGACGGCCGATCAGGTCGTCGTACGTGAGCACGAGTTCGCGGTCGACCATGCCGTGGACGCGCAGCCGCCAATCCTGCGCGCGCAGCCGCGGCACGGACAGGGCGGTGTCCACCCGGTAGAAGTCGGCGTTGGGCGTGGTGAACGGAGGGGTGCCCGCCTCGGCGAAGTCCGCGCCGGCGGGGATCGGCGGCGCCTTGACGCCGGGGGTGAGCTGGATGGAGCGGCGTGACGCCTCCACGTCCACCCGGCCCGCGAACAGCTGACCGGTCGTCGCGGCGACCCCGGCCCCGACCGCGACGGCGGCCGACGTCACCAGGAACCGCCGCCGCCCGAGCCCCGGCACGTCCCAGTCCAGGAACCGGCTGCCCGGGGGCTCGCCCTGGTCGACCGGCCGGGGGGCGCGTCGGGCGAGCGAGTGCAGCCACCGGAACACGGCCACTCCCACCACCAGGCTCGCGACCGGTGGCAGCAGGCCCGTCGTGCCGGTAGTCGGCCGGGCCAGCACGGCGGCGACGGCGACCACGCCGAGCACGGCCGCGAGCACCGTGCCCGGCCAGGCGCTCCGCCGGGACAGCAGACCCGCCGCCACGGCCACCAGCGCGACGACCGCGGCCATCCCGCCGAGCAGGACGAGCTTGTCGTCCTCGCCGAACGTCCGGACGGCGAAGTCCTTCACCGGGTGCGGCGTGAGGTCGATCGCCGTGTTGCCGATCGCGAGGAACGGCGAGGCGAGCGGGTCGACGAGGCCGGCCACCAGGTGCCCGGCCGCCACCGCCGCCGCGACCGACAGCAGCCCCACCGCGGCGGCGACCGGAGTGGACAACCGCGGGCGGGCAGCGGCCTGGGGTTGATCAGGAGAGGCTTCGTTCACACCTGCTATTCGGTGCCGCGCGCCCCGCGGATCGGTCGAACGCCGTGCCGCTCGCGCCGTGCGTTCACGCCAGGGCGAGGACGACGACGGTGCCCGTGGTGGGCTTGGGGGACCCTCCGCGCGGTTCCACCGTCAGCCCGAACCGGTCCGCCCCGGACACGCCCTCCGCCAGCAGCGGTTGCGGGTTCGTCGCCGAGTCGAGCACGCCGGCCGGGCGGGGACCGTCGCGGCCGATCACCCACAGCTGGTAGCTGCGGTCCTCGGGCAGCGCGGTCAGGCCCTCGGCCAGGAACAGTGCCGCGCCCCGGCTGTGCGAGACGACCGCCGTGCCGGTGCCGCCGCCGTTGACGGGCCCTCGGACCAGCTTGGCGTCCGGGGCGGCCAGCAGGTCGGCGAACCGGCCGTACTCGGCCGTCGTCTGCCGCAGCGCGTCGACCTCCCGTTCGAGCTGCCGCCCGTGCCGCACGGCCTGGACGCCCAGCCCCACGGCGACGAGCACGCCGGCCGCCGCGGTCAGCGCGGTGGCCCGGCGCAGCCAACGCCCGCCCCTGCGCGTCGGCACGTGCCGGGGGACCTCGGGTGGCAGTTGCCGGGTTCGCGCGGCGGCGCTCAGCACGCGTTCGCGCAACTGCGGCGGGGGCTGCACCTGTGCCGCCGCACCGAGCCGTGCCGCTGTCTCGGCCAGCTCGGCGACCTCCTGCGCGCAGCTCGCGCACTGCGCCAGGTGGGCCTCGAAGGCGCGCCTCTCCGGCTCCGAGAGCGCGTTCAGCGCGTACGCGCCGGTCATCGTGTGCAGGCCGGCGTCGGTCGGGTCGCTGGTCACCGGGACACCCCCAGGCAGTCGCGGAGTCTGATCAGGCCGTCGCGCATCCTGGTCTTGACCGTGCCCAGCGGGACGGTCAGCAAGGCCGCGACCTCGGGATAGGTGTAGCCCTGGTAGTAGGCCAGCAGCACCGACTCGCGCTGCACCTGGGTGAGGGTGCCCAGGCAGCGGCGCACCTGCCGGCGTTCCAGCCGCCCGGCGACCTGCTCGCTGACCTCGTCGAACGGGGTGGTCACGTCCAGGTCGGCGGCCCGCTGGTCGCGCTGCGCCGCGGCCTGCGCCGAGCGCACCCGGTCGACCGCGCGGCGGTGCGCCATCGTCAGCACCCAGGCCGACGCGCTGCCGCGCCGCGGGTCGAACCTGCTCGCCGTGCGCCAGACCTCGACCAGCACTTCCTGGGTGACCTCCTCGGACTGGGCGTGGTCGCGCACGACCCGCCGCACCAACCCGAAGACCGTCCCGGCCAGGCGGTCGTAGAGCTGCTCGAACGCCTCCTCGTCACCCCGAGCCACCCGCCCGAGCAACTCCTCGGCTGGCACGAGCGGGTCGTCCCCACCGTCCGCGCCCGACGACACGCCTCGCAGCGACCGCTCCCGCTCCGGCATGGCACCCCTTCCCTCCTCGGCACTGACCGGTGTTCGGAGCGGGGGTCCGATCGGATTGGTCACCCGGCCGACCGGGAACCGGCTGGTCACCGGTGGCATGGGCGAGCATGTCACCGGTGCCGGGCACGTGCTCGGCGAGCGTCGCGGTCGTTCTGGAGCCGGACCAGTGAAATCAGGAGTAGACGACTGCCCGTTCCCTGAGGAGGTCCCACGTGGTGACGTCCAGCTCGGCGAAGACGAGCAGTTCGTCCACCGATTGGAAGGGGACGGGGTGTTGTTGGCGAGCCTGTTCGATTTGCGCCGCGGCGCGGTCGTCGAGCCCGCAGCACCGCGCGATCACCGACGGCGGTGCGGTGTTGATGTCGACCAGACCTCCGTCGTCGTACTGCCTCGGCAGGTCCGGTCGACCGATCCGGAGGTCGCGTGCGAGTGCCGGGTCCCGTGCGACGAGCGCCCGAGCTTCCTCCCTCCTGGTCCGCAGGGCCAGGGCGGCGGCGACGGTGGGATCGGCGGCCCAGGGTTGCGGTGGCTGCAGGGGTGGCCGGACAGGTTGGGGAAGTCCGTAGACGTCGCGCCGGATGCCGTTGAGCTGGATGCAGGCCGCGATCATGATCGCGATGGCGCCTAGGCCACCGATCGTGCTGCGCACGTCGGTGGTGGACGCCGCGGCCTGGCCCGTCGAGGACGGCATGATGATCATCAGCACGATGGTGGCCGCGGCGTAGAAGGCCGTCCACCGCCAGAGCGACGGCTTCCGCAGGCGGTGAGCGGCGTGGGCGAAGGGCACGGCGGCGAAGACTCCGGCGCTCGCGATCACCACGACGAAGTACCACGTGCCACTGGCGCGTCGAAGGAAATTCATGGTGGCGGACCTTTCGTGGAGGTGAGGTCCCTACCAACGGCATATCGCCGTAGCGCTTGAAAGGGTTTCATCCCGTCGACCGGACTTTCGCTATTACATTCCGTCATCTATTGGAGACCGTCCGTGCGCAACAATGGTCCGGCTCGATAACCTGTCGCGTCGCCGACACCGTCGAGGAGTTCCAGCATCGTCACGCCCGCCGATCACCCCCGCGCAGTCCGCCGTCCGTCGAGTCGCCCGGGTCGTGACGGAAGTCCTCGCGCCGTAGGTGCTTGACCTGCCCGTGGCGATCGGGTGGCACGCCACCGGAACCGCGGGCAGCGCGCAGCTGTGGGGGCTCGTCGTAGGGTCACCGGGTCGGTGATCCCGATGGTCGTCATCGTCCGGAGCGCGGTCGCGCAGGTCGTCGCCGGCGGACCCGGTGAAGGGAGGCTGCAAGTGCCGACCAGGCCCGTTGCCGCCGTGCTGTCGCTCGTCCTGGTGGGCGCGGCGTCGGTGGCGTGCGTGCCGCAGGTGCCGTTCGCCCCGATCGCCGTCCGGCTCGACGACTCCGGAGGCGTGGAGATCCTCGACACGGAGTGCGAGCCGCGGCCCGTGGCCAGGGTGGAGGTGATCGCGCCGGACCGCGACACCGTGGTGGACGACAGCGACCCGCGGCTGTGGCGGGTGGACTTCGCGCCGGCGTCGACGGCGCGGACGTACGTCGTCGGCGAGGCTCCGGCCGGTGGCGAGGAAGTGGTGGGGTGGCGCGCGCCGCGGCCCGACCAGCGCTTGTTCGCCCAGGTCGTCGCGGAGGGCGGGATGACGTTCGGGACGGGGTTCTCGCTCGGCGAGCTGGCCGGTGGGAAGGTCCGGTTCCGGTTGGAGTACCTGACGCACGAGGAGTTCCTCGAAGAATCGAAGTGCTGACGGCGGCCGCGTGATCGGACGGCCCTCACCCCAGCTGGGTGGGGGCCGTCCGCCGTCCGCCGTCCACCGGCCGCGCCGGACCGCGCCCGTGGTCGGATTTTGTCCACTTTTTGGCCCGTACCGGGCTGATTGCCCACTTTTTTGTCTTTTTTCAACGCCGGCCTGCTGCATAGTATTCGCCGCGTGTCCGGCTACAAGTTCGATTTCTTCATAAGCTACGCCCGTCGCGGCAGCGTCCAGAAATGGCTGCTGAACCACTTCTACGAAAAGCTCAAGGAATGCTTGGCGGACCAGTTGGCGCCTACGCCGAAGGTCTACGTCGACAGGAGCATGGCCCGTGCCGTCCACTGGCCGTCGAGCCTCCAACACGCCCTGCGGCACAGCAAGGTGATGATCCAGCTGCTCACGCCCCACTACTTCGAGTCGAGGTGGTGCATGGCCGAGTGGTCCAGCATGCTGGCGCGCGAAAAGATGCTGGGGCTGGGTAATCCCGACCAGCCGATGGGGTTGGTGTACCCCATCCTCTACTCGGACTCGGAGAACTTCCCGCCCGAGGGTCGGGTGCGTTCCTGGCGCAACTTCAAGGAATACGCCAACCCCGATCCGCCCTACCAGGAGACCCGGGAGTACGTCCAGTTCCACCGCGAGGTCACCAGGGTCGCCGCCGATCTCGTGGAGCTGCTGCACCAGGTGCCTCCCTGGCAGCCCGACTGGCCGGACGTGGACCCACCCAACCCCGTGCTCCCCCCTCACGTCCCGCTGCCGAGGTTCTGATGACCAGCGGAACGGTCATCACCTTCTACTCCTACAAGGGCGGGGTCGGGCGGAGCTTCACGCTGGCCAACGTCGCCGTGCTGCTCGCCCGCTGGGGCTACCGCGTGCTCGCCGTCGACTGGGACCTCGAAGCCCCGGGTCTGCACCACTACTTCAGGACGGTGACGCCCGAGGAGCCGGAAGGCGGCGTGATCGACCTCGCCTACGACTTCCTCGCCGGGGCGACGGAACCGCGACCGCACGCCGTGCGGCTCGACGTCGAGGGCAACACCCTGTCCCTGCTGGCCGCCGGGCGGGCCGACGACTCGTACACGGACCGGATGCAGCGGATCGACTGGGCGGACCTCTACCAGCGCGGCTTCGCCTACTTCCTGGAGCGCTGCCGGGAGCGGTGGGTCGAGGACTACGACTTCGTGCTGATCGACAGCCGGACCGGGATCTCGGACACCGCCGGCATCTGCACGGCCCACCTGCCCGACCGGCTGGCCGTCGTGTTCACGGCCAACGAGCAGAACCTCAAAGACGTCGTGGACGTCGTGCAACGGGCCGACGAGGCGCGCGACCGCATGCCGTACGACCGGCCCCGGCACCTCGTGCTACCCATCCTGTCCCGGCTCGACAACCGGGTGGAGTACCAACGGGCCGAGAGCTGGCAGCGCAGGTGCGCCGAAGTGGTCACGCCGCTGTTCCGCAACTGGCTGGTCAAGAGCGTGCCCGAGGACCTGATGATGCGGCACCTCACGATCCCCTACGTCTCCTACTGGAGCTTCGGCGAGCAGTTGTCGGTGCTGGAGGAGGTCGTCCCGTCGGCGGACCAGGTGTCGTTCGCGCTGGAGACGGTGGCGTCCGTGCTGGCCCAGCAGTTCGACCGCACGGACCTGCTGGCCGACAACCGGGACGCCTACGTGGCGTCCGCGCGGGACCGCCGTCGGGACTTCGACCTGGACCTGCTGGTGTCCAGCCCGCGTTCCGCGCTGCGCGTCGCGGACCAACTGGTGGAGGAACTGCGCGGGCTCGGGGTGCGGGTCGAGCGGTCGTCGTCGGGTGACCTCGAGATCCTGGAGCGGACCAGCGAGCTGGCCGAGCACCTGTGCCTCGTGGTGGACCGCGGGTTGAGCCGGTGGCAGGTGACCGAGGTCGAGCGCTTCCTCCGGCACACCATCGGACCGGACGGCGGGCAGCGGCGGCTGTTCTGCGTGCTGACCGACGGCACCGACCCCGAGAACCTGCCCGGTTTCCTGCGCAACATGCGCTACCTCGGGTTGGCACCGGGCGTGCGGCCCACCACCGTGGCGCGGGACCTGCACGACCTGATCACCGGCACGCCCGCCGACACAGCCGACCCGGACCACGAGGCCCTGCGGAACGCGGTGTCCGCGCTGCGCGCCGTCCCCGACCGGATGCCGACCGCCGCACGGGTGGCACTGGTCGAGCAGACCGTCGTCGCCATGACCACCGCCCTGGACAACGGCGACCTCGACGCGTTGCCGGACCTCTCGGTGGACCTCACCGCGCTGTCCCGGCCGCACGCGGAAGACGGCCGGTTCCCCACGCCCCACTACCTGCTGACCCACATCCAGACCCTCGTCGACCGGATCGACCGTCGCATCGACGCGTCCACCGACTGAAAGGCGGCACCATGCCCGAGAAGTTCGGGATTCACGAGCAAGCTGCGCTCTTCGCGCTGATGAGGGAAGACCGCGAGGTGCCGAACACGGAGCTGACCAAGAGCGGCATCAAGCTCAGCCCGGCGGGTCGCGCCAAGCTGAACAAGGCAGGCTTGGTCCACTCGAACGTGGAGACCAGGCCGTACGTGCACCGGATCACCGACGAGGGCATCCGCTGGTGCGAGGGCGCGCTGGCGGCGGTCGAACCGCCGTCGGGCACCGGGCCGCTGGTGCGGGAGATGTTCGCGGTGTTGCGGAGCCTGGTCCCGCTGCTGCACAAGCAGGGCATCCGGCTGGCCGACATCCTCCGCCCCGGTGTGGACCTGGAGTCGGCGATCCGCGCCGCCTACCTGGAGTTGTCGGTCAAGCCGCAGGACTGGGTGCGGCTGGCGAAGTTGCGGCCCAAGCTCAACGGCGCCGACCGGGACCAGGTCGACGCGGTGCTGGTCGACATGGTGAAGACCGGCTCGGTCCACCTGGCCCCGGACTCGAACCGCAAGGTGCTGACCGAGGCCGACCACGCGGCGGCGATCCGGATCGCCGGCGAGGACAACCACCTGGTGGCGATCGAGGAATCATGACCGACCAACTGCGCAAGGCACTGGCCACGCTCCGCTTCAACTCCGCCGAGACGCCGGACGACGTCTGGCAGACGTCGCCGTCCCACGTCGACGGTCTGCACACCGCGGCCGAGGACCGGATCCGGGCCGGGATCGCGGACGCCAGGAGCAGCAACGGTCCCAGTCCCATCGGCCTGGTGCTCCAGGGCCGCAAGGGCGTCGGCAAGACCCACCTGCTGGGCACGGTGCGCCGCATGGTGCAGCGCGAGGGCGGCTACTTCTTCCTGGTCGAGCTGACCACGGGCCAGGAGTTCTGGAACGACGTCGCCGAGGCGATGCGCAGCGAGCTGCGCCGGACCACGGACGAGGGCGACCTCCAGCTCACCGTCCTGCTGCGGCAGCTGTGCGAGTTGGCCGGTGTTCCACCCACGGTGGCCGCCGCGGTCACGGGCGTGGCGTCGTTGACCCCCCACGACCTCGACGTGTTCCTCAACCACCTGCGCGAGGTGGACGGTCGGGTCGCGTACGAGTGCGGCGACACCATCCGGGCGCTGGTGCTCTACGCCTCGGAGCACGCGGACATCGGCATGTCGCACCTGTTGGGGTTGGCTGAGGGAAGCCGGGAATGGGGGCTCCTGCCGAGGGCGAAGCAGCCACAGGTCCTGGTGCGGGACATCTCCCGCGTCCTGGCCATGACCGGCCCCTGCGTGATCGCCGTCGACCAGTTGGACACCCTCGTCAACCTCGACCAGGAGGAGATCGACGCGCAGGTGACGAACGCGGAGCTGAAGGGCGAGCTGGCGCTCATCGCCGACGGGCTCATGAAGCTCCGCGAGCGGACCAGGCGGACGCTGTCGATCGTCGCCTGCCTGCCGAACACGTGGCTGAAACTGCGCGAGATCGCGAGCGACACCGTCTTCGACCGGTTCGCCACGACCCCGATCCTGGGCGCGATCACCGACCCCGGAGTCGGTCGTGCCCTGGTCGAGCGGTGGCTCGCCGACGTGTACCGCCGCAACGACATCACGCCGCCTCACCCGAGCTGGCCCGTGGCGGCGAGCGCGTTCGAGGATTGGAACTTCCGGACGCCGCGCCAACTGCTCAGGCGCATCCACGCGCACGCCGAGTCCTGCCTGCACGGCGAGGTCCGCGAGTTGACGTCGTTCGACGAGGAGGTCGTCGAAACCCCGCCGCCGCCCGTGGCCGACGGGCCGGAACCCGATTACCTGCAGGAGTTCGACGCCCGGTTCGAGCGGTTGCGGGAGAAGGCGGAGGTTTCGGCGGCCGGGTTGCAGCGGCACAACGAGGACGAGGTGATGCCCGGGCTGCTGTTGGCCGGGTTGAAGTCGTGGATCAACGAGGTCGGCAACGACGACATGGCGTGGCAGGCCGAGCAGCTCCAGGGCGGCACCGACGTGCACGCCCGGCTGCTCCGCACGGTGAACGAGGACCTCGACACCGACGAGCGGTGGGGGTTCCGGCTCATCGCCAGCGCCCACGGCACGTCCGTGCTGAACCGCATGCGCAAGGTCCGGGACGGGGCGCGGTTCGGGGCGCAGAACCGGCACCTCGTGCTGCTCGGCAACAGCAGCGGGGGGTGGACCGGCAAGGTCACCAAGGCGGAGGTGGCCGAGTTGGAGCAGGCCGGTGGGCGGCGGGTCGAGATCTCCGACGACGACCTGCGGACGTTGAGCGCGCTGCGGGAGATGTTGTCGTCGCAGACGCACCAGTTGTTGACGTGGTTGGTGGCGCGCAAGCCCGCCAGCCGGGGGACGTTCCTGCGCGAAGTCCTGCCGCAGCCGGGCCGGCCCGCGGCCGGTCACCAGGAGACGCGGCCCCCGCCGGAGCCGGTCGCCTCGAACCCGGTCACCTCGAACCCGGCCGCCTCGATCACGGACCCCGGCCCGGCCACGCCTGCATCACCCGCGGAGATCGTGCTCGGCGTGAACGGCGAGATCCGCATCGAGCTCGAATCACTGCGCAAGCACGCCATCGTGTTCGCGGGTTCCGGCAGCGGCAAGACGGTGCTGCTCCGGCGGATCGTCGAGGAGTGCGCCCTGCGGGGGGTGTCGGCGATCGTGCTGGACCCGAACAACGACCTGGCACGGCTCGGTGACGCCTGGCCGGAGCCGCCGGCCGACTGGCTGCCCGGCGACGCGGCCACGGCGGCCGAGTACCTGGCCACCACCGAGGTGGTCGTCTGGACGCCCGGTCGCACGAGCGGCCGGCCGCTCAGCTTCCACCCGCTGCCCGACTTCGCCGAGGTGCTCGGTGACGTCGACGAGTTCACCGCCTCCGTCGAGGCGGCGGTGGCCCGGCTCATCCCGCACGCCCGGCTGGACGGCGGTTCGAAGACCGCCGTCCGGGGCCAGGCGGTGCTGCGGGAGGCGTTGACGCACTACGCGCGCACGGGCGGTCGGCGGTTGTCGGAGTTCGTCGACGTGCTGGACGACCTGCCCGACGGGGTGAGCAAGCTCAGCACGGCCCGGGCCACGGGCGCGGACCTGGCGGAGACCCTGCGCGCGGCGATGGTGAACGACCCGCTGCTCGGCGGCGCGGGCGAGCCGACGGACCCGGCGGTGCTGCTCACGCCGTCGGCGGGCAAGCGGGCGCGGATCTCGGTGATCAGCTTCGTCGGGTTGCCCTCGGAGGAGCAGAAGCAGGGGTTCGTCAGCCAGCTCCAGCTGGAGGTGTTCGCCTGGGTCAAGCGCAACCCCGCCGTGGACCGGCCGCTCGGCGGGCTGGTCGTGATGGACGAGGCGCAGACCATCGCGCCGTCGGGCGGGTGGACGGCCAGCACGCAGAGCACGATCCTGCTGGCGTCGCAGGCCCGCAAGTACGGGCTGGGCCTGCTGCTGGCCACCCAGGCGCCGAAGGGCGTGCACAACCAGGTCGTCGGCAACGCGACCACGCAGTTCTTCGGCCGGTTGAACAGCCCGGCGCAGATCGCCGCGGCCACCGAGATGGCCCGGGCCAAGGGCAGTTCGGTGGGTGACATCTCCCGGTTGGAGCGCGGCCGGTTCTACGTGACGGGCGAGACCTTCGGGTTCCGCCTGATGCGCACGCCGCTGTGCCTGAGCCACCACCCGCCCAGCCCGCTGCGGCTGGAGGAGGTGCTGGACCGGGCGCGCGACAACGACCGGTGACCACCACGACGAGGAGCGCTCCCCGCCCGCACCGGGTGGGGAGCGCTCCCCGTCGTCACCCCGTCAGCCGACGGTCGAGGCGAGCACCGCCTCGATCCGCCCCCACAGCGCGGTGAACAGCTCCTCCCGGCGGTACGCGCGCGGCGTGCCACCGCCGCCCAGCACCGAGAAGTCGTGCACCTCCAGCACGGCCGCGCCGACGCCGGTGTCGTAGACCGGGCGGGCCCAGCCGTTGGTGAGGGCCGCGCCGTCCGGCTTGCCGACCACGAAGTTCACCGTCTCGTCGCCGCCGATCCCGCCGCGCTGGACGTCGAGGGCGTACACGGTGTCGCCCGCCCGCTCGACCCGCACGGCGATCCGCGTCCCGCCGACGTGCGCGGTGCCGACGAACCCGCGTGCCGCGAGCCCGGGCAGCGCGGCGGCGAACTGCTCGCCGAGGTAGCGCAGCGTCGCGTCCTGCTCGGCGTAGCGGCTGAACGTGGCCGGCACGACCGGCTCGGGCGCCTCCTCCACCGGGTCGGCGCCCTTGACCCCGGTCACCACGTCCGCGATCGGCGCGAGCTGCCACCCGGCCGCCTCGGCGGTCTCGATCCGGCCGGCCAGCGACTCGGTGAGCTGGTCGGGACGCTGCACGGAGCCGCGCACGTAGCTCACGTGCGGGTGCAGCAGGCCGGGCGGCACGGCCACGTCGCCGAGCAGCACCGGCAGCACGTGCTCGTCACCGGCCTTGACCGCGCGCAACGCGGCGGTGGTGAAGTCGTCGACCTCGGACACGAAGGGGACGAAGAACCGCACCCGCGCGTCCGGCAGGTCGCCGCCCTCCTTGTGCGCCCACCACTCGTGGGTCTGCTCGGGCCCGTGCAGCACGGTGAGCCCGCGCTGCCGGAACGCCTCGACCACCTCCTCCACCGCCGAGCGCTGCTCCTCGGCGAACGACACGGCGACGTCGTACTCGCTCACGACCGAACCTCCTGTCCGCGCCGGCGCGGTGGCCGGCTGCCCTGGTGTGCGGGCACAGCATCGGGACGGCGTGTCGACCGGAAGTGGACGAGGAGTGGATGCCGGGCGTTGCCCGTGCGCCGCGGGGGCGGGAAACGGGCAACACCTGGTCCCGCCGAACGGGCCGGTGAACCATTGTCGGTGAGGGCGGGAAGGAATTCGTAAAACGCCCCGACATCAATTCACCGATTTGTCGTGGAGGACAGCCGTGTCCATTTTCGAGTCCCGTTTCGTGGCCAAGGCCGGTGTGTCGCTGGCCGTGCTCGGCGCGGTCGTGACGGTGTTCGCGTCGGGTGGCGGCGCGTCGGCCGCGCCGTTCGAGGAGTGCCCGCCGCCCGTCACCACCACGCTCACCGTCGGTCCCGACGGCAACCCGTGGTACGGGTGACCCGGTGAATCCGCCCGGCCGGCCGCGGGTATTCCGCGGGCGGCCGGGCGATTGCGCCGGACATGCGGCGGTGGTGTACTCGGACCGGTCGGACCAGGAGGCTCAGGTGACCGAATCGTTTGGTGAATTACTCCGCGAGTGCCGCGTCGCCGCGGGTTTGTCGATAGGGCAGTTGGCCAAGCGCGTGCACTACAGCAAGGGCCACCTCAGCAAGATCGAGAACGACCTGAAGCCGCCGCACGAGACCATGGCGCGGCTGTGCGACGGCGTGCTGGACGCGGGCGGCAGCCTCATCGAGGCGGCCCGCGCGGCACGCGACCGGGCCGCGGAGCGCGTCGCCGAGGCCGGGCTCACGCTCGACCGCCGCCAGGTGCTCGTCGCCGGCACGGTCCTCGGCATGGCGCTCGCGGGAGGGCCGCGCCCGGCGCCCGACGAGCGGGTGGTGGAGGGGATGCGGGTCTCGTTCGAGCACCTGCGCTCCCTGGGGATGCAGACGAGCCCGGTGGTCGTCCTCGAACCGCTCGTGGCCCTCCTGCGGACCGTGCACGCGCTCGCGCACGAGAACCCGGAGCCGATCCGCGGCCGGCTGCTGCTGCTCGCCGCGCGCATCGCCGAGTACACGGGCTGGATGAACCAGGAGGTCGGCGACGAGCAGCGGGCGTTGTCCTGGACCAGGCACGCCTCGGAGCTGGCGCTGGCCGGCGGCGACCGGGAGATCGTGGGCTACGCGTTCGTCCGGGAGGCCGGGCTCGCGCTGTACCGGCAGGACGCGCTCGGGACGATCGAGCTGGCGCGGCAGGCGCAGCGCGTCGACCGGGCGGGCCCGCGGACCAGGGGCCTGGCGTCCCGCCGCGAGGCGCAGGGGCACGCCCTGGCCGGCGACCGCGAGGCGTTCGACCGGGCGATGGACCGGGCCGCCGACCTCCTCGACGGCGCCGCCGCGGACACCCGCGCCTACCCGGTGCTCGGCTCGACCGCGCCGGACCCGGCGGAACTGGCCAGGGGCTGGTCCCTGTGCGACCTCGGCCGGACCACCGAGTCGGCGGCCGTCCTGGACCGGGAGCTGGCCCGGCTGCCCGCCGCGTCGCGCCGGTCGCGGGCCCGGTTCGGCACCCGGCGCTCGCTCGCCCTGGCCCTCGCGGGCGAGGTCGACCAGAGCTGCGCGACGCTGGCCGGCACGCTCGACGACGTGGCGCACGTCGACTCGGCCACCGTGCGGGCGGACCTGCGGGAGCTGTCGAGGACCCTGGGCCGCTGGCACAACCACGGCGCGGTCCGCGAGGTCTACCCCGAGCTGCGGCGCGTGCTGCGGCAGCGCTACTGACCGGCGCGCCCGGCGGGACGGCGGCACCCGCCGGGCGCGGTCGGCCGGGTCAGCGGCACGCGCACGTCAGGCTCGCGTGCTCGGCCCGGACCTCGTCGGCCTCCGGTTGGCCCAGCGCCGCGAACTCCGCCTCGGCCGCGTCCCAGTGCCCGGCGGCGGCCGTGTGCCGCCCCAGCGCGTGCAGCACCCGGGCGACACCCAGGTGGGCGCGGGCGCCGTGGCCGCGGTTGCCCGCGCCGGTCGCCAGGTCCAGCGCCGACCGGTAGGCGTCCAGCGCGCCCGACCGGTCGCCGCCCGCCTGCGCGGTCGCGGCGCGGTCCAGGAACAGGCGGGTGCGCAGGTCGATGTTGGACACGTCGGCCGCGACCGCCTTCGCGCGCTCGTGGTGGTGCACGGCCTCGCGCAGCCTGCCCTGCGACCGGTGCACGTTGCCGATGTAGTTCAACGCGTACGCGGCCAGGGAGTCGTCGCCCAGCTCCACGGCCAGGTCGTGCGCCTCCAGGTGCGCGGCCAGGGCTTCGTCGGCCAGCCCGAGCCGCTGCTGCACCGTGCCGAGGTTGTTCAGCGCGTGCGCCAGCCCCTGCCGGTGGTCGACCTCGCGCAGCACCGGCACGGCCGCCAGGTGCCGGCGCAGCGCCAGGTCCAGGTCGCCGCGCTCCTCGTGCAGCACGCCGAGCATGCTCAACGCGTGCGCCTGGCCGCGCGGGTCGCCACCGCCTCGCTCGTACGCCTCCAACGCGGCCTCGAACCGCCCGATCGCCTCGGCGTGCCGGCCCAGCTGCGTCAGCGAGATGGCCAGCATGCTCGACGTGGCCGCCTGGCCGAGGGCGTCGCCCAACCCCTCCCACACCGGCAGCGCGCGACCGGCCGCATCCAGCGCGTCCTCCAACCGCCCGAGCCGGTCGTAGGCGGTGGCCAGGCGCAGCAGCACGTGGGCGCGGCCCTGCTCCTCGGCGGGCGCGGAGCGCACGACCTCCCAGGCCAGCTCCACGGTCTCGACCCAGTCCTCGAACCGGCTGGTGGTGTGGAAGTGCCGCCAGATCAGCACGGCCAGCCGCCACACGTGACCGGGCAGGTCGCGTTCGGCGGCGCAGCGGATCGCGGCCACCAGGTTGTCCCGTTCGGCGGCGATCCACGCGGTCGCACCGGGCCGGTCCGCGAACGCGGGCACCACCCGGCTGGTGCGGTGCACCGGGGGCAGCGTGGCCCGGTCGAACGGGTACGCCGTGCCCACCGCCTCGGCCAGGCCCACCAGGTAGAAGTCGAGCAGGCGCAGCAGGGCGTCGGCGCGCTCGGTCGGGGTGGTCGGCGGCGGCTCGGCCGCGGCGAACTCCTTGAGCGGGTCGAGCATCCGGTACCGCTCCGGCGCGACCTCCTCGACCAGGCACACCTCGTGCAGCTCGTCGAGCACCGCGCGGACCCCGGCGACGTCCCGGTCGGCCAGCGCCGCCGCGCCGACCACGTCCAGGTCCGGGCCGGGCAGGTGGCCGAACAGGCGGAACAGCTCCTGGTGCGGGGGGTCGAGCTGCTGGTACGACACCCGCACGGCGGCGGCCCCGTCCACGTCGGCGGTGTCGGCGTGCCACGGCCCGCTCTCCTCCAGCAGCCGGATCAGGTGCGCCAGCGGCCACCGGTCGTGCCGGCGGAACACCGCCGCGGCCACCCGGATCGGCATCGGCAGGTACCCGCACCGCTTGGCCACCGCGGCCACCTCCGCCGCCCGGCCGCGCAGCCGCAACGGGCCGGCGAGCGTGCGGAACAGCGCGAACGCGTCGTCGGGCGGCAGCTCGGGCAGCCGGAGGTGCTCGCCGGTGTCCGGGTCGCCGACCCGCCTGCTGGTCACGATCGCCAGGCAGCCCGACGCCTCCGGCAGCAGCGACCGCACCTGCTCGGGCGAGTGCGCGTTGTCCAGCACCACCAGCGTCCGCGTGCCGTACAGCTCGGCCTGGTACAGCGTGAACTTCCGGTTCACCGAGGCCGGGATCTGCTCCGGCGGCACGCCCAGCTCCGCCAGCAGGTGCGTGAGCGCGTCCGACACGGTCACCGGCGGCAGGTTCGGCGTGTACCCGTCCAGCCGCACCAGCAGCTGCCCGTCCGGGAACCGGTGCCGCAACCGGTGCGCCGCCTCGACGGCCAGCCCGGTCTTGCCCACGCCCGGCGCGCCGCTCACCCACACCGCGCGCCGCTCGCCGGGCGCCGCGGCGACGGCCTCGATCACCGCCAGCTCCGCCTCGCGGCCGGTGAACCCACCCGGCCGCGACGGCAGCGAACTGGCCGGCTCACCGCGTTCCGCGCGGGCGGCGAGCTTGCGCAGCTGCGGGCCCGGCTCCCAACCCTGCTCGGCCAGCGCGGCCTCGGTGGCGTGGAAGACCCGCACCGCCCCGATCCGGTCGCCGCCCGCGATCAACGCCCGCATCAGCAGCTCCGCGAGCTTCTGCCGGGCCGGGTCGGTGCGCACCACCGGCCGCAACCGGTCCCGCGCCGAGCGGTGGTCGCCCGCGTCCAGCTCCAGCTCCGCCAGGTCGCCCACGGCGTCGAAGTAGCTCTCGTCGGGCGACACCACCTCCGGGCCGCCGACCCGGTCGTGGTCGATGTCCTCCAGGAACCGCCCGCGCCACAGGTCGACGGCCGCGCGTAACAGCGTGATCGCCCGGCGTGGGTCCTCGGACCGCGCCTCCTCCGCCTCCGCGCGCAGCCGGTCGAACCGCACGGTGTCCAGCCGCTCCTCGTCCACGTGCAGCACGTAGCCGGTCGGCGTCGTCTCGATCCGCACCTCGCCGGCGTGCTGCCGGAACGCGATGCGCAGCTTGTTGATGTAACCGCGCACCAGGCCCCGGCGCTCCGGGTTGCCACCCCACACGACGTCGGTCAACTTGTCGGTGGACACCGGCTTGTTCGCGTGCAGCAGCAGCACGACGAGGACGAAGCGCTGCTGCTGGTCGCCCAAGGGCAACCGAGCGCTCCCGTGCCATGCCTCCAGCGGACCCAGCATCCGAAATTCCACGCCGCCTCCCGGTTCGCGAGCTTGATGTCTACGGCGGATGTCGCACAAGCGGCCGTCTGTGTGTCGGAATCCGCGTCGGGTCCACCGCCGGTAGACAAACACCCGCCAGGCTCCGGGTTGTCCGCAAAAGGTGTGCGAAGGAGGAGCCGATGGCGCCCGAGGTGCTGCCCTGCTACGTGGTCTGCGACGTGTCGCTCTCGATGTCCGACCACCTCGACGAGGTCAACGCCGGGTTGCGGGAGTTCCGCGGCGCGGTGCACGCCGACCCGTCGGCCACCGCGTCGGTCCGGGTGGGCGTGGTGGGGTTCGCGGCGGTGGCGACCGTGCTGCAGCCGTTGCGGCCGGCGGCGGAACTGGCCGAGTTGAGCGCGTCCAGACCCCGCACGGGGTCGAACTTCGGCCCCGCGTTCGCGCTGCTGCGCACAACCATCGCCGACGACGTGCGCGCGCTGGAAGACCACCGGCTGCGCGTCCGCCGCCCCGTGGTGTTCTTCGCCTCCGACGGGCGGCCGACCGACCCCGCGACCTGGCCCGACGCGTTCGCCGCGCTGGCGGACCCCGCGTGGCCCGTGCGCCCGACGGTGGTCGCGTACGGCCTCGGTGCGGTCGACCGCGGCACGCTCGACCGCATCGGCACGTTCCGGGTGTTCCTCGGCCAGGACGGCATCCGCCTGGGCACGGCGCTGGCGGTGTCGCTGGCGGCGCGGCGGGCCGACCGCGGGTAGGTCGTCCACGGCGCGGGCAGGTCATCCACGATGCGTCCACGTCCGGTCCACCGCCCCGGCGCACCCTGCCGGGAGAACACGGCGAGATCGACGGGGGTGGGCCGATGAACGCCTACGCGGACCTGGTCCGGGAGCTGAAGTCGCTCCGCAAGGGTCGCGGCGTGCTGGCGGGCCGGATCGGGGACCGGGTGGGCCCGGTGCTGCGGGCGACGTGCGGGGTGACCGAGGGCGACGCGCCGGGCGCCATCCGCCGCAAGGTGTCCGCCCGGCTCGCGGAGCTGGCCGGGCGGCTGCCGGAGGACCTGCGCCTGGCGACGCTCGCCGCGTTCGCGATCGAGCCCGGGGCCCGGCAGCCCCTCTACCAGGAACGGGTCTACTGGGCCGCGGTCCGGCTCGACCGCGACCCGCGCACGGTCCGCCGGCGCGTGGACGAGGCCATCGACCACCTCGCCGAGCTGGCCGCGGACGCGCCGGGCGACCGGCCGGGCGACCGGTCGGCCGACTGGCGCACCGCGGAGCTGCACGCCGTGCTGACCCTGGACCGGCCGCACCCCGAGGTGATCGAGCGGCACCGCGTCGTCGCCGACCGCGACGACCTGCGCGAGCTGCCCCTGACCCCGCCGCTGCCGCTGGACCGGGCCGGGGTGGAGGTGGGCGTGCTGTACGGCGGCACGCTGCTGGACCGGCCCACCCCCACCCTGGCCCTGCCGACCCCGGTGGCCGGCGGCCACGCGCACGACTTCGCCGTCCGCTTCCACCCGCCGACCGCCGACGCGACCCGCCCGTACCTCGTCCACGTCCCGCAGCGGCCGTGCGACCTGCTGGACCTGAGGGTCCGCTTCGGCCCGACCGCCGCACCGCCGGAGGTGTGGGCGCTGCACGGCACGGATTCGCACGAGACGACCGGGGGTCACCGGCAGCACGTCGACCCGGCCGGCGAGGTCCACGTGAGGTTCCGCCACCTCATCCCGGGACTGGCGTACGGCGTGCGGTGGGAACCGGCGGGGGAGTGACGTTCGATTCGAATCGACTCGAACGGGCCCGGCGCGGGAATGGCGCGGTGCCAACGGATCGCGGCCCGGTTTCCGTCCAGGGTGGACGGTTCGTTGGGCGAACCGGCCGACCGCGCCTAGGCCGGTCGTACGAGGTTGCGCAAGGGGTTCGGGGTGGCGATTGACAAGGGTCCGGGTGCGGCCCACAGTCTTGGGAGCGCTCCCAGATCATCACCGTCGATGGGGAAACTCCATGAGACCGCGTCTCGTCGTCCTGCCGGCACTCGCCGCGCTCGTGACCGCCCAAGTCGTGCTGACCGCAGGCTCCCCGGCCCAAGCCGCCGACGCCGCCGTCACCGTCACGGTCAACACCAGGGCCGGGTTGGAGGTGGTGCACGAGGCGGCCACCGGCGTCAACCACGCCATCTGGGACACCCACCTGGGCAGCGACGCCGTCGCCGACCTGCTCAAGGACGCCGGCGTCAAGGCGATGCGCTACCCGGGCGGCTCCTACTCGGACATCTACCACTGGGCCGACCACACCGCACCCGGCGGCTACGTGGCGCCCAACACCGACTTCGACACGTTCATGGGCGGCGTGCGGCGGGCCGGCGGGCAGGCGATCGTCACGGCCAACTACGGCACCGGCACGCCCGCCGAGGCGGCGGCGTGGGTGCGGTACGCCAACGTCGAGAAGCGCTACGGCGTGAAGTACTGGGAGATCGGCAACGAGAACTACGGCAACGGGCACTACGGCTCGGGCTGGGAAGCCGACGACCACCCCGACAAGAGCCCGACCTACTACGCCACCCTGGTCCGCGACTACGCCACCGCCATGAAGGCCGTCGACCCGACCATCAAGGTCGGCGCGGTGCTGACCACGCCCGGCGAGTGGCCCGACGGCATCACGGCCTCGGGCGACAGCGGGTCGTGGAACGACGCCGTGCTGTCGATCGCCGGTCCCGTGGTCGACTTCGGCATCATCCACTGGTATCCCAGCGGTGACACGGCGGCGGAGGTGCTGGCCAAGACCGACCGGGTCAAGGACCAGATCGCGCTGGTGCGCGAGCAGTCCCGCCGCCTGGCGGGCAAGGACCTGGGCATCGCGCTGACCGAGGTGAACACCTCGTACGGCCGCAACACCCAGCCGGGCGCGCTGTTCGCCGCCGACGCGTACGCGACGATGATCGGCCAGGGCGTGTTCAACGTGGACTGGTGGAACGTCCACAACGGCATCGGGCAGGTCCGCGAGATCGCCGGCCACACCGACTACGACGACTTCGGCCTGCTCTCCAGCGGCAACTGCACCACCGACGGCACGGTGTGCCAGCCCGCGCTCAACACGCCGTTCGCGCCCTACTTCGGGATCTCCATGGCGTCCCGCTTCGCGCGCCCCGGCGACCAGCTCGTCACCGCCGCCTCCACCGACCCGCTGGTGCGCAGCCACGCGGCGCGGCGGGCGGACGGCAGCCTGGCCGTGATGCTGGTCAACGAGGACCCGGCCGCCGCCAAGACCGTCGCCCTGCGGCTCTCGGGCTACGCGGCGACCGCCACCGCGACCGTGCTCACCTACGGCAACGGCGACTCCGCCATCACGACGACGACCGGCCCGTCGTCCTCGGCGACCCTGCCGCCGTACTCCATCACCACCCTCGTGCTCAAGCCGAGCGGCCCGGTCGGCGGCCCGGCCGCGCCCGCCCGCCCGGTCGCCACCGACGTCACCGACCGCACGGCCACGCTGTCCTGGCCCGCGCCGCCCGCCGGCGTGAAGTACGAGGTGCACCGGGTCAACGGCGCGGGCACCGACCAGTGGGGCGAGACGATCGGCACCACCTTCACCGTCGCCAACCTCGCGCCCGGCACGCAGTACACGGTCAACCTGGTGGCCCGGGACAACGCCGGCAGGGTCTCGTGGTCCTCGCCGCCGCTGACCTTCACCACCCGCACCCCGGCCGCGGCGCCGTGCTCGGTGACCTACCGGGAGAGCACCAACTGGGGCAACGGGTTCGTCGCGGACCTGGAGATCACCAACACCGGCACGACCCCGGCCGCCGGCTGGACGCTCACCTACACCTGGCCGACGACCTGGCAGCAGGTCTCCAGCGGCTGGAACGCCACGTGGTCGCAGACCGGTCAGCAGGTGACGGTCTCCAACACGGCGACGCTCGCGCCGGGCGCGTCGACCACGGCCGGGTTCGTGGGCGCCTACCAGGGCCCGAACGCGCACCCGCTGAAGTACTTCCTCAACGGCAAGCTCTGCACCACGAAGTGACGCCGGGGCCGCCCCCGCCCACGCGGCGGGGGCGGCTCGCCGCGCGGTCACTCGCCGCGGCCGCGGTCGTCCAGGACCAGCGGCTCGCGGCCCCGGACGGCGTAGCGGACGTGGGTGACGTCCGGGGTGTGCAGGACGCGGAGCGGGGTCAGCTCCAGCCCTTCCTTCGAGCCGAAGCCGAGGCGCTCGTCCAGCAGTCGTTGGCCGTTGCCCAGGACCACCGGCACGATGTGCAGCTCCAGCTCGTCGAGCAGGCCGGCGGCCAGCACCTGGCGCATCAGGGTGCCGCCGCCGGCCACGGCGACGTCCTTGCCGCCGGCCGCCGCCTTGGCCTGCGCGACGGCGCTCGCCACGCCGTCGGTGACGTAGGTGAAGCTGGTACCGCCCTTGCGCTCCAGCCGCGGCCGCGGCCGGTGGGTCACCACGAAGACCGGCGCGCGGAACGGCGGCTCCTCGCCCCACGGCACCTCGCCGCCGTCGGCCATGTTCCGGCCCATCACGTAGGCGCCGGCGGCGTCGAAGTGCTCCTGGACGACGTCGGAGTTGACGTCCCGCTCACCGCCGGCGAACCCCTGCCGCTCCCGCCACGACCCGGCGTTGACCACCCAGCGCGTGACGCGGAAGAACCCCGCGGCCTCCGCCGATCCCAGCCAGTCGCCCGGGGCACCGTCGTGGTGCGGTCCGGCGTAGCAGCCGTCGAGGGACACCGACAGCTGCGCGGTCACCTTGGTCATGGGCGTTCCTTCCTCCCGGCGACGCCCGGCGGGCTCGCTCGGGAGGGGATCGGAGCCGGCGGCGCGATTTCTACGTCGTCGCGGAAAAATCTTCGGCGGCGGCGCAGCGGGCCGCGCGCAGGAGCAGGAACCGCTGCTCGGCGACGTTCCCGGCCAGTCGCGCGGCCCGCCGGAACGCCTCGCCCGCGGCGGTGCGGTCACCGGCCCGTTCGAGGAGGTGGGCCCGCACGGCGAACAGCCGGTGGTGGCCCGCCAGCGGTCCGCGCTCCAGTTCGGCGAGCACGTCCAGCGCCGCCCGCGGCCCGCGCACCTCGCCCAGCGCCACGGCCCGGTTCAACGCGGTGACCGCGCTGGGCGCGAGGCGTTCCAACAGGTCGTAGAGGGCGAGGACCTGCGGCCAGTCGGTGTCCCGCGCCGTCGCCGCCTCGCTGTGCACGGCCGCGATCGCCGCCTGCACCTGGTACGGGCCGACCGGGTGCGTGGACAGGGTGCGGGTGATCAGGTCGGTGCCCTCGGCGATCGCCGCCCGGTCCCACCGCGACCGGTCCTGCTCGGCCAGCGGCACCAGTTCGCCGTCCGGGCCGGTGCGGGCCGCGCCGCGGGCCTCGGTGAGCAGCATCAGCGCGAGCAGGCCCGCCGCCTCGCCGGAGTCGGGCAGCCGGGCGTGCAGCTCGCGGGTGAGCCGGACGGCCTGCGCGGTCAGGTCGGGACGGCGCAGCCGGGGACCGGCGCTGGCGCTGTAGCCCTCGTTGAACAGCAGGTACAGCACGTGCAGCACGACGGCGAGCGCGCGGTCGGGGTCGGCGGGCGGCGCGAACCGCGCGCCCGCCTCGACCAGCCGCTGCTTGGCGCGGGAGATCCGCTGGCCCATCGTCTTGTCCGGCACCAGGAACGCGGCGGCGATCTCGGCCGTGGTCAGCCCGGCCACGGCCCGCAGCGTGAGCGCCATCTGCGCCGGTGCGGTCAGCGCCGGGTGGCAGCACAGGAACAGCAGCTCCAGCAGGTCGTCCCGGGCCGGCTCGGCGTCGGGCGGCGGCGCGAGCAGGGCGTCGCGCGGCACCGCCTCGAACACCGCTCGCTCCCGGCGTTCCCGGGCGGCGTCGGAGCGCACCAGGTCCGCGTACCGGCGGGTGGCGACCGTGGTGAGCCAGCCCAAGGGGTGTTCCGGGACGCCGTCGCGCGTCCACGCCGTCGCGGCGTCGATCAGGGCCTCCTGCACGGCGTCCTCGCACCGGGCGAAGTCGCCGTACCGGCGCACGAGGGTGCCGAGGACCCGGGGCGTCGACGTGCGCAGGAGGTGCTCGACGTCGGTCAAGAGCCGTCGCCGCCCGGTTCCATCAGCGGCCACACCTCCAGGCCGCCGCCCAGGCCGCGGCTGTAGCGCAGGGCGGGGTAGGACCGGGCGATCTCGACGGCGCGCTCCTCGCTGTCGACGTCGACCACGAAGTACGAGCCGACGTGCTCCTTGGCCTCCAGGTACGGCCCGTCGGTGACCACGGGCGCGCCCTCGACCACCCGCACCGCGCGCGGCCGGCTCTCCAGGCCGCGCACGTCGACCAGTTCCCCGGACCGGCGCAGGCCCTCGTTGAACGCGTCGACCTCGGTGACCAGCTCGCCGAACTCGTGAGCGTCCACGCTGTTCCACACCTGCTCGTTGCCGTAGATCAGCATCAAGTACTTCACCGCGCGCCTCCCACCGTCCGGATGCCCGGATTCTGCCTCCCGGCCCAGGTGGCGGCCGTGCGGGGCTCGGAGTTGCGCAAAATCTCCGAAATATTTGCCGGTAAATCAACGTCCTGCCCGTCGACATCTTTACTTCGGTGATGAATCGTTGCAGTTCACCGTGGCGATTGAGTTTCGCCGGATTGTCGATAGTGTCGGAGCGTGAGCCTGCTGAGGATGCGTGCCTGCCCCGCGAGCCGGGTTCGGCGGCCGGAGCTGGTGGAGCTGGTCTTCCCCGCCCTGAACAGCGCGTGGGCCATGGAGGTCATGCGCGGGGTGGTCGACTCGGGGCTGGACGTCGTGCTGTCCTCCGCCACCGGTCGCGGCACGCGGTGGGCGGACGACGTGGTGCGGGCGGGGCGCGCCGGCGTGCTGCTGGTGACGTGCCCGATCACCGCGGCCGAGGAACGGGTGCTGGCGCGGGCCGGGCTGCCGCTGGTGCACATCGACCCGGTCGGCCCGGACCCGCTCAGCGTCGGCGCGACGAACCGGGCGGGCGCGGTGACGGCGGTCAAGCACCTGCTGGCGCTGGGGCACCGGCGGATCGCGGTGGTGGGCGGCCCGCGGGACGTGGGGTGCAGCCGCGCCCGCGTGGCCGGTTACCGCTTCGCCCTCGGACGGGCGGGCCTCCCGGTCGAACCGGCGCTGGTGCGGCACGCCGACTTCACCCGCGAGGGCGGGCGACGCGAGGCGGAGGGCCTGCTGCGCCTGCCCGACCGGCCCACGGCGATCTTCGCGGCCAACGACGAGCAGGCGGTGGGCGTGGTCGAGGCGGCCCGCGCGGCGGGCCTGTCGGTGCCCGACGACCTGAGCGTCGTGGGCTTCGACGACCTCCCGGCCGCCACCCGCACCACCCCACCGCTGACGACCGTGCGCCAACCGCTGGCCGCCATGGGCACCCGCGCGGGCCGGATGCTGGCCGACCTGATCGCCGGCCACCGACCCGCACCGAACCGCGTCGAACTCCCGACCACCCTGGTCGTCCGCTCCTCCACCGCCCCGCCGAACCGCTGGTGAGGCGGGTCAGCCGGTCGTCGTGGCGGTCGTCGGCGGGACGCTCGGCCCGGTGGTGGTCGACTCCGGGGTGGTCGTCGGCACGGGGGACTGGGTCACGGTCGACGGGGTGGTGGTGGGCACGGTCGGCATCACGACGGTGAACGGGACGCCCGGCTCCTCGTGGCAGCCCCGCTCGTCGTGGACGACGCGGGGGCGGGGGTAGCGGTTGTCGTGGCGGTCCTCGCCGGCGCAGCCGTACCACGAGGAGTCGAGCGGGCGGCCGTCCTCGTCGTACAGGTGGACGTCGGTGAGCGGCTTGCCGTCCTTGTCGAAGGCGTAGATGTTGCCCGGGGCCTGCGGCGCCGGGTTGTACGACACCGGGGCGCTGTGGGGGTACCCGTCGAACCGCGTCACCAGCGTGCCGAGCGAGAGCAGCAGGATGCCCAGCGCGAACCCGGTCGCGGGCAGGCTGATCCACAGCCACCGGCGGTCCGTCCTGGCCTTCGCGCCCGCCACCAGCGACAGGGCCGCCAACCCCAGTCCCAGCGCGAGCCCCAAGGTCGGCCAGTGCACCAGCACGCCACCGGCGACGATCAGCAGCGCCCGCACCACCCACCACACGGGCTGGAAGGCCCGCAGGGAGGAGAACGCGCGGTGCAGGTCGGAGCGCCGCAGCCGGGCCAGCGCGTCGCCGAGGGCGGTGGTCTCCGGCAGCTTCGCGACCTCGCCGAGCAGGCCCTGCTGCCGGAACACCAGCAGCGCCGCCGCCGCTCCGCAGAGGCCGACCAGCACCGTCAGCTCCTCCAGGTCGCCGCGCGAGGCGGCGAAGCCGAACGCCACCACCACCGCGGCGACGAGGCTCCAGAACGCGAACCGGGCCACCAGCGCCGCCTGGCCGCCGCCCGTGCCGCCCGGCGGTGCCGCCGTCGGCGACGGGTAGCCCGCCGCCACCCGCAGCTCCTCGGCGTAGGCGCGGGGCGTGCCGAGCCGGTCCACCAGGGCGGCCAGGGAGAAGCCCTCGCCCATCTCCTCGGCGACCTCGACCACGTGCGCGCCCGCGTCGTCCATGATCTCGGCGACCTCGGCGGCGGGCAGGTCCGCCAGCGCCTCCCGCATGCCGTCCAGGTAGTGCTGGACCTCGGTGTTCGCCTTCGTGTTCATGCGCCCTCCCCCAACAGGTCGTCCAGCGCCCGCGCGAACGACTTCCACGTCTGGCCCGATTCGAGCAGCCGCTCGCGGCCCGGCTCGTTGAGGCTGTAGTACTTGCGGTGCGGTCCCTCTTCGCTCGGCACGACGTACGACGTGAGCAGGCCGGCGTTGTAGAGCCGGCGCAGGGTGCCGTAGACCGACGCGTCGCCGACGCCCTCCAGGCCCCCTTGGCGGAGCCTGCGCAGCACGTCGTAGCCGTACCCGTCCTCCTTGCGGAGCACCGCGAGGACGGCGAGGTCCAGCACCCCCTTGAGCAGCTGGCTGGTGTCCATGCGCTTCTCCCCGGTGGTGTGCGGTCGAGGGTACTACGTAATGCGCAGTACCGTGCAGACGGATGTAGTGCGCGCGGCTCGGGGCGGCCCGCCCGAGCCGCGCCGTCCTCACCGCACCGTCGGGAACTCCGCCTCCCCGGGCGCGTCGACCTGCGGCAGGTCGTGGCCGAGCCGGTCGCGCTTCGCGGTCAGGTAGCCGATGTTGTGCGCGTTCGGGCGGACCAGGTGGGGCACCCGGGCCGTCACCTCGACCCCGTGCTCCTCCAGCGCCCGCACCTTGTCCGGGTTGTTCGACATCAACCGCACCGACGCGACCCCCAGGTGCCGCAGGACGCGCGCCGCCGGCGAGTAGTCCCGCACGTCCACCGGCAGCCCCAGCGTGGTCGCCGAGTCGAGCGTGTCCAACCCCTGCTCGTCCTGCAGCACGTGCGTGCGCACCTTGGCCACCAGGCCGATCCCGCGCCCCTCGTGACCCCGCAGGTACACCAGGATGCCGCCGCCCTCGGCGACGATCCGGTCCAGCGCCGCGTCCAGCTGGTCGCCGCACTCGCAGCGCATGGCGCCGAAGATGTCCCCGGTCATGCACTCCGAGTGCACGCGCACCAGCACGCCCTCGCACCCCCGCACGGGTCCGTGCACGAGGGCCATGTGCTCGTGCCCGTGCGCCCGGAACGCCACCGCGCGGAACGTGCCGCGACGCGTCACCAGGTTCGACTCGGCGATGTCGTCGTCGTTGAAGCTCTCGTCGCGCATCCGGCTCCCTCGTCACCCCGACACCGGCCGGATCTTCACTACGCTCGGCCGGCAACTGCACCGTAACTCGCGCACTCGGCGGAGGTCACCCTGTTCAGCATCACCGTTCGCGACCACGTGATGGTCGCCCACAGCTTCCGCGGCGAGGTCTTCGGCCCGGCGCAACGCCTGCACGGCGCGACGTTCGTCGTGGACGCGAGGTTCAAGCGGGCCGAACTGGACGCCGACAACATCGTGGTCGACATCGGACTGGCGACCGAGCGGCTGCGCGCCACCCTCGCCGAGCTGAACTACCGCAACCTGGACGAGGTGCCGGAGTTCGCCGGCGTCAACACCTCGACCGAGTTCCTGGCCAAGCACGTCGCCGACCGCCTCGCCGACGCCGTCCACGCGGGATCGCTCGGCGAGGGCGCGCGGGGGTTGAGCGGCATCGAGGTCACGCTGCACGAGTCGCACGTCGCCTGGGCGAGCTACGAACGCGCGCTGTGACGGTCCACTTCGTCCTGCCCGGCGGGGTGGCCGACCCGACCTCGCCCAGCGGCGGCAACGCCTACGACCGGCGGGTGGTCCGGGAGCTGGGCGGGGTGCGCGAGGTCGTCGTGCCGGGGCCGTGGCCGCGACCGGACGCGGCGGCCCGCTCGGCGCTGGCCGCGGCGCTGGCCGCCGTCGAGGACGGTTCGGCGGTGCTCCTCGACGGCCTGGTCGCGTGCGGGGTGCCGGAGGTCGTCGTGCCGCACGCGCGCCGGCTGCGGATCGCGGTCCTGGTGCACCTGCCGCTGGCCGACGAGACGGGCCTGCCGGCCGACGTGGCGGCCCGGCTGGACGCCGCCGAGCGGGAGTGCCTGCGCGCCGCGGCCGCCGTGATCGCCACCAGCCCCGCCGCCGCCCGGCGGCTGGCCGCGCACCACGGCCTGGACCGGGTGCACGTCGTCCCGCCCGGCACCGACCCCGCGCCGCCCGCCCCCGGCACGGACGGCGCGTCCCGGCTGCTCTGCGTCGCCTCCCTCACGCCCCGCAAGGGCCACGACGTGCTGGTCCGCGCGCTGGCCGAGGTGGTCGACCTGCCGTGGACGTGCGCGTTCGTCGGTCCGCCGCCGCGGTCGCGGCGGTGGTCGGTGCGCGACCTGGTCGACCGGCACGGGCTGGGCCCGCGGGTCGAGCTGACCGGACCGCTGACCGGCGCGGCGCTGGACCGCGCGTACGCGGCGGCCGACCTGTTCGTGCTGGCGTCGCGGGCGGAGACCTACGGGATGGTGGTGACCGAGGCGCTGGCGCGGGGCGTGCCGGTGGTGGCCAGTTCCGTGCCCGACGCGCTCGGCGACGGCGGGGTGCTGCTGCCCGCGGGTGACGTCGGGGCGTTCGCCGACGCGTTGCGCCGCTGGCTGACCGACCCGGGCTGGCGGCACGACCTGCGGGAACGCGCGGCGCGCCGCCGCCGTGAACTGTCCACATGGGACGAAACGGCGGCCGGCCTGGCCGCCGTGCTGGCTACTCTGCGGCCATGAGCACCTTCGCACCGGAATGGCTGTCCCTGCGCGAGAAGGCCGACGCCGGGGCCCGCGCGCTCGACCTGGTGGACCGGCTCCGGGAGATCGATCTGAACCGGGACCCCCTCGTGGTGCGTGATCTCGGGTGTGGCACGGGATCGTTGGGGCGGTGGCTCGCCGCACGGCTGGGCGGTCGGCAGCACTGGGTGCTGCACGACCGGGACCCGCGGTTGCTCAGCATCGCGGCGGCGACGGTGAGCGGGGTGACGATCGAGGCGCACGAGGGCGACGTCACCGCGCTGACCGGCGCGGACCTCGCCGGGACGTCCCTGGTGGCGGCGTCGGCGCTGCTGGACCTGCTGACCGCCGAGGAGGTGGACCGGCTGGCGGCGGCGTGCGTCGAGGCGGGCTGCCCGGCGCTGTTCACGCTGTCGGTGGTGGGCCGGGTGGAGTTCGACCCGGCGGAGCCGCTGGACGAGCGGTTCCAGGCGGCGTTCAACGACCACCAGCGGCGGGTGGTCGACGGGCGTCGGCTGCTCGGCCCGGACGCCGTGGAGGTCGCCGCGGCGGCGTTCGCGCGGCGGGGCGCGCGGGTGACGACGAGCCCGAGCCCGTGGCGGTTGGGCCCGGACCAGGTGGCGCTGGCGGGGGAGTGGCTGCGCGGGTGGGTGGACGCGGCGGTGGCGCAGGAACCGCGCCTGGCCGCCGACGTGCCGGGGTACCTGTGGCGCAAGCTCGACCGCGGCCCTCGGGTCGTCGTGCACCACGCGGACCTCCTGGCGGTGCCGGGGTGAGGGTCTGGCCGTGGCTGCGGCTGTGCGCGGCGGTCGCGATCCTCGTCGCCCTCGGGGTGCGGTGGGGCACGGGTGCGTTCGTCGACGGGCTCCGCGCGGTCGACGGGTGGGCCGTCCTCGCCGCGACGGCCCTCGGCCTGGCGACCACGGTCGCCTGCGCGTGGCGGTGGCGGCTCGTCGCCCGGAGCCTCGGCCTCCCGCTCACCCTGCGCGCCGCCGTGTCGGACTACTACCGCGGCCTGCTGCTGAACGCCGTGCTGCCCGCCGGCGTCCTCGGCGACGTGCACCGCGCCGTGAGCCACGGCCGGCAGTCCGGCGACGTCGCCCGCGGTGTCCGGGCGGTGGTGTTCGAGCGCGCCGCCGGGCAGCTCGTGCTCGTGGCGCTCGGCGTCACCGCGGTGCTCACCGGGTCCGCGCCCGTCGGACCGCCCGGCGCGAGCGCGGCCGTCCTGCTGCTCGTGCCGCTGGTCCTGCTGTCGGCGCGGGTCCGCCGGGCCCTGCGGACGACGTGGGCGGACGCGCGGACCGGCCTGCTGAACCGCGCGGTGCTGCCCGGCGCCGTCCTGCTGTCGGCGGTGGCCTCGGCCGGGCACGTGGCGCTGTTCCTGGTCGCGGCCAGGGCGGCCGGCGTGGACGCCCCGACCGCCCGGCTGCTCCCGCTCGCGGTCCTGGCCCTGCTCGTCATGGCCGTCCCGCTGAACGTCGGCGGCTTCGGGCCGCGCGAGGCGTTCCTGGCGGCGGCGTTCGGCGCGGCGGGGTCGGGTGCGGCGGGATCAGGCGCGGTCGGGTCGGGCGCGGCCCAGGGGGTCACGACCGGCGTCGTCTACGGCGTGCTGGCGCTGATCGGCAGCCTGCCCGGGGTGCTGGTGCTGTTCCGGCGCGGACCGGAGCGCCGCCAGGTGCGGCCCGAACGCCTCGACCAGCGCGGCGAGCACGTCCCGGCCCTTGTCCGCTGACGCGAGCGAGGGCCGCCCGACCACGCCGGACGCGGTGTAGGGCGCGAGGCCCAGCGTCAGCAGGTGCGGCCGGTCGTCGGCCAGGTGGTCGGCGGTCTCGTAGCCGGGTCTCACCAGCTCCGGGTGGGCGTGCAGGAGGATCGACGTCTCCAGCTCGCCCGCGTGCATGTCGCCGCGCGAGGTCGTCGCGAGCCCCGCCGCCGCCCGTGCCGCGGTCCAGTCGGCGCTGCTCGGGAACAACGCCATCCCGTCGGACTCCTGCACCACGTTGGCCAGCACGTAGTTCCCGCCGTGCCCGCTGACCAGCACCAGGTTCGGCACGCCGGACCGGCGCAGCGAGTCCGCCACGTCGCGCACCACCGAGTACAGCGTCCGCGCCGAGATGCTCACCGTGCCGGGCCAGGCCGCGTGCTCGTGCGAGCAGGAGATCGCGATCGGCGGCAGCAGCTGCACCGGGTGCGCGTCGGCGACGGCCCGGGCGACCGCGCAGGCGACGACCGTGTCCGTGGCCAGCGGCAGGTACGGGCCGTGCTGCTCGTGGCTGCCGACGGGCAGCAACGCCACCGCCGCCGCCCGCGCCCGCACGTCCTCGGTGGTGTCAGGCAGGTACATGCCCGGCACCGTAGTCAACGCGGTGGCACAGGGCCCGCAGGTCGCCGCGCGCCAGCTCCGGCAGCACGGACGGCAGGTCGTCGAACGGGCTCTCGCCGGTGATCAGCGCGTCGAACGCGGGGTCGGCGAGCAGGTCCAGCGCCAGCGCCATCCGCTCGGCGTGGCTGCGGTCCGGCCGCGCGACCACGCCCACCTGGCTGCTGCGCAACCGCAGCCGCCGCGAGTGGAAGAACTCGCCCAGCGGCACCGACACCGGCCGGTCGCCGTACCAGCTCAGCTCCACCACCTGCCCGTCCGGCGCGAGCAGCGCCAACGACCGGGCCAACCCCTCCTCGGACGCGCTCGCGTGCACGACCAGGTCGCACCCGCCCTCCGCCGCCTCCGGCAGGGCGAAGTCCACGCCCAGCGCGGCGGCCACCGACGCGCGGCCGGGGTCGGCGTCGACCAGTTGCAGCCGCACGCCCGGGAAGCGGGCCAGCACGGCGGCCACGGCGCAGCCCACCATCCCGCCGCCGACCACCGCGATCCGGTCGCCGATCAGCGGCTTGGCGTCCCACAGCGCGTTCACGGCCGTCTCGACCGTCCCGGCCAGCACGGCGCGGGCGGCGGGGACCCGGTCGGGCACGGGCGTCACCGCGTCGGCGGGCACCACGTAGTGCGTCTGGTGCGGGTAGAGGCAGAACACCGTGCGGCCGAGCAGCGGACCCCGTTCCACCACGCCCACGTTCAGGTAGCCGTACTTCACCGGCCACGGGAACCCGCCGTCCTGGAACGGCGCGCGCATCACGTCGTGCTGGCTCTCGGGCACGCCGCCGCGCAGCACCAGGCTCTCCGTGCCCCGGCTGATCCCCGAGTACAGCGTCCGGACCAGCACGTCGTCCGGTCCGGGCTCGGGCACGGCCACGGTCCGGATCTCGCAGTTCCCGGCCGAGGTGAACCACAGGGCCCTCGCGGTGCGTGTCACCTGTTACAACCTCCGGACGACGAGGGGCACGATGACGACACTCCACCACAGCGCGGCCCCGGCGGTTCGCGAGCCCGCCGCCTGGGCCGGTCTCCAGGTCATCCTGCTCGGCGTGCTGGGGCACACCGCCGGCCTCGGGCCGCTCGGGTGGCTCGCGGGCACGGCGTTCGCGGTGGGCACGTCCGCGCTGCTCGGCGGCGCGGTGCAGCGGTCCGCCCGCCGCGCGCTCGGGCCCGCCGACCGCGTGACCCTGGCCAGGGCGCTGCTGGTCGGCGGCGTCACGGCGCTGGTCGCCGACGGCGGGCGGGAGACGGCCCTGATCGTCGTGCTCGCCGCCGTGGCCCTGGCGCTGGACTTCGTGGACGGCCAGGTGGCCCGGCGCACGGGCACGGCGTCGGAGCTGGGCGCGCGGTTCGACATGGAGGTCGACGCGTTCCTGATCCTGGTGCTGAGCGCGCACGTCGCCGCGACCCTCGGACCGTGGGTGCCGGTGATCGGCGCGCTGCGGTACGCGTTCGTGGTGGCGTCCTGGTGCCTGGTCCGGCTGCGCGGCGCGTTGCCGCCGAGCCGGGCGCGCAAGGTGGTGGCGGCGGCGCAGGGCGTCGCGCTGGTCGTCGCCGCGTCCGGCCTGCTCCCGCACCCGGCCGCGTTCGTGGGGCTCGCGCTGGCCGCGCTCGTCTGGTCGTTCGGCCGGGACGTCGTCCACCTGTGGCGCGGAGCCGAGCGGGTCCACCGCGCCTGACGCGCGCGGGTGCCGGCCGGCGGTCAGCTCTTGGGGAAGTAGCGCAGCACCGCGACGTCGCCCAGCTTGGCCACGTCGGCCAGGTGGAAGCGGCGCGCCGGACCGCCCGGGAACTCGGCCGGGTTGACGAAGCGCGGCGCGGCGGCCTGCCCGATCAGCATCGGCGCGACCGCCATGCGGATCTCGTCGGCCAACCCGGCGGCCAGGAACGCGGTGTGGATCGTGCCGCCGCCCTCCACCATCAGCCGGTCGACCCCGCGTGCGCCGAGGTCGTCCAGCAACGCCCCGAAGTCGACGGCGCCGCCCAGCGGCACCACCTCCGCCAGGTCGCCGACCGCCGCGGTGGCCCGCGCCCGGCCGGAGTCGGTGGTGTAGACGAGCTTGTCGCCGCCGCGGTGCCAGAAGTCGTGCCGCCGGTCGAGGTCGCCGGACGCGGTCACGGTGACCTTCACCGGGTGCTCGGGGCGGCCCCGGGCCACCCGGTCGGCCCGGCGGCGCGGGTGGCGGACCAGCAGGCGCGGGTTGTCGCGGCGGATCGTGGTCGCGCCGACGAGGATCGCGCCGGACTCCGCCCGCGCCTGGTCGACGTGGTCGAAGTCCTCCGCGTTGGACAGCGGGAACCGTTGCGCGCCGCGGTCGTCGATGTAGCCGTCCACGCTGACGGCCACGCTGAGCAGGACGTACGGACGGGTCACGGCCACCACCGTACCGACGGCTGAACCGCGCGGGGTGCGCGTGCGTTCTACCCCGGTGGGACGACCGGAGGGGACCGCATGACCGAGACCCGGGTGGACCGCCGCGGCCGGCGGGTGGTCGTCACCGCCCTGGCCGCGCTGCTGGTGCTGGCCGCGCTGCTGCTGCCCGACGACGTCGCCTCGTTGACGCCCGCCGCGTTCCTGCGCCTGCCGGTGGAGGCGCTGCCGGCCGCGGCGCTGGTGCTGGTGCTGCCCGAACGCGCGCGTCGCGTGGTCGTGCCCGTCGGTGGCGCGCTGCTGGGCCTGCTGCTGGTGCTGAAGGCGCTGGACCTCGGGTTCGACGCGGTGCTCTACCGGCCGTTCGACCCGGTGCTGGACTGGCCGCTGCTCGCACCCGCGGTCGACTACGTGGACGTGACGGCGGGTCGGTTCGCGGCGGTGGCGGTCGTGGTGGCGGCCGTGCTGCTCGCGGTCGCGGTGGTGGTCCTCATGGCGCGGTCCGCGGCACGGCTGGGCGAGGTCGTCGGACGCCATCGCCGCGTCGTGGCGCGGGTGCTCGCCGTGCTCGCGGTCGGGTGGCTGACCCTGGCCGGCGTCCACGCCACGTCGATCGGGCCGATCACCTCCCGCAGCACGGCGGCGTTCGCCTACGACCAGGTTCACCGGGTGCGGGCCGGGCTGCGCGACCGGGAGGAGTTCGCGGCGCGGTCGGCGGTCGACCCGTTCGCCGGCGCGGCGGGCGCGGACCTGCTGACCGGGTTGCGCGGCAAGGACGTGCTGCTGGTGTTCGTGGAGAGCTACGGGCGCGCGGCGGTGGCGCACCCGGACATCGCGCCGCGCGTCGGCCCGGCGCTCGACGCGGGCACCGCGCGACTGGCCGCCGCCGGGTACCACGCGCGCAGCGCGTTCCTCACCTCGCCGACGGCGGGCGGCGGGAGCTGGCTCGCCCAGGCCACCCTGCTGTCCGGGCTGTGGGTCGACAACCAGCAGCGCTACCGCACGCTGGTGGCGAGCGACCGGTTGCCGCTGGGCGGCGCGTTCCGCCGCGCGGGGTGGCGCTCGGTGGGCGTGCTCCCCGGCATCACGAGGGCGTGGCCGGAGGGCGGGTTCTTCGACTACGACCGGATCTACGCCTTCGACGACCTCGACTACCGCGGCCCGCGCTTCGGCTACGCGACCACCCCCGACGAGTTCACCCTGGCCAGGTTCCAGCGGTTCGAGCGCACCGGGGAGCACGCGCCGGTGATGGCGGCGATCGCCCTGCTGTCGAGCCACGCGCCGTGGTCGCCCGCGCCGACGGCGGTCGGCTGGGACCACCTCGGCGACGGTTCGGTGTTCGCGTCGATGGCCTCGGGCGAGGCGCCGGCGGAGGCCGTGTTCGGCCGCGACCCGGCGCTGGTGCGCGCCGACTACGCCAAGACCGTCGAGTACTCGGTGGGCTCCCTCGTGTCCTACGTGGAGACCTACGGCGACGACGACCTAGTGCTGGTGTTCCTCGGCGACCACCAGCCGGCGCCGTTCGTCACCGGTCCGGACGCGGGCCGCGACGTGCCGATCAGCATCGTCGCGCGCGACCGGGCGGTGCTGGACCGGACCTCGTCCTGGGGCTGGACCGACGGGCTGCGCCCGGACCCGCGAGCACCCGTGCGCCCCATGGACGGCTTCCGCGACCAGTTCCTCGCCACGTTCCGGTGATCGGTTCCACCCCACGGAGGGCGTCGGGTGGACTACCGTCGGCGACGCAGACGGACCACTTCCGGGGGGAACCATGGCGTCCATCCGACGCAGGCTGCTCACAGCCACCGCGCTCACGGCGACAGCGGCGCTGGCCGGCGCGATGACAACGGTGTCGACCGCGCAAGCGGTCGGCGAGGACGTGAGCGCCCGGCTCGCCGAGTCGCTGCGGCAGGCCGTCGTCGCGCAGGACTTCCGCGACGTGCTCGACCTGACGCCGCCGGAGCTGGTGGCCGCGTCGCGCGCCGGGGCGCCGGAGAAGTACGACGCGGTGCCCGCGGGGGAGGTCGCCACCCGCCTCGCCCCGGCCGAGGCCCGGCCGCTGCACCAGACGCCGAACCTGGACCTCGCCGTGATCGAGCTGGACCGCTTCGGCCGGCCGAGCGCGATGGCCGACGTGCTGCTCAGCCCGCAGTACCCCGACGGGGTCGTGGTGCCGCTGGACCTGCACGAGCTGTCCACCGAGCAGGTGCGCTACCGGTGGTGGGACGACGACGAGTGGGACCTCAACGGCGGTCGCGGCACGCGGGACGTGCTCGCGGGCCGGGAGGGCGCGCCCCTCGACTTCTCCTCGCCGTACCCGGCGTCGGTGCTCAAGCTGATGGTGGGCTTCGGCGTGCTGCGGCTCGCCGACCAGGGCCGGGTGGACCTCGACGCGGTGTACGACTACCGGCCCGTGACGCAGAGCCCGGCGTGCGGCGGGCCGTCCAGCCGGGTGATCCGCGCGCACTTCGACGATATGATCACCAAGTCGCAGAACGAGTCCACCTGCGCGTTGATCAAGATGATCCACGACCTCGGCGCGTGGGACGAGGTCAACCGCACCTTCGCGGAGCTGGGCCTGCCGACGCTGATGGTCACCGGCACCAACCCGGAGAACGGCGGCCGGTGGATCGGGTCGAACATGAGCGGCATCGACACCGCGAAGCTGCTCCTGCTGGTCAACGGCGGTTCGGGCACGCTGTGGACGACCGACGCGGGCCGACCGGTGACGCGTGACGTGCTCAGCACGGCGTCCCGCGTGCAGTTCGTCAAGTCGCTGGCCAGGCAGGGCCACAACGAGATGCTGTCGACCACCAACCACTGCGGGCGCGACTACCCGGTGCAGGGCATCCGGCAGCAGACGCCGTCGCGCTGGATCCAGCCCGACGGCACGGTCACCGTCGGCTCCGCCGTGTACGACAGCGACGTGCGGCCGTGCGACGCGGTGGCCGAGGTGACGTTCGCGCACAAGACGGGCTGGGTCGACACGACCGGCAGCGACGCGGGCATCGTCAACTCGCTGCCCGGCGCGGCTCGGCGCAGCTACGTCGTGGTGGCGTTCGGCAACCTGGGCACGGACTACGTCGACACCTACCGGCCCGCCGACCGCCCCGGCGTCTTCCCGGTGCTGTACACCGAGAAGTACGCCAAGCTGGGCGCGGCCGTGGACCGGATCATGGTGGAGCTGGCCTCGACCCCGCACATCACCGCCCGGCGCGGCTAGGTCGCGGGTGGGCGGTCACGTCGGCGGCACCCCGCCGCGCGACCGCCCCCACCCCGCCCGGCGTCAGGTGCGCGCCTCGCGCGTCCGCCACAGCACCAGCACGAAGTACGGCGTGCCGATCAACGCGATCACCAGCCCGGCGGGCACCTGCGCCGGCGCGATCACCGTGCGCCCCGCGGTGTCCGCGGCGCTCACGAGCACCGCCCCGACCGCCGCCGCGACCGGCAGCACGCGCGCGTGCCTGCCGCCGACCAGCGACCGGGCCAGGTGCGGCGCGACCAGGCCGACGAACGCCACCACGCCGATCGCCGACACGGCCGTGGCCGCCAGCACGCCCGCCGCCAGCAGGATCACCAGCCGTGACGGCTCGACCCGCATCCCGAGCACCCGGGGCGTGTCCTCGTCCAGGTTGTGCAGGTCCAGCTCGCGGTGCCGGGCCCACAGCAGCGGGGTGAGCAGGGCCAGCGCCAGCGCCGGCGGCACGACCTGGTCCAGCGCGCGGCCGTAGGTGGAGCCGGACATCCACGTCAACGCCTTCGCCGTGTTCCACGGGTCCGACGTCACGATCAGCAGCGTGATCAGCGCCATCCCGGCCGACCACGTGGCGATGCCGATCACGACCAACCGGTCCGAGTCCAGGCCCGACCGCCACGCCAGCCCGTAGACCAGCGCGAACGCGGCCAGCGCGCCCGCACCGGCGGCACCGGCGACGTGCCAGGCCCCGGCCAGCGGCACGGCCGTGATCAACGTGATCGCGCCCAGCCCCGCGCCCGCCGTGATGCCCAGCAACCCCGGTTCGGCCAGCGGGTTGCGGCTCACCGACTGGATGCCGCAGCCCGCCACGGCCAGCGCCGCGCCCGCCACGAGCGCCGCCAGCACGCGCGGCAGCCGCTGGTCGACCACGAACGTCAGCGCTGTCCCCGTGCGGCCGGCGAGCCAGTTCGCCAGGTCGCCCAGCAGCACCACCCGGTCGCCGAGCATCAGCCCGGCGGTCGGCGCGGCGACCAGCAGCACGCCCAGCGCCACCGACGTCACCACGAGCCGGCGCGTCGAGGTGGCCACGCCGACCCGCCCGGCGGGCGACTGCCTCGGCGTGCCGCCCGACCGACCGCGCCGCGCCAACCAGATCAGCACGACCGCGCCCAGCACCGTCGTCATGACCCCGGTCGGCACGCGCACCGCCGCCGCCGACCCCATGACCGCCCGCAGCAGCACGTCCGCGCCGAGCACGACCACCACGCCGACGAGCCCGGACACCGGCAGCAGCAGCCGGTGCCGGCCCAGCCCGGGCACGAGCGGCGCGAGCAGCCGGGTGATCACCGGGGCGCTGAGCCCGACGAACCCGATGGGCCCGGCGACGGTCACGGCCGCCGCCGTCAGCGCCACGGTCAGCAGCACCGCGCCCACCCGCGTGCGCCGCACCTTCAGCCCGAGCACGGTCGCGTTGTCGTCGCCGAGGGCGAGGATGTCGAGCGACCGTCCCATGAGGACCAGGGCCGCGGTCGCGACCAGCACGACCGGCGCCATCCGGGCGGTCGCGTCGAGGTCGCTCACCGTCAGCGAGCCGGAGCCCCAGGCGAACAGCCCGGTCGTCTCCTGCTCGAACATCAGCAGCAGCAACATGGTCGCCGACTGCAGCGTCAGCATCACCGCCGAGCCGACGAGCACCAGCCGCGGGCTGGTCGAACCGCCGCCGGACAACCCGAGCACCACGGCGGACGCCGCGAGCCCGCCGACGAACGCCGCCGCGCCCGCGGGCAGCACGGGCAGGCTCACCCCGAACGCCGCGATGGCGACCACGGCCAGGTGCGCGCCCGCGTTCACGGCGAGCGTGTCCGGCGAGGCCAGCGGGTTGCGGGCCACCGACTGCATGCCCGCGCCGGCCACGCCGAGGGCGACGCCGAGCAGCAGCGCGGCCAGCAGGCGCGGCACGCGGGAGCCCTCCAGCACGGCGAGGGTCTGCGCGTCCCCGTCGCCCACCAGGGCCGCGAGGACGTCGAGCACCCCGGTCGACGCGGTGCCCTGGGTGAGGTGGACGGCGGAGAGCACGGCGATGAGCGCCACGATCCCCGCCGTCACGGCGGCGGCGCGCATCAGGCGGTGGCAGCCTTCACGAACTGCTCGGCGACGTGGACGACCGACTTCGGCCCGCCGAACGTCCACGTGCCCGGCTCCAGCTTCACTACCTTCCCGTTCGCCACGAACGGCAGCCGCTGCCACACCGGGTTCTGCGCCAGGCCGGTGGTGAACACGTCGTCCTCTGAGGCGCTGTAGAACAGCATGGTCCTCGGGTCGGTCAGCGCGGTCAGGCCCTCGACGTCGGTGGCGCCCAAGCCCCACTGCGGGTCGACGTCGCCGGTCCAGGCGTTCGTGAAGCCGACGGCCTCGGCGGCGTCGGAGACCAGCGAGCCCTTGCCGAACGGGCGGATGCTGACCGTGCTGCCCTGCGACCAGCCGTCGGCCATGACGAACGGCGTGCCGCCCGCGCCCTTGGCCTCGACGGCCTCGCGCCCCTCGGCGAGCGCGGTGTCCATGTCGGACAGCAGCCTGTCGCCCTCGGCGGACTTGCCGACCGCCCGGGCGATCATCCTCACGTCCGAGCGCAGCCGGTCGAAGTTCCCGGCCGCGTCGCTGGACTTCGTGACGACGACCGGCACGTACTGCTCGAGCCGGCCCACCAGCGCGGTGTCGCGGCCCTCGGCCACGATCACGAGGTCGGGGTCGAGGGCGACGATCGAGTCGACGCTGGGCTCGTTGCGCTTGCCGACGTCCTTCACGTCGGCCGGCAGCGGCACGACCGAGTTCCACGTCTTGTAACCGGCGACGTCCGCGACGCCCACCGGAGTGACACCCAGCGAGGTGACGATCTCGGTTTCGCCCCACTCCAGCACGACGACCTTCGCGGCCGGCGCGTCGAGCGCGACCTCCTTGCCGCGGGAGTCGGTGACGGTGACCGGGCCGCCGGCGGCCGAGGCGGGTGCGGTGGACGTCGGCGTCTCGGTCGTGCCGCACGCCGACAGCAGCACGGCGGTCGTCACGAGGGCAGGGGCGAGCAAGCGCATCGCTGGTACCTCTCAGGGGTGAAGGGGTGAAGGGGGGTCAGGCCGGTCGCGGGGTGTGCCTGCCCAGGGGGCGGCAGTGGATCGCGCCGGTGACCGGGTCGTCGGTCACGTGCACCGTGACGCCGTAGGCGCGGGTGAGGTGCTCGCCGGTGAGGACGTCGCGGACCGGGCCGGCCGCGACCACCCGGCCCTCGCTCAGCAGCACCACCTCGTCGGCCACGACGGCCGCGTGGTCGAGGTCGTGCAGCACCACGCCGACCGCCACGTCGTGGTCGTCGGCCAGGTCGCGCACCACGTCGAGGACCTCGACCTGGTAGCGCAGGTCGAGGTGGTTGGTGGGCTCGTCCAGCAGCAGCACGGAGGTCTCCTGCGCCAGGCAGGACGCGAGCCACACGCGTTGCAGCTCGCCGCCGGACAGCTCGTCCACGCCCCGGTCGGCCATCGGGGTGACACCCGTCAGGTCCATGGCGCGGCGGACGGCCGCGCCGCCCTCCGGGTCGACCCCGCGCCAGCCGGTGCGGTACGGGTAGCGGCCGTAGGAGACGACGTCGCGCACCGAGACCCCCGACGGCGTCGGCCGCTGCTGGGTGAGCAGCGTGACGTTGCGGGCGAACTCCTTGCCGGACAGCGGCGAGTGCCCCCACACCGACCGCTCGCCGACCCGCACCCGCCCCTCGCGCGGCCGGTGCAGGCGTGCCAGGGACCGCAGGACGGTCGACTTGCCGGACCCGTTGGGCCCGACGAGCGCCGTCACGCGCCCCGCGCGGAGCCCGAGCGAGACACCGTGCACGACCGCCCGGTCGTGGTGCGCGAGCACCAGTTCCTCACCGGTGAGCAGTGCGTCTCCTTTGGGCATGAGGGCAGCCTAACCTAAGGAGACGAATCACCCATATGGGCGTGATCTACTGCACTTCTCGGCCTATTCGGTAACGTTCGGCAGTGGGCTCAGGCGCTGAAGTGCCGCCGCGTGTCGGCCACCAGGGAGTCGAACACCAGGGTGTTCAACCGCCCGCCCACCTTCACCGCCGGCTCGTAGGCGAACGTCCACGTCAGCCTGCTGCCCCCGCCCGACCGCTCCACCAGGTAGTCCTCGCCGAACCGCCGGTACAGCGGCAGGTTCGCCCGGTCCACCGCGAACGACTGCCGCCGCCCCTCGTCCCACCGGATGAAGACCTCGCGCAACCGCAGCACGCCCAGCACCGCCGCGGTCCGCGTCGTGCCCACCCCGAACGGGCGAGGGGAGGAGTACTCCACCGACGACAGCAGGCGGCACCACCACAGCGGGTTGGAGGCGGCGAGGCCCCGCCACACGCGTTCGGGTGACACCGGCAGGTCCAGCACGTAGCTGTGACGCTGCGGCGCCGAATCGAAGAAGTCCAGGTCGAAAGGCTCCAAGCGGGGCACGTCCTCAGTGTGACGCCTGCGTGCCGGTTTCACCGCTCGGTCACGACGTCGGGGGCCGCACTTCGGCGGCGACCACCCAAAGCATCACCCGTTGAGCCGGTCGGGGGGACCCGGTGCCCGAACGTGTGGATCAGTGCCACCGCCCCTTGGCCCTGGGACCCCTGCCCTGGTTGCGTACACCCGATAGGCGACGACGAGAGGTGCGAGCCGATGGCGCAGCCGTTCCAGCTGCCGGATTTCTACATGCCCTACCCGGCACGGCTGAACCCCAGCCTGGAACGCGCGCGGGCGCACACCAAGGCGTGGGCCCACGAGATGGACATGATCGACGTGCCGCAGCACGGCACCGTCATCTGGACCGAGCACGACCTCGACTCGCACGACTACGCCCTGCTCTGCGCCTACACCCACCCCGACGCCTCGCCGGAGGACCTCGACCTCGTCACCGACTGGTACGTGTGGGTCTTCTACTTCGACGACCACTTCGTGGAGTTGTACAAGCGCAACCCGGACGTGGCGGGCGCGAAGGCGTACCTCGACCGGTTGCCGCTGTTCATGCCGGTCGACGGAGCGATCACGGCCGAGCCGGTGAACCCGGTCGAGAAGGGCCTCGCCGACCTGTGGACGCGCACGGTCGGCAGCCACTCGGAGGACTGGCGCCGCCGGTTCGCCGACAACACCAAGCACCTGCTGGACGAGTCCATGTGGGAGCTGCTGAACATCTCCGAGGGCAGGCTCTCCAACCCGATCGAGTACATCGAGATGCGCCGCAAGGTGGGCGGCGCCCCGTGGTCGGCGAACCTGGTCGAGCACGTCACCGGCATGGAGGTGCCCGCCTCGATCGCCCTCACCCGCCCGATGGGCGTCCTGCGCGACACGTTCGCCGACGCCGTGCACCTGCGCAACGACCTGTTCTCCTACGAGCGCGAGGTGCTGGACGAGGGCGAGCTGAGCAACGGCGTCCTGGTGCTGGAGAAGTTCCTCGACCTGCCGACGCAGGAGGCCGCCGAGGCGGTCAACGACCTGCTCACCTCCCGCCTGCACCAGTTCGAGCACACCGCCGTGACGGAGGTGCCGCTGCTGCTGGAGGAGCACGGCATCGACCCGGTGGGCCGGCTCGCCGTGCTGGCCTACGTCAAGGGCCTGCAGGACTGGCAGTCCGGCGGCCACGAGTGGCACGCGCGGTCCAGCCGCTACATGAACGAGGGCGCGGTCACCGCGAACCCGGTGCTCGGCGGCCCGACCGGCATCGGCACGAGCGCGGCCCGCTCGCTCATCGCCACCGCGCCGCAACGCCTGCGCAGCTACGGCCACGTGCCGTTCGAGGAGGTGCCGCCGCTGCCCGAGCCCGCGCTGCGCATGCCGTTCGAGGTGTCGGTCAACCCGCACTGGGCCGACGCGCGGGAGAAGAGCATCGCGTGGGCCCGTGAGATCGGCATCTTCGACGACGTGCCCCGCGTGTGGACGGAGG
This sequence comes from Actinosynnema sp. NPDC053489, assembly GCF_044544865.1. NCBI lineage: Bacteria > Bacillati > Actinomycetota > Actinomycetes > Pseudonocardiales > Pseudonocardiaceae > Actinosynnema > Actinosynnema sp. NPDC053489. Next base: position 599,787 of record NZ_JBITXT010000002.1, on the reverse strand, counting down.
ACAAGCTGCGCGACTACGACCTCGCGCTGTGCTCGGCGGGCATCGACCCGGACGCCACCGCGGAGGAGCTGGAGATCAACGCCCTGTGGTTGACCTGGGGCACGTACGGCGACGACTACTACCCGGTCGCGTTCGGCCGCACGCCGGACCTCGCCCTCGCCAAGGCAGTCACCGACCGGCTCAAGCAGATGATGCCGCTGGAGGGCGCGCCGCCGGCGCCGGTGACCCCGCTGGAGCGCGGCCTCGCCGACGCCTGGCGGCGCACCACCGCGCCGATGCCGCCGGAGAACCGCAGGCAGTTCCGCGTCGCGCTGGAGCTGATGCTCGACAGCTGGCTGTGGGAGCTGAAGAACCACCACGAGAACCGCGTGCCCGACCCCGTCGACTACGTCGAGATGCGCCGCCACACGTTCGGCTCGGAGCTGACGATGAGCCTGGCCCGGCTCGGCCACGGCAGGCTGGTGCCCGACGAGATCTACCGGACGCGCACCATCCGCAACATCGAGAACTCGGCGATGGACTACGCCATCATCCTCAACGACCTCTACTCGTACCGGAAGGAGATCCAGTTCGAGGGCGAGGTGCACAACGTGGTGCTCGTCGTGCGCAACTTCCTCGACGTGGACCTCGACCGGGCGATCCAGGTCGCCACGGATCTGGCCAACGCGCGGCTGGAGCAGTTCCAGCACTCGGTGGCCGTGGAGCTGCCGGCGCTGTTCGAGGAGTTCCGGCTCGACCGGGAGGCGCGCGAGGCGCTGAACGCCTACGTCGGCGAGCTGCGGGACTGGCTGGCGGGCATCCTCAACTGGCACCGGTCCGTCGTCCGCTACCACGACGCCGACCTGGCCAAGCACTTCGGCGGGCGGGAGGTGGCGTTCACGCCGCAGTCCCTGCGCGGGCCGACGGGGCTGGGCACGGCCTCCACGCGCCTCCTGGCGCACCACCGGTGACGCGGGCCCGGGAGGGCGGTGCCGCCCTCCCGGAGCCGTCACCCTCGGAGCCATCCCCCGGAGCCGTCCTCCCCGGAGCCGTCCTCCCGCATTGCCGAATGGTCTAGACCCATTGACAGCACCTCCCGGGCATGAGCACGCTTGGCGGCAGCCGCCTTGCCCCGAGGAGGTCCACGGTGAAACCCCCAGCGAGGACGGCCCGAGCGCTCGCCGTCCTGGTCATGGTGCTCGGCGCGACCGCCTGGTGGCACGTCGCCGCCGACACGCCCGCGGCCTCGGCCGCCGAACCCCTCCAGAGCATCGTCCCCGCCCCGGTCTCGGTGCAGCCCGCCGCCGGCGTCACGCACGCGATCACGGCCGGCACCAGGCTCTACACCACGGCCGCCGCGCACGGCGTGGGCGACCAGCTGGCCGCCGTGCTGCGCCCGTCGACCGGCTACGCCCTCCCGGTCGTGGACACCACCGGCACGCCCGCCGACGGCATCGCGCTGCTCGTCGGCGGCGCGCCCGCGTCCGTCGGCGACGAGGGCTACCAGCTCACCGTCACGTCGGCGTCCGTGCTGCTGCGCGCCAACACCCCGGCGGGCCTGTTCGCGGGCGTGCAGACGTTGCGCCAGCTCCTGCCCGCGCGGGTGGAGAGCCGCACGGTGCAGCCGGGACCGTGGACCGTGCCCGGTGCGACGATCACCGACTACCCCCGGTTCGCCCACCGGGGCGCGATGCTGGACGTGGCCCGGCACTTCCACCCCGTCGCGACGGTGAAGCGGTACCTCGACCAGCTCGCCCTCTACAAGGTCAACTACTTCCACCTGCACCTGACCGACGACCAGGGGTGGCGGATCGCGATCGACAGCTGGCCGCGGCTCGCGACGCACGGCGGCAGCACGCAGGTCGGCGGCGGGGCCGGCGGGTACTACACCAAGGCGCAGTACCAGGAGATCGTGGCGTACGCGGCGGAGCGGCACATCACCGTCGTGCCCGAGGTCGACCTGCCCGGCCACACCAACGCGGCGCTGGCCTCGTACGCCGAGCTGAACTGCAACGGCGTCGCGCCCGCGCTGCGCACGGACATCGCGGTCGGGTACTCGTCGCTGTGCGTGTCCAAGGACGTCACCTACACCTTCGTCGAGGACGTGATCCGGGAGATCGCCGCGCTGACGCCCGGGCCGTACCTCCACATCGGCGGCGACGAGGCGAGCGCGACGACCGACCAGGAGTACCAGACGTTCATGAGCCGGGTGCTGCCGCTGGTCGGCAAGTACGGCAAGAAGGCGATGGGCTGGCACGAGTACGTCAAGACCACGACCGACACCGGTGCGGTGGCCCAGTACTGGGGCACGACCACGTCCAACGCGGTGGTCCAGAACGCCGCCGCGCGGGGCCAGAAGGTCGTGATGTCGCCGGCGAACAAGGCGTACCTCGACATGAAGTACCACTCCGGCACGGCGCTCGGGCTGAGCTGGGCGGGGTACGTGGAGGTGCGGGACGCGTACGACTGGAACCCCGGCGCGCACGTGAGCGGCGTGCCCGAGTCGGCCGTGCGCGGGGTGGAGGCTCCACTGTGGAGCGAGACGATCGTGACACCGGCGCACATCGACTACATGGCGTTCCCCCGCCTGGCGGCGATCGCCGAGCTGGGCTGGTCGCCGTGGTCGACGCACGGGTGGGACGCGTTCCGGGTCCGCCTGGGCGCGCAGGCACCGCGCTGGACCGCGATGGGCATCGACTTCTACCGGTCGACGCAGGTCCCGTGGGACAACGGCGGCACCACGACCACTACCACCACAACAACAACCACCACCACCACGACCACGCAACCGTCCGGCACCTGGGCTCCCGACCGCGCGTACACGCCGGGCACGCAGGTCACCTACAACGGCGTCACCTACCAGTGCCGCCAGGCCCACACGTCCCAGGTGGGCTGGGAACCGCCGAACGTCCCCGCCCTCTGGCAGCGCCTCTGACCCGGGCGTCGAACTCACCGGTCCCGAGCGTTCGACACACGAGCCCTGAACGTAGGACTCTCGCGAGAGTCCTACGTTCAGGACGCGAGAGTCGTACGTTCGGGACCGGTGAGTTCAACGCTCAGGACGTGACGCGGGCGGCCGAGACCGGGCGGTCTGACGTCGCGTACGTGCCGGTGGACGAGGTGTTCACGCTCCACCGGTACCGGCTGAACTCGCCGGTCTCGTTCGAGGCGTAGAACATCATGTGCCCGTAACCGGCGCCGTCGGTCGCCGCGGTGGCGTTGAAGATGCGGTTGTCCGGGTACCGGAAGTAGTTGCCCACCCCGTAGACGCCGTGCGGTTCGGACGTGCAGTCCACGACCTCCACCGCGTACTGCGTCTCCCCGGTGAAGTTCAACGTCCGCGTCGGCGCGCGGTACACGCCCTTCACCGAGCGCACCATCACCACGTGCCCGGTGTTGGTGTCCTGGTCGTTGCGGTAGTCGATCGCGATCAGGTCACCCGGGCGGAGGTCCACCACCCTGGTGACGCGCTCGAAGTGCGGGATCGCCCGGTCCGCGAACGCCGCCCGGTAGTCCCGCGCGAACGGGCTGGCCAGCCCGAAGTGGGTGCTGAAGAACCGCGGGGTCGCCCACCGGTACGTGCGCTTCAGCACGGCGGTCAGGAACGACGCGCACTGGCTCTGGTTGACCCACCCGGACGCGTCGCCGGGCGAGCCCCACCGGACCACGTTCGGCTGGTCCGGCTCCTTGTAGGTGTTGTTCGCCAGCGGGCACGTGGGCAACGACAGGTAGCCGACGAGCTGCTCGGCCTCCAGCAGGTGCGGTGTGGACGGCTGGTGCGGACGCGGCGTCCGGGCCGACGCGGCGGTCGTCCCGTGGGTCCCGGTCGCCGGTGCGGCGAGGGCGGTTCCCCCGGAGAACGATCTGCGCGACAGGTCCATCGTGCGACTCCCCCTTCGGTGCGGGCCCGCATACCGTAGACGAAGGGGGTGGGCCGCACGTGGGAGATCAGCGCGCGTAGACCAGGAGAACGGTGGTCAGCACGCTGCAGACGGCCAGCGCCGCGGCGATCCCGGTCATCGCCGCACCGGTCGAGAGCAGGACCCGGGTGAGCACGCCGAGCACCCGGCGCAGGAGCTTGGCCAGACCCAGGACCAGCGCCATCGCGCCGATCATGAGCACGACCACGAGTGGTGTCCACCCGGTGGTGCCGGAGGACTGGGCTAACGCGGTGAGCAGGTTCATGGCGACCCCCGGATGGCTTCCTGGGTGGACTTCACCTTGTCTCACTGAAGTTGACTAAACCTCAGTGAGCTGAGGGTAAGACGAGCTGTACCGGACTGACAAGGCCCTTTCGGGCGTATCGGCTCGTCAACTTTCCCCGCGATCGTGTATGTTGCACGCTTCAGTCGGAGAGCTGAAATTCGCTGAAGGGCACACGGGTGTGATCGTCGCGGACCAGTCCCACACGCTCGCGCACCGCCTCCGGGCGTTGCGCGAAGAGCTGTGGCCCGACGTCACGATCACCCAGGGCGACCTCGCCCGCGCCCTCGGCGCCGAGAAGCCGGCCAGCGTGCCGCTGCTGTCGTCGTGGGAGAGCCGCACCAAGCCCAAGACGCCCCCGCTGCACCGCCTCGCCGCCTACGCCACGTTCTTCGCCACTCGGCGCTCCGTCGCGTCCCGCCCCTACCGGCTGCTGCCGGTGGACGAGCTGACCCCCGAGGAGCTGCGCCGGCGCGAGGAGCTGCTGCGCGAGCTGGCCGAGCTGCGCGCCGCCGCCGAGCGGCGCGACGGCGGCCCGGTCGACGCCACCGACCACGCCGACCGCGGCTTCTGGTACTTCGACGACCGGCACGTGATCACCATCGTGGTCGCCCAGCTCCCGGCCGGAATGCGGGCGAGGATGCCCTACTCGGACCCGACGCAACCCGACTACGTCGAGCTGTACACCTACGCCGACCTCGACGCCCTGATCGAGCTGCACGGCCACATCCGCGCGCTCAACCCGCGCAGCCAGGTCAACTTCCGCATCGCCTCCGACCTCGCTCCCGACGACTACACCACCCACCTGGTGCTGCTCGGCGGCGTCGACTGGAACCTCGTCACGCGCGAGCTGCTCGACCGCGTGGAACTGCCGATCACGCAGGTCGCCCGCCACGACGAGGCCGAGGCCGGCGGGTTCGTCGTCCGCGCGCCCGACGGCGGGGAACGCCTCTACGCGCCCCGCCTCGGCCGCGACGGCGTCCTGCTGGAGGACGTCGGCCACTTCTACCGCGGCACCAACCCGTTCAACCACAAGCGCACGGTGACGATCTGCAACGGCCAGTACGGCCGGGGGACCCTCGGCGTCGTGCGGGCCCTGACCGACGGCAGGTTCCGCGACCGCAACGCGGAGTACCTGGACCAGCGATTCCCCGGGCTGGCCTCCTACAGCATCCTGACCAGGGTGGCGGTCGTGAACGGCCAGGTGGTCACCCCCGACTGGAACCTGCCGGACGCCCGGCTCTACGAATGGCCGGAGGGCCGCAGTTGAACGCCGCACCCGCGCTCGCCGCACCCACCCCGGGCGGGCGCTCCCCGTCGGCGAACCACCACGGTTCCCACCGCCACCTGCTGACCCGCGACGCGCGGGCCGTCCCGGCCGGGGTGGACGCGATCATCGTGCCGACCGCCCGGCCCACCGCCTACCTGGAGCACGTGGTCGGGCTCGCCGCGCACCACCGCTGCACCCTGGTCCTGCTGTGCAGCCGCCGGTCGAGCGCGGCCGCCGCCACCGCGCTCGCCGAATGCGCCGGCGTCGAGGTCGTCGCCGTCGACACCGCCGACGCGCCGCAGGCCCTGCTGCCCCCGTTCCGCACGACGGCGATGCTGCGCGGCGGCCGGTTCGACCGCCGCACCGACACCAGCCCCAAGCGCAACCTCGGCCTCCTGCTGGCCGCCGCCGCGGGCTGGGAGCGGGTCGTCTACGTGGACGACGACGTGGAGATCCCGCGGCCGGACGACCTGGGCGTCGCCGCGGGCCTGCTCGACGCGTTCACCGGCGTCGGCCTGTCCGTCGGCGGCTACCCGGACAACTCGGTGGTCTGCCACGCCTACCGCGAGGCGGGCGGCGACCAGGACACGTTCATCGGCACGGGAGCGCTCGCGATCGGCCGCGAGTCGTTCACCTCGTTCTTCCCCAACATCTACAACGAGGACTGGTTCTTCCTCCTCGGCGACGCGGGCCTCGCGCCGTCCGCGGTCACGGGCCTGGCCCTGCAGAAGCCGTACGACCCGTACCGCGACACCATGCGCGCCCGCACCGAGGAACTCGGCGACTGCCTCGCCGAGGGGTTGTTCGGCCTGCTCGACACCGGCCGCGGGCTGACCGAGGCCACGGCCGGCTACTGGCGGTGGTTCCTCGGGCAGCGCCGGCGGTTCATCGAGGAGGTCGTCGGCATGGTCTGCGACACCGTGCCGGAGGGCGCCGCCAAGCAGCGGATGATCGCCGCGCTCAAGGCCGCCGGCGGCCGCAACCGCCTCATCGAGCCGCAGCTCTGCGTGGACTACCTCACGGCCTGGCGCGCCGACCGCGAGGCGTGGCGCGCGCACGTCGAGACCGTCCGCGCCCGCCACCAGGGCCGCACCCTGCCGCGACTGCTCACCGACCTGCGCCTGCCGCACCGCTACCGCCCGCGCGCCTGACGGCTCCCATGTGGCGGAACGCTCAACCCGCGCCGCACCGGGGCGGATAGGCTCGCCTGTCGGGACGCGGACGAGCGGGAGGCAGGGCATGACGAGCACCGATGGTCGGCGGAAGTGGCTGACCGTCGCCGGGGAACTGGCCGCGGCGTTGCGGGTGGACGCGGCGGAACGCGACCGGCGCGGTGCGGAGCCGGTGGCCGAGGTCGAGGCGCTGCGGCGGTCCGGCCTGCTGTCGGTGCGCGACTGGGCCACGCAGCAGGCCGTGGGCCGGGTCGTCGGCGCGGCGGACGCCAACGTCGGCCACCTGCTCGGCTACCACTACCTCCAGGTGTGGCGCAGCGGGCTGTTCGACAACCCGGACTTCGAACCGGGCGAGGACCTGTTCTGGGCCGGCGTCAGCAACCCCCTCGACGCCGCGCTGGAGCTGCGCCCGGTCGACGGCGGGTTCGAGGTCACCGGCCGCAAGACGTTCGCCACGGGCGCGTCGGTCGCCGACCGGCTGGTCGTCAGCGCCACCCGCGCCGACACGGGCGGGAAGGTCACCTTCACCCTCGACGCCAAGGCCGACGGCATCACCTACGCCGGCGACTGGGACAACATCGGCCAGCGCCTCACCGCCAGCGGCGGCGTGGTGTTCGACCACGTCCACGTGCCCGCCCGGCAGGTGCTGGGCGAGCACGACGAGAACAGCCCGCGCCTGTCGCTGGCCGCCCTGGGCTTCCAGCTCGTGCTGGCCCAGCTGTACGTGGCGATGGCCGAGGGCGCGCTGGCCGAGGCCGCCCACTACATCCGCTCGACCACGCGGCCGTGGTTCCTCAGCGGCGTCGACTCGGCGACTTCCGACCCCTACGTCCTCGGCACGTACGGCGAGCTGGTCGCCGAGGCGCAGGCCGCCGGCCTCCTGGCCGACCACGCCTCCGAGCGGCTGGACCGGGCGTCCCGCCGCGGCGCGGAGCTGACCCGCGACGAGCGCGCCGAGACCGCCGCCGCCATCTCGTCGGCCAAGGTCGTCGCCACCAGGGTCGCCAACCAGACCACCAGCCGGGTGTTCGAGCTGTGCGGCGCGCGCGCCACGGCGGCCGGCTACGCCTTCGACCGGTTCTGGCGCAACGCCCGCACCCTCACCCTGCACGACCCGGTGTCGTACAAGGCCCGCGAGGTCGGCGCGTACTTCCTGACCGGCGAGCAGGCCCCGTTCACCGGGTACAGCTGATGGAGCCGCTGCTGGCGCGCAGCGTGCGCCTGGAGGACGACGGGGTGCACATCCTGGACCGGCGGGACTTCCCGTTCCGCAAGACGTGGGTCCGCTGCGGCACGGTCGCCGAGGTCGCCAAGGCCATCGAGGACATGGTCACCCAGTCCTCCGGCCCGTACTTCGCCGCGCTGTGGGGCATGGTGCTGGCCGCCCGCGAGGTCCGCGACCTGCCCCGCGCCGAGGCCCGCGCCCGGCTGGAGGAGGCCGGTCGGCTCCTGGTCGAGACCCGTCGCACCAACAACCACCTGCGCAAGGCGGTGGCCGCGGTGCTCGCGGGCGTGGACGCCTCCGACGACGTCGTGGCCGGCGCGCTGGCCGGCGCGGAGGCGGGCGACGAGCGCTACCGCGGCCGCAGCCGCAGCCTCGGCCGGCACACCGCCGAACTGCTGCCCGACGACGGCGCGGTGCTCACGCACTGCTGGGCCGACCTGTACCTGACCGAGACCGTCACCGCCGCCCAGGAGATGGGCAAGCGCTTGCGGTTCGTCTGCACGGAGACCCGCCCGTACCTCCAGGGCGCCCGCCTGACCGCGGAGACGCTGGGGGAGATGGGCGTGGACACGACCCTGATCACCGACGGCATGGGCGCGGCCGTCATGTCGACCGGCGACGTCGACGTGCTGCTGACCGCCGCCGACCGGGTCACCATGGACGGCCACGTGGTCAACAAGGTCGGCACGCTCGGCCTCGCCGTGGCCGCGCACGCGTTCGACGTGCCGTTCCTGGCGATGGTGCAGGCGCCGGACCGCCTCGCCCCGACCGCCGCCGACGTGCCGATCGAGTACCGGCCGGGCGACGAGGTGCGGCACACCCTGGGCCGCCGCACGGCCACCGACCGCGCGCGGGGCCTGTACCCGGCGTTCGACGTGACCCCGCCGCGGTTCGTGACCTCGGTGGTGACCGACCGCGGTGCGTACGCTCCGGACGGGTTGGCCGATTACTACGTTGGGGACGTTCATGACTGAATGGGTCGTGCTGGACATCGAGGGCACGCTCAGCGCCACCGACCAGGTCCTGGTCACGCTGTACGACTACGCCCGGCCTCGGCTGGGGCCGTGGATCGACGAGCACGGCGACGACCCGGCCGTGGCGGAGGCGGTCGCGCAGATCCGCGAGCTGTCCGGCGCGACCGGCGGCACCGACGAGCTGGTGCGCGTGCTGCACGGCTGGATGGACGCCGACCGGAAGGTCACGCCGCTCAAGACGTTGCAGGGCCTGATCTGGCAGCGCGGTTACGCCGAGGGCGACCTGGTGGCCGAGTTCTTCCCGGACGTGGTGCCCGCGCTGCGCCGGTGGCACGCCGACGGCGTCAAGCTGGCCGTGTTCTCCTCCGGCTCGGTGGCAGGTCAGGTGGCCTTCTTCGGGCACACGACCGACGGCGACCTCACCCCGCTGTTCGAGCACCACTTCGACACCGTGAACGCGGGCCCGAAGCGCGAGGCCGGGTCGTACCTGAAGATCGCCTCCGTGCTCGGCTCGGACGACATCACGTTCTACTCCGACGTGCCCGCCGAGCTGCACGCCGCCGCCGAGGCCGGGTGGCGCACGGTCGGCGTCGCGCGCCCAGGCGAGCCCTACGGCGACGCGGACTTCGGTCCACACCGGACGGTGACGGCCCTGTGAGCCCCGGCGAGGCCCTGGCCGCCGAGTGCGCCCGGTACACCGCGATGGGCTGGATGCGCGGCACGTCCGGCAACCTCTCCGTGGTCGTGGACCGCGACCCGCTGCGGCTCGCGGTCACCGTCAGCGGCAAGGACAAGGGCGAGCTGACCCCCGACGACGTCGTCCTCGTCGACGCCGAGGGCCGCACGGACGACCCGGTGCGCGTGCCGTCCGCCGAGGCCGCGCTGCACGGGCGGATCGCGGCGGTGTCCGGCGCGGGCGCGGTGGTCCACGTGCACGCGCTCGCCCCCGTCGTGGCGGCCGAGCGCCGGCCGGACGGCGTCGAGCTGCGCGACCTGGAGATGCTCAAGGGCTTCGGCCGGCGCGCGCACGACGACGTGGTCGTCATCCCCGTGGTGCCCAACAGCCAGGACATGCGGGTGCTCGGCGACGCCTTCGAAGCCGGGTTCCGGGAGGACGTGCCGGCCTTGATAGTCGCCCGGCACGGGGTGTACGTGTGGGGTGACGACCTCTACCAGGCGCGGCACCGGCTGGAGTGCCTGGAGTGGCTGCTGCGGTTCCAAGCCGAAACCCACAGGAGGTAGGCGCGATGACGTTGCTGACCGTGTGGTCGGACACCGACCCCGAGAACGCCCTGGTGCGCACCGCCGACCCCGCCGAGATCGAGGTCGAGCTGAAGCAACTGGGCGTCCGCTACGAGCAGTGGCCGGTCGTCCCCGGGGTGACCAGGGAGAACGCCCTGGAGGTCTACGCCGACCAGGTGGCGCGCGTGACCGAGACCGAGGGCTACATCCTGGTCGACGCGATGGAGATGACGCCGTCCGACGACCCCGAGTGGCTGGAGTCGGCCGGGCAGGCGCGGCTCAAGTTCCTGGCCGAGCACACCCACGACGACGACGAGGACCGCTTCTTCGCGCGGGGCGCGGGCGTGTTCTACCTGCACGTCAAGGAACGCGTGTACGCGGTGCTGTGCGAGGCGGGCGACCTGCTGAGCGTGCCGGAGAACACCACCCACTGGTTCGACATGGGCACCCGGCCGGACTACGTGTCGATCCGGTTCTTCCACGACGACGACGGCTGGGTCGGCAACTTCACCGGCAGCGAGATCGCCCGGTCGTTCCCGACGTTCGACCAGCTCATGGCGGGTCACCGAGCGAGCTGAGCTCCGCGGCGAGGTTGGCCCTGGCCCGCTCCTCCCACCGCGCGCGGGCGTGCGGGCCGGCGTAGAGCGGGTCGCGGCCGGCCAACGAGCGCAGGACGCGGGCGCGACCGGTCCGCCACGCGTCGTCGGGCACGTGCGCGTACTCGGCGCGGACGGCCCGGCGGTAGCGCTCGTAGCCGGCCGGGTCGGAGCCGAGGATCGCCAGGTCGGCGTCGAGGAGCAGGCACGTCAACGGGTCGTCCGAGGCGTGGTCGGCGGTGGCCAGCACGAGGTCGGCCACCGCGTCGGCCTCGGGCAGCCCGGCCAGTCGCGCGCGGGCCCAGTCGGCGCTGCGGCGCTCGTCCTCGCCCGGCACGCCGTCGTAGACGACGTCGTGGGCGAGGGCGGCCAACGCCAGCACCGCGCGCTCGCGTGCCGTGCGGTGGTCGGCGAGGGCCAGCACGTCGACGTCACGTGCGACGGCCAGCACGTGGTCGGCGTTGTGGTAGCGGCGGTGGGGTTCGGCGTACCGGGCGACGAGGTCGCCGGGACCGTGCGCGCCACCCAGCGCCCGGACCGCCTCCCGCCACCGCTCGACCAGGTCATCCACGGGGCAGCTCCACGGTGAAGGCCGCGCCGCCCTCGGGCGCGGGACCGGCTCCGATCGTGCCACCCAGCCGGGTGACCAGGCCGTGCACCAGGGCGAGGCCGACGCCCGTGCCGACCGGTCGGGAGCGCTCGTACTTCGCGTGCAGCGCGCCCTTGCGGAACGCGACGCGGTAGTCGTCCTCGGACAGCCCCGGACCGCCGTCGCGCACCTGGAGCACCTCGCCCAGCGCCAGCACCACCGGCCGCCCGGCCGGGGTGAGCCGCAGGGCGTTCTCCAGCAGCCCGTCCAGCACCTGCCGCAGCCGGCGCGCGTCGGTCGTCCGCACGACCGGCCCCGCGGGCAGCTCCAGCCGGAACTCGACGCCCTTGGCCGCGCACCGCGCCCGCCACACCTCGGCCGCCGCCGCGACCAGGGCCGCCAGGTCGACCGGGGCGAGGTCGACCCGGAAGTCGTCCGCGCCCAGCCGTGCCAGGTCCAGCAGGTCGCTGACCAGGCGGTCCAGCCGCCCCGCCTCCTCCGAGATCGTCCGGCCCACCGCGGGCACCTCCGGTCCCGACACCACCCCGTCGGCCAACGACTCGGCGAACCCGCTCACCGCCGTCAACGGCGTGCGCAGCTCGTGCGACACCGACAGCAGGAACTCCCGCTGCCTGGCCTCGCTGCGGGCCAGCGCGTCGACCAGGGCGTTCACCGCACCGCCGACCTCGGCCACCTCCGCGGGCCCGTGCTCGGGTGCCCGCAGGTCCCGCCGGCCGCCGCTCATCGTGCGGGCCACGGCCGCCGTCCGCCGCAGCGGACGCGCCACCAGCTTGCCCAGCAGCAACCCGGCCACCGCCGCCACCAGCAGCCCGATCCCGAGCGCGACCGCGATGTCGCGCGCCAACCTGCGGCCCAACCCGTTGGCGACGGCGGTCTCCTGCACGAGCGCCACCCCGGGCCGCACCTCGACCAGCCGCGTGCCGACCCGGCCGGACGACCCGCCGACGGCGCGCACCGCCCGCACCGCCCGCGGGTCGCCGGTCAGCCCGCCGTCCGGGCCGATGAGCACCAGGTCGATGCCCTGCCCGCGCAGCACCTCGACCACCCGCAGCCGCCCGGGCCTGCCGACGTCGAGCTGCCCCGCCACCACGTCCGCCTGGTCGGCCAGCGCCTCCCGGCTCACCTCCCGCGACGCCGCGAGCACCGACCGCGCCGACACCAGCCCCGCCACCACGACCGCCACCCCGGCCACCGCCAGGCACAACGCCGTGACCCGGAACGCCAGGCTCGTCCTCGCCGTCACGGCGCCTCGACCGAGTAGCCGACCCCGCGCACGGTCCGGATCGGGCTCAGCCCGCCGAGCTTGGCCCGCAGCTGCGCCACGTGCACGTCCACCGTCCGCGTGCCCGCCGCCGCCGCGTAACCCCACACCGCGCTCAACAGCTGCTCCCGCGCGAACACCCGCCCGGGGTGCCGCATCAGGTGCGCCAGCAGGTCGAACTCCGCCGAGGTCAGCGCCACCTCGGCGGCACCGGCCCACACCCGCCGCCGGTCCCCGTCCAACCGCACCTCGCCGACGACGTGCACCGGGTTGACCGGCGGCGTGCCGCGGCGCAGCACCGTGCGCACCCGCGCCACCAGCTCCCGGGGGCTGAACGGCTTGGTCACGTAGTCGTCCGCGCCCAGCTCCAGCCCGAGCACCCGGTCCACCTCGTCGTCCCGCGCGGTCACGAACAGCACCGGCGTCCAGTCACCGGCCGCGCGCAGCGCCCGGCACACCTCGACCCCGTCCAGCCCGGGCAGGCCGACGTCCAGGAGCACCGCCACGGGCCGCAACCGGCGCACCGCGGCCAGTGCCGCCCGCCCGTCGGCCTCCACGTGCACGCCGAACCCGTCGCGCCGCAGGTAGAGGCCGACGAGGTCGGCGATGGCCCGTTCGTCCTCCACGACCAGCACCAGTCCCGGCACGCGCGCATCGTGGCACGACGCCGGCGGCGATCGCGGTCCGCCGGTGTTCGGGTTCGGTAAAGGTCGCGCGGGCCGTCCCCTCCACGGGTGAAACGGGGTCATTCCACGCGAAGAGCGCATAACGAATCGGTACCGGTCCTCGTCATTCGAACGGCGCAAGGCGATAGTCCTGACGGACCAGCCACCACCCGCGAGCCCCCCGTGGAGCGCCCATGCGCACGACCCTGTTCGGAGCAGTCCCACTGCTGGCCGTGCTCGCCGCCGGCGTCCTCGCGACCGGCGCGTCCGCCCAGCCGAAGCAGGACCCGCCGCAGTCCGGCGACCCCCGCGCGACCGCCGTCGTCGGCAACGTCGACATCGGCCAGCCCGGCAACGCGTGCGAAGAGGTGGGCCTGCCGGGCACCGAGGCGACGATGCCGCCGGGCACGTTCACCTCGGACGGCACCTACATCGACATCACCGCGAACCCGCCGGGCGCCACGGTCACCGGCGTCGTCGTGAAGGGCGGCCCGGCCTACAACCTCTACCCGGTCGCCAACCTGGGCCCGCTGCCGTGGCCGGACCTGCACCCACCGCTGAACTCGAGCGGCCACCCGGCCGCCATCAGCCACTGGTTCGTCTGCCTGACGATCACCCCGACCACCCAGCCGGGCCGGCCGACCACCACCACGACCACCCCTGCCACCACCACTACGACCACCACCACCAACGCGACCACCACCACCAGCCCCGGCACGACGATCCCGACCACGATCCCGGTCACCACGACCACGGCCGCGGCCGTCCCGGTCCGACCGGACACCCCCTCGGCCGACACCGACCTGGCCAACACGGGCTTCGACGCCTGGTGGCTCCTCGCCGCCGCCCTGTCCCTCCTCGCCGCAGGCACGGCGGTCCTGGCCACCCCGACCCTGCGCAACCACTTCCGCCGCTGACCCCCGCGAGGTCGCGTCGATCGTTCGCGACGTCATTCCCGGCGACCACGCTTCTCGGTCGCCGGGAATCAGGGCGCGAACGATCGACTTCCCGACGACCTCGCCCGCGACGCCGGAGGCGGCGCGATCCGGCACTGTGACCTGTGCTACCTCACTTGATCCAGGGGCAGCCCAGCCGCACCACCCGGGACATCGCCGTCTACGATCCGATGAGCCGGCGGCGCCACCCGTCGGCGAAGCCAGAACCAGACAGTGCAGGAGGCACCGTGACGGCCGTAGCCCCGCAGCCGATCGCAACGCGGCCCTTCGGGACTCGCAAGGCGGTCAAGGGTTCGTTCCTGCTGCGGATGTTCCGCACCACGGACCACAAGCAGATCGGGATCATGTACCTGGTCACGTCGTTCGCCTTCTTCATGGTGGGCGGCGCGATGGCCATGCTGATGCGGACCGAGCTGGCGCGACCGGGCATGCAGTTCCTGTCCAGCGAGCAGTACAACCAGCTCTTCACCATGCACGGCACCGTGATGCTGCTGCTGTACGCGACGCCGATCGTGTTCGGGTTCGCCAACTTCATCATGCCGCTGCAGATCGGCTCGCCGGACGTGGCGTTCCCGCGCCTGAACGCGTTCTCGTACTGGCTGTACCTGTTCGGCGGCCTGATCGTGATGGCGGGCTTCATCACGCCGGGCGGCGCGGCCGACTTCGGCTGGTTCGCCTACACCCCGCTGTCGAACGCCATCCACTCGCCCGGCGCGGGCGCCGACCTGTGGATCTCGGGCCTGGTCGTCGGTGGTCTGGGCACCATCCTCGGCGCGGTCAACATGATCACCACCGTGGTGTGCCTGCGCGCGCCCGGCATGACCATGTTCCGCATGCCGATCTTCACCTGGAACATCCTGGTGACCTCGGTGCTCGTGCTGCTGGCGTTCCCGATCCTGACCGCCGCGCTGCTGGGCCTGCTGGCCGACCGGCACCTCGGGGCGCACGTGTTCGACCCGGCCAACGGCGGCGTGATCCTGTGGCAGCACCTGTTCTGGTTCTTCGGCCACCCGGAGGTCTACATCGTCGCGCTGCCGTTCTTCGGCATCGTGTCGGAGATCTTCCCGGTGTTCAGCCGCAAGCCGATCTTCGGCTACAACGGCCTGGTCTACGCGACGCTGGGCATCGCGGCGCTGTCCGTGGCGGTGTGGGCGCACCACATGTACGCCACCGGCGCGGTGCTGCTCCCGTTCTTCGCGTTCATGACGTTCCTGATCGCGGTGCCGACCGGCATCAAGTTCTTCAACTGGATCGGCACGATGTGGAAGGGGCAGCTGACGTTCGAGACCCCGATGCTGTTCAGCATCGGCTTCATCGTCACGTTCCTCTTCGGCGGCCTGTCGGGCATCCTGCTGGCCGCGCCGGCGATCGACTTCCACGTGTCGGACACGTACTTCGTCGTCGCGCACTTCCACTACGTGCTGTACGGCACGATCGTGTTCGCCACCTTCGCGGGCATCTACTTCTGGTTCCCGAAGATCACCGGCCGGATGCTGGACGAGCCGCTGGGCAAGCTCCACTTCTGGACCACGTTCCTCGGCTTCCACGCCACGTTCCTGGTGCAGCACTGGCTGGGCAACGAGGGCATGCCGCGCCGGTACGCGGACTACCTGGCCAGCGACGGCTTCACCACGCTGAACATGATCTCCACGATCGGTGCGTACATCCTGGGCGCGTCCACGCTGCCGTTCATCTGGAACATCTTCCGCAGCTACCGCTACGGCGAGACGGTGCACGTGGACGACCCGTGGGGCTTCGGCAACTCGCTGGAGTGGGCCACCTCGTGCCCGCCGCCGCGGCACAACTTCACCGAGCTGCCGCGCATCCGCTCGGCCCGCCCGGCGTTCGAGCTGCACTACCCGCACATGATCGAGCGGCTGCACGACGAGGCCCACGTGACGTTCACCGGCAAGGCGATCTCCCACGAGGACGCGAAGCCCGCGCCCTCCGAGCTGGCCGCCTCGGCTGTGCAATCCGGCACAGCGTCGGAGGACACCGAGGGCGACCACAAGTGACGCTTGTAACCTGAGCGCAGGTTCAACGGCGAGCCCCGGCGACCGGCGTCCGAGTTCCCTCGGGCGGGTCTCCGGGGCTCGCCGCTGTCTGGCATAGGAGCCATCAGTGACCAAGCCCAGCGCCACGCCCGTCCTGATCACGGTCACCGGACCGGACAAGCCGGGTGTCTCCTCCGTCCTCTTCGCGGTGCTGACCAGGCACGGGGTGGAGATCCTCGACGTCGAGCAGGTGGTGATCCGCGGCCGGTTGGTGCTCGGCGTGCTCGTCTCCGCCGCGCACGACCCGGAAGGGCTGCAGGAGGCCGTGGAGCAGGCCATGGCCACGGTGTCGATGCAGGTCGAGGTGGAGATCGGCGCCGACTCCCGGCGCACCGCGCGGCTGGAGTCGAGCCACGTGCTGATCCTGCTGGGCCGCCCGGTCACCGCGCGCGCGTTCACCGAGGTGGCGCGGCGGCTGGCGTCGCTCGGCGTGAACATCGACGCGATCCGCGGTGTGGCCGACTACCCCGTGACGGGGCTGGAGCTGCGGGTGTCGGTGGCCGACGACACGCCGGAGAGCGACGCCCAGTTGCGGTCGGCGCTGGCCGAGGTGGCGGTGCGCGGCGGGCTGGACGTGGCGGTGGAGCGGGCCGGGCTGACCCGGCGGGCCAAGCGGCTGGTGGTGTTCGACGTCGACTCCACGCTCATCCAGGGCGAGGTGATCGAGATGCTGGCCGCGCACGTCGGCGTGGAGCCCCAGGTCGCCGAGATCACCGACGCGGCGATGCGCGGTGAGCTGGACTTCACCGAGTCGCTGCGGCGGCGCGTGGCGCTGCTGGAGGGCCTGGACGAGTCGGTGCTGGACGAGGTCGCCGCGTCGCTGGAGCTGACGGCCGGCGCGCGGACGACGGTGCGGACGCTGAAGCGGCTCGGGTTCCGCTGCGGTGTGGTGTCCGGCGGGTTCACGCGGGTGATCCAGCGGCTGGTCGACGAGCTGGGGCTGGACTTCTGCGCGGCCAACGAGCTGGAGATCGTGGACGGCAAGCTGACCGGCCGCGTGGTCGGCGAAGTGGTCGACCGGGCGGGCAAGGCGGTGGCGCTGCGGCGGTTCGCCGACCAGCAGGGCGTGACGCTCGCGCAGACCGTGGCCGTGGGCGACGGCGCGAACGACATCGACATGCTCGGCGCGGCCGGGCTGGGCATCGCGTTCAACGCCAAGCCCGCGCTGCGGGAGGTCGCGGACACGGCGCTGTCGCACCCGTTCCTGGACGCGGTGCTGTTCGTGCTCGGCGTGACGCGCGCGGAGGTGGAGGCCGCGGACGCGGCGGACGGTCTGGAGCTGAACCGGCTGTGAACCCGATCCTGCGGATGCTGGTGGACCGGCACTACGCGACCGACGTCGAGGACCCGGAGCAGGTGCGGGCGATGCCCGTGGTGCTGCGGATCGAGCGGTCAGCGCCGCCGTCGCGGACCGACGTGCTGGAGGCCGCGGCGGCGGCCGCCGTCGCGGTGTGCCTGGACGACCGGGCGCTGCCCGGCGGCGAGTGGCACGACGAGCTGGTGGCGTGGGTGCGCGGGCGCATCCGCAAGGTCTCGCGGCGGGCGCGCGGCGCGCACTGGGAGGCCGTGCAGTCGTTGCCGGGGGTCACGGTGACGGTCGGCAGCGCGTCGGTGCGGGCGTTCGTGCCGGGGCGGGTGGTGGACCTGCCCAAGGAGCTGAGCCGGTTGCAGATCTCGGGCAGCGAGCTGCCGCCGGACACGCCCGGCCCGGTGCCCGCCGGCGCGTACGAGCTGTGGCTCAACCCGCGCGTCGAGATGACGGCGGGCAAGGCGGCCGCGCAGGTCGGGCACGCCTCGATGCTGCTCGCACCGCACCTGTCCGACGCCGAGCTGCAGGAGTGGGCGGCGCTGGGGTACCGGTGCGCCGTGCGGACGCCGACCGCCGAGCGGTGGGACGCCCTGGTGGCGCGGCCGGACGTCGTGCTGGTGCGGGACGCCGGGTACACGGAGGTCGCGCCCGGCACCGCCACGGTGGCCGTGAACGTTTGATTTGCCCCTTTTGCGGTAACCATGCCGGGCGTGGGCCTGCTGGACGTGGTGGACGCCAAGCTCGGCGACGGGTTGGAGAGCGTCCTGTGCGCGCACCACGCGCGCCGCTTGCGCAAGCTGGGGTGGGGCGACACCTTCGGCGACGGTACCGGTTGGTGGACCCCCCACCGCCCGGTGCGCACGGGCAACAAGGTCGACGTCCTGGTGGACGGGCACGAGGTGCTGCCGGCCATCGCCGAGGCGATCTCGTCGGCGCGCAAGTCCGTGCACCTGGCGGGGTGGTGCGTCAGCCCGGACTTCCGGTTGACCCGCGAGCCGGGTTCGCCGACGTTGCGGGAACTGCTGGCGTCGGCCGCGTCCCGGGTGCCGGTCCGCGTGCTGCTGTGGGCGGGACCGCCGGTGCCGATGTTCGAGCCCACCCGCAAGCGGGTGCTGGCGAGCCGGCGGGAGTTCACCCGGGACAGCGCCGTGCGGTGCGAGATCGACGCGCGGGAGCGGACGCTGCACTGCCACCACGAGAAGATCGTCGTGGTGGACGACGAGGTGGCGTTCGTCGGCGGCATGGACCTGACCGCCGTCGAGGGCGACCGGCACGACAAGCCGTCGCACCCGCCCCGCCAACCGCTGGGGTGGCACGACATCGGCACCCGCCTGCGCGGCCCGATCGTCGCGGACGTGGCCGAGCACTTCCGGCAGCGCTGGCAGGAGGTCGCGGGGGAGCGGCTGCCCCCGGTGACGCCGCCGGCGCCCGCCGGCACGTCGTCGACGCAGTTGGTGCGGACGATCCCGGAGCGCACCTACGACTTCATCCCGCGCGGTGAGTTCAGCCTGCTCGACTCCTACCTGCGCGCGCTGCGCTCGGCGAAGAGCCTGGTGTACCTGGAGAACCAGTTCCTGTGGTCGCCGGAGGTGACGGAGATCCTGCTCGACAAGCTCCGCAACCCGCCGACCCCGGAGTTCCGGGTGGTCCTGGTGCTGCCGCGCAAGCCGAGCAACGGTGCCGACACCACCCGCGGCCAGCTCGGCAGGCTGCTGGACGCGGACGACGGCGACCACCGCCTGGTCGCGGCCACGCTCACCTCGCACGACGGCGAGACCTCGTCGTCGGTCTACGTGCACGCCAAGCTGGCGATCGTGGACGACCGCTGGCTGAGCGTCGGGTCGGCCAACCTGAACGAGCACTCGCTGTTCAACGACACCGAGGTCAACGTGGTCACCGACGACCCGGAGGTGGCCCGCGACGCGCGTCTGCGGCTGTGGTCGGAGCACCTGCAACGACCGGTGTCCGAAGTGGACGGACCGGCGCACGAGGTAGTGGACCGCCTCTGGCGGCCGACCGTGACGTCGGACGGCGAGCACCGGCTGACCGCCCTTCCGGGCGTCTCCCGCCGGGCCGGCCGCCTCCAGGGCCCGCTGCGCGGCCTCCTGGTCGACGGCTGACCCCACCCGGGTCGCGTGTGTCGTACACCCAGAGCCCGAGAGTCCTACGTTCAGGACCCGAGAGTCCTACGTTCAGGACCCCCGAGTTCAACGCTCGGAACACGCGACCCGGGCGGACGCGGTGAGCCGACGCGGTCAGTTGTTGGCCGCGTCCAGGCGCTTGAGCGCCGCCCGCACGACCTCCGGGTCGTACGTCGTCCAGAACGGCGGCAGGGAGGCGCGCAGGAAGCCGCCGTACCGGGCCGTCGCCAGCCGCGGGTCGAGGACGGCGACCACGCCCTTGTCGTTCATCGAACGCAGCAGCCGCCCCGCGCCCTGCGCCAGCAGCAGGGCCGCGTGCGTCGCCGCCACGGTCAGGAACCCGTTCCCGCCGCGCGACTCCACGGCCTTCTGCCGCGCCGACGCCAACGGGTCGTCCGGCCGCGGGAACGGGATGCGGTCCATCACCACCAGCGACAGCGCCGGCCCCGGCACGTCCACGCCCTGCCACAGCGACAGCGTCCCGAACAGGCACGTCCGCGCGTCCTCGGCGAACCGCTTCACGAGCTGCCCCGTCGCGTCGTCTCCCTGGCACAGCACGGGGTGGTCCAGCTTGCCGCGCAACGCCTCCGCCGCCGCCTTCGCCGCGCGCATCGACGAGAACAGCCCGAGCGTCCGCCCGCCGGCCGCGTTGACCAGCCCTTCGATCTCGTCCACGTACGCCGGCGGCAGCCCGTCGCGACCGGGCGGCGGCAGGTGCCGCGCCACGTACAGGATGCCGCTGCTGCCGTGCTCGAACGGCGAGCCGACGTCCAGCCCGCTCCACCGCGGCGCGCCGGCGTCCGACGGCGGCTCCTTGTCCGTCGCCGTGCCCTCGGCCTTGCGCGCGGTCGACGCCGCCGGCAGCCCCCACTGCCGCGCCAACGTGTCGAACGTGCCGCCCAGCGTCAACGTCGCCGACGTCAGGATCGTGGTCCGCTTCCCGAACAGCCGCTCCCGCAGCAACCCGCCGACGCCCAGCGGCGCGACCCGCAGCGACGGCGGCCGGTCGCGGTCGGCGAAGTCGCCGGACACCCACACCACGTCGTGGTCCTCGTCGAACGCCGCGAGGATCCGGGCGGCGCAGTCGTGCACGTCGTCCAGCAGCGACAGCGCCAGCTTGCGGGACGTCGCACCGTCGACGTCCTCCTTGCGCTCCGGCCCCAGCGACGTGATGCACGCGTGCGCCGCGTCCTTGGTGGCGCGCAACGCGCCGGCCAGCGCCTGCGGCAGGCTGTCGAGCCGGCCGGGCGGCAGCTCCTCCAGGATCATCGCCAGGCCGTCGCTCGCCTCGGCCATCCGGTCGGCCACGCCCTGGTCGATGAGCCGCCCGCACCGCCGCGCGGCCGTGGCGACCAGCGACGCGCTCAGCTCCTCCGTCGCCACCGACGTCACCCGGTCGACCAGGTCGTGCGCCTCGTCGATCACCACCACGTCGTGGTCGGGCAGGACCTGGTAGCCCTCCAGCGCGTCCACGGCGAGCATCGCGTGGTTGGTCACCACGACGTCGGCCCTGCCTGCCTCGGCCCGCGCCTTCTCGGCGAAGCAGTCGACCCCGACGGGGCACTTGTTCACGCCCAGGCACTCCCGGGCGGTGACGGACACCTGCCGCCACGCCTGGTCGGTGACGCCGGGCACCAGCTCGTCGCGGTCACCGGTCTCCGTGTCGGAGGACCACTCGTGCAGGCGCTTGACCTCGCGGCCCATCTTGGACACCGCGAACGGGTCGAACAGGCCCGCTTCCTCCGGCTCGTCGGGCGCGCCGGTGTGCAGGCGGTGCAGGCACAGGTAGTTGCGGCGGCCCTTGAGGATGGCGAACCGGGGCTCGCGGCCCAGCTCCTTGCGCAACGCCTTGGCCAGCCGGGGCAGGTCCCGGTCCACGAGCTGGCGCTGCAGCGCGATCGTGGCGGTGGAGATCACCACCGTGGACTCCTCGGCCACCGCGTGCCGCAGCGCGGGCACGAGGTAGGCCAGCGACTTGCCCGTGCCGGTGCCCGCCTGCACGGCCAGGTGCTCGCCGGTCCGGATCGCCCGCTCCACGGCCTCGGCCATGGCGACCTGGCCCTCGCGCTCGGCTCCGCCCACCGCTGCCACGGCGACGGCGAGCAACGTCCTGGTGTCGGGGATCGCGGTGGTGGCGGGCACGGCGAAGACCGTACCCGCCCGCACCGTCACCCCGGGCCGGGACTCACTTGCGGTTGACCAACGCCCACGCGGCGGGCAGCAGGCCGGCGGCCAGGGCGACCTTGATCGCGTCACCCACGAGGAACGGCGTCACGCCGAGCTGGAGCGCCTTGCCGAACCCGACGCCGGCGGCGGCCATCAGCCACGGCACGCCGCACGCGTAGATCGCCAGGTTGCCGAGCACCATCGTGCCCGCGGTCCGCAGCGGCGTCCGGTCGCCGCCCCGGGCGGCCAGGTGGCCGACCAGCACGCCGGCGAGCACGAACCCGACGACGTAGCCGAGCGACGCGGGCGTGCCGGACGAACCGCCCTGGAACCACGGCACGCCGGCCACCCCGGCGATCAGGTAGAGCACCATCGACGCGCCACCGCGCTGCCAGCCGAGCGCCGCGCCGACGAGCAGGGCGGCGAACGTCTGGCCGGTGATCGGGACGGGGCTGCCCGGCACCGGCAGCGCCACCTGGGCGGCCAGGCCGGTGAGCCCGGCGCCCGCGACGACCAGGGCGATGTCGCGGGCGAGGGCGCCCGGGACCAGGTCGGCGAGCACCGCGCGGCGGCCCGGAACGGCGAGGACGGACACTTGGGACCTCCCAGAGGATCGACTTCACCGGGAGGTTAACCGGCGATCACTGGTTCGGTCTTTGTCGAAGCTCTACAAAGTTGGGCATCTCACGCGGGACGGATCAGCAGTCGAGCGCCACGTCACCGGTCAGCCGCTCGGTGTTGCGGCGCGTCTTGGCCCACCCGTTGCGGCCGCGGGCCAGCCTGACGACGGCGCGCCACGACGTCACGTAGAACGTGTAGATGTAGATCGCGTACAGCAGGCCGTAGCCGAGCGCCCTGGTCATGCCGATCGTCGGCGTGCAGCGCGCCTTGTAGACCGGGCCCCACAGCACGAACGGCAGCAGGCCGAACAGCCCGTACACGGTGAACAGCACCCACGCGCCCCCCGTGAACCACGCCCACACCTCGGCCGGCGCGGTCGCCGCGCGCTGCGCCAGCAGCACCAGGGGGATGGGGTAGACCAGCGTGCCCAGCAGCTGCAACCACGGCTGGGCCAGGTAGTACAGCATCTCCGCCGCACCCAGCGTGGACAGGTGCGGGGACGCCCAGATCCACCGCACGTACCGCAGGCACTGCATCGTCCCCTGCCCCCACCGCGTGCGCTGCGCCAGGAACCGCCGCAGGCTGTAGAGCCCTTCCTGCTGCACGTGCGTGTCCAGCGTGAACCCGGTCCGCCACCCCGCCGTCAGCAGGTGCACGCCCAGCTCGAAGTCCTCCAGCAGCGACCCCCGCCACGGCCGCCCGGCCGGCCCGGCGACGGAGTCCAGCGCCGAGAGCCGGGTGAACTGCCCGTTGCCGCCCATGGAGATCGTCCCGGTCACGCCCCGCGAGAGCTGGATCGCCGCGATCGCCGTCCGGAACTCCAGGTCCTGCATCCGCACCAGCAGGTCGCCCCACCACCCGCGCCACCGCGGCACGCCCGCCTGCCGCACCCCGGCGTTCAGCATCCGCACGTCCACCTGCACGGCGCCGATCGCCGGGTCGCCGAACAGGTGCCGGGCCGCGCACACCTCCAGGCAGTCGCGCGCGGGCCGGCCGTCGGCGTCCACCACGACGAGCACCGCGCGGTCGGCGTCGGCGTGCCGCCCCATCCACAGCTTCAGGACCCGGTAGGCGTCGTTGAGCGCGTCGCCCTTGCCGGTCCGCGCGTGCGGCCGGCGCCGCTGCACGAGGTGGACGTTGCGGTCGTCGAGGAAGCCCCGCACGACCGCCGCCGTGGCGTCGTCGGAGTCGTCGTCTATGACCCACACGTGCGCTCCGGGGAACGTCTGCCGCAGGTACCGGACCGTGCCGCCGACGACGGCCTCCTCGTCCCGGCACGGCACCAGGAAGTGCCACTCGAAGTCGGCCGCCCGACCGGCCGGCCGCGGCCGGTACCGCAGGTAGGGCACGACGATCAGGCACACGTACGTCACGAACGCGACGCTCATCGTCAACGCCAGCGCCTGGGTGAACCCCAGCAGCACGTCGAGGCTCACGACCGCGTCGCCAGCCACACGAACGCCACCAGCGCCGCCGCGCCGCCGAACACGCTGACCAGCGAGCCGAGCAGCGTGTGACCCCAGTGGTAGCCGGTGTCCACGCCGAGCCACCCGACCAGCCGGACGAGCACCACCACGCGCGCCTGGTTCACCAGGACCACCGCGGCACCGGCCACGGCCAGCGCGAGCAGCACCCGCCGCGCGATCCGCGGCCGCAGCGCCGTCATCACCGCGCCCACCACGAGCAGCGGCACGACCAGGAACACCGAGGTGCACTCGGGCGTCATCCGCAGGCCCAGCGGCGCGTCGGAGCCGAGGCCGAAGTACACGGTCTGCCGGGACGCCACGACCTCGACGCCGTCGGTGCCGAGCGCTCGGAGGACCAGCCCGGACAGCACGACCTCGGCCGTCCGGTAGGCCCGGTGGGCCAGGACGAGGCCGATCGCGGCCAGCGCCAAGGCGACGACAACCACCCGGTTGAGGCGTTCGGGACGGGACAGGGCAAGCGCCACTGAATGAGTCCTTTCCGTCGATCGGGGATCGCCCGATAGGGCTCTTTGCTGGTCATCGGAATCGCGTACCGCGAGCCTCACTCCCGGATCGGGTGACAACGTGAGGTGAATTCGAGCGGTTTACCCACTTTCGGTGGCCCTGGCTGAGCGGTTCGAGTGGCCGTCTTACTTCTTTACGGTCAGCAACCCTTAATGCGACCGGAGGAACGCCGATAGGGGCAATTGCTCATGTTGATGTTCGAGAAAGGAACTCCATGCGTCTGCCCATGACGCGGCGCGCCGCGGTGACCGGGCTGGTCGCCGCCGCGGCGCTGGTCCTCGGGGCCGCACCGGCCTCGGCGGCGCCCGGGGACGCCTCGGCCCTCGGCGCGCGGCTCACCGCCTCGCCGCTCGGCCGGGACGCGGTCACCGCCGGCCCGTTCGCCGCCGCCTCCGCCGACGGACCCACCGCCGCCACGTTCGCGGGCGCGGACCTGCCCGGGGTCCTGCGCACCGGCGTGATCACCACCTCCGCCTCGCGCGACGACCGGACCGGCGGCGTCGGCTCGTGGGCGAGCACCGCCGACGTCCGGCTCGACCTGCTCGCCACCGCGACCGGCGGCCTGTCCGCCGAACTGGTCGAGGCCGAGTGCGCCGGCACCCAGAAGGGCGTCGTCGGCAAGGCCACGCTCACCGGCCTGCACCTCGGCCGGCTGGGCGAGGTCGGCGCCGAACCCGCGCCGAACACCGCGCTGGACGTCGACCTCCTCGGCGTGCCCGTCGCCCGGGTCGTGCTCAACGAGCAGGTCCGCGACGGCGACGGCAGCCTCACCGTCAACGCCCTGCACGTCACCCTGCTCGGCGGTCCCCTCGGCTCGGGCGACCTGGTGCTGTCGCAGGCCACCTGCGGTCCGGCAAGCCTGCCCATCCCCATGGCGTCCGGCGCGGGCCTGTGGGCGGGCCTCGGCCTGCTCGCCCTGTTCGGCGTGCCCGTCGCCGCCGCGGCCCTGCGCCGCCGGCACGGGCTCACGGAGGTCTGACGTGTACCGGGTCCCCGGCGGTGGTGTCGCGGTCGGCACGGGAATCGGCTCGTTGGCGGCGACCGGCGCCGGAGTCGCCTGGTGGGTGGTGGCCGGCGCGGCGCTCCTGGTGGCCGGCCTGGTCCTGCTCCGGGCGGCTCGCGGGCGACGAGCCGCGTCCGACGAGTAGCGCCGCACCCCGTCCCGAAGTCGCAGGAAGGAGCAACGTGAAGGAAGTCGTGCTGCTCGCGGGCACCAGGCCCGAAGCGGTGAAGATCGCGCCGGTGGCGCTGGCGCTGGGCGACCACCCGGTGCTCCGGTCGGTGATCATCCACGGCGGACAGCACCACGGCGTGGTGGAGCAGGCGCTGCGGTCGTTCGGCCTGCTCCCGGACGTCCTCCTGGACGTGCCGCGCGCCACCGGCGGCCAGGCCGAGCTGCTGGCCGGGCTGGTCGGCGCGGTCGACCGGCAGCTGGCCCGGCGCGACCCGGCCGTCGTCCTCGTGCAGGGCGACACGACCACCGCGCTGGCCGGCGCGCTGGCCGCGTTCTGGCGCGGCATCCCGGTCGCCCACCTGGAGGCGGGGCTGCGCACCGGCGACCTCGCCGGGCCGTTCCCCGAGGAGGGCACCCGGCAGATGATCGCCCGGGTCGCCGCCCTGCACCTCGCGCCGACCGACGACGCGGCCGCCGCGCTCGTCCGCGAGGGCGTGGCCGACCACCGGATCGTGGTCACCGGCAACACCGTGGTCGACGCCGTGCGGCACGTCGCCGCCGCCGACCCGCCCGCCCGCGACCCGGCCCTGGCCAGGCTGGAACGCGTGCTCGACGCGCGTTCCGAACGCCTGGTGCTGGTCACCGCGCACCGCCGCGAGTCGTGGGGCGAGCCGCTGACGCGCGTGCTGCACGCCGTGCGGGCCGTCGCCGACCGGCACCCCGACGTGCGGGTGCTGCTGCCCGTGCACCCGAACCCGCGGGTGCGGGCCGCGGCACGGCACGTGCTCGGCGGGCACGACCGGATCGTGGTGACCGAACCGCTGGACTACTCCGACCTGGTGCGGGCGCTGCGCCGGTCCGCGCTGGTGCTCACCGACTCCGGCGGCCTCCAGGAGGAGGCGCCCACGTTCGGCGTGCCGGTGCTGGTGCTGCGGGACACGACCGAGCGGGTGGCCGCGGTGGCCGCGGGCTGCGCCTGGCTCGTCGGCACCGACCCGATCCGGATCGTCGCCGAGGCGGGCTGGGTGCTGGGCTCGCGGCTGCGGCTGCCGCCGGGCCGCAACCCGTTCGGCGACGGGCGCGCGGCGGCCCGGGTGCGCGGCGCGCTGGAGCGGCTGGTCGGCCTGCCGAACGACTTCGCCGCCGCGCCGCTGCCGGTGCGCATCCCGTGCTGACCGGGCACTTCACCCGACCCGGTATCGGTCTTTCCCCTTGTGGGTGATGTGCGGGGCGAGATCATCGGGTCCTGCCCGCCGGCGCTCGATAGACCTGACGTCCGTGAAGAGCAGGAGGGCGACACGATGAAGCAGTTCGGAGCGCGCCGGGTCGGCGCCGTGACCGCGGCGCTGGCACTCGGCCTCGTCGCCGCCGCGCACCCCGCGTCGGCGGCCAACCCGGCGGGGGTGGCGTCGGTCGGCTCCGCCGAGTTCACCAAGGCGGGCACGCGGGTCAGCGTCCCGCCGCTCGCGCCGTGCGCGGTCAACGGCACGACGTCCAACTCGTCCGAGGCGGTCAGCCGCGCGGGCGTCCGGTTCGGCGCGGGCACGTCGTCGTGCACCACGGAGGTCGTGGACCCGGCGGACAGCAGGACCAAGACCACCTCCGAGGCGGTCGGCTCGGACTTCGAGCTGTCGGCGCTGGTGTCGGCGGGCGGGCCGCGGCTGCGGGTGAGCCGCTGGAAGGTCACCTGCACCGGTGGCGAGGCGGGCACCAGCGCGGGCTGGGGCGCGGACGGCCTGCAGGGCTTCCCCGGCCTGCCCGACCAGATCCCGGCGAACTACGTGCACCAGGTCAAGGACGGTGACGGCGCGGTGCTGGCCACGGCGACGTTCGGCGAGACGGTGCTGCCCGAGCCGAACGACGGCAGCATCGCGATGACCCTGCTGCATGTGCGCTTCAGCCCGGCGTCGAACGTCACCGGCGACGTGGTCCTGGGCGCGACCGCCTGCTCGCCGACCCCGTGACGCGCCCCGGGCGCCCCGCCGTGCCGCGGGGCGCCCGGACCGCGGGTCAGCCGACGCGCGGCGTGCCCGTCAGCGCCACGCCCGCCTCGCCGAGCCGCGCCAACGCGCCGTCCACCGTCTCCCGGGCCACGCCGGCGGTCAGGTCCAGCAGCACGGTCGTCGCGAACCCGGCGCCCGCCGCGTCCAGCGCCGTCGCCCGCACGCAGTGGTCCGTGGCGATGCCCACCACGTCCACCTCCGTCACGCCGCGGGCCCGCAGCCAGTCCACCAGCCGCTCGTCACCGCCGGACGTGCCCTCGAACCCGGAGTAGGCCGCCGCGTAGGCGCCCTTGGAGAACACCGCCTCCACCGCCGTGACGTCCAGCTCGGGGTGGAACGACGCGCCCGCCGTGCCCGCGACGCAGTGCACCGGCCACGAGTCCACGAAGTCCGGCGTCTCGCTGAAGTGCGCGCCCGGGTCCACGTGGTAGTCACGGGTCGCCACGACGTGGTCGTAGGACGACGACGCCACGTGCGCGGAGATCGCCGCCGCCACCGCCGCGCCGCCGGCCACGGCCAGGGAACCGCCCTCGCAGAAGTCGTTCTGCACGTCCACCACGATCAGTGCCTTGCTCATCCGGAAAGCCCCCTACAGGAACGTCGTCGGGATCGCGGGCTCGCCGCGGGACAGCTTCAGACCCTCCCACGGCACGGTCACGAGCGCGGCGCGCAGCCGCTCCCGGCTCTCGGCCAGGGTGTCCACGCCGTCGACCCGCGCGCCGTCGCGGACCAGCGGCACCGCGAGCGACCGGTCGTGCGGGCCGCGCTCCGGCTCCGCGCCGTGCGGGAACACGACCTCCTCCAGCGCCGTGCCCGTGTCCTTGTGCCGCCGCAGCGCGTCCTTGCGGCCACCGCGCGACTCCTTGTGCGAGCTGCGCTTGGCCACCGGCCGCCCGTCCACCTCGACCAGCTTGTAGACCATGCCCGCGGTCGGCGCGCCCGAGCCCGTGACCAGGGACGTGCCGACGCCGTACGCGTCGACCGGCTCCGCGCGGAGCATGGCGATCGAGTACTCGTCCAGGTCGCCGGACACCACGATCCGGGTGTTGCGCGCGCCCAGCGAGTCGAGCTGGTCGCGCGCCTGCCGGGCCAGCACGCCCAGGTCGCCGGAGTCGATCCGCACCGCGCCCAGCGACGGCCCCGCGACCTCGACGGCGGTCTTGATGCCGTTGGTGATGTCGTAGGTGTCCACCAGCAGCGTCGTGCCCACGCCCAGCGCCTCGACCTGCGCCCGGAACGCCTCGTCCTCGGTGTCGTGCAGCAGGGTGAACGCGTGGGCGCACGTCCCGGCGGTCGGGATGCCGTGCCGCCGCGCGGCCTCCAGGTTCGACGTGGCCGTGAACCCGGCCAGGTACGCGGCCCGCGCCGCGGCCACCGCCGCCTCCTCGTGCGTGCGGCGCGACCCCATCTCGATCATCTGCCGGCCGTTGGCCGCGCTGACCATCCGGGCCGCCGCCGAGGCGATCGCACTGTCGTGGTTCAGGATGGACAGGGCCAGGGTCTCCAGGACCACGCCCACGCCGAACGGCGCGCGCACGGACAGGATCGGCGACCCCGGGAAGTACAGCTCGCCCTCCGGGTAGCCGTCCACGTCACCGGTGAAGGAGTAGTCGGCCAGCCACGACAGCGTGGCCTCGTCGACCACGTCGGTGCGCCGCAGCAGCTCCAGGTCACGCTCGGTGAACCTGAAGTCGGCGATCGCGTCCAGCAGCCTGCCGGTGCCCGCGACCACCCCGTACCGCCTGCCCTCGGGCAACCGCCGGGCGAAGACCTCGAACACGCACGGCCGGTCCGCGGTGCCGTCGCGCAGGGCGGCGGCGAGCATCGTCAACTCGTAGTGGTCGGTGAACAGGGACGTCGACATGCCCCGAAGCGTAAGCCTCGCCGGACCGGGCCCTGCGGGCTCCACCGCGCACCGGAACATGACACCATTGGCGGTATGACCACGCCCGTCGAGCATGAGCGGACGCAGGTTGACCCGGCCGGCGAGGAGGTCCGCGCGGAGGACCGCCCCTGGCAGACCCTGGTCTGGAACGACCCGGTGAACCTGATGTCCTACGTGACGTACGTGTTCCAGAAGCTGTTCGGCTACAGCCGTGACCACGCGACGAAGCTGATGCTGGACGTGCACCACAAGGGCAGGGCGATCGTGTCGTCGGGTACCAAGGACAAGGTGGAGGCCGACGTGGCCAAGCTGCACGCGGCCGGGCTGTGGGCGACCATGCAGCGTTCGTCGTGAAGAAGTGGACGCGCACCGGCGACCAGGTGCTCGGGCGGTTCGACCGGCAGGAAGCGGCCGTGGTGCGCGGGCTGGTCAGCCAGATCCAGGACATGCTGCTGGCCCGCGCCGAGGAGGCGCCGCAGGACGAGCTGGCGGAGCTGACCGGCATCCGCACCGGCTCGTCGACGCCGCCGGACGACCCGATCCTGGGGCGGTTGCTGCCCGACTTCCACCGGCTCGACCCGGACGCGCCGGACCCGGCCGAGGTCGACTCGGCCAACGCGCTGCGGTCGCTGCACGAGCCGGAGCTGCTGGACCTCAAGACCGGGGTGGCGGCCGTGGTGCTCCAGACGTGCCCGCCCGACGGCGGTGAGGTGCGGCTGGCGCTGGAGCAGGCCGAGGCGTGGCTGTCGGCGTTGAACGACGTGCGGCTGGCGCTGGGCACGGCGCTGGACGTGCAGGAGGACATGCCCGACGAGTTGCCGCCGGACGACCCGCGGTCGCCGCACCTGGGCGTGTACCACTGGTTGACGTGGGTGCAGGAGACGCTGGTCGAAGCGGTCATGAGCTGATGCTGCTCGGGCGCGGGCCGGGGGTGGCCGTGCTGCTGGCGCCCGGCGGCGCGGTCGCCGGGGTGGACGTGCGGGGCGCGCCGGTCGGCACGCGCGAGCTGGACCTGCTCGACCCGTCCACGCTGGTGCGGCGGGTGCAGGCCGTGGTGCTGGGCGGGCCGGCGGCGGTGGACGGGGTCGTGCGGTGGCTGGCGGAGCGGGGGCACGGCTTCCCGGTGGGGCCGCGGCCGTTCGAGGTGGTGCCGATCGTGCCCGCGGCGGAGGCGCTGGGCCTGCCGCCGGGTGACGGTTACGCGGCGTGCGAGTCGGCCGTCCCGCTGGACGTGCCGGCCGTCGTCCTGGTGGGCGAGACGGCCGCCGCCCTCGTCGTGGTGGACGCGGACCTGGACCCGGCGGAGTGCCGGCGGGTCGCCATGACCGCCCACGACGGCCTGGTCCGGCGGGGCGTCACCACCCCGGCCACCGTCTTCGCCGTCGCCACCGGCAACCCCACCGCCACCCCGCTGCCCGACCTGTGCGCCACCGCCACCACCGCCCTGACCACCGCCTGACCGCGTGCCCCACCCCTCCAACCCCGTGTGTCGAACCTCCAGGTCCCGTGTGTCGAACGCTCGGGTCCACCGTGTCGAACGCTCAGGACCGGGACGCGCCACGGCCGGAGCGACTCGAACGACGAACTCGGGGGTCCTGAGCGTTCGGCACACGAGACCTGAGCGTTCGACACACGGGGCGTGGACGTAGGACTCTCGCGAGAGTCCTACGTTCGGGGCGTGAGAGTCCTACGTCCGGCACGGGTGAGTTCAACGCTCGGGGGCGAGGGGTACTCCCCGGCCATGGCGGCTGTGCAGAGGGCGTTCGAGTGGGTGAGGACCAGTCCGGCGGTCGACCGGGCGGCCGGGGCGTTGGCCGAGGTGGTGCCGGCGGTGCTGCGCCGGCGCGAGGTGACGGACCTGCTGCGCGCACGCGCGTTCGGCCGGCCCGTGCACCCGGCGGTCGTGGCACTGCCCATCGGGCTGTACGCGGCGTCGGCCGCGCTGGACCTCATGCCCGGCAGCGGCAAGGCGGCCCGGGCCGTGATCGGCGCGGGGCTGGCCGTCGCACCGGCGGCGCTGGCCACCGAACTGGCCGAGTACGGCACGCTGGCCGAACGGGAGCGGCGCGCCGCGTTCGTGCAGTTCGCCGCCAACACCGCCGCGAACGTGTGCTACCTCACGTCGTTCCGCCTGCGCGGGCACGGCTTCGGCCTCCTGGCCAGGGCCGTCTCCACCCTCGGGCTCGCGGCCCTCGGCGCGGGCGGCCTGCTCGGCCTCCGTCCGGCCGACATCGAGACCGGCATCAAAGCCGCGAGGGCCGTCCGCGAACCGGTGTAGTGCGACTTCTCACCGAGCGGGACACCTTCCCCCACCACGTAGGATGGTGGCGTGCTGGTGATCCGCCGTGACCTCGTGGACGCGATGGTGGCCCACGCCCGTCGTGACCACCCGGACGAGGCGTGCGGGGTCATCGCGGGCCCGGAGGGCTCCGACCGCCCGGAGCGGTTCATCGCGATGGACAACGCCGAGCGCTCGCCGACGTTCTACCGCTTCGACTCGATGGAGCAGCTGCGCGTCCACCGCGAGATGAGCGCGAACGACGAGGAGACCATCGTCGTCTACCACTCGCACACGGCGACCGAGGCGTACCCGTCCCGCACGGACGTCTCGTACGCGAGCGAGCCGCAGGCCCACTACGTGCTCATCTCCACCCGCGACCCGGAGCAGCACGAGCTGCGCTCCTACCGCATCGTGGACGGCGTGGTGACCGAAGAGCCGGTCGAGGTCGTCGAGTCGTACATGTTCGCCCACACCGGCACCGACGACACGCCCGACTGTCCCTGAGCCTCCAGGTGCGCCCGCGCACCGGTCGTGGCACCACCTTCACCAAACCCGCTCCTCGGAGGTACCAGCATGGCCGTCACCGTCTCCATCCCCACGATCCTGCGCACCCACACCGGTGGGCAGAAGTCCGTCGAGGCCGCCGGCACGACGCTCGCGGAGGTCATCGACGACCTGGAGACCAACCACGGTGGCCTGAAGCAGCGCCTGGTCAAGGAGGGCGCGCTCCACCGGTTCGTCAACGTCTACGTCAACGACGAGGACGTGCGGTTCGCCGGCGGCCTGGAGGCCGCGGTCAAGGACGGCGACACCGTGACGATCCTCCCGGCCGTCGCGGGCGGCTGACCGACCCCGGAGGACTCATCGTGGCCCGGTACGAGTCACTGCTCGACGCGGTCGGCGGCACGCCCCTGGTGGGCCTGCCCCGGCTGTCGCCGTCGAAGGACGTGCGGCTGTGGGCGAAGCTCGAGGACCGCAACCCGACCGGCTCGATCAAGGACCGCCCGGTCCTGATGATGATCGAGGAGGCGGAGCGGAGCGGCGCGCTCACCCCTGGCTGCACGATCCTCGAGCCGACGTCGGGCAACACCGGCATCGCCCTGGCCATGGCCGCCAAGCTCAAGGGCTACGGCCTGGTGTGCGTGATGCCGGAGAACACCTCCACCGAGCGCAAGCAGCTGCTGCAGGCGTACGGCGCGCGGATCGTGTTCTCGCCGGCGGCGGGCGGCTCGAACCAGGCCGTGGCGACGGCGAAGGAGCTGGCCGCGCAGCACCCGGACTGGGTGATGCTCTACCAGTACGGCAACCCGGCCAACCCCGGCGCGCACTACCACGGCACCGGGCCGGAGCTGCTCAAGGACCTGCCGACGATCACGCACTTCGTCGCGGGCCTGGGCACGACGGGCACGCTGGTCGGCGTGGGCCGGTTCCTGCGCGAGCACAAGCCGGACGTGCAGGTCATCGCGGCCGAGCCGCGCTACGGCGAGCTGGTGTACGGCCTGCGCAACCTCGACGAGGGCTTCGTGCCGGAGCTGTACGACGCCGAGGTGCTGACCGGCCGCTACTCCGTGGGCTCGTACGACGCGCTGCGCCGCACCCGGCAGCTGCTGGAGGTGGAGGGCATCTTCGCGGGCATCTCCACCGGCGCGATCCTGCACGCGGCGCTGGCCGCGGCGGAGAAGGCGGCGGCGCGCGGCGAGTCGGCGGACGTGGCGTTCGTGGTGGCGGACGCGGGGTGGAAGTACCTGTCCACCGGCGCGTACGCGGGCACGTTGGACGAGGCCGCCGAACGCCTCGACGGCCACCTCTGGGCGTGAGCCGGGGCGCGGTGCCCCCGCGACCCACCCGGGTCGCGGGGGCACCGGCGCGTCAGGCGACCGTGCAGGCCACCCCGTTGAGGGTGAACGCGGCGGGCTTCCCGGTGTTGCCGCCGTGGTTGGCCTGCAACCCGATGGTGATCGTCTGACCTGCGGCGATGGTGCCGTTGTAGCTGACGTTGCGCGCCGTGACGGCACCGCCGGTCGGTGAGTAGGTGGCACCCCAACCGCTGGTGATGGTCTGCCCGGCGGGCAGGGTGAACGCGAGCTGCCAGCCGTTGACGGTGCCGGTGCCCGTATTGGTGATGGCGATGCTCGCCGTCAGACCCGTGTTCCACGAGTTGACCGCGTACGCCACCCGGCACGCGCCCGCGGGGTCGGGCGGGGCCGTGGTCGTGGTGGTCGTGGTGGTTGTAGTCGTCGTGGTGGTGGTCGTGCCCGTGTCGCGGTCCAGCCCGAAGAACTGGATGGCCCGCAGCGCCATGCCGGGCACGAGGACGTTGTGCGAGCCGCCCTGGATGGAGATCGCCTCGACCTTGTCGCCGTACCGGGTGCGCGTCCAGCCCGACTGCGGCGAGTCCGTGGAGGTCGGAGTGGTCGACAAGCCGTGGACGTTCGTCCACTGCTCGATCTCCTCGGTGAAGTTCGGGTACCGCAGCGTGTCGTCGTTCGTGCCGTGCCACAGCTGCACCCTGGGCCGCGGCCCGCTGTAGCCGGGGTACGCGCCCCGGGCCAGGTTGCCCCACTCCTGCGGGGTCTTGTTCACCTGCCCGTTGGCGCACGCGCTGTTCCACGACGAGCCGTCGGTGGTGGCGAAGCAACTCGCGGGCACACCGGCGAACGCCGCGCCCGCGGCGAACACGTCGGGGTAGTTCGCCAGCATCACGTTGGTGGTCATCGCCCCCGACGAGGAACCGGTGACGAACACCCGGCTCGTGTCGCCGTTGTAGCGCTGGAGCACGTACCGGACCATCGAGGCCAGGCCGACCGGGTCGCTGCCACCGTCGCGGCGCAGCGCCTGCGGGCTCGACACGTCGAAGCACTGGCCGCTGCGGGTCGCCGACGGGTAGATCACGATGAATCCGTACTGGTCGGCCAGCCGGGCGAACTCCGTGCCGGAGTAGAACGCGGGCCCGCTGCCCGTGCAGTAGTGGACGGCCAGCAGCACGCCGGGCCGGGCCTGGGTGCGGTCGGGCACGTACAGGTGCATGCGCAGGTTGCTGGGGTTGGTGCCGAAGCCGGTGACCTCGGTCAGCGTGGCGGCCGACGCCCGGGGCGTGACCGCGAACGCCAGCACGAAGGCCGCCGCGGCGACCACCGAGGTCACGATCGCGCCGAGGACCTTCACGGCGCCACCACCCGTCCGGAGCCGTCGATGCGGCCGGGGCACAGGTTCCTGGCCGCCAGGCCCTGCACGATGCGCGGCACCGCGTCGACCGTGGTCTGGTAGCCGGCGTGCATGAGCACGATGCCGCCCGCGCTCGCACCGGTCGCCGCGCGCACGATGGCGTCGGTCGACGCGCCGTTCCAGTCCTGCGAGTCGACCGACCAGGTGACCTGGGTGAGGCCGAGCTTGCGGGCCTCGGCCTGCACGGTCGCGTTGGTCGCCCCGTAGGGCGGGCGGAACAGCGTCGGCGCCTGGCCGGTGGCGCCGCGGATCGCGTTCTGCGTGTCGCCGAGCTCCCTGGCCACCGCCGCGGCGCCGAGGTTGGTCAGGTAGGGGTGCGACCAGGAGTGGTTGCCGACCCACATGCCGGCCTGGACGACCTCGCGGGTCACCTGCGGCTGCTGCTGCACGCGCGACCCCAGGTCGAAGAACGTGGCCCGCGCGCCGGCCGAGCGCAGCGCGGTGAGCAGGGCGCGGGTGTACTGGGCGTTCGGGCCGTCGTCGTAGGTCAGCGCGACGTACCCGGTGCAGGCGAGCGCGACCGGGCCCGCTTTCGCGGCCGGCGCGGCACCCGCGGGGTTCGCGGGCAGCAGTGGCGCGGCCAGGAGCAGCGCCGCCGCCAGAAGGGTTCTCAAGACCATTTCCTCCTCCTTGAGGATCACGGCAAGAGTTGTCGCCACTATCTGGCGTGGAGCCGTCGTGGACAATGAGTTTCGGGAATGTTGCGGGTCTCAAATGGCGTGCTGAGCTGCGGTAACGCCACATGCACCCGTTCGGTCGCCTCCTGGCGCGTGAAAACTTTCGGCCGACCGGTCGACGGTCGGCCCGATTAGTGCCCGGATGAATTCCGGAACGCGGCCGCCGGGCCGTTTCCGGGCCGTAACAGAAATTGCTGTGTCACGCATCGGCTTCGGGGGTCCGCAGCCTCTCCCGGGCTCCTCACCTCGGTTGATGCATTCGAGTGACGAAGTAATGGAAACAGGAGAACGAGCGGTGTCCCCGCATTTTCCCGGCGGCGCTGCTGCTATCGTTTCAGTCATGCGATTGACGGTGCTCGGGTGTTCGGGCAGCGCGCCGGGGCCCGGTCTGCCCACCTCCGGGTACCTGGTGGAGGCGGGTGGCGTGCGGATCGCGCTGGAGCTGGGCAGCGGCGTGTTCGCCCCGCTCATGCGGCACTGCGACCCGTTCGACCTCGACGCCGTGCTGCTGTCGCACCTGCACCTGGACCACTGCGCGGACTTCAGCTCGCTCGTCGTCTACCGCCGCGCGCACCCCGCGCCGCCCTACGACGTCACCGAGCGCAAGCTGCCCGTGTTCGCGCCCGCGCACGCGCCGTCCCGCCTGGCCAACGCCCACGCGGCGAGCCGGGCCGACCTGGCGACCACCGACCTGACCGACACGGTCGACTTCGTGCCGCTGACGACCGGTCGGTACCGGGTGGGGCCGGTGGAGGTCGAGGTGGCGGCCATGCGGCACATCTGCGAGGCCTACGGGTTCCGCATCTCGCACGGCGGGGTGTCGCTGGTGTTCTCCGGCGACACGGTGCCGTGCCCGGAGCTGGTGCGGCTGGCCGCGGGCGCGGACCTCCTGCTGGCCGACTCGGCGTGGCGCGCGCAGGCGGGCCGCGCCAACTACCTGCACATGAGCGGCCGGGAGGCGGGCGAGGTGGCGCGCACCGCCGGCGTCGGCCGCCTGGTGCTGACCCACGTGCTGCCGTGGTCGGACCGCGACGGCATCCTGCGCGACGCGGGCGAGGCGTTCCCCGGCCCGGTCGCGCTGGCCGAGCCGGGCGCGACCTACGCGCTCTAGCCGGCGAAC
This sequence comes from Actinosynnema sp. NPDC053489, assembly GCF_044544865.1. Classification (NCBI taxonomy): domain Bacteria; kingdom Bacillati; phylum Actinomycetota; class Actinomycetes; order Pseudonocardiales; family Pseudonocardiaceae; genus Actinosynnema; species Actinosynnema sp. NPDC053489. The sequence continues at coordinate 562,987 of NZ_JBITXT010000002.1, read as the reverse complement.
GCGGCGGACGGCAGGCCCTCGCCCACGCCCGGCAGCACGAGGACCGCGCCGTCCAGCTCACCCGCCGCGCCGTCCTCCGACCCGGTCCGGGCCGAGGTGACGTACAGGTCGGTGAAGTCCGCGCCGCCGAAGCAGCACGCGGTCGGCCGGTCCACCGGCAGCTCGACCTCCCGGTCCAGCTCGCCGGCCGGCGTGTACCGGCGCACGGCCCCGCCGCCGTGCAGCGCCACCCAGATCGCCCCGGAGGCGTCCACGGTGAGGCCGTCGGGCACCCCGCGCGGCACGTCGGCCAGCGGGCGGCGGTTGCGCGCCTCACCGCTCTCGCGGTCGTAGTCGAGCACGTCGATCCGCCCCTCGGCGGAGTCGACGTAGTACATGAGCGCGGCGTCGGGGCTCCAGCCGATGCCGTTGCTGATGCCCGTCCGGTCCACCACGACCTTCGCGTCGCCGTTGGGCTCCACGCGCGCCAGCCAGCCGCCCGGCTCCTCGTCGTACCGCATCGTGCCCGCCCACAGCCGGCCCGCCGGGTCGACCGCGGCGTCGTTGCCCCGCACGCCGTCGCGCGCCCAGTAGACGAGCCACGTCTTGACGCCGTCGCGGTCGATCAGCGCCACGCCGTCGCGCAGGTTGAGCACGAGGCCGCCGCGCGTGCGGGGCTTGGCCGCGCCCACGTGCTGCGGCACCTCGAGGACGGCGTCGTCGTCCCGGGACGGGTTGTACCGGTGCACCTCGCTGCCCAGGATGTCCACCCAGAGCAGCGTTCCGCTGGCGTGGTCCCACGTGGGTGCCTCGCCCAGCTGGGCTGCGGCCCGCACCGCCACTTCGATCGACACCGGCACAGCCTACGGTCACGTCCCGCGGTCGGCCCGGACGGCCGGATCCACGCGTAACCTGGGGACGTGGACCCCACCGGCCCCTTCACGCCGCCTACGCCCGAGCCGGTGGTCGCCGCGCCCGGGCGGACCCGCTCCGCCGCGGCGCCGTCCAGGCGGGTCGTGCCGCCGCGGCCCGTGCTGTCGGCCGCGGTCGTGCTCGGCTTCGTCGGCCTGCTCTACGTCGTCGAGGCCGTCGACACCGCCCTCGGCGGCCGGCTGGACGACGACGGCGTGATCCCGCGCGACTTCAGCCAGTGGGACAACATCATCTGGTACCCCCTGCTGCACGGCGGCTGGGCGCACCTGACGGGCAACGCCGTGCCGCTGCTCGTGCTGTCCTACCTGGCGACCTCCGGCGGCATCAAGCAGTTCCTCCAGATCACCGCGGTCATCTGGCTGACCAGCGGCCTGGGCGTGTGGGTCTTCGGCTCCTACGGCAGCCACATCGGCGCCTCCGGCCTGGTCTTCGGCTTCCTGGTGTTCCTGCTGGTGCGCGGGGTCTTCGCGCGCAGCGTGCTGCAGATCCTGGTGGCCGTGGTCGTCTTCGCCCTCTACGGCGCCGCGCTGTGGGGCGTGCTGCCCGGCCAGCCGGGCATCTCCTGGGAGGGCCACCTGTTCGGCGCGCTCGGCGGCGTCCTGGCGGCGTGGGGCGTCGCCCGGGACGCCCGTCGCGGCGCGCGGACTACGCTGAACGCGTGAGCGTCACCGCCGATTCGCCCATCGCGATCTTCGACTCCGGCGTCGGCGGGCTGACCGTCGCCCGCGCGGTCATGGACCAGCTGCCGGGCGAGCGGATCCGGTACGTGGGCGACACGGCGCACTGCCCGTACGGCCCGCTGCCCATCGCCGACGCCCGCCGCTACGCGCTCGAAGTGCTGGACCGGCTGGTCGAGGACGGCGCGAAGATGCTGGTCATCGCCTGCAACACGGCGTCGGCCGCCTGCCTGCGCGACGCGCGGGAGCGCTACGACATCCCGGTGGTCGAGGTGGTGCTCCCGGCCGTGCGCCGGGCCGTGGCGACCACCCGCACGGGCCGCGTCGGCGTCATCGGCACGGCGGGCACCGTCGGGTCCGGTGCGTACCAGGACGCCTTCGCCGCCGCCCGCGACGTGGAGGTGACCGCGGTGGCGTGCCCGAGGTTCGTGGACTTCGTGGAGCGCGGGATCACCTCCGGCCGGCAGGTGCTCGGCCTCGCCCAGGCGTACCTGGAACCGCTCCAGCGCGCCGAGGTGGACACGCTGGTGCTCGGCTGCACGCACTACCCGCTGCTGACCGGCGTGCTCCAGATCGTGATGGGCGACGGCGTGACGCTCGTCTCCAGCGCCGAGGAGACGGTGAAGGACGTCGTGCGGGTGCTCACCGAGCAGGACCTGTTCCGCGACGGCGACCCCGACCAGCGGTTCAGCTGCACCGGTCCGGTGGAGCCGTTCGCCCGGCTCGCGCGCCGATTCCTGCCCGGGTTGGAAAGGGCGTCCTTCCAAGCCCACGGCTGACCTGGCACGCTCCACGGGTGCTGTTGACCATCCTCGGCTGCTCGGGCAGCCTGCCGGGCCCCCACGGGCCCGCATCCGGCTACCTCGTCGAGGCGGATGGCTGCCGACTCGCGATCGAACTGGGCAGCGGTGTCCTGGCCGCGTTGCAGGCGCGTCACGACGCGTTCTCGTTGGACGCCCTGCTGTTCTCGCACCTGCACCCGGACCACTGCGCCGACTTCACCACCCTGGCCGTCACCCGCCGCTACCACACCCACCCGCCGTACGACACGCGCGAGCGCAGGCTGCCCGTGCACGGGCCGGCCGAGACCGCGGACCGGTTCGCCCGCGCCTACGCGGAGACGGCCGACGAACTGCTCACCACCGACCTGACCGACGTCTTCGAGTTCCACGCCCTGCGCGAGGGCGGGGTGACGCGCGTCGGACCGTTCGAGATCACCGCGGTGCGGGTCGACCACCCCACCGAGGCGTACGGGTTCCGCATCGCTACCGGGGGCGCGACCCTGGCCTACACCGGCGACACCGGGCCGTGCGACGCGTTGCGGGAGCTGGCGCGCGACGCCGACGTGCTGCTGTCCGAGGCGACGTGGACCCACGCCGACGACCGCCCGCCCGGCACGCACCTGTCGGGGGTGCAGGCCGGCCGGGTCGCGGCGGAGGCGGGCGTCGGGCGGCTGCTGCTCACGCACATCGCGCCGTGGACCGACCGCGACGCCGTGCTGGCCGAGGCGAGGGGCGAGTTCGGCGGGCCGACCGACGTGGTCAACCAGGGCGACACCTACGCGGTTGGCGAGTCGAAGGTCCGGGTAATCGGCGGCCATGGCAACTGATGTCGTCGAGCTGATCCTGGCCGACCACCGGAAGTTCGAGGAGCTGTTCCGCACGTTGCGCGACCGGAACTCCAACCGGGCGATGGCGCTGAGCGAGCTGGCCGCGCTGCTCGTCGCGCACGCCGAGGCCGAGGAGTCCGAGGTCTACCCGGCGCTCAAGCGGTACAAGGAGGTCGACAACGACGAGGTCGACCACGGTGCCGAGGAGCACGCCGAGGGCCACCAGGCGCTGCTGGCGCTGATGGAGGTCGGGGACACCAGCTCCGAGGAGTGGGAGACCAAGCTGGAGGAGCTGGTCGAGGCGCTCAACCACCACGTGGACGAGGAGGAGCGCACGATCCTCAACGACGCGCGGTCGCAGGTCTCCGACGAGCGCCGCGAGGAGCTGGGCCGGTTGTTCGTCGAGATCCGGCAGAGCCGCCTGGACGACGACTGCGGTGACATCACGTACGTGCGCAAGATCGCGGCAGCCACGGAGGACCGGATCGACTAACGTCGATCACGTGTCGAACGTCGAGGTGCGTCGGGTCGGGGAGCACGACTTCGTGGCGACGAACGACCGGGGCGCGTCCGTGCGCGTCGGTCGCAAGGGCGCCGAGGGGGCGTTCACGCCGGTGGAGCTGCTGCTCGCGGCGGCGGCGGGGTGCGCGGCGGTGACGGCGGAAACGCTGATCACCCGCCGCGTGGACGGTGGGCTGGTGGCGCGCGCGGACGACGTGCGCTCGGCGGGCGGGCACGAGCTGGTCAGCGTGCCCGTCGCGCTGGAGTACGACATCTCGCGGTTGGACGAGGAGCAGCGCGCCGCGCTGGAGGCCGCCGTGCGGCGCGCGATCGACCAGCTGTGCACCGTGACGCGGACGATCAAGAACGCCCCGCCGACCCCGTTGACCCTGCCGGGCTGACGCCCCGGGTTCGAGGTTTCGGGGTTCGACGTTTCGGCCCCGGCGCCTCAGATCGTGGTGACGAAGTCGTAGACGGCGGTGGAACCGCTGTGGCCGACGCGGACCGTCTGCACGATCGCGGCGGCGCCGGCGGCCACGACCAGGACGGCGACCACCGCGGAGATGCGGCGCCACGTCCGCGGCACGGCCGGGTCGTCCGCGGCGGCGGCGCGCTCGCGGTCGGCCAGGCGGCCGGCGACGACCAGGGCGACCACGACGACGCCGAAGCCCAGCGCGAACGGCAGCAGGTCGTTGCCCAGGTCGGCGTGCCGCTGGATCAGCGGGTTGCCCAGCGACTCCATCTTCGCGTACAGCTGCTCGCCCGCCCACTGCGCCAGCGGCACGGAGCCGACCCCCAGCAGCGTCAGGCCCAGCAGCGGCCAGGCGTAGCGCTGACGCCAGCGCGGCACCGCGGCCAGCGCGGCCGCGCCCACCGCGGCCATCGGGAGCAGCACCACCACCGCGTGGACCAGCAACGGGTGCGCGGGGAGACCGAAGATCGTCACCAGGTCGTCTGCGAGTGCCATGTCTCTCCCTACGCCGGTGGGGTGCTCCCGGGTTCAGCGACATAGGGTAGTGCGGTGCTGAGGAGCGATGGCAGGAACGACGACGTACTGCGCGACATCCGGATCACCCGCGGCTTCCAGCAGTGGCCCGCCGGGTCGGTGCTGATCGAGTTCGGCAACACGCGGGTGCTGTGCGCGGCCAGCGTGACCGAGGGCGTGCCGCGGTGGAGGTCCGGCTCGGGCCTCGGCTGGGTGACCGCCGAGTACGCGATGCTGCCGTCGGCCACGCACACCCGCAGCGACCGCGAATCGGTGAAGGGCCGGATCGGGGGCCGCACGCACGAGATCAGCCGCCTGATCGGCCGTTCGCTGCGCGCGTGCATCGACCTGGCCGCGCTGGGCGAGAACACGATCGTCATCGACTGCGACGTGATCCAGGCCGACGGTGGCACCCGGACCGCCGCCATCACCGGCGCGTACGTCGCCCTGGCCGACGCCGTGACCTACCTGGGCGCGGCGAACCGGCTGGCCGACCCGCAGCCGCTGTCGTGCGCCGTGTCGGCCGTGTCGGTGGGCGTCGTGGACGGCCGCGTGCGGCTGGACCTGCCGTACGAGGAGGACTCGCGCGCCGAGGTCGACATGAACGTCGTGGCCACGGACGCGGGTACGTTGATCGAGGTGCAGGGCACCGGCGAGGGCGCCACGTTCGCCCGGTCGACGCTGGACAAGATGCTCGACCTGGCCCTGGAGGGCTGCGCGCGGCTCAACCGCATCCAGGCGGAGGCGCTGGCCCTGCCGTACCCCGGTGTGCTGCCCGAGCCGAAGGCGAGGAAGAAGTGAAGCTCCTGCTCGCGTCGCGGAACAAGAAGAAGCTGGCCGAGCTGCGCCGCATCCTGCTGGCCGAGGGCGTCGAGGGGATCGAGGTGCTGGGCCTGGACGACGTGCCGGAGTTCCCGGAGGCGCCGGAGACCGACCCGACGTTCGAGGGCAACGCCCTGGCCAAGGCCCGTGACGCGTTCAACGCGACGGGCCTGCCGTCGGTCGCGGACGACTCCGGCATCGCGATCGACGCCCTGAACGGGATGCCGGGCGTCCTGTCCGCCCGCTGGTCCGGCCGGCACGGCGACGACCAGGCCAACCTGGACCTGGTGCTGGGCCAGCTGCGCGACGTCCCCGACGAGCGCCGGGGCGCGGCCTTCGTCTGCACGGCCGCCTTCGTGGCCGGCCCGGGCACCGAAACCGTCGTGCGCGGCGAGTGGCGCGGCACGATCACCCGCGAGCCGCGCGGCGCGAACGGCTTCGGCTACGACCCGATCTTCCGCCCGGACGGCCACGACGTGACCTCGGCCGAGCTGACGCCGGACGAGAAGGACGCCCTCTCCCACCGCGGCCGCGCCCTGCGCCTGCTGCTGCCGCACCTGCGCGAGCCGTCCCGGCGCGCGTAGCCCCGGGCCGGGACCGGGCGCGCACGGGCCCGGTCCCCGCCCTCGCGGGTCAGGCGGGCAGTTCGCGCAGCAGCTTGGCCACGTGGCCGGTCGCGCGGACGTTGTACATGGCCTTCACGACCTTGCCGTCCGGGCCGACCAGGAACGTCGAGCGGATCACGCCCTGGACGGTCCGGCCGTAGTTCTGCTTCTCCCCGAACGCGCCCCACTCGGCCAGCACCGCGCGGTCCACGTCGGACAGCAGCGGGAAGGTCAGCCCCTCCTCGGCGGCGAACCGGGCGAGCTTCTCCGGCTTGTCGGGCGAGATGCCGACGACGTCGTAGCCCGACGAGGCCAGCTCGCCGAGGTTGTCCCGGAAGTCGCACGCCTGCTTGGTGCAGCCCGGCGTGCCCGCGGCCGGGTAGAAGTAGACGACCACGGAACGGCCGAGGTAGTCGGAGAGCGAGACGGGCTTGCCCTCGCTGTCGGGCAGCGTGAACGCCGGGGCCTGCTCGCCGGGGGACAGGCGCTTCTGCTCGGTCATGGCGCAGACGCTACAAGGTCAGGCCACGCCCTCGAACGTCGCGCTCGGCCCCTGGTTGGCGCCGTTGGGCTCGACCACCAGCCGCAGCCGCACGGGCTCGGCGGGCACGGCGAACGCCATCGTCAGCACGGTCTCCGCGCCGGGCGCCACGTCGTTGCCCGCGGGCCCGACGCCGTTGAGCCCCTGCACCGAGTCGCGCACCTCGGCCACCGGCGTGCCGTCCACGGACGCGCGCACGGACAGCTGGCTGGTGCGGTAGGCGGCCTGGGTGCCGTTGACGACGGTCAGGGTGAACACGGCGGCTCGCGGCGACCGCGGGAACGACGTGTCGCTCGGCTTGAGCGACGCCGGCGCCGACACGGTGATCGCCATGCCGTTGGCCCACACCCGCTGCGCGCCGAAGGCGGTGAACGCCGCTGCGGACGGCGCGTCACCGCGCTGCTCGGCCACCGCGGAGGGCTGCGAGGGCGTGGGAATGTCGGAGGGGTCCGCACATCCCGCCATTGCCAGGCCGAGGCACGCGCCGACGGCCAGTCTGGCGAACTTCACGAACTCCCCTTCCCGCCCCGGCGGTGGGCTTGGCTGCGTCTGCCACCACCATGACGGTGCCGGGGAGCGCCCGGGGGGCGAACCGGGACCTTGATTCGCACCTGGTGCCTGCCCGTGGCCGGACCGTGATGACGCACGGCTGCCCGCGTGGGCGGCGCCACATCGGGCGGGCGCCCACGCGGGTCGGCGGCGGCCGGGCATCGGGCGTGCGGAACGCCCGGGGCTTGGGGAGCGCGTCGGGGGGCGTGCGCGCTCCACCCCGATCATCGCGGCCCGTGGCGCAACCGCTACACCTCCACCTCCGTCTTCACCCGTTCGGATGAATCCGAAGGGGTCGAACGACCGGCGATCTCGGCCAGCAGGTCGTAAGACCGCAGCCGGTCCGCGTGCTCGGCGACCATCGTCGTCACCATCAGCTCGTCGGCCCGGGTGTCCTCCAGCAGCCGCTCCAGCTCGGCCTCGACGGTCTTCGGCGAGCCGATCACCTGCGTGGCGATCCGGTCCTCGAAGACCAGCCGCTCCACCTCGGAGTACGGGTAGTCGGCCGCCTCCTGGTTGGTGGCCAGCGGGGCGGGCCGACCGCTGCGCAGCCGGACGAACGACAGCGCGCCGGGACCGGCGATCCACCGCGCCCGCTCGTCGGTGTCGGCGACGATGACCGAGGCGCAGACCAGCGCGTACGGCTCCGCCAGCCGCTCGGAGGGCCGGAACCGCTGCCGGTACAGGGCCAGCGCGGGCAGCGTGTTCTGCGAGCTGAAGTGGTGCGCGAACGCGAACGGCAGCCCGAGCACGCCGGCGACCTGCGCGCTGTACCCGCTGGACCCGAGCAGGAACACGTCCGGCTTGTTGCCCTGGGCGGGCATCGCGGTGAGCTGCTCGGTGCCGTCGAAGTAGCCGGTCAGCTCGCTGAGCTGCTGCGGGAAGTCGTCGACCGACAGCGGGCCGGTCGTGCGGCGCAACGCCCGCGCGGTGCGCTCGTCCGTGCCCGGCGCGCGGCCGATACCCAGGTCGATGCGGCCGGGGTGCAGGGCGGACAGCGTGCCGAACTGCTCGGCGACCACCAGCGGCGGGTGGTTGGGCAGCATCACGCCGCCCGAGCCGACCCGCAGCGTGGTGGTGGCGTCGGCGACGTGGCCGATGAGGATCGCGGGGGAGGAGCTGGCCACCCCGGGCATGTTGTGGTGCTCGGCCAGCCAGAACCGGGTGAAGCCCAGCCGTTCGACGTGCTGGGCCAGCTCACGGGTGTGCCGGAGCGCCGTTCGCGCGTCCGTGGCCGTGGTGACCGTGGCGAGGTCGAGGACGGACAGCGGCACGTCGCGGAGTCGGCTCATGCCTTCGACCAACGCGGCGGCACCCGAATGCCTTCCTGCTGTGACCGTCCTGACACCGGGAAGCACCCGACCGGTCGCCCGCGTTGCCCCGGACGTGGACGTCGTGGTCATCGGTGCCGGTCAAGCGGGGCTGTCGGCCGCCTACTTCCTTGGGCGGGCGGGCCTGGAGCACGTGGTGCTGGACGCCGACGCGGGACCGGGCGGCGCGTGGCGGCACCGCTGGCCGACCCTGCGGATGGCGACCGTGCACGGCATCCACGACCTGCCGGGCATGCCGTTCGCCGAACCCGACCCGGACGCGCCCGCGAACGAGGTGCTGCCCGCCTACTTCGCCGAGTTCGAGCGCCGCAACGGCCTCGACGTGCGCCGGCCCGTGCGCGTGCGCGCCGTCCGCGACCGGGGCGGCCTGCTGCGCGTCGAGACCGACCGCGGCGTGTGGGAGGCGCCCGCCCTGGTCAACGCCACCGGCACGTGGACGAGGCCGTTCTGGCCGCGCTACCCCGGCCAGGAGCGGTTCCGCGGCCGCCAACTGCACTCCTCGCGGTACCGAGGGCCCGAGGAGTTCGCCGGGCGGCACGTCGTCGTGGTCGGCGGCGGCACGTCCGCCGTGCAGCAACTGCTGGAGATCGCACCGCACGCCGCCGGCGTCACCTGGGTGACGCGCCGCGAGCCGGTGTTCTCCGACGAGCCGTTCACGCCCGAGGCGGGCCGCGCGGCGGTGGCGAAGGTCGAGGAGCGCGTCCGCGAGGGCCTGCCGCCGCGCAGCGTGGTCGGCGTGACCGGGCTGAGCCTCACCCCGGCCGTCCGCGAGGGCCTGCGCACCGGCGTGCTGGCCCGCAGGCCGGTGTTCGAGCGGATCACCGAGGACGCCGTGGTGTGGGCCGACGGCACCCGCCGGGAGGCCGACGCCATCCTCTGGGCCACGGGGTTCCGCGCCGCCCTGGACCACCTCGCCCCGCTGCGCCTGCGCGAGCCCGGCGGCGGCATCCGGCTCGACGGGACGAGGGTCGTGGCCGACCCGCGCGTGCACCTGGTGGGCTACGGGCCGTCGGCGAGCACGGTGGGAGCGACGCGGGCGGGCCGCGCGGCGGCCAGGGAGATCAAGGCGTCGCTGTCCCCTCGACGGGCCGCCTGAACAGCCGCGACGCCTTCTGCGCGAGCACGTTCGCGCCGACGCCCAGCTTGTACCGCAGCACGTCGAGCCGCCCCACGTTGCGCCGGGCCAGGAACTCGCGGGTGGCCTCGCCGTCGAAGAACCACGGGAACAGCGACGCCGGGTCGTTGAACCCCTCCCACAGCTGCTCGCCGATGTCCTCGCGGCGCGAGGCGGCGAGCATGACCGTCTTCTGCTCCTCGGTCAGCGGCGCCAGCAGCCCGTTGGAGAAGTCGCTGGTGTAGCAGCCGTGCTCCCACCACTCGTCGAACCGCTCGGTCAGCCAGGGCGCGCTGAACGGCCCGCGGTGCGCGGCCAGCTCCTCGGCGAAGAACCGGGCCATCCGGGTGGCGTTGTTCGCGCCCTGGCCCGCCAGCGGGTCGTTGACCACGACGGCGTCGCCGAGCCCGAGCACGTGCCGCCCGGACGGCAGCACGGCCACCGGCCGCCGCACCTCGGGCACGATCCGGCCCTTGATCCACGTCACCGGGCTGGTGGGGCGCGCGGGCCGCAGGAACGCCGACTCGTGCGGGAACAGCTCGTCCACCACGGACTTGAGCACGTCCAGCCCCTCGTCGGCCGAGGTCACGTCCTGGAACACGTCGGCCCGGCCGCCCGGCGCGGCCTCCACCACGACGCTGCGCGACTCGCCGACGTCCTTGTCGTGGAACGGGACCCAGAACACCTCCAGCGTGCCGGGTAGGAACGAGAACACGCCCTCCCGGTGCTCCGGCCGCGCGGCCACGTCGTACCCGTGGATGTTGACCATGAACAGGCTGCGCTGCGGCTCCGAGTGCACCGAGCGCGCCGGGTCGCGCTCGAACAGGCCGGTCAGGGACTTGCGCCCGGCCGTGACGACGACCAAGTCGTGCGTCGCGGCCAGCCGGTCCAGCCCCGCCACGTCGACCGTGCCGATCACCACCTCCGCGCCGCGCCGCCGCACCTCCCGCAGCCCGGCCGAGAACTTCAACCGCTGGTCCACCGCGAGCGCGGGCTTGCGCAGCGGCGCGTCGACGGAGAACGCGAGCGCGTGGTCGTCCGTGAACAGGTCGAGGTGGATGCGGCGCATCCGGGACGCCTCGGGCCAGAAGTCCAGCCCCAGCTCGGCCTCGTACTCGACCTGGTCGCCGAACAGGCAGGCGGTCGGCCGGCCGCGGTCGGCGAGGTGGTCCTCGGCCGTCCGGTCGGAGTAGAGCGTGACCCGCCATCCGGCGCGCAACAGCGCCGCCGTCAACACGAGACCCGCCTGACCTGCGCCGATGACCGCGATTGTGCCCACGTCAGAGATCCTCGGCAGAGGCGTGCGCGATCGCCAATAGCACGATCGGGTCGACTAGCCTCGGGCAGGTGCACAGGGGGTTGCGCGTCGTCGTCGGGCTGTCGCTCGGTTTCGCCTCGGCGCTGCCGGATCTGCTGGTAGTGGTGTTCGCCCGGCACACCGCCGTCGCCGTCACCCGTTTGGAGCGGCGGCGGCTGCGCGCGTTCCTCGGCGTCGACAGCGCCGAGCCCACGCCCGCGCAGGCGGTGCGCTACCTCGCCGTGCGCGCGCCGGTCGGCCTGCTGGGCGGGTTCGTGCTGGCCTGGCTGTTCTACGGGCTGGCGATGGCCGGGGTCGTCGGCTACCGGCTGTTCGCCGGCGGCCCGCGCAGCGGCCTCGACCCGTCCGACGGCTGGTCGCCCTTCCTGTGGACCGGCCTGATCGGCGTGGTCCTGCTCTACATCGAGGTCCAGGGCATCGCCGGCGTCGTCGCGCTGGAGGGCCGGGTCGCCCGCCGGTGGCTGGGGCCGAGCGAGGCGGAGCTGCTGCGCCTGCGCATCGACGAGCTGGCCGCGAGCCGGGCGGGCATCGTCGCGGCGGTGGACGCCGAACGGCGGCGCATCGAGCGCGACCTGCACGACGGCGTGCAGCAACGGCTGGTCGCGCTCGGCGTGCTGCTGGGCCGGGCCCGCCGCCACCCCGACCACGCCGACGCGCTGCTGGCCCAGGCGCACGAGGAGTCCCGGCACGTGCTGGAGGACCTGCGCGAGGTGGCCTGGCGCGTGTACCCGGCGGCGCTGGACTCGTTGGGCCTGGCCGAGGCGCTGGAGGCGGTGGCGGACCGGTCCGCGATCCCGGTGCGCATCCGGTGCGCCCCGCCCGCCGCGCCGCCGCAGGTGGAGACCGCCGTGTACTTCGTGGTGTGCGAGGCGGTGACCAACGCGGCCAAGCACTCGGGTGCGACCATGATCGCCGTGGACATCACCGGCGAGGCGGGAGCGGTGCGCGTGCGGGTCGCGGACGACGGCGTCGGGGGAGCGGACCCGGCCGGCGGCGGGCTGTCCGGCCTGTCGCGGCGGGTGCTCGCGCTGGACGGCACGTTCGACGTGACCAGCCCCGCCGGCGGGCCGACGGTGATCACGGCGGACGTGCCGTGCGGGTGATCCTGGCCGAGGACTCGACGCTGCTGCGCGAGGGCCTCGTGCGGCTGCTGGTCGAGGAGGGCCACGACGTGCTCGCCGCCGTGGGCGACGCGGACGCGCTGCTCGGCGCGGTCGCGGCGCACCGGCCGGACGTCGTGGTGACCGACGTGCGGATGCCGCCGACGAACTCCGACGAGGGGTTGAAGGCCGCGCTGGAGATCCGCAGGCGGTTCCCGGGCGTCGGCGTGCTGGTGCTGTCGCAGTACGTCGAGCAGCGCTACGCCGTCGACCTGCTCACCGAGCACGCCGACGGCGTGGGCTACCTGCTCAAGGACCGGGTGGTCCAGGTGGAGGAGTTCCTCGACGCGCTGCGCCGGGTCGGCGCGGGCGACGTGGCGTTCGACCCGGAGGTGGTGCGGCGGCTGCTGGCCCGCACGAGCCACCCGCTGGACGTGCTCACCGAGCGGGAGCGCCAGGTGCTGGCGCACATGGCCGAGGGGCACACCAACAACGCCATCGCGGCCCGGCTGCACGTCTCGCGCAGCGCGGTGGAGAAGCACATCAACTCGATCTTCGACAAGCTGGGGCTGTCCGCCGTGGACGGCTACAGCCGCCGGGTGCTGGCCGTGCTGCGCTACTTGCGGGTCTGAGCGCGGTCCTCGTCGCCCTCCCGCCGCCGCTGGCGCAGGCGTGACACGACGAACCACACGACCGCCAGGGCGACCAGGCCGATCACGACCTTCGTGACGACGCCCAGGTACCGCTCGACCAGGTGGTAGTTCTCGCCCAGGGCGTACCCGGCGAGGATGAGCGCGGAGTTCCAGATCAGGCTGCCCGCCGCGGTCAGCAGCAGGAAGCCGGGCAGCGGCATCCGCTCCACGCCCGCCGGGATCGAGATGAGGCTGCGGAAGATCGGCACCATCCGGCCGAAGAACACCGTCGCCCTGCCGTGCCGGGCGAACCACTCCTCGGTCTTGTCCACGTCGGACAGCTTCATCAGCGGCATCCGCCGGGCGATGGCCCTGATCCGGTCACGGCCCAGCAGCGCGCCCAGGTAGTACAGGGCGAGCGCCCCGGTGACCGACCCGGCGGTGGTCCACAGGATCGCGGCGACCAGGTTCATCTTCCCCTGGCTCGCGGTGAAGCCCGCCATCGGTAGGAACAGCTCGCTCGGCAGGGGTGGGAAGAGGTTCTCCAGCGCGATCGCGATCCCGGCGCCCGGCGCGCCGAGCGTTTCCATCAGGTCGGTTACCCACGAGACGACGTCCATGATCCCAAGTTACGAACGCGCCGCAGCCGCCACCATGAAGCCGTCCGCACACCGGGGTGCGGAAAACCTCAGTTCCCCGACGCAGCGCGCGCGGCCAGTGCCCTGGCGTACCGCGAGATCACGGCCTGGAGCACCAGGCGGTAGAGCCACCCGGTCCCGGGGGTCTTCGGCTTGAACGTGGAGTGCCAGCGGATCGCCGTGCCGCCGCCGTCCGGCTCGAAGTCGATGAACGCCCGGTAGTCGCGAATGGCGAGGCCCGACAGCAGGACGTAGCCCACCCGCCGGTTCGGCGTCAGTTCGACGACCTCCTCCCTCGTCAGCGCCTTGCGGCCTTTGTTGTGGAATACCCGCACCTCGCCGACCCCACGCGCGTCACCGGCCCGTTCCCGCTCGTACCGCACGACGGGGGACCACTCGGGCCACGTGGAGCTGTCCGCGGCCAGCGCGTAGACCCGTTCGGGTGGTGCGTCGCTGCGCACCCGCACGTCGACTCTCTGTACCATGCGGTACATGTACCATCTGGTACATGGCTGGACAAGGGGTGGCCCGGCGGCGACTGCTCGCGGCCGTGGTGGAGCACCTGGCCGAGCACGGCCTGGGTGACGTGACGCTGCGCCGGCTGGCGGAGGCCGTGGGCACGAGCCACCGCATGCTGCTCTACCACTTCGGGTCGATGGAGGGCCTGCTGGTGGAGGTCGTGCGGGCGGTGGAGGCGCGGCAGCGGGAGGTGCTGGCGTCCCTGCCGGCCGACGACCCGGCGGAGGCGGCCCGCGCGTTCTGGCGGACGCTCACCGACCCGTCGCTGCGGGCGCACGAGCGGCTGTTCTTCGAGCTGTACGCGCAGGCCGCGCAGGGCCGTCCCGGCACGACGCACCTGCTGGACGGCATCGTGACCGACTGGCTGGAACCGGTGGCCGCCCTGCAGCGGGCCCAGGGCCACCCGCCCGACGTCGCCGAGGCCCGCGCCCGCCTGGGCCTCGCCGTGGCGCGCGGCCTCCTGCTGGACCTGGTCGCCACCGACGACCTGCCCGCCGTCACCGCCGCCATGGACCACTTCATCACCCTGATGACCACCCCCACCCGTGAGTCGTCCCCTCAGACCTCGTGAGTCGTCCCTCCAGGTCTCGTGAGTCCTACGTCCAGCGCCCGAGAGTCCTACGTTCAGAGCCCGTGAGTTCAACACTCGGCATACCGGGTGGTACGTCCGAGCGTTGAACTCGGGGTACGCGAACGTAGGACTCTCGAGACCTGGACGTAGGACTCACGAGACCTGGAGGTACGACACACGGGGCGTGAACGTGGGACTCACGGAGCGGTTAGAGTTCGGCGGCGTGAAGTCGATCCCGGTGGTCGTGGTCGCGGGGTTCCTCGGGGCCGGCAAGACGACGTTGCTCAACCACCTGCTCAGCGGCAGCCGCGGCACGCGGATCGGGGTCGTCGTCAACGACTTCGGCGCCATCGACGTCGACGCCATGAGCGTCGCCGGCCAGGTCGACTCCACCGTCTCGCTCGGCAACGGCTGCCTGTGCTGCGCCGTGGACGTCACCGAGCTCGACGCGATGCTCGCCAAGCTCGACGCGCTGGTCGACGTCATCGTGATCGAGGCGAGCGGCCTGGCCGAACCCCAGGCCATGGCGCGCATGGTGCTGGCGAGCGAGAACCCCCGCCTCACCTACGGCGGCACGGTGCTGCTGGTCGACGCCGCCGAGTTCCCCGACGACCTGGCCAGGCACCTGCGCGCGGCCGACCTCGTGGTGCTCAACAAGGTGGACCGGGTGCCGGACGCGGGCGCGCTCGCCGCGGAGATCGACCGGCTCGAACCCGGCGTGCCGATCGTCCGCTCGTCGTTCGGCCGGGTGGACCCGGCCCTGCTGTTCGACCCGAAGCCGCGCGAGCGGACCGGCCAACTGTCCTTCGAGGACCTGCTGGACGAGGAGCACGACCACGTGCGCTACGACAGCGTGGAGTTCGTCGGCGGCGCGGTGGACCCGGTGCGGCTGATGGCGTTCCTCGGCGCACGCCCCAAGGGCCTCTACCGGATCAAGGGCTTCGTGCGGTTCGACGTGCCGGGCCACCGGCAGCGGTTCGGGCTGCACACCGTCGGCGGGTTCCTGCGGTTCGAGCGCTCGGCCTGGCCGGGACCGCGCCGCACCGAGCTGGTGCTCATCGGCACCGACCTGGACGCCGACGCGATCCGCGCGGGGCTGGCCGCGTGCGAGGAGCCCGACCCGAACGCGGTCGACCCGCAGTCGATGCTGGAGGTCCTGCGCTACACCGCCTGAACGGCCCCCGGCGCACGGGAACGCCGAGGGCCGCCGTGACGTGGGCTCGGAGAGACTCGAACTCTCACTGGCACGGACCTAAACCGTGTGCCTCTGCCAATTGGGCTACGAGCCCGCCGCGGCAAGCTTAGCGACCGTGACCCCGCCGGGGCGCGGGGGACCGGACGGCCGCCGCACGCTCCTCCAGTCGAGTGGAAACGCTGTTACCACCACGCCTCCCGACCGGTCAGCTCAACGCCGCACCCGCGCCTCAACTACGGTTGTGGCCTAGGAGCAGCAGCTAGGAGGAGATGTGGCCCGCGATCCCGACACCATCCAGCGCGAGATCGAGCAGGCTCGCAACGCGCTGGCCGTGACCCTCGACGAACTGGGGACGAGGGCGAATCCCCAGCGCTTCGTCGAGTCAGGCAAGGAGAGCGTGCGCGCGAAGCTCGACGAACCCAAGGTCCGGTACTCGCTCATCGCGGTGGCGGTGCTCATCGGGTTCGCCTTGCTGCGCAAGCTGTTCCGCTGAAGGTCGGCTACTGCCCCTTGGCGACGAGGGGCACCAGCACCTGCTCCACGACGCGGTCCACGAACGGCAGGTCCAGCGGGTCACCGGTGAGCATCAACCGGTAGATCAGGGCCGCGCCCGCCAGCTCGACCGCCATGCCGCGCGGCGCGTCCGGGCGCAGTTCGCCGCGCTCGCCGGCGCGGTCCAGGATGCCGCGCAGGACGTCGCGCTGCGCGGTCAGGAACGTGCCGCGGAACGCCGCGGCCAGCTCGGGTTCGTGCGGCAGCTCGCCGACGAGCGCCTGCGCGGCCTTGCCGATCGGGCCGGACAGGAACGCGGCGAACGCGCTCAGGAACTCCCTCAGGTCGTCGACCAGCGAGCCGGTGTCCGGCTCGGCCAGGTTCTGCTGCGCCAGCTGCGTGCACGTGTCGATCACGAGGTCGAGCTTGGACTCCCACCGCCGGTAGATGGTCGCCTTGCCCGCACGGGCGCGCGCCGCGACGGCGTCCATCGTCAGCGCGCGGTACCCGACTTCGGCCATCACCTCCAGCGCGGCCTGTCGCAACGCGTCGTCCCGGCTGGCGTCTCTGGGTCTGCCCCGTTGCGGGGTCCGAGTCGCCCCGCTGTACACCGGTGTGGCCATTTCGCGCTCCTGTCGTCTTAGGCCGGACATCCTAGGCCGGTGGCGCCCGGAATCGACGGTCGATCATCGGGCCGGGCGCCGTGCGGCTTCGGGGTTCACCCCGCCGGTGGTGGCGCGAGGCCCGCACGGGTGTGCAGGTACGCCACCGAGAAGGCGAGCGCGTCGCCGTCCAGCAAGTGCACGACGGCGCGCGCGCTGCGCCCGAGCGCGATCTCCTCCACCAGTTGGTCGGCCGCCAGCCTGGCCGCGATCAAGCCGGGGGCGGTCGCGTCGAGTTCCTTGCCGACGGCGCGCACGGTGACCGCCCAGTCGTCGCCGTCTCGCCGGTAATTCGCGGTGATGGGGATTGTTGACACGGCTACCTTTTATCGACCCGGCGGCGTCCCGGGGCCGCGACGTCACCGCGTGCCACACCATCGTGTACTGGATATCCCTGTACGGAGGGTGCCCGAGCGGTAACGCCCGGCCATCTATGATCGATGGGCCATTTGGAGTAACCACCGTGGTCTGAGAGGTCTTGATGAGCCGTCGAGCAGTGGTCGTGGCGTGTCTGGGGCTGGGATTGGTCGTGGTACCGGGCGTGGCGTTGGCCGATCCGCCGTGGCAGCCGCCGGACGGGTGGGTCGACCAGGTCCGGGGTGACGTGTGCGGGTTCCGCGGCGAACCGCCGTGCCACACCACGACGACGCACCCCACGACGACGACGCAGCTCGGCACGTCCAACACGGTGCCGACGGCGACGTCCACGACCGGCGGGACCACCGGCGCGACGACCACCACGGCCGACGTGTCGGGCACGTCCGCCACCTCGCCCACCACCACGACCACCACGACGGGCGTGCTGGGCACCACCACCGCGTCCACCACGTCCGCGACCCCGGGCACCACCGTCACGACGGGGACGACGTCCGGAGCGGTCGCCGCCGAACGGCACACCGCCGCGCCCCCGCCGGCGCGGGTGGCGTCGGTGGCCGCGGACCGCGGGTTGGCGAGCACGGGCGCCGCGCCGCTGTGGACGGGCGTGGGCGGCCTGGTCGCGCTGCTCGCCGGCGCGGTGCTGCTGCTGTTCGGCCGTCGTCGCCGCGCTTGACCGGGCGGCTCACGTCGTGAGGCGGCTCGCCACCCCGCGCCAGACGACGTCCATCACGTAGGCGGTCGCGAGCGCGGGCCCCACCTCGGGCCTGCGCTCGCACCACAGCGCCAGCCGTTCGGTCGAGCCGACGACGATCTCGGCGAACGCCTCGGCCTCCACCGCGTCCACGTCGGAGTCGAAGCTGCCGATGACGGCCGCGATGAGGTCGGTCTGCTGCCGGCGGATGCCCTCGACCTCCTCGACGGCGGACGGCACGGTGATCGCCGCCTCCTGGCGCAGCAACGCCCACGACTGCTTGTGCTCGCCGATGAACTCGAAGAACGCCAGCAGCCCGCGCCGCAGCACCTCCTCCGGGCCGTCCGCGCCCGCGATCGCCCGCTGCGTGCGCTCCAGCAGCTCGGTGCGCGCCCGGTGGATGCAGCCGATGAGCAGGCCCTCCTTGGAGCCGAAGTACTCGTACAGCATCGGCTTGGACACCCCGACCCGCTCCGCGATCTCGTCCATCGACGCGGCCAGGTAGCCGCGCTCGGCGAAGACGCCCTCGGCGATGTCGAGCATCTGCGCCTTGCGCTGCGCCTTGGGCATCCGGCGGCGGCGCGGCTCGGTCGTGCTCACGAAGTCGAGACTACCGGAGGTAACTTACTTCGAGTAACCTACTGGGCAGTATGTAGGGCGACGTGGAGGAGACGGGCATGCACCGCGAGGTGAAGGTCCTGGTCATCGGCACGGGTTTCGCCGGCCTCGGCATGGCGATCGAGCTGAAGCGCGCCGGCGAACGCGACTTCGTCGTGCTGGAGAAGGCCGACGACCTCGGCGGGACCTGGCGGGACAACTCCTACCCCGGTTGCGCGTGCGACGTCCCGTCCCACATGTACTCGTACTCCTTCGAGCTGAACCCGCGGTGGTCGCGCATGTTCGCCCGCCAGCCGGAGATCCGGGACTACCTCCGGCGGGTCGCCGACAAGTACCGGCTGCGCGAGCACATCCGGTTCGGCAGCAAGGTCGGCGGCGCGCGGTGGGACGAGGACGAGAAGGTCTGGCACGTCACCGTCGAGAACGGTGACACCTACACGGCCCGGTCGGTGGTCGCGGGCGTCGGCGCGCTGCACATCCCGAACATCCCCGCCCTGCCCGGCATCGAGCGGTTCGAGGGCAAGGCGTTCCACTCCGCGCGGTGGGACCACGACTACGACCTGCGCGGCAAGAGGGTCGCCGTGGTCGGCACGGGCGCGAGCGCGATCCAGTTCGTGCCGCGCATCGCCGACGCGGTGGGGTCGCTGACCCTGTTCCAGCGCACGCCGCCGTGGGTCATGCCGAAGATGGACCGGTCCATCCGCACGTGGGAGCAGCGGCTGTTCCGGGCGCTGCCGTTCACCCAGCGGCTGTACCGGGACTTCGTGTACTGGACGCGCGAGTCGACCGCGCTGGGCTTCGCCGTGAACCCGAAGATCATGGAGTTCGCCCAGAACATCGCCAAGCGGCACCTGCGCGCCCAGGTGCCGGACGAGGCGCTGCGGGCGAAGCTGACGCCCGACTACACGATGGGCTGCAAGCGGGTGCTGATCAGCAACGACTACTACCCGACGCTGACCAGGCCGAACGTCGACCTGGTGACGGACGGGATCGCCGAGGTGCGGCCGAACTCCATCGTGGACCGCGCGGGCGTCGAGCACGAGGTCGACGTGATCATCTACGGCACGGGGTTCCACGTCGTCGACTCGTTCGACTACCTGGACATCACCGGCAAGGGCGGTGTCGAGCTGGCCAAGCTGTGGCGCGAGCAGGGGATCGAGACCTACTACGGCATCACCGTCTCGGGGTTCCCGAACCTGTTCTTCCTGCTCGGCCCGAACACCGGCCTGGGGCACAACTCGGTGGTGTTCATGATCGAGTCGCAGATCCGGTACGTGCGCCAGTGCCTGGAGCTGCTCGACCGGCACCAGGCCGACGAGCTGGACGTGCGGCCGGACGTGCAGGCGCGGTTCAACCGGCGGTTGCAGCGCAAGCTGTCCCGGGGTGTGTGGACCGAGGGCGGGTGCAAGAGCTGGTACCTCGACGCGCGGGGCGTCAACCGCACGGTCTGGCCGGGCTTCACGTGGCGCTACTGGATGCGCACCAAGACCGTGCGCGCGGAGGACTACACGCTGACCAGGGCCCGCCGCACGCGCGTCCCGGCCTGACCGGAACGACGAACCCGGGGTACCCGGGCGTTCGACACACGGGGCCTGAGCGTTCGACACACGGGGCGCGAACGTAGGACTCTCGCGAGAGTCCTACGTTCGGAGCGCGAGAGTCCTGCGTTCGAGCACCCCGAGTTCAACGCTCAGGACAGGGTGACGCCCGCGGCCTTGGCCCGTTCGGCGCGCAGGCGCGTCACGTCCGGCAGCTCCAGCGGGGCGGGCTTCGTGCCCGTGGCCCACTCGATCAGCAGGTCGGCGAGCTGCGGGTTGCGCGGCAGCACGGGACCGTGCAGGTAGGTGCACAGGATGCGCCCCTGCACCGCGCCCTCCACCGAGCCGTCGTTGCCGGTGCCCACCTTGACGTGCGCCAACGGCCGCGCCGACGGCCCGAGGACGGTGCGGCCCTGGTGGTTCTCGAACCCGGTCAGCAGGCCCTCGAACAGCCCGTCCGCCGGGGTGGCGACGACCTCGCCGATGGCACGGCTGCCGCCCGCGTGCGAGGTCGAGTCGAGCAGCCCGAGACCGGGGTGGGTCACCTGGTCCGCCCGGGTGAACGACTCGCCGAAGATCTGGATGCCCGCGCACACCCCGAGCACAACCGCGCCCCGGGCCGCCGCCCGCTGCATGCCCGGGTGCTCGCGCAGGTGCCGCACGGCCAACGTCTGCGCCGTGTCCTCGCCGCCGCCGACGACGTAGATGTCGCACGACTCGGGCACCGGCTCGCCGAACCGGATGTTCACGATCTCGGCGGGGATGCCCCGCCACGTCATCCGCTTCTCCAGCACGACCGCGTTGCCGAAGTCGCCGTACGTGCCCAGCAGGTCGGGCAGCACGAGCGCGATCTGGACCTTGCTGGTGGTCACTGGGCGGCCCTCGCGTTCAGGTCGCGGAATGCGGTGTAGTTGGCGATCACCTCGACCGGGCCCGGCGGCATGGCGTCGATCGCCAGCAGCGGGTCCGGCACGATCGTGTGCTCGACCTCGGCGTAGGTCAGCCGCACGGCCAGGTCCGTCGCCCGCTCGCCGGACGCGATGACCTGCCGGCCGCGCAGCCGCTCGAACGGCACGTCCCACAGCCACGACAGGTCGCGCCCGTCGGCCTCGTGCGCGTTGATCACGAGCACGGCCGGGTGGTCGGCCTCCCGCACGACGGTCAGCGTCTCGCTCCACCCGGCGGGGTTCTTCGACAGCAGCAGCCGCGCCCGGTGCCCGGACCGCTGGATCGTCCGGTACCGACCGGCCACGTTGGACACCGCGCGCAACCGCTGCACGGCCTCCTCGACCGGCACGCCGAGCGACACGGCGGCGGCCGTGGCCATCACGGCGTTGGCCTGGTTGAACTTCCCGGGCAGGCGCAGCGCCAGCTCCACCTTCACGCCCTGCGGCGTCACCAGGTACCCGTCGCCGGTCACCCACTGCGGGCGCGGCCGGGCCAGGTCGCACCCGGTGCACTGCCAGTGCTCGCCCTCCCAGCGGATGGGGTCGCCGCAGCGCGGGCACGAGGCGGCGTCGTTGTGCCAGCCCGTGCCGGTGGCCACCCACACCACGTCCGCCGAGTCGCGGGCCGCCGACGTCACCATGATGTCGTCGCAGTTGGCCACCACGACGCCGGTCACCGACGTCAGCGCCGTGCGCAGCGACTTCTCGATGGTGCGCACCTCGCCGACCCGGTCGAGCTGGTCGCGGCTGAGGTTGAGCAGCACCGCCACCGCGGGTGTCGCGGCGCGCACGACCTCGGGGAAGTACCCCTCGTCCACCTCCAGCACCGCGTACGGCGCGTCGGGCTGCTTGGACAGCGCGGTCACGTGGCCGTCGGGCATGTTGGCGCCACCGTGGTTGGTGGCGACCTCGCCCAGGAACGACACCGCGCGGCTCAGCATCATCGTGCTGGTGGTCTTGCCGTTGGTGCCGGTCACCAGGGCGACCTGGCGGCCCGACGTCAAGTGCGCCAGCGCCTGCGGGTCGAGCCTCAGCGCGACCCGGCCGCCGATCATGCCGCCCGCGCCCAGGCCCATCTTCTGCGACAGCTTGGAACTCATGTTGCCCAGTCGCACGGCCGCGGCGGTGCGCAGCGGCAGTCGGGCTGGGTCTGCACCTGGAGTGTTCGGCAACCGACTTCCCGGATCTGTCAGGGGAGGGGGAACCCCGATGCTACCGGGGACCGTGGTGCTCCAGTTCCCGCAGGGTCCGGATCAGGTCCACCGTGCTGAGCTGGCACAACTGGGCCATGTACTCCAGCGCGGGCAGGTCGAGGTGCACCTCGGGCGGCTGGCCGGGCACGAGGTGGGCGAGCCGACCCTGGGCCCAGCGGCGCAGCGGCATCAGCTGGGGCCGGGTGTCGGCCACGACGGTGGACAGGTCGACGGAGAGGTGCCCGGCGGGCGCGTCGCCGAACACGCGTTCGTGCACGCGGGCGAGCACCTCGTGCGCGGGCACGCCCAGCGCGACGCAGATCTCCACCAACCGGACCACCGAGCACTGCCGGGTGCCGAGTTCGTACGTGGCCAGGGTTTGCAGCGAGATGTCGCTCTGCAGCCGGCGGTTGAGCTCCTTGCGGGTCCATCCACGCTGCTTGCGAAGGCTGCGGAGCTCATCACCGAGCACGCGCTGGTACGCCGCTGTGTCGATCTGCACCGTCGATCCTCCAGTCCGCCGGGGCCCGTCAGACCCCACGGAGATGGAAAGCGCGACAGTGCGATCGCTTACGCGAGTTGTCCGATTTATCGCCCGATCGGGCTAAGCAAGTAGTACTTAAAGTAGAGTTTCACCGCTCCAAAGCGCGGGTGACACCGCTTTCCCGGGGACCCAGGAAGCGGGGGTCCGGCTTGGCGACGACGCCGTCCCACATGGCCTTGGCCGCCGCGAACACCTCGCGGAACTCGCCGTAAGCGGTGACCGACGGGAAGTCGGACGTGTCGTGCCCCACGCCGGACGCCTCGATGCCCGCCGAGCGGCACAGCGCCACCGCGCGGGGCAGGTGGAACTCCTGCGTCACCACGGTCGCCCGCTCGACGCCGAAGATCCGCTTGGCGCGCGTGCACGAGTCCCACGTGTCCAGTCCCGCGTAGTCGGCCACCACGTCCCCGGCGGGCACGCCCCGGCCGATCAGGTAGGTGCGCATCGCGGTCGGCTCGTCGTAGTCGGTGCTGCTGTTGTCGCCGCTGACCAGCAGCACCTCGACCTTGCCGCGCCGGTACAGGTCGGCGGCCACGTCGAGCCGGCCCGCCAGGAACGCCGAGGGCGTGCCGGACGGGGTCAGGCCCGCGCCGAGCACCAGCGCCACGGGCGCGTCCGGCACGTCCGCCGCGCCGTGGACGTAGGGCGCGCTGGAGGTCCGCACCCACACCCACGGCGTGGCCGCGAGCGCCACCAGCACGCCGAGCGCCACCAGCACCCGCTTCCAGCGGACGCGTTCGAAGAACCCCTTCACGACCTGCCCCCCGGTGGACGATCAGTTGACGCAGCGCACCCCGTCCGCCGTGATGGGCGGCTCGGTCGTGGTCGACGTGTCCGGCTGCTGCCTCCGCGCGCCGTCCAGCCCGACCAGCGGCCCGCCCGCGAGGTTCTGCGCGCCCGGCCCCGAGTAGTCCGCCCCCACGAACACCCGCACGCGACCCGCCGGGACGTTGGCGTCCTGCTCGAGGTCGAGCCCGCCCAGCGCCTCGGAGACGGCCTCCGCGCCCGCCTCGCCGCCCACGCCGTAGCGGACCACCGACACGTCCAGGGGCGCGGCGTTGTCCGTGCCGCCGTCCACGAACCGCTCGGCCACCAGCGACTGGAGCACCCGGGCGGCCAGCCCGGGCGTGCCGGAGGCGTTGCGGACCTCGACGGTCACCGCCGCGTTGTCCACGGTCGGGGCGGTGCTGCCGACGGCCTTGGGGTCGGAGCTGAGGGTCTTGAAGAACTTCTTGACGTCCCGCTCGTTGACCTCGATCGCGGTGCCGTCCTCGGGCGTGGCCAGCTCCGGGTTGCCGGTCGGGATGGTCTCGAACTTGAGGCTGCCGCCGGTCAGGTCCTTCATCTGGGTCGCGAACCGCAGCACGTCCCAGTTCTTGTCCAGCACGATGGACTTGGTCAGCGCGTCGATCAGGGCGCGCAGCTTGCCGGGGTCGGACAGGGTGCCCGCGGAGAGGATCTGCTTGGCCAGGCCGGCCATGAACACCTGCTGGCGCACGATGCGGTCGAGGTCGCCGCGCAGCAGCCCGTACCGCTGCCGCACGAACGCCAGCGCCTCGCGGCCCTGGATGCGCTGCTGCCCGGCGGCGAAGTTCGCGCCCGACATGTCGTCGCGGGTCGCCTGGTTGAGGCACACGTCCACGCCGCCGACGGCCTTGGTGATCTCGTAGAACCCGACCAGGTTGATCTCGGCGTAGTGGTCGATCGTGACGCCGGTCAGGTTCTCGATGGTGCCGATGAGGTTCTTGGCGGCGTCCTGGCGGGACCGCACCTCCAGCTGCGCGGGGTCGGTGACGCCCTCGCGCTGCAACTTGGCGACGGCGTCGTTCTTGCCGTAGCCGTAGGCCGAGTTGATCTTGTGCCGGCCGTAGCCACCGGCGATCTGCACGTAGGAGTCGCGCGGGAACGACACCGCGACGGCCTTGCCGCCGTCGTTGGGCACGTGCATCAGGATCAGCGTGTCGGTGTTCAGCCCGCCGTCGTTCTCGTTGCCCGCGTGCAGCTCGTTGAGGATCTCCTGGGGCAGCGGGTTGCCCTTGGAGTCCGTGCGGCTGTCCATGCCGACCATGAGGATGTCGACCGACCCGTCGGCGGGCTTCTCGCCGCCGCCCGCGTCGCTGATCACGTCGGTGGTGCTGATCTCGCTCAGCAGCGTGCTGAGGTTCGCCCACGCGTAGCCGGTGCCCACCAGCACGGCCACCGACATCAGCGCGAGGAGCGACCGGCCGAAGATCGCGCCGCCGGTGGTCGGGCGCTCGGGCGGTCGGCGCCGCGGCGGCCCGGCGGTAGGGCGCGGGCGGGTGGCGGGGACGCGCCGGGGCGCGGCGGGCCGGCGGCCGTCGGGTTCGGCCGCCCTGGTGGTCGGCCGGGACCGCTCGCCGGGGGCGCGGCGCTCGTCGGCGAAGCGCTCGGTCTGGTCCGGTGCGCGGCGTCCCGCGCGGCGCTCGGGGTGACCGGGTGCGCGGCGGTCGCCGACCGGGCGCTCCGGTTGGCCGGGGCCACGCCCGACCTGGCCGGACCCGCGGCGGTCCGCCGGGGGGTGCTCCGGACCGCGCCGCCCCGGCTCGCCGCGCCGCGGCGGTTGCTGACCGTGCGGCGGTTGGCCCGCGGAGGGTGCCCGAGGTGGAACGGGTCGCCTGCGGAACCCGTCGGGTTCGCCTGGCCTCGGCGGCCGGTTGTCCACTCCCACTCCTCCCGTGTACCCGGGTACGGGCCATTGGACGCATGGCACGCCCCCCGGGTTGCCCACCAGCGTCGCACAACGGCGGCGCCGGACGTGGTGATACCGGCCCGTGGGCCGCCTGACCAGGACGGTTACCCGATTGTGAGGTGCGCGGGCCGGCGTTCGTAGACTGCCACCGTGCTGACCATGCAGGATGCGCTGCTCGCGCTGACCAGGTACTGGACCGAACGGGGCTGCGTCGTCGTGCAGCCGTACAACACCGAGGTCGGCGCCGGTACGTTGAACCCGGCCACCGTGCTGCGGGTGCTGGGTCCGGAGCCGTGGCGGGTGTCCTACGTCGAGCCCAGCGTGCGGCCCGACGACGCGCGGTACGGCGAGAACCCCAACCGGTTGCAGACCCACACGCAGTTCCAGGTCATCCTCAAGCCGGACCCCGGTAACCCCCAGGAGCTGTACCTGGGCAGCCTCGAAGCGCTCGGCATCGACGTGCGCGCGCACGACGTGCGGTTCGTGGAGGACAACTGGGCCTCGCCCGCCCTGGGCGCGTGGGGCCTGGGCTGGGAGGTGTGGCTGGACGGGTTGGAGATCACCCAGTTCACCTACTTCCAGCAGGCGGGCGGCATGTCGCTCGACCCGGTGTCGGTGGAGATCACGTACGGCATCGAGCGCATCATGATGGCGCTGCAGGGCGTCGACCACTTCAAGGACATCGCCTACGCGCCCGGCATCTCCTACGGCGAGGCGTTCGGCCAGGCCGAGTACGAGATGAGCCGCTACTACCTCGACGACGCCGACGTGGAGGCGAACAAGCGGCTGTTCGAGGAGTACGCCGCCGAGGCGCGCCGGATGCTGGACGCCCGCCTGCCCGTGCCCGCGCACAACTACGTGCTCAAGTGCTCGCACGCGTTCAACGTGCTCGACGCGCGCGGCGCGATCAGCACCACCGAGCGGGCCCGGGCGTTCGGCCGGATGCGCGGGCTCGCCCGCGAGGTCGCCGCGCTGTGGGCGGCCCGCCGCGAGGAGCTGGGCCACCCCCTCGGGCTCGCCGAGGCGCCCGCGCCGGCCGTGCCGCCGACGGAGTTCGCGGAGGTCGCCGAGCCCGCCACGCTGCTGTTCGAGATCGGCACGGAGGAGCTGCCGCCCGCCGAGGTGACCCGCACCGTCGAGGCGGTCGCCCGGGCGGTCGCGGACAAGCTGGCCGCGACCAGGCTGGCGCACGGCGCGGTCGAGGCGCACGGCACCCCGCGCCGGGTCGTGGTGCTCGTGCCCGACGTCGCGCCGCGCGAGCCCGACGCCGAGAAGACCGTGCGCGGTCCCCGGGTGTCCGCCGCGTTCGACGCCGACGGCAACCCGACCAAGGCCGGGCAGGGCTTCGCCCGCGGCCAGGGCGTGGCCGTCGAGGCGCTGGGCCGGGTCACCGAGAACGGCGTCGAGCACGTCGCCCTGGTCCGCACCGACCCCGGTCGCGGCGCGGTGGAGGTGCTCAGCGGGCTGCTCGCCGAGGTGGTGTCCGAGCTGCGCGCCGAGAAGAACATGAAGTGGAACGACCCGAAGCTGTCGTTCACCCGCCCGATCCGGTGGCTGCTGGCCCTGCTCGGCACGACGCCCGTGCCGGTCGCGGTGTCCTCGCTGGCCGCCGAGCCGCGCACCCGCGTGCACCGCACCGCCGCCGAGCCGGTGGTCGAGGTGTCCACGGCGGACGGTTACCTGGAGTTCCTGGCCGGGCACGGCATCGACGCCTCGGCGCGGGTGCGCCGGGACGCCGTGGTGGCCCGCGCCGAGGAGCTGGCGGCGACCGTCGACGGGGTCGTGGACTTCGAGGGGGTCCTGGACGAGGTCACGAACCTGGTCGAGCGGCCCACGCCGATCCTCGGCTCGTTCGAGGAGCGCTACCTGGAGCTGCCCGCCCAGATCCTCACGACCGTGATGCGCAAGCACCAGCGGTACCTGCCGGTGCGGACGCGGGACGGCTCGCTGCTGCCGCACTTCGTGGCCGTGGCCAACGGCGAGGTGGACGCGGACCTGGTCCGCGCGGGCAACGAGGCCGTGCTGCGGGCCCGGTACGAGGACGCGGCGTTCTTCTGGCGGGCCGACCTGCGCACGCCGCTGGAGGACATGAAGGCGGGGCTGGAGAAGCTCACGTTCGCCGACAAGCTGGGCTCCATGGCCGACCGCGCGGGTCGGATCGCGGTCCTGGCGCGGCGGCTGGCCGAGGAGGTCGGCGCGGCCGACGAGACCCTGGCGCGCGCGGGCGAGCTGGCCAAGTTCGACCTCGGCTCGCAGATGGTGATCGAGCTGTCGAGCCTGGCGGGCGTGATGGCCCGCGAGTACGCCGAGCGGGCGGGGGAGACCCCGGAGGTCGCGCGGGCGCTGTTCGAGATGGAGCTGCCGCGCTCGGCGGGCGACGCGCTGCCGTCGTCCACGCCCGGCGCGCTGCTGTCGCTGGCGGACCGGTTCGACCTGCTGGCCGGCCTGTTCGGCATCGGCGCCAACCCGACCGGCAGCTCCGACCCGTTCGGGCTGCGGCGGGCCGCGCTGGGCGCGGTGAGCGTGCTGCGGGCGTTCCCCGACCTGAAGGGCATCACGCTGACCAAGGCGCTGGCGCTGGCCGCGCAGGGCATCGAGGAGCAGCGGTGGGAGGTGTCGGCGGAGGCGCTGGACACCGCCCGCGAGTTCGCCGTGCGGCGCTACGAGCAGCAGTTGCTCGACGCCGGGCACGACCACCGGTTCGTCAACGCCGTGCTGCCGCTGGCCGACGCGCCCGCGGTGGCCGACGCCGCGCTGGCCGAGCTGACGGACCTGGCGGGCGACCCGGGCTTCGCCGCGCTGGTCGCCGCGTTGCAGCGGGTGCGCCGGATCGTGCCCGCGGACGTGGTGGGCGAGTACGACCCGCAGGTGCTCGTGGAGCCCGCCGAGGTGGCCCTGCACAAGGCGGTCGCGGACGTGCCCGCCGGCGTCACGGGCCCGGCCGCGTTCGCCGCCGCCGCGAGCGGCCTGACGGGGCCGGTGAACACGTTCTTCGACGAGGTGCTGGTGATGGCCGAGGACGCGGACGTGAAGCGGGCCAGGCTCGGGCTGCTGGCCGCGATCCGCGACCTGGCCGCGCCGGTGCTCGACTGGCAGGCGCTGGGCACGGCCCTGGGCTGAACCCGGACATGCCGAGGTCCCCGCCCCCGGGTCGTCCCGGTGGCGGGGATCCCACGCTCCCGGACTACCAGTCGCGGTTGTCCTGGAGGGCGATCACCCGGGTGCCGCCGGATGACACAGGAGCGTTGACGACGGTGTTGTCCTGTGCGGTTTGTCCGGCGCCGACGGCTGTTCCGGCGCCCAAGGCGAGCAGAGCCGCTGCGGTCGCGGCCACCAGCGCTGCGGGGATGATTCTCACGCTGTCTTCTCCTCACACACCCGACCGGGATCGGTCGGCGCCACCTTTGCGTACAAATTACGTGATCAAGCGCCGACCCGCGACACCGCATCTTTTGTAGCCGATCGGGTGCACAGCGTGACATCCGGGCGTCGGTAGGGGGGTGAGCTGGGGTTTCAACGCTCCGGAGCGGTCGGTGAACTGAATGTTACAGACCATTTGGCGTCGTCGGGTTGCTACGTCTTGACGAACCTGCACCCCAAGGGTTGGAATTCCGCAACATTCCGTTATTCACGCCGTCGACGTTGATGTGCCCGGCAAGGGGTTGGCGAATGCGAAGGCTACTCAGAGCCGCGTCCTGCGGTCTCCTCGTCCTGTTCGTCGGAGCGTGCGGGACGTCGGTCGACCCCCTCGCGCCGCCCACGGGCAACCGGGCCCCGAAGCCGGTCGTCGGCGTGATCCTGCCGGACCGCTCCTCGTCGGACCGGTGGGAGGACCAGGACCGGCGGCTGCTGCTGCAGGCGCTCAACTTCGCGGGCATCGAGGGCAGGATCGAGAACGCGGACGGCGACGAGGCGAAGTTCGCGAGCATCGCCGACCAGATGATCGCCGCCGGCGTGAAGGTGCTCATGACGACGCCGCTGAGCCCTGAGGGCGGCGCGGCGGTGGAGCGCAAGGCGCGGGAGGCGAACATCCCGGTCATCAACTACGACCGGATCAGCCTGGGCGGCCAGGCCGACTACTACGTCTCGTTCGACAACCTCAACGTCGGCGAGCTGCAGGCCGAGGGGCTGCTGAAGTGCCTGGGCGACAAGCCGGGCGCGCGGATCATCGAGCTGCAGGGCGCACCGACGGACAACAACGCGACCCTGTTCTTCGACGGCCAGCGCCGCAAGCTCGGCCCCAAGTACGACTCCGGCGCGTTGCGGCTGCTGGACGGCAAGGCCATCGACAAGTGGGACCCCGTGCTCGGCAAGGCGGCGTTCGAGCAGATGCTCTCGGCCAACGGCAACGCGGTGGACGGCGTGGTCGCCGCCAACGACGGGCTGGCGGGCGCGGCGATCGAGGTGCTCAAGGCGAAGGGCCTCGCCGGTCGGGTGCCGGTGACCGGTCAGGACGCCACGGTCGAGGGCCTGCGCGCGATCCTGCGCGGCGAGCAGTGCATGACGGTCTACAAGCCGATCCGGGACGAGGCCGAGGCGGCGGCGCGGCTGGCGATCGCGGTGGCGCGCGGCGACCTGAGCGGCGCGGACGACCTGGCCACCGGCAACACCCGCGACCTGGTGGCCAAGCGGGACGTGAAGTCGGTGCTGCTGGGCGCGGACCTGATCACCCGCGAGAACGTGCGCACGCTCGTGGCCGAGAGCGTGGTGAAGCCGGCGGACCTGTGCGCGGGCGACCTCGCCGACGACTGCGCCGAGCTGGGCATCGTCACCGGCTGACCGGCGCCGCCGGCTCGGTGCTGCCGGCTCGGTGCTGCCGGGTCGGTGCTGCCGGGTTCGGGCAGCACGTCGACGTCGCCCGGGCCCATCGGCTCGCCGCACTCGGAGCAGTGCAGCTCCACGTGCGCCACCCGGCCGCAGGCGTGGTGGCGGTAGAGCACGGGCGGGCCCGCCTCGCCGGCCGTCCACCGGTCGCCCCAGCGCACCACCACCAGCTCCACCAGCTCGGTGCCCTTCTCCGTGAGCACGTACTCGTGGCGCGGCGGTTTCGCGGAGTACTCGCGCCGGTCCGGCACGCCCTGCCCGACCAGCCACCGCAGCCGTTCGGCGAGCACCTCGCGGGAGATGCCCACGTGGACGTCCCGCAGGATCAGCGGCGACCACGGCTCGCCCACGACGTCCATGGTGCGCGCGATCGAGCAGGCCATGTCGCCGAACCGGGTTCGCTGCACGGGCACGGTCTGGCCGGGAGGGTTCCCTCGGGGAACTTGGAGGTGCCCGACGGCCCGACCGACCGTCGTCCCGCCGCGGGAGCGGCAAGCCGCCCGGGACGAGCCGGGCCCGGGCGGACGTGTCGGCCCGGGTGCGTTCCCGCGCGCCGGGCACGGGGGCTGAGCGCCGTGGGCCGGAGCCTGACCGAGGCCGAACGTGACGAATTCCTCACCCGACCGCCCACCGCTGACCGTGCCCGTGTTCTACGCCTATCGCGGCAGGGGCGTTCAGCCCGTGCGTGCAGCAGCCGACGTTCCCCTGCCGGTACGTGACCGCCGAGTGCGAGGTGGAGCGCGCCGGCCGGGCACCCGCCGCGGCGGACGTCCTCGCCGTGACGAGCCGGTACCCGCCCGAGGAGGCCGCACGGGCGTTCGCCGAGGCCGGGACCGCCGACCTGACGGGCAAGTTCGTGCTGTTCACGGGCCGTCCCGTGCGGTGGCTGACGCACGACTCCGGCGAGCCGGACTAGCCCTCCTCGTCGTGCCGCCCGGAGATGAACTCCTGCACCCGGATCTTCACCCGGATCAGCGGCTGGCGGAGGCGGGCCTCCCGGCGGTACGCCCGGCGCAGCTTGCGCGAGCCCTCGGTGTACCGCCAGCGGGCCCAGGGTGAGCCGGGGCGGGCCAGCCGCACCGCGCCGATCTCCGGCAGCACGGGCACCAGCAGGCCGAGCAGGCCCGTCCACACCTTGCCCTTGAGCAGTGCCACGATCGCGAACGCGAGGTTGACCAGCAGGATCAGCACCCGCAGGGCCACGCCCTCGCCGTAGAACTCCTCGTAGCCCAGCGGCCGGGCGCCGAGCAGCAGCAGGCCGGTCATCCCGATGGCCAGGAACACCGCGTCGACCGACAGCCGGCCGTCCTTGGTCCAGTACACGTCCCGCAGGTGCAGGATCAGCGCGAACTCGTCCAGCACCAGGGCCGCGCCCACCCCGAGCAGCGCCGCTGCGGCAACCCGCACCCCGTGCTGGTCGTCCGGCACGGCCAGCCCGATCACCCCGCCGAGCAGCATGAACACCGCGCCGAACACGACGTGGTGGATGTGCGTGCCACCGGGCGTGATGTTGCCCGGCCACCAGCGGACCTTGGCCCTGATCAGGCGGACGCTGATCCGGATGAGGACGAAGGTGACCACCAGGCCGAGGAAGAAGAACAGCAGCCGGGACTGGGGCAGGTCGAGCGCGGGCACCCCTCCATCTTCACCCGCGGGGGTTACTTGATGTTGATGCCTCCGGTGATGTCGCCCGCCTGCACCACGGTGCCGTGGACCGTGCCCGTGACCTGGTTGTTCACCCGGCCGGACTGCGTCACGGCGTGGTGGGCGCGCAGCTCGGCGCCGAACGCGGGATCGGCCTGCACGGCCCGTTCCAGCACCTCGCCGAGCCGCTTGACCTGCGGCGAGTCCGGAGGCGTCCCCTCGGCGGCGGTGAGCGCGGCGGACGCGACGGGGTCGTCGGCGAACCTGGCGCGGACCAGCTCGTACAGCCCGGCGACGGCGCGCGAGGCGAGCGACGCGGCGATGGTGACCAACATCGGTTCAGGCATCGGGAACCCCCTGTGATCGCGGCCTCGCCCACCGTAGCAGTGCGACTCGCCGCATTCTTCCGCTCGACTGCCGGCGGGCTCTCGTGGTTGACTGTCTTCGGTCGTACCTTTCTGTGTTCGTGTTCCACCACGCTCGCGGAACGGAGTTGCGGGCGCCGAACTTTCCTCGCCAGGAGGGGCCGGGGCCCTAGCTGACCCGGTGGTCGCAAGCGCGATCCGGCACCTGTTAGAGGAGAAGTAGCAAGATGGCAGTTCAGGGCACCGTCAAGTGGTTCAACGCGGAGAAGGGCTTCGGCTTCATCTCCCCGGACAACGGTGGCGCCGACGTGTTCGTGCACTACTCGGAGATCCAGAGCAACGGCTACCGCACCCTGGAAGAGAACCAGCGGGTGGAGTTCGAGATCGGCCAGGGCCAGAAGGGCCCGCAGGCGCAGACGGTTCGACCGCTCTGACCTAATCCGGGTCACCACCAGGACCTGGATCTTTTCGGGCCGCCACCCCTCCGCGCCAGCGGGGGTGTGGCGGCCCGAATCGTGTGCTCAGGTGGTCAGCGCGGGCGCCTGGCCGCCGTAGACCCGCTTGCCGACCAGCCGGGCGTCGTCGAAGACGAAGAACGCCGTCGTGCGGACCCGGTAGGCCCGCCCGGTCGGCTCCTCGCCGCGCAGGCTGCCCAGGTGGGTGCCCTCCAGCTCCAGCTCCACGATGACCGCGCCGTCGGCGTGGTGCAGCTCCACGAGCGTGCTGCGCCGGTCCGGGAACGCGTCGCGGAGGCGGGCGTAGTAGCCGGCGACCTCGGCGCGGCCGTCGAACACCTGCCCGGTCGCCACGATCTCCCACCGCGGGTGGTCGAACGCGCCGACGGCCGTGTCGAACTCGTGCTCGTTCTCCGACTCCAGGTGCTCCAGCACGATCGCTTCCCGCAGTGCCCGCAGCGCCTTCGAGTCGGTCATGCGCGCACGAAACACGCACGCGCACCCACCAGTCAAGACGGCATCCGCGTGGTCGGCGGTCAGGGGCGCATCTCGTACGCGCCCGACAGGGCGGCCACGCGCTCCCACACGCGGTCGAAGCGGCCCTGGTCGACCACTGGCTTGCGAACCTGCCCGACCGCCCACCGCTGCTGCGCCTCGGTGGAGGACGCCTTGCCGTGCAGCGCGACCGCGTACGCCGAGAAGTCGCGCACCAGGACGTCGAACACCTGGTCCAGCACGTCGGCGTCCAGGCCGGTGATCTCGGCCTGCTCCAGGACGAGCTGACCGTAGACGACCAGCGTGAACAGGTGGCCCAGGGTGAGCAGGAAGTCCAGGTCCCGCTGCTGCGCCTCGTCGGGCGCGGCCTCGGCGAGCAGCGTCCGCAGGGACCTCGCCTGCTCGTGGAAGCGGGCCGCGTTGGGCACGTGGGCGTGCTCGCGGTAGGCGGTCTCCCAGTCGTGGAAGGTGATGCCGCCCAGGCCGCGGGCCGGGCCCTGCCGCCAGAAGAACCCGTCGTCGGCCGGGTCGTGCCGGGTCGGCACCTCCGGGTAGTCCGTCGGGTGGAACAGGTAGTTCGGCAGGAACTTGAGCACCAGGGCCAGGTTGACGTGGACCGTGCCTTCCAGCTTCGGCAGCGCCCGGATGTCCCGGGTGGCCATCGTGAAGTAGGTGTCCTTCTCGAAGCCCTTGGCCGCGATCACGTCCCAGAGCAGGTCTATCACCCGTTCACCCTCGCTGGTGACCTTCATCTTGGTGATCGGGTTGAACAGCAGGTAGCGGCGGTCGTCGGGGGAGGCGCTGCGGAAGTAGTCCACCGACCGGTCGGCGAACAGCTTCATCGCGGCCAGGCGGGCGTAGGCGTCCACGAAGTTCTGCCGCACGTGCGGGAAGTCGGTCACCCGCTTGCCGTACAGCACCCGGTTGTGGGCGTGGGTGACGGCCTCGTGGAAGGCGTGCTCGTCGATGCCGATGGAGGCCGTGCAGAGGTTGAACTTGCCCACGTTGACGGTGTTGAGGGTGGCGCTGAACGCGTCGGTGCCGGTGTGCAGCACGTCGGCCGCGGTGACCGGGTAGTCGTGCAGGCGGAACTCGCTGACGTACATCTGCGAGTCGACCACGTTCTTGACCAGCTCGAACCTCTCGTGCCGCGGGTCGACGGCGAAGAAGACGTACCCGTCGGGGCCCTCGACGTCCGCGCGGCGGCCGAAGACCGACACCATGCCGGCCACGTTGCCGTTGCCGATGTAGTACTTGCCGCCGGACGCGGTGAAGCCGTCGCCGGTCGGCGTGAGCACCATGTCGGTCGAGTAGACGTCGGCGCCGTGCTCCTTCTCCGACAGCCCGAACGCGAACACCGCGCCCCGGTCGAGCAGCTCGGCGGCCTTCCGGCGGGCCGCGGCGTTGTCGCTCATCCAGATGGGGCCCAGGCCCAGCACGGTGACCTGCCAGGCGTACCAGTACTGGAGGCCGTAGAACGCGAGCACCTCGCTCAGCGCGGCGTTGCGGGCGGCGTCCCAGCGCTTGGCGGGGTCGCCGCCGGCCTCGGCGGCGGGCGTGCAGAAGGTCGCGAACAGCTTCTCGCGCGCGACGAAGTCCAGGAAGTCGGTGTACCAGACCTTCGCCTGGTCGTCGGCGACGAGGCGGCGCTTGCCGCGCTCCTCGAACCAGTCGACGGTCGCGCGGAGCAGGCGGCGGCTCTCGTCGTCCAGGTGGCGCGGGTCGTAGGTGTTCGGGTCGAACAGCACCGGGGTTCTCCCTTCGTCGCCGCCGCACGCTACCAGTCGGTAACTTGCCGGTGCGCTACTCCGCCAGCCGCCGGTACAGCGGGCGCAGCGCGTCGGTCACCGAACTGCCGTCCACGTCCAGCGGGCCCAACTGGTCGAGCAGCGCGTCCGGGCGCCCGGTGGCGGCCTCCGGGACGTCCGGCACGACCTCGGCGACCGGCGGGCGTGCCCAGAAGCCCTCGAAGTCGTCCTCGGGCTCCGGCTCGGCCGGTCGCCCGGGCGGGACGGGCGCGCGCAGCTCGCGCAACCGGTCGAGCAGGTCCTCGCGCGACCGGCCCCGCCAGGCCAGGATCTCGAACGGGTCGGTGTCGAACGACTCGGCGAGCAGGTAGCAGGTCGCGGCCAGGTGCTTGCACGGCACCTCCCAGTCCGGGCAGGTGCAGTCCATGTGCAGCTCACGGGTGGTGGCCGGGAACAGGGTGAGGCCGAGGTCGGCGAACACGTCCTCGATCTCCGGCGGCATCTCGCCGGCCAGCAGCTTGGCCGCGAAGATCGCCCGGTCGGCCAGCGCGTGCTCGATGCGCCGCCACTCGTCGTCGGTGAACTTCCGCACGCCGATCCGCGCCCGGTACGGCTCGGGGCGCGTCCCGGTCACCAGCGCCACCACCAGGCTGCTCGACAGCGACAGGCTCATCACCTGGCCGGTCCGCGCGTACGCCCGGCCGCGGCTCAGTCGCCCGGCCATGCCGAACGACTCCAGGACTTCGAGGAACCGGCGCGACCACCAGGTGCGGGCGACGTCGCCGCGCTTGCTGCGCAGCGTGAGGCCGCCCTCGACGCGGATCGGCCGCGCGGGCGGGCGGTAGCCGTGCCGGTCAGCCACCGACGGCCTCCCCGGACAGGGCGAACAGCTCGCGCAGCTCGCCGGTGGACAGCTCGGTCAGCCAGTCCTCGCCCGCGCCCACCACGAGCTGCGCCAACCCCCGCTTCTCCTCGATCATCCGGTCGATGCGCTCCTCCAGCGTGCCGACGCAGACGAACTTGCGCACCTGGACGTGCCGGCGCTGGCCGATGCGGAACGCCCGGTCGGTCGCCTGGTCCTCCACGGCCGGGTTCCACCAGCGGTCGAGGTGGATGACGTGGTTGGCGGCGGTCAGGTTCAGGCCCGTGCCGCCCGCCTTCAGCGACAGCACGAAGAGCGACGGGCCGTCCTCCGCCTGGAACCGCCGCACCATCTCGTCGCGCTGCCGCTTCGGCGTGCCGCCGTGCAGGTAGAGGACCTCGGTGTCGAAGCGGGTCGCCAGGTGGGGGACCACGAGCGAGCCGAACGCGGTGAACTGGGTGAAGCACACCGCCTTGTCGCCGTCGGCGAGCGCTTCGTCGAGGACCTCCTCCAACCGGGCTAGCTTGCCGGAGCGACCGGCGACTCGGGAGCCGTTGCCGAGCAGTTGCGCGGGGTGGTTGCAGACCTGCTTGAGCCGGGACGTGGTGGCCAGGACCAGGCCCTTGCGCTTCACGCCCTCCGACTCGGCGATCCTGCCCAGCATGTCGTCCACCACGGCCTGGTAGAGCGTCGCCTGCTCGGGGGTCAGCGTGCAGAGCTGCGTGACCTCGATCTTCTCCGGCAGGTCGGTGATCACCCGCGGGTCGGTCTTCAGGCGGCGCAGCACGAACGGGCCGGTGATGCGGCGCAGGCGCACGGCGGCGTCCTCGTCGTGGTGGCGTTCGACCGGGACGGCGAAGCGGGCGCGGAAGGTGGTGATCGAGCCGAGGATGCCGGGGTTGGCGAAGTCCATGATCGACCACAGCTCGGCCAGCCGGTTCTCCACGGGCGTGCCGGTCAGCGCGACGCGGTGCCGCGCGGGCAGGGCGCGCGCCACCTGCGACTGCCGGGTCGAGCTGTTCTTGATGTTCTGGGCCTCGTCCAGCACGACCCGGTCCCAGCTGACACCGGTCAGCTTCCCGGCGTCGCGCGCGAGGACCGCGTAGGTCGTGACGACCAGGTCGCAGTCGGTGTCCAGCGCCCGGTCGCTGCCGTGGTAGACCCGCACCCGGAGGTCGGGCGTGAAGCGGGCGGCCTCGCGCTGCCAGTTGCCGACCACCGACATCGGGCAGACCAGCAACGTCGGCAGCCGCTTGCCGTGCGCGCGGTTGTGCGCCTCCAGCGCCAGCAGCTGCACGGTCTTGCCCAGGCCCATGTCGTCGGCCAGGCACGCGCCGAGGCCCAGCCGGTCGAGGAACGCGAGCCAGGCCAGCCCGCGCGCCTGGTAGGGCCGCAGCCGGGCGACGAGCCCCGGTGGGTGCCCGACCGGTTCCAGGTGGTGCTCGACCTGGCCGGACAGCAGGTCGCCGAGCCAGCCGGTGGCGTCGACCCCGGTGAGCGGCAGCGGCAGGTCGGCGTCCTCGGGGTGCAGGCCGGAGTGCAGCAGGACCTGCGCGGCCGTCATCTGCCCACCGCCGCGCCCGAGGAACGCGAGGCCGGCGGCGAGGCGCTTCGGGTCGACGTGCACCCACTGGCCGCGGACGCGGACCAGCGGCACCTTCGCCTCGGCGAGCGACTTCAGCTCCGCCTCGGTCAACCGCTCGTCGCCGACGGCCAGCTCCCACCGGTAGTCGACCAGCACCTCCAGCCCGAGTTCGCCCTCCTTCGCGACCGCGCCCGCCGTGCCTCGGCTGGTGGCGGTGAGCCGCAGTCCCAGCCGGTGCGGCTGACGCCACCAGGAGGGCAGCATCACGCCGAACCCCGCCTCGGCCAGCGCGGAGGCGTGCCGGAGGAAGTCGTACGCGCCTTCGACGTCCAGTTCCAGCTCCACCGGCCGCCGGGCGGACAGCGCCCGGTCCAGCGCCGGGTAGAGCCGGCCGGCGCGCCCGAGGTCGCCGAGCAGCACGTCCTCGGGCCGGCTGACCCACCGCCGCAGCACCGCGTCGTGCTTGTGCCACAACTGCTCGGCCGTCACCACCACGCTCGGCTCGTCCACCGCCTGGAGCAGGAACTCGACCCGCCACCCGTCCTTCGCCGGGCCGCCCTGGTCGGGTGACGCGAGCCGGAAGCACGTCCGGACGGGGCTCTGGCCGAGCCCGTTGGCGCGCCACGCCGCCACCCCGGCGCGCAACGCGCCGACCTCACCGTCCAGCCGGGGTTCGCCCTCACCGACCAACGCCTCCAACCAGCGGGCCACGACTCCCGTGCCACCGGGCCGTGCGCCGCGCAGAGACGCCCGCACCTCCCGGTCGACCGCCCGATCCACCACCTCCTCGATCACGTCACGGAGCACCCCGGCGGCCAGGAACGACCGCGGCGCACTGCCCCGGAGTGCCGCGAACCGCAACGAGTCCACCCCGGACGACCCCGCCCGCCACCGGGCCCGGTTGTCCCCGTCCACCTCCGGCAGCACCCGCCCGCGGTGGACCAGGTCGCGGGCGAAGCCGAGGGCGTCGTTCACGAACCTCGCGGAAGCCCCGAGCCGGCAGTCGGCGGGCTCGGGCACCACCCCGTCGACCCAGAGGACGGGAACCGCCCACTCCCGCCACCGGAGGGCACCGCGCCGACCACCCGTGTCGTCCCGGACCAACTCGGGCGAGGGCACCGGCCCACCGGCGAAGGAGGGCAAGCGGACCGTGGCCTCGCCGGTCCCGCCGGCCTGCCCGAGCAATCCCCGGAGTTCCTGCCCACCAACCGCGAACGGGTGCCGAACGGCCCTCCGCGGCAACCGCCCCGCAACCCGCCCGGGCAGGTGGGAACCCTCAACCCACACCCCCACCCGCCCACCACTCACGCCCAACGCGTGCAGCACGAACACCACTGCACTATGCGCCCCACCCGAAACCGTCCCCGCCCCACCCCGCCCGGCACCCGCGCCCCGGGTCTCCGGCTCAGGAGCCCGGTTCGTAGAGCCCGGCCCGGGTTCGGGAAAGTCGGAGCCCTCCTGACGAGACCAGACCGGCTGGGCAGAACCGGCCGGCCAGAACCGGCTGGCCACAACCGGCTGGGCAGAACCGGCTGGCCACAACCGGCTGGGCAGAACCGGCTGGCCACAACCGGCTGGGCAGAACCGGCCCGGCAGAACCGGTCCGGGTTCTGCCAGCCGAGCCTGTTCCGCCGACCCGCCCCGCACACCCGTCTTGGCCGCCCGCCGACCCGCCCCGCAGGCCCGTCCTGTCGGGCCGAGCCCGTCTGCCAGCCCTCCGCTGGCCCGCCCTGCCGCCCCGTCCTGCCGCCCCGTCCTGCCGCCCCGTCCTGCCGGCCCGCGTGGTGAGACCCGCTGGGCGGGCGCGTCGAGCGGGACTGGCCGGTCGGTCGCACCCGGCCCGACCCGGCCGGTGAGGCCGTTGCCCGGGGTCGGGGAGGGCAGGGGTGCGGGCTCGGGTGGTGTCAGTGGATCTGGTGGGACTTGCGGCGGGCCAGGGTGCTGACGCCCACGCCCGCCAGGCCGACTTGGAGGGCCAGTTCGATCCAGTCGATGCCCGGTGTGTCCGACACACCCAGGACCGAGGCGGCGAACGTGCCCACCAGGGCCGCCGCGACGCCGACCAGCAGCGTCAGCACCATCGAGATGTGCTGGCGCCCCGGCACGACCAGCCGC
Source organism: Actinosynnema sp. NPDC053489 (assembly GCF_044544865.1). Classification (NCBI taxonomy): domain Bacteria; kingdom Bacillati; phylum Actinomycetota; class Actinomycetes; order Pseudonocardiales; family Pseudonocardiaceae; genus Actinosynnema; species Actinosynnema sp. NPDC053489. The sequence continues at coordinate 523,502 of NZ_JBITXT010000002.1, read as the reverse complement.
CCCAGGCCGCCGATGACCAAGCCGATGACCAGCGCCGAGATGAGCCCGGTGATCTCCACGAGAGGTCCTTTCCTCGCCCTACGCGTCTGCCACGAGCATCACCCGCCGCCCTCCCCTCCCGGATCCGGTGCGCCCCTGACCCGCCCCTGATCCCGACCCTGAACCCCGAGCACCTCGGCGGCACCCTCCGACAGGGCCCGGCCCGGCACGTCGGGGTCGCAGCCGACCCTCGCCAGCCGCGACCGGATCGAGGTGGGGGAGCGCTCCAGGCGTTTCGCGATCGACCGGATCAGCTCCGCGATCGGGGTGTCGACGGGCGCGGCGAGCCAGTCGGCGCGCAGGTCCTCGTCCAGATCCTCCGTCCACGGCTGGTTCGCGTTCGCCGGGCGGTCGCGGGACGCGGGCGCCACCGGCGCGCTCAGCCGGCCCAGCGCCTCCAACACCTGCGCCAGCAGCTTGCCGATCCGCGCGCCGGCGTCGGCGGGCAGGCGCAGGTTGCCCTCCGCCACCAGGGCGCCCGAGGCGTCCACCCCGGCCAGGTCGACGGTCAGGCCCGGATCGGCGGTGGCCACGAGCTGGTAGGTCGTGGAACCGATGCGGACCGCGTTCTCGTACGTGGTTGTCGTCATGGTGATGACGGTAGTGGAGGGGTCCGACAATCCCGCGCCGAACAATCCGCGCCGACGATGTCGGGCCGCCGGAAGGTCAGCGGCAGAGCGGGCAGGTCGGCGCGGTCGGTTCGGCGCCGGTCAGGTACGGCTTGAGGTGCTCGGCGATCGCCCTCGCCAGCGACGGAGGCACGGCGTTGCCGATTTGCCTGGCCACCTCGATCTTCGACCCGCACCACTCGAACGAGTCCGGGAACGACTGCAACCGCGCCGCCTCCAGGTGCGTGATCGGGCGGTCGACCCGGTGCCCGTCCTCGCCCGGCTCCCACTGCGGGTGCAGGTAGCGGCCCTTCTCCGGCTTGTAGAACTCCGTGCGGATGGTCAGCGACGGCTCGTCCCACCGCATCCGGCCCATCACGTCCGTCGTGCCGGTCTTCTTCTCCGCCCAGCACCGGGGCAGCAGGTGCGGCGGCAGGTCGAACCGCCCGCCGCCGGGCGGGATGTGCCGGTACCGCTCCAGGGACATCGGCGTGGGGTTGCGGCCCAGGTGCAGGTCCGGGCTCTTGAACGGCCCGGGCAGCTCACGACCGAAGAACTCCACCCGCGACTTCGGGAACGCGGTCGTCACCGGCTGCTCCGGCAGGCCGCGCAGCACGTCGCCCACCGTGTGCCAGCGCCCACGCGGGTGCGTCGCCGCCGGCAGCGGGATCCGCCCGATCCGCGAGCCGATCACGATCGTGCGCCGACGCCGTTGCGGCACGCCGAAATCCGCAGCGAGCAGGATGCCGTGGCTCAGCTCGTAGCCCTCGGTCTCGGCCTGCAGCAACGCGAACTCCGTCGACGCCAGGAACCGGTCGACGTTCTCGATCACGAACACCGACGGCCGCGCCGTGCGCACGAACCGCAGGTACTCGCGCCACAGCGAGTTGCGCGGGTCGTTGACGTCCTTCGAGCCCAGGTTCGAGAACCCCTGGCACGGCGGGCCGCCCACGATCACGTCCACCTGGGGGATCGCGCTGTCCGGAATGGCCGCGATGTCGGACCAGCGGATGTGGTCCTCGCCGAAGTTCGCCGCGTACGTCGCCGCCGCGTGCAGGTCCCACTCGACCGCCATGACCGGCCGGTAGCCGCCCGCCGCGGCGAACCCGGAGGTCATGCCGCCGCAGCCGGCGAACAGGTCGATCATGGACAGCACGGGTTCAGGCTAGCCGACCGCGCCGCCCCAGGACCGCCGTCCGCACCCGACTCGCCGCCGCGGCCGGGTCCTCGTGCTCCCACACCCGCACCGCGAGCCACCCCTCCTCCGCCAGCACCTCGTCGGTGTGCGCGTCACGCGCCCGGTTGCCCTCGATCTTCGCCCGCCAGAACTCGCCGTTGCGCTTGGGCCACGTGCCGTGCTCCGGGCAGCCGTGCCAGAAGCACCCGTCCACGAACACGGCCACCTTCGCCGGCCCGAACACCACGTCCGCCTCGCGCCGGACCGCCCGCACCGGCCGCCGGTGCACCCGGTAGCGCAGCCCCAGCCGGTGCAGCTCGCGCCGCAACGCCACCTCGATGCCCGTGTCGCGGGAGCGCTGCTTGCTCATCCGGGCGCGGACGTCGTCCGTCGTCTCCAGGTTCGGCACCCGGTCATGATGGCTCACACCGGGTGCAGCACGTCCCGCAGCCTCCGCGCCGCCCGGTCGAGCTGCGCCCGCGCCGGCAGCACGGCCGCACCGACCCGCGCGGACCCCGTGACGCCCAGGTCGGCGAAGAAGAACGGCGGCACCGCGTGCACCAGCAGGTCCGCCGACCGCTGCCCGCCGCCGCGCGGGTTGAGGATCAGCCGCCCGGCCCACGCGTCCACCTTGAAGACCGTGTCCGCCAACGGGTGCACCGCACGTCCAACCCGTGCCCGCGCAGCACCGCGACCACGTACACGTCCCGCAGGAACCGCAGGAAGTCCGACACGACCCGGTCGCGCAGCGCGGCCCGACCTCCCGGGCCGACCTCCGCAACCACCTCCCGCGCGGGTGTCCACAGCATCGCCCGCGCTCGCTCGTCGGCCTCGCAGAACTCGCGGAACTCCGGCCGGGTAATCGGCCCAGCGCCTCCACCACGTGGTGCGCCACGTGCGCGAAGGCGAAGTCCGGCCGCCACTCCCGGACCTCCGGCACGTCGGCCGGCCCGGGCCTCGGCGCGCTCCGGCACGCGGCCTCGACCTCGTCGGCGGTGATCCGGTGCACGGCGACGGACTCGTGCGCCATCAGGTGCGCCACGACGTGCTCGCGCCCGCTGTACCAGTGGTTGAAGCGGAACCGGGTCTCCTGCGTGACGTTGAACAGCCGGCGGACTTCCATCGCGGTGGTCATGGCGGGAGGGTAGGGACGACCACCGACAGTTCCGGGAGAACCGCGGGTCAGCCGATCGACAGGTCGGCCCGGTCCGCCGCCGAGCGCCCCGCGTCCCACCCCGCCGCGCTGCGCACCGGCGTCGACTTGGCCACCGTGCGGCTGAACATCGCGCCGAAGTACTCCTCCACGGCCTTGCGGCGCTCGGCCAGCACGGGCAGCAGCCGGTCGTCGTCGGACACCTCGTTCGCGGTCCGCAGCCGTTCCCCGATCCGGTGCGCGTAGGACAGCAGGAACGACTTGCGGAACGCCGCCGACCGCTCCTCGTCGCCCTTGCGGGCCTTCTCGCCCGCCGCGACCATCGCGCGCGTCGCCTGGACCAGCAGCGACGCCGACAGCAGCTCCACGATCTCCAGGTCCAGCTCCTCGCCGACCAGCGCCACGAACCCCAGGTCGTACACCACGGCGCGGCACCGGTTGGCCTCCGCGACCACGTGCACGACGTGCGCCTTGCCGTCGAAGTACCGCTTGTCCAGCCACAGCCGGCGCGATGTCGTCGTCGGCGCTTCCAGGGGCATCCGCTCCAGCGCGTGCCGGGTCACCAGCTCCTGCGCCTTCGCCGTCAACGCCTCCGCCTCGTCCGGGAACGCGGTCGACTCGGCCTTGGCCAGCAGCCCGCGCACCCGGTTGAGCACCTTGGGGTCCACGTGGTGGTGGTCGATCGCGGCGAGCGGCGAACCCGGCTTTGGCACGATCACCGGCAGCGCCGGCAGCGCGATCAGCACCGCCAGCACCGCCACCGCGGCGGCCACGGCGTCGTCGCGCAGCTCGATGTGCCTGGTCGCCCACTGGTCGAGGTGCGGGCGTCCGACGTCCCACCACACCGTCGCGCCGATCTCCGCGAGCTGCTCCTGCCAGCGCGGGTGCAGCGCCGGGTAGCGGGACGCCTCCAGCGCCAGCGAGTCCACGAGGAAGGAGAGCGCGCGCTCGTCCTCGTTGCGCCGCACGACCTCGTACACGTCGTAAGGCAGCCAGCCGTGCTCCCACAGGTGCTCGAAGGCGCGCGTCAGCACCGCCCGCACCGCGTCGTCCACTTCGGCCGGTGGGAGGGAGGAGGTGCGCGGCAACCGGGCCCGGCGGTTCGCCGCGGCCCGCCACAACGCCTCGCGCAGGGAGTCCACGACCGCCGATTGTCCCCTTTCGGGTGTGGTGTCGCCGCACCCGGTGCGCGTCGCGGCCCCACCGGTCCCGGACGTGCCAGCCTCGCCCGGTGAGCCGGAAGACGCAGGCGCCGAGGCGGCGGCCGATCGTGGTGGTGAACCGTCTACAGGGGACGCCGCTGACCACGGCCCAACGACAGGTCGTCCACCGCTGCCGCGCCCTGCCGCAACTGCTCGACCCGCTGGAGGCCGAGCTGACGGTCAGCAGCGCGGTCGCCGACGTCCGGCCGGACGAGGAGTTCTGGGCGGGCCTGATCGAGCACGCGGTGTCGCTGCCGAGCCGGCGCAACCACGCCCTGCTGGGCGTCCTGGCCGCCGCGCTGACCGGTCGTCCGCGCGAGTGGGCGGCGGGCGCCGTGCCGCCCGCCGGCCCGCCCCTGACCGTCGGCGGGGCGTGGATCTGCGATCGGTCGCTCGACGCCGGCTACCTGGCCCTGATCTGCGCTTACGGCTTCGCCGCCGACGAGCACGCCATGGTGTTCCTCATCGACGAGCTGGCGGGCGGCGAGGTGCGCACCGCCTTCGTGACCCGTGACGTCACCACGGCCCGCCACCGCCTGGCCGACCAGGGTCCGCTGACGAAGATCGGGGCCGAGGCCGCGCACTGGCTGCTGGCCAAGTCCTACGACCGCCTGGACCGCAATGCCGACGCCGACGTCGACCCGGAGGTGCGGCGGACGCGGTTGCTGGCGGGCCGGCGGATAGCGCTGGCCTTCGGCTGAGCGCGGCACGGCCGGGAATTGGCGCGAAGCCGTCGAGAAGGGATCGCGCCGGTCCCGAAAACGCGCGACAACAGGTGGCCGGCGGACGACATAAAGAATCAGGCGGTCTCCCATTTCGGGAAACCGCCTGATCAGAGGTGGTGCGCCGCCAGGGACTCGAACCCCGAACCCGCTGATTAAGAGTCAGCTGCTCTGCCAGTTGAGCTAGCGGCGCTCGGACCGTCTTGCTCCGTCCGACGCGAAGAACATTAGCACAGCGTCTCTCCCAGCTCCCAATCGCCTGGTCAGGGCCGGTGTACCGCCCTGGTGCAGGGGGAACTTCGCGTTGGTAACGATCCAGTATCTCGGGCAACATCGTCAACCCTCCGGGCGTCACCTTGTCAGGGGACGCCGACAGGCTCCTGTAGTGGGCTGTCGCGGCGTTTCGGGGACGGAGCGGAGGACGGGGATGTACCGCACGCGGGGGGCGCGCAGAGCGCTGGGGATCGTCGCGATCGGGTTGGTTGCGACGTTGATCACAAGTTGTTCGTCGGGCTCTTCGACCGGTGCCGCCGCCGGTGCGCCCTCCGGTACGACCTCGTCCACACCGCCGCCCAAGGCCGTGTCCTTCACCACCGGACCGGCGGACGCGGCCGTCGACGTGGCGCCCGGGGCGCCGGTCGTGGCCAAGGCCGTGGACGGCAGGATCACCTCCGTCGCGCTGACGAACGGCGACGGCAGGGCCGTGGCGGGCCAACTCAGCCCCGACGGTCTGCAGTGGACCTCCACCGAACCCCTCGGCTACCAGAAGACCTACACCCTGGCCGTCACCGGCGAGGGCGCGGACGGCACGGCCGTCACCAAGACCTCCACCTTCACCACCGTGAAGCCGCGCACCCTGACCTACCTCTCGGTCAACCCCCTCGACGGCAGCACGGTCGGCATCGGCCAACCCCTCGACTTCAACTTCGACGAGCCGGTCGCCGACAAGGCCGCCGCCGAGGCGATGATCTCGATCACCACCGAGCCGCACGTCGAGGGCGCGTTCTACTGGTTCGACGACAAGAAGCTGCACTGGCGCCCGCAGAACTACTGGACCCCCGGCACCAGGATCACCATCGACGCCCGGATCTACGGCAAGCACGTCGGCAACGGCGTGTACGGCGAGGAGGACCGGCGGGTCTCCCTCACCATCGGCGACGCCGTCGTCCACGAGGCCGACGGCCAGTCCCACCAGGTCGTCACCAAGGTCAACGGCCAGGTCGTGCGCACCATGCCGACCTCGATGGGCAACGCCGAGAACGCCACCCCCACGGGCACCTACGTGCTCATGGAGAAGCACGACCACATGGTCATGGACTCCCGCACCTACGGCCTGGCGCTGGACGCCGGCGGCTACGTCACCCCGGTCGACTGGGCCTTCCGGATGTCGCACTCCGGCATCTTCTTCCACAGCGCGCCGTGGTCGATCGGCGACCAGGGCCACCGCAACGTCAGCCACGGCTGCCTGAACCTCTCGCCGGAGAACGCCAAGTGGGTGTTCGACAACTCCAAGCAGGGCGACGTCGTGGTCGTCACCAACTCCGGCGGCCCGGCGCTGGAGCCGACCGACGGCTACGGCGACTGGCAGATCCCGTGGGACCAGTGGGTCAAGGGCGGCAACCGCTAGTCCTCACCGGTCCGTGACGCGACCCGCCGCCACCTCCAGGCGGCGGGTCGTGCGCACCGCGTCCAGCATCCGCCGGTCGTGCGTGACCAGCAGCAACGTGCCGGTGTAGGCGTCCAGCGCTGACTCCAGCTGCTCGATCGCGGGCAGGTCGAGGTGGTTGGTCGGCTCGTCCAGCACGAGCAGGTTCACCCCGCGGGCCTGCAGCAGCGCCAGCGCGGCCCGCGTGCGCTCGCCGGGGGACAGCGACGCCGCCGTCCGCAGCACGTGCGCCGCCTTCAGCCCGAACTTCGCCAGCAGCGTGCGCACGTCGGCGGGCACGAGGTCCGGCACGGCCGCGCCGAACGCGTCCAGCAACGACTCCTCGCCCAGGAACAGCCCGCGCGCCTGGTCGACCTCCCCGACGACCACGCCCGAGCCGAGCGACCGCGACCCCGACGCCACCGGCACGCGTCCGAGCAGCGCCGCCAGCAACGTCGACTTGCCCGAGCCGTTCGCGCCGGTGATGGCGATCCGGTCGGCCCAGTCCACCTGGAGGTCGACGGGCCCGAGCGTGAACGACCCGCGCGTCACCACCGCGGACCGCAGCACCGCCACCACCGCGCCGGACCGGGGCGCGGCGGCGATCTCCATCCGCAGCTCCCACTCCTTGCGCGGCTCCTCGACCACGTCGAGCCGTTCGATCAGCCGCTCGGTCTGCCGCGCCTTCGCCGCCTGCTTCTCGGTCGCCTCGGTGCGGAACTTGCGCCCGGCCTTGTCGTTGTCGGGCGCCTTGCGGCGGGCGTTCTTCACGCCCTTCTCCATCCACGCCCGTTGCGCCCTGGCGCGCTCCTCCAGCGACGCGCGGGTGGAGGCGTACTCCTCGTACTCCTCCCGCGCGTGCCTGCGGGCGATCTCCCGCTCCTCCAGGTACGCGTCGTAGCCGCCGCCGTAGGTCCGCACCTGCTGCTGCGCGAGGTCCAGCTCCACCACCCGCGTCACCGTGCGGGCCAGGAACTCCCGGTCGTGCGACACGACGACGACGCCCGCGCGCAGGCCCGTCACGAACCGCTCCAGCCGGGCCAGCCCGTCCAGGTCGAGGTCGTTGGTCGGCTCGTCGAGCAGGAACACGTCGTACCTGCTCAGCAGCAACGACGCCATGCTCGCGCGGGCCGCCTGACCGCCGGACAGGGCCGTCATCGGCAGGTCGAGCGACACGTCCAGGCCCAGGTCGGCCGCCACCTCCAGCGACCGCTCCGCCAGGTCCGCGCCGCCGAGCGCGAGCCACCGCTCCAGCGCGTCGGAGTAGCCGTCGCCATCGGCGCCCGCGGTCAGCGCCTCGGTCGCCCGGTCCAGCTCGGCCTGCGCCGCCGCCACCCCCGTGCGGCGGGCGAGGAACTCGCGGACCGTCTCACCCGGACGCCGGTCCGGTTCCTGCGGCAGGTGGCCGACGGTCGCCGTCACGGGGGAGAGGCGGATCACACCCCGCTCGGCGGGCAGCAGGCCCGCGAGGGTCCGCAGCACCGTGGACTTGCCCGCGCCGTTGGCGCCGACCAGGCCGATCACGTCCCCGGGCGCCACGACGAGGTCGAGGCCCGAGAACAGCACCCGGTCGCCGTGCCCGGCGGCCAGGTCTTTCGCGACGAGAGTGGCGCTCACGAGGACTCCAGGCAAAAGAAGACGCCCCCCGACTCGGGCGTCGGGGGGCGTTCCGCTTGGGGTGAGTGACGGGACTTGAACCCGCGACACCTGGGATCACAACCCAGTGCTCTGCCAGCTGAGCTACACCCACCAAGACCGGTTGACCCGGCGCGAGAAGCATACAGTGCCCTGCCGCCGGGTCTGAAATCGGCCCTATTCCCGCCGGTCGGCGGCCAGCAGCTCGGCGGCGACGGCCTGCGCCTGCTCCGAGGTCGGCCCCGGCTGCGGCACGAACGCCGTGCGCCGGTAGTAGGCCAGCTCCCGGATCGACTCCCTGATGTCGGCGAGCGCGCGGTGCGCCAGGCCCTTGCCGGGCTGCGCGTAGTAGATGCGCGGGTACCACCGCCGGCACAGCTCCTTGATCGACGACACGTCGACCATCCGGTAGTGCAGGTGGGCGTCCAGCTCGGGCATGTCGCGGGCGATGAACCCGCGGTCGGTGGCGATCGAGTTGCCCGCCAGGGGAGCGGTGCGCGGGTCCGGCACCCACTCCTTGACGTAGGCCAGCACCTGCGCCTCCGCGTCGGCGAGCGTCACGGCCGACCGCCGGACCTCCTCGGTGAGGCCGGACTTGGCGTGCATCTGCATGACGACGTCCGGCATCGAGTCGAGGGCGGTGTCGTCGGCGTGGATCACCACGTCCACGCCGTCGCCGAGCACGTTCAGCTCCGCGTCCGTCACCAGCGCCGCGATCTCGATCAAGGCGTCCTTGCCCAGGTCGAGGCCCGTCATCTCGCAGTCGATCCACACCAAGCGATCCATCACCCGCGCGAGCCTAGTCGCCCGGTCGCGGACGGCCCGCGCCGCTTCGGGTGGCGGCCCCTACCAATCTCATCACGCTCGGGGCGATGACCGCCCAAGGCGACATCGCGCTGAACCGGCACGGCCTGGTGGCGGACGTCGAGGGCGACCTGTCCGGGTTGTCCCGTCCGGGTGAGGGCGGCGAGCGGATCACCGCCCGGGCGGCCGAGACCGGTGACGACCGGCAGCCGCGGGCGTGCCCCGTGCGGTTCCTCTTCCCGGGCACCGACGGCGTGGCAGTGCCGGTGCGGGCGACCGTGACGGGCTTCGGGCCGATCCTGCTGTCGGAGGTGCTCGGGCTCAACGACACCCGGGAGTCGACGCTCGGGCTGGTCTTCCACTGGGCCGACTCGCGCGGGCTTGGACACCAAGGACCTGCGGGCGGTGATCACCCACCTCACCTCCGCCGAGGGCAAGGCGGACCTGAAAGGGCTGGGCGGTGTGTCGTTGGCGACGGCGGGGTGTGGTGTTGCTGCTGGGAACTGGCCGAGCTGAGGTGCTGGGCGAGAGGGGTGTGCCGAACCGGGTGGCCTGGACCAGGCTGCGCGTGCCGCGGTCCTCGATGGACACGATCGGGCCGGACGCGATCCGCGAGCCCGCCCGGGTGTCCGAGCTGCACGGCCGGTACGCCGGGACGGTGGACCGCGAGTCGGCCTACGAGAAGCCGACGGCGAGGGTGGCGCCCCCACCGGAGGCGGAGGCGCCACCCTCGCCGGGGAAACCCGGCGGTGGAGTCGTTCCCGCGCTCAGCCGCGAGCGCCCTCGGGCGTGAGATCACCCGCAGGCTGTTCGGGACCTCCCGCCGGCGCCGGTGACCGCTTGACCTTCATGGACAGCACGGCCGCGCCGATGCTGAGCAGCCCGGCGACGTACCAGGCGGGCGCGTAGTCACCGAAGTGGTCGCGGGTGAGCCCGGCGGCGGTGGCGGCGAACGCCGCGCCGATCTGGTGCGAGGCGAAGACCCAGCCGAAGACGACCGGCGCGGACAGGCCGAACACCTGGCGGCACAGGGCCACGGTCGGCGGCACGGTGGCGACCCAGTCCAGCCCGTAGAAGATGATGAACACGAGCATCGACGGGTGCACCGAGTCGTGGAACAGCTGCGGCAGCACGAGCAGCGACGCGCCGCGCAACGCGTAGTACACGGCGAGCAGCACGCGCGAGTCCACGCGGTCGGTGAGCCAGCCCGAGAGCACCGTGCCGACGATGTCGAAGATGCCGACGAGCGCGAGGAGGCCCGCGGCGGTGGTGGTGGGCATGCCGTGGTCGTGCGCGGCCGGGATGAAGTGGGTGCCGACCAGGCCGTTGGTGGTCGCGCCGCAGATCGCGAAACCCGCCGCGAGGAACCAGAAAGGACCGGTGCGCGCCGCGCCGGTCAGCGCGCCGAGGGCTCGGCGGGCCGTGCCGCCGGACGGGGGCGTCACCGGCACCACCACGTCACCCCCGTAGGGCGCGACGCCCAGGTCGGCCGGGTGCTCGCGGAGGAACAGCAGCACCAGCGGCACCACCGCGAGGGCGGCGACGGACACCACGAGCGCCGCCGTGCGCCACCCGGACGACTCCGACAGCGCCGCCACCACGGGCAGGAACACGAGCTGGCCCGTCGCGCCGCCCGCGGTGAGGATGCCGGTGACCAGGCCCCGGTGCTTGACGAACCAGCGGCCGGTGATCGTGGCGACGAACGCCAGTGCCATGGACCCGGTGCCCAGGCCGACGAGCACCCCCCAGAACAGCACGAGCTGCCAGGCGGTGGTCATGAAGACGGTCAACCCGCTGCCCACCGCGACCAGCGTCAACGCCGAGGCCACGACCTTGCGCACGCCGAGCCGCTCCATCAGGGCCGCCGCGAACGGCGCGGTCAGCCCGAACAACATGAGGTTCACCGACACGGCGAAGCCGACCGTGGCGGTGGACCAGCCGAACTCGCGTTGCAGCGGTTCGATCAACGCGCCCGGGGTGGCCCGGAACGCCGCGGCGCCGACGAGCGCGATGAAGCTGACGCCCGCGACCACCCATGCCCAGTTCTGCCTGCTGCGAATCACGGGAGAAGCGTCATCGATTCCACCCGGTTCCGAAAAGTGGCTGGATGGCCATCATGTGCAAAGATCCAGCCATGGACAGCCGCCACCTGGTCGCCGTGATCGCCCTGGACGAGGTGGTGACGTTCGACCTCGGCACCCCGACGCAGGTCTTCAACGCCGCTCGCGACGACGACGGTCAGCGGTTGTACCGGGTGCGGGTCTGCACGCCGGGCGGGCGGCCCGTGCGCAGCGCCGCGGGCTTCACCATCACGCCCGACCACGGCCTCGACCTGCTGGCCGAGGCGGACACGGTCGTCGCGGCCGGGGTCAGCTACGGCGCGCGGGTGCTCGCGGACGGCGCGGTGGAGGAGCCGGTGCGCGAGGCGCTGCTCGCGGCGGCGGCCCGGGGCGCGCGGGTCATGTCGATCTGCACCGGCGCGTTCGTGCTGGCCGCGGTCGGCCTGCTGGACGGGCGCCGGGCCACCACGCACTGGGCGCACGCCGACAACTTCCGCCGCCTGTTCCCGCACGTCGACCTCGACCCGGACGTGCTGTTCGTCGACGACGGCGACGTGCTGACCTCGGCGGGCGTCGCGGCGGGCGTGGACCTGTGCCTGCACGTGGTGCGCCGCGACCACGGCAGCGAGGTGGCGACGATGGCGGCCCGCCGGTGCGTCGTGCCTCCGTGGCGGCCGGGCGGCCAGTCGCAGTTCATCGTCCGGCCGATCCCGGCCCAGGCCGACGCGTCGACCGCGGCGGCCCGCGCGTGGGCGCTGGAGCACCTGGCGGAGCCGCTGGACCTGCGGGCGCTGGCCGGGCGGGCGCGGATGAGCGTGCGCACGTTCACCCGCCGGTTCCGCGAGGAGACGGGCGTGAGCCCGGGCAAGTGGCTCGCGCAGCAGCGCGTCGAACGGGCCAGGCACCTGCTGGAGACCACGGACCTGCCCGTCGACCTGGTGGCGCGGCACGCGGGCTTCGGCACGGGCGCGGCGCTGCGGCAGCAGATGAGCGCGGCGCTCGGCGTGTCGCCCAGCGCCTACCGGACCACGTTCCGCTCAGTCGGCTAGCTTCAGGAACGGTCGCAGCAGGTCCGGCACCGCCTCGTCGGCCAGCGCCAGGCCGTCGGCCTCGGCCACGTCGACCACGTGGTACGCGCCGTCGCCCGCCGCGGTGGTGGCGGTGATCGTGACCAGGCCCGCGCGGCGCTGGAAGAAGGAGCGGGAGATCCGCCAGCCGATGATGCCGGTGCGTTGCAGCACGACGGTTTCCCGGATCAGCGAGCCCGCGCGGGCGAGCAGGTGCCGGTCGGTCGCCGCGTGGCCCAGCGAGCGGTAGCGGTCCCAACCCAGCAGCGCGGCGAACGGCACCAGCGCGAGCACCACCTGCCACGTCCAGTCCGGCGCGAACCACGCCAGGACGGCGGCGAGCACGAGCGGCGGCACGACGGCGCGCACCAGTCGGCGGCGCAGCGCGGCCGGCGGGTGGCGGCGCAGCGGCGTCCGGGTCGGCGGCTCGTCCTGCCGCAGCACGGCCGCGGACACCCGGTGCGCCTCGGCGACCGGCGCCGGCGGCAGCAGCAGGTTGCTCTCGCCCTTGCGGCCCAACCCGGTCGTCACGGTCTTGGCGTGGGCGCCCCGCCCGGCGCGCAGCAGCAGCGGTTCGACCAGCTCCACGCCGCGGAGCCGTTGCTCGGCAACGGAAACCGAGCGGGTGGTGAGCAGGCCGCGGCGGACGCGGACCGTGTCGTCCGGCTCGCGGGTCAGCCGGTAGCCCCAGAACTGCACCACGTACACCAGCGCCGAGCCGAGCGTGGCGATCAGCAGCACGACCGCCGCGACCAGCGCCACGGTCAACCCGATCGGCTGTTCCGCGACCCAGTGCGCGGCCCGGGTCATCGGCTCGAACAGCTCGATGTCCAACTCCCGGGCGAAGTTCATCGCGAACCCGGACAGCGCGCCGGCGGCCACGAGCCCGGACAGCGTCAGCGGCGCGTACCGCAGCCACCGGTTGTCCCACTCGGACAGCACGACACCGGGCCGCTCCTCGGCGGCCTCCGCCGGCGCCTCGGCCTTGGCGGTGGTGAGCAGCACCAGGCGCAGCCGCTCGGCCTCGGCCGACGACACGGCGTCCAGCGTCAGGCCGTCCTCGCCGGGTTGGTCGCGCTGCCCGGTGCCGACGCGGATCGCCGACAGCCCGAACAGCCGGTGCCCGAGCTTGGCGGTCAGGTCGACCGTGCGGATGCGGTCGCGCGGCACGGCCAGGCGCTTGCGCACCAGCAGCCCGGTGTGCATCTCGACCTGCTCGGTGGTGATCCGGTACCGGGTGGTGATCCAGCGCAGCAGGCCGAACAGCACGATCGCCGCGATCACGCCGACGCTCAGCAGCAGCCGCCACGTCTCGCCCCGGCCCAGCACGAGCAGGCCGACGAACAGCGGGACCAGGCCCAGCAGCTCGTTGAGCGGCCGCACGACGAGCATCCGCACGTCCAGCCGGTGCCAGTCCACGACCGGTTCGGCGTACTCGGGCGCGGCGGGCAGGTCCATCGTCACGTGGCATCACCCGGCGTGGCCTGGGTGGTGGTCGTCAGCTCGTCGGCCAGCCGCACGGCGTCCTCGTGGTCGAGGCCCTCGATGAGCACGGGACCGGCGGCCGAGGCGGTGGTGACGGTGACGGTGGACAGGCCGAGCAGCTGCTGGAGCGGCCCGCGCTTGGTGTCCACCGTCTGGATGCGCGAGACCGGCGCGATCCGCCACTCCTGGTTCAGCCAGCCCGCCAGCGTGTAGACCGCGTCGGGGGTGGCCTCCCACCGGTGCACCCGGTAGCGCCAGCGCGGCATGACCAGGGTGTGCGCCGCGCCGAGCACCAGGGTCGCGGTGGCGACGGCGACCTGCCACGGCGAGGACGCGAACACCAGCACGACCAGTTGCGGCACGAGCAGCACCGCCCAGCCGATCAGGGCGTGCAGGGTCCAGAGGGTGATCGACTTGCGGCTCACCCGGTGCCGCGGCGCGCGCAGGCGCAACGCTGTGGTGCTCACGCCGTCCACTGTGCCTCAAGGCCGAGTTCGCGTGTGCGCGAACCCGGCCGGGCCGGGCCCGTTACGGCTGCGCGAACGGCGCCTGGAAGATCCTGGCCTCCGCCGCGCTGTCGGCGTGGAGGACCGCGGGCACGCCGACGACCACCGTGAGGCCGGCGCCCAGGGCCAGCACAGTCATGATCCTGCGCAGCAAGTGCACAACCATGGTTGTTTCTCCGTTCGATCGCAGCGGCTGCTCGGCAGGGGGGAGCCGGACGGATCCGCGGGGAACGCCCGGAGGCGTCCAAGCGGAGCATGGCACAGAGGAGTCCTCACGGTCATCACCCACTTCCGCCTCCACCCCGCCGGCCGGTACCCCACCCGCGGCCGTCCCGACAGTCGGGGACGCCCCACCACCACGGGTAACGAGCGGCGGGCACGGAGGTGACTCGGGCGAACAGCGCAGGCGCCGGGCGCTCAGCCCAGTTCCCCCTTCAGCACCTTCCCGGTCGCGTTGCGGGGCAGGGAGTCCAGGAACACGACCTCGCGCGGCACGGAGAACTTCGCCAGGTTGCCCCGCACGTGCTCGCGCACCGCGTCCTCGTCCAGCGACCCGGGCTCCTCGCGCACGACGTAGGCGGCGAGCCGCTGGCCGAACCGCTCGTCCGGCACGCCGACCACGGCCACCTCGCGCACCCCGGCCAGGCCGGCGAGCAGGTCCTCGACCTCGCGCGGGTACACGTTCTCGCCGCCCGAGATGATCATCTCGTCGTCGCGGCCGGCGACGAACACCAGGCCCTCCTCGTCGCGGTAGCCCACGTCGCCGGTGGACATCAGGCCGTCGCGGACCTCCTTGTTGCCCCCGTTGGTGTAGCCGTCGAACAGCATGTCGTTGGCCACGAAGATGCGGCCGGTCGTGCCGGCGGGCACGCGGTTGCCGTCGTCGTCCAGGATCTCCAGCCGGGTGCCGTGCGGGGGCCTGCCGGCCGTGTCCGGGTGCCGGGCCAGCTCGTCGGGCCGCGCGATGCTCACCCACGACACCTCGGTGGAGCCGTAGAGGTTGTAGAGCACCGGGCCGAACTCCTCCAGGCACCGCCGCGCGACCGGCGGCGGGAGCGCCGAGCCGCTGGACGCGATCACCCGCAGCCGCGGCAGGTGCGGCCGTTCGGCCAGCTCCAGCACGCGTTGCAGCATCACGGGGACCACGAACAGCGCGTCGCTGCCGTGCCGCTCGGCGTCGTCGAGCACCTTCGCCGGGTCGAACCCGCGCCGCAGCACGAACGTCGCGCCCAGCACGAGCCCGATCTGGAACGCGGCCAGGCCCCAGGTGTGGAACAGCGGCGCGGGCACGGAGAACCGGTCGCCCGCCCGGAGCGGGATGCGGGAGAGCAGGGCGGCGGCGGGCGTGAGGCTCGCCGGCTCCGGCCGCTTCGCGCCCTTGGGCGCGCCCGTGGTGCCCGAGGTGAGCACGATCATCCGACCGCGCGGCGGGCGGCCGGGCAGCGGTGTCGCCGGCGAGTTCGCGATCAGCTGCTCCGCGGTCCGGCTCTTGGTGGTGCCGTCCACCCACGCCATCACCCGGCGCACCTTGCGCGGCGCGTTGACCAGCAGGGGGCGGAACTCGGTGTCGGCCACCACCACGGACACGTCCTGCTCGCGCAGCACCACGGCGACCTGGGCGGCGCTCAGGCCCGTGTTGAGCAGCACGGTGTGCGCGCCCAGCTTCACGCACGCGGTCACGGTCTCCACGAAGCCGCGGTGGTTGCGGCACAGCACCGCGACCTTCGAGCCCGCGCGCACGCCCAGGTTGTGCAGGCCGTGCGCGAGCCGCGTGGTCCGCTCGTCCACCTCGGCGTAGGTGAGCGTGCCCGCGTCGTCGACGATCGCGGGCCGGTCCGGGTGGCGGGCCGCACCGGTGGCGAAGCCGAACGCCACCGTGATGCCCCACCTGAGGAAGGCGTCCGCCACGCCGAGCAGCCGACCCGGCCGCATCGGCCGCACCACCCCGGCGCGCACCAGGGTCACCAGCGCGCGCAGCCCTCCCACGACCCGGTTCACCGCGTCGCCCGCAGGGCCAGGCGGGTGACGCCCGCGGTGACGGCGGCCAGTGGCGACGTGCGCGGCGCACCCCGTTCCGGCACGGCCCGGTAGGCGAGGTGCAGCAGCGACCGCACCGGCTTCGGCGCGACCTTGCGGGCCGGCTCGGCCAACACCCCGGCCGGGAGGTTGACCTCCCCGGGGCGGCGCTCCGGCGCGCGGACCACCCACCGGGCGGCCCGTTCCGGCGTCGCCGCCGGGACCGCGTCGTAGACCTCCGTCGGCCCGATCTTGGGCGTTCGCACCAGCGGCATCCGCACGGAGGTGAACATGACACCGTCGCCCGGGGTCTCGCCGGCCGCCACCCGGCTGAACGCGTCGAGCCCGCTCTTGGAGGCCAGGTAGGCGGCGCGCAGCGCCACGTGCGGCAGGACCGCGGGCGGGATGCCCGGCTCGGTCGGCACGGCGGTGGTGATCGCGGCGGGTGGGGGCAGGGGCACGCCGACCCGGACCTTCGGCGCGCCGGCGGCGTCAGCCGGCGCCGGGAAGAAGTGGTAAGGGCCGTCGGCCTTGTCGGTCTCGCCGGTGCGCGAGTCGCCGACCACCACGCCCGGCCGGTAGGCCCGCCACGGCGTGCCCTGCCAGCGGACGATCGCCTCGGCGGCGTGCTCGGTCGCGTGGTAGGGCGAGGGCAGGTGCTGACCGAGGTCGAAGTCGTCCTCGGTGAACGCGCCGCGGTGGTCCCCGGCGACGGCGACGGACGACACGTGGTGCAGCAGCCCGCACCCGGTGCGCCGGGCGTACTCGACCACGCGGCGGGTGCCGTCGACGTTGACGGCGCGGTGCTCGTCCTCGGAGGAGGTGAAGTCGTAGCGGGCGGCCGGGTGCACGACGTGGTCGACCCGGTCGGCCTCGATGGGCGAACCCGGGTCGCCCGGCACGGCGGTCAGCCTGTCGTGCGGTTCCGGCTCGTCCGCCGACTGCGGCCGGACCAGCGCGAACACCCGTTCGCAGTCCGGCAGTCGCAGGAGTTCGGCGACCGGGCGCCTGCCGAGGAAACCCGTCGCGCCGGTGGCGAAGTAGGTGCTCACGACCCCGATACTGACATTACCTACCCGCGAGTAGGAAGAGTGCGGGGTGAATTCGGAACGGTCGCGGTCAGTTCTCCGGCGCGCCGGAGGCGTTCACCACGGCGTCGCGCAGGGCCGCCCGCAACCGGCCCACCTCCAGTGGCGTCAGCACCGCCGCCTCGCCCGGCGGCACGGTCACCACGACGTGGCCCTGGCTCACGAAGACCGTCATGTCGCGCCGACGTGACGCGATGTCGCGGCAGGAGATCTGCCACTCCTTGCCTGTGTTCACGGTCCCAACCTCCAGCTGTCCCGACCCGGGTGCTCGGACCGGTCCGGGCGCTCATGAGGGGGAGGCGCACGCGGGCCGGCGCCATGGCGGGAGATCCCGCCGGGCGGCCGCGCCGAGCTGTCGACAGCGTCGCACGCGGCCCTCGTCGTGGTCATCCGGACGAGTGAAAAAGGAGCAAGCCTCAGCAGATCGTGACATTCGGGCCGGACCGCGGCGGCGGGCGCCGCGGGTGCTCACAGGCAGGAACCGCTGTCCGGTCCGCGGTCGAAGGCGATCAGGCGCTCCAGCAGCACCCGCAGCAGGCCCGCCTCGGCGGGGGTCAGCTCGGCGGTGAACTCGCGCTCCACCTCGACGTGCAGCGCCTCCACGGCGCCCTGCACGGCCCGGCCCTGCTCGGTGATCGCCGGCACGCGCACGCGCCGGTCGTTCGGATCGGGCTTGCGCACGATCAGGCCCGCGCGTTCCAGCCGGTCCAGCTCCGCGGTCAGCGTCGTCTTGTCCAGGCCCAGCTCGTGGCCGAGCGCGAGCTGCGTCCGCCGGCAGTCCTCGCTGGCCAGCGCGGTCAGCACGACCTGGCCGCGCGTGGTGATGCCCTGCCGAGCCGCCGCCTCCTGGGCGATCACGCCCAGCTTGTGCGCCGCGCGGTGCAGCAGCCAGTTCAAGCCCGCGCGGCTGGTGCAGCCGGGGTCGGCGGGGGCGTCCATGACCCGAGCATACGCGAGGTGTGAGATGTTCTTGGGTCGGAACGTATTGACTCGGAACGCCTTCGGTCATATGTTCCGAAGCGAGAACTTCCGGGAGGGGAAAATCATGGCGCACCTGCTGCACATCGACACCAGCCTGCGAGCCGAGGGCTCGGTGTCCCGCGAGGTCGGCGCGGCTTTCGCGGAGGCGTGGCGGTCCGCGCACCCCGGCGGCGAGCACACCTACCGCGACCTGGCCGCCGACCCGCTGCCGCACGTCGACCCGGCGGCGCTGGTGGCGCGCCAGTCCGGCGGCGACCCGCTGGAGCGGGAGCTGGTCGCCGAGCTGACGGCGGCGGACACCGTGCTGCTCGCAGTGCCGATGTACAACTTCGGCCTGCCCTCGACCCTCAAGGCGTGGCTGGACTGGATCGCGGTGCCGGAGCTGTTCGCCGACCAGGAGACCGGTGTCGGCCCGCTGACCGGCACGCGGGTCGTGGTCGTCACCGCGCGGGGCGGCTCCTACGCGCCGGGCACGCCCCGGCACCCGTTCGACTTCCAGGAGCCGTACCTGCGGGCCTTGTTCGGTGCCCTCGGGGTGGACCGGGACCTGGAGTTCGTGCACGCCGAGCTGACCAGCGCCGCCGTCGCGCCGCACCTGGAGCAGTTCCGCGACCTCGCCGCCGCTTCCCTCGAAGAGGCGCACCGAGTGGTGCGCAAGCTGGCCGCCGCCTGAGGGAGAGGTCGGGTGACGGGCCGGGTCGAGGGGTCGGCCCGTCACCCGATAGTGGAAGCCGGGAGGGCCTGCCACGATGTGGGCCATGCCCGAGTCGATCGCCGCGGTCGTGATGCGCGCCGCCGAGTTCACCGCACGCGGGTTGCCGCGCAAGGCGATCGAACTGCTCCAGCCCGCCCTCGTGGTCGACCCCCGGCACGGCGAGGCGTGGTGCCGGCTGGCCGCGGCCTACCTCGACGCGGGCGAACCCGACCCGGCGCTGGC
Source organism: Actinosynnema sp. NPDC053489 (assembly GCF_044544865.1). Classification (NCBI taxonomy): domain Bacteria; kingdom Bacillati; phylum Actinomycetota; class Actinomycetes; order Pseudonocardiales; family Pseudonocardiaceae; genus Actinosynnema; species Actinosynnema sp. NPDC053489. The sequence continues at coordinate 504,377 of NZ_JBITXT010000002.1, read as the reverse complement.
CGCGGCCAAGCGCGCGTTGGTGCTGGACGGCGACCCGGTGTGGGCGCAGCGGCTGACCGCGCTGGCGTTGAGCGAGCTGGGCCGTCACCGGGAGGCCGCGGTCGCCGCCCGCGAGTGCGTGCGCCGCAAGCCGGGCGATTGGCGCTGCCAGGTGGTGCTGGCCGACGTGCTGGCGAACAGCCCCGACGGCGCGCGGGAGGCCGTGGCGGTCGCCCGGGAGGCCGCGCACCTCGCGCCCGCGCAGGCCCGCGCGTTCCAGGTGCTCGGCGACGCGGCGCTGCGCGTGCGCGACTGGGGCACCGCCGAACGCGCCTACCGCACCGCGCTGCGCCTGGACCCCGGAGCCGACGACGTGCGCGCGAACCTCGCCACCGTGCTGCGCAAGCGGGGAGGCGCGCCGATACCGCCGCCCTCCGGCGAGGCCCTGCACGCCGCGCACGTCCTGGCGTGGCCCGCGCTGTCCCGGCTGGCCGCGCTGCTCGTCGCGGGCGGCATCGTGCTGCTGCTCGGCGGGATGCCGAGACCCACCCCGTTCCTCGGCTGGTTCTCGGGCCTGCTCGTGCTCGGCTGCGTCGCGGTCGTGGCGGTCGTGCTGCTCCGGGCGAGGCGCGGGGTGCGGCGCGCGCTGCTCCGGCTGCCGCTGCACCGGCCGAAGGTCGCCGTGGCGCTGGCCGCGTTCACGGTGGCCGCGGTCGTCCTGGCCGGCTGGACGGTCGCGCTGCTGCTCGGCGCGACCACCATGCAGCCGCTCGTCATCGCCTGGCTGTGCGCGCTGGTCGGCGGAGCCGTCGTCGTCCTCGGCGGCGGCCGCTAGCCTGGACGTCGGGGAGGAGCCCGATGACCCGACGCGCGCTGCTCGCGATCCTCGCGGTGATCGCGGGTCTCGTCGTGGCCGGACCGGGCCCCGGCACGTCGGTCGACGCGGTCGCCGTCTCGGCCACCGTCGACGCGGCCCACCTCCCCGGCACGGCGGCGCGCGGCACGACCACCGCGCACCCCGTGCAGGCGCACCTCGGCCAACCGCTGGACGGCGTCCAGCCCGCCGTGCACGCCACCCCCGTCCCGCCCGTGCGGGTCGAGGTGGTCGACCCCACCCGCCGTCGTCCCGAGCGCGACGGCCGCACCCCGCCGGGCGACCGCGCCCCGCCCCCGACCTCCGGTAGCTGAACCCACCCGTTCACCTCACCCGGAGGTCCCCCCCACCATGCCGCGCCCCAGGGCGCGGCGAGCGCTGCTGATCCGCGGGCTGCTTGCCCTCGGCGTGCTCGCCGCGTCCACGTTCACCCTGCTCACCGTGCAACCGCGCCTCGGCCTCGACCTGCGCGGCGGCACCCGGATCGTGCTCGAAACCCCGTCCGAAGCCACCTCCGACGCCACCGACCGCGCGATGGAGGTGCTGCGCCGTCGGGTCGACGAACTCGGCGTCGCCGAACCCGTCCTGGCCCGCTCCGGCGACCACCGCATCGTGGTCGAGCTGCCCGGCGTGCAGGACCCGACCGAGGCCATCGACGTGCTCGGCCGCACGGCGCAGCTGCGCGTGCAGCCGGTCACCGGCCCCGGCGACGTGCCCACGCCCGACGGTGACGCGATCGCCCTCGGCGAGGTCGTGATGACCGGCGAGGGCATCAAGGACGCCCGCGCGACGCCCAACCCGCAGGGCGTCGGCTACGCGGTCGGCGTCGACTTCCAGGGCGACGCGCCGCGGGCGTGGCAGCGGGTGACCGCCGAGGCCGCGTGCTCACCGCCGGGCGCCCACGGCCGGCGGGTGGCGTTCGTGCTGGACGACGAGGTCGTGTCCGCGCCCCAGGTCGACCCGTCGGTGGCGTGCGGCACGGGCATGATCGGCGGCAGCACCCGGATCACCGGGCGGTTCGGCCAGGTCGAGGCCGAGGAGCTGGCGCTGGTGATCCGCTCGGGTGCCCTGCCCGTGCCCGTGGAGGTGGTGGAGCAGCGGACCGTCGGGCCGACGCTCGGCGCGGAGGCGATCGAGGCCAGTGCCCGCGCGGCGGTGGTCGGCGTGGTGCTGACCGGGCTGTTCCTGGTGTTCACCTACCGGCTGGCCGGGCTCGTGGCGGTGCTCGCGCTGGGGGGTTACGCGGCCCTGGCGTACGCGGCGATGCTGTGGCTCGGCGCGACGTTGACCCTGCCCGGGCTGGCCGGGTTCGTGCTGGCCATCGGCATGGCGGTGGACGCCAACGTGCTGGTGTTCGAGCGGTCGCGCGAGGAGTACGCGCGGCGCAAACGCCTGCCGCGGTCGGTGGACCAGGGTTTCCGCGGCGCGCTCGGCGCGGTCGCCGACTCGAACGTGACCACGCTGCTCGCCGCCGGCCTGCTGTTCTGGCTGGCCACCGGTCCCGTGAAGGGGTTCGGCGTCACGCTGTCGATCGGCGTGCTGGCGTCGTTGTTCAGCGCCCTGGTGCTCAGTCGGGTGCTGTTGCGGCTCGTGGTGCCGCTGCTGGAACGGCGGCCGGCGTGGAGCGGCCTGCACTCGCTCGGCCGGGTCCGCACCTGGCTGACCTCGCGCGGGATCGCGCTGTTCCGGCGGCCGGAGCGCTGGGTGCTCGCCGCGGGCGTCGTGCTGCTGGTGGCCGTCGGCGGCCTGGTCGTGCGCGGGCTGGAGCTGGGCGTGGAGTTCACCGGCGGGCGGATGCTGGAGTTCACGGCGTCGTCGGTGGACAGCGGCCGGGTGCGGGCGGAACTGGCGTCCGCCGGGTTCGGCGACGCGGTCGTGACGACCTCGGGCGCGGACGGCCTGTCGGTGCGCACGGGCCCGATCGACTCGGCCGCCGCCGTGCGGCTCGGCGAGGCCGTCGACCGCGCGACCGGCGGCGCGGAGCAGGTCGCCAACGAGCTGATCGGCCCCAGCCTCGGCTCGGAGCTGCGGCGCAACGCCCTGGTGGCGCTGGCCATCGCGGTGGCCGCGCAGCTCGGCTACCTGGCCGTGCGGTTCGACTGGCGGTTGGGCGTGGCCACCGTCGTCGCGCTGATCACCGACGTGGTCGTGCTGGTCGGGGCGTTCGCCTGGCTGGGCAAGACCGCCGACGCGGTGTTCCTGGCGGCCCTGCTGACCGTGATCGGGTACTCGGTGAACGATTCGGTGGTGGTGTTCGACCGGGTGCGCGAGCTGCGGCGGACCGGGGCGCCGGCGCGCGAGGTGATGAGCTCGGCGGTCCTGCAAACCCTGCCGCGCACCGTGAACACGGGCATCGGCGTGCTGTTCGTCCTGGCCGCTCTCCTGGTGCTGGGCGACGGCTCCCTGGCCGACTTCTCCACGGCGCTGCTGATCGGCCTGGTGGCCGGCACGGTCTCCACCGCGGTCACCGCCGCGCCGGTGGCGATCCTGCTGGAGGACCGCCGACCCGCCGGCCGGCACGTGCCGAAAGCCCGGCCGGTGTAGCAAGGTGTCCCCATGACCGGATTCGCCGCGTACCAGAACGAGATCTTCTGAGTGTGGTTCTGGCCGACCAGTCCTCTTCGGACTTCGTGTGCCCCTGACCAGCGCAGACCCTCTCGTTACTTCTCGGTGGTTCTGGTGACCGCCCGACGTTGTACGGCCTGGTGACGGCCTGAAAGTTGATCACTGAACGGGCGCTGCCCTTGATGCGAACGACGCGTCAGGGACAGCGCCCGTCGTGCATTCGGGGGCCTGGTGCTCATCGCCGGTGGCCTTCTCGATGGCAAGACGGCGAAGCCGTCGCGGCAGCCGATCGCCGCGCCCAGCTCGACCAAGCCGCGTGACCGCGCGATCGTCCCAACCGGTGTTGCTCCCAAGCTGCTCGTGGTTGTGGCCTCTGTGGCGGCGCGCCGCTCCTCGGCCACGTGCACCGACTCCGCGCACGGCCGACGGGCGGAGCGAAGCGGGAGCCCGGCGTGCCGTGATGCGGGGAGTCGGTGCCAACGTGCGCCGGTACTTGCCGCGCGCTGCCGCAGGCGGCGCGCCTTGATCCCATAGAGCCAAGTTCGGCAGGTTTCTCAGCTGTAGGAAGATGGCCGCTTGATAATCTCGTTGAGTTTAACGGCGGCTTCTACAGCGCCTTTAAGGTCTTCGGGGGCGACATGCATCGCATGTGCAATGCTATTGCGAACTGATTGAATTGTGGCAATTTCATCACGAAACAGCTGGGCAAAAAGGCGAGCCGTTCGATTGGTCTGATCCGCTTCGATGACCTTTCCGTTGCGTGTGGGAAAAACTCCGGACTCTTGCAGGTAAGAGGATATTTTCTCCCATTCGCGCAGTAGTGTTGCTTGGAGAAGGGCGGCATCCTTGTCGATGGCGTGTTCAACTGGGCGTGTAAATTTTTCCTCTTTCGACTTTTGGACTTTTTCATCCAATTCTTCTGGAAGCTTAGAAGCCGGAGTCGGCGGGTATAAGTAGGTATTGCTGGTAACGCTCTGCATATTCGCCTGCAAGCTGTTCATGCGAAGGTTCACGCTCTCTTCAAGTGCGCTGCGCTTCTTCTCTACCTCCTCAATTTCCTTCTTTTGCTCTTTGACTTCGCGCTTCAGTGATATAACGTTGAACACATTGAATTCTGTAAGATCGGGGAGCATAAACGCGGCCGCAACAAGCAGGAACGGCAGTATGTCAACTGCCGTCCACGGATTACATAGAGACGTTGTAGTGAAGTTGTTTCCGCCGGCTACGGACCGGCAAATTTCGAGTGGCTTATGCCAGTAGCTTGCGGCGAGCATGATGCCGCCAGCTAGAATGGCGACTCCGGCAATAAATCTGCGGAGGAACCCGAAGAATCTTGCCGCTTTACCCGGCTTTTCCTCGACGTTTGTAGTTTCACTGGCTTCTGAGCTGTTGTCACCCTGCTTGCGCACGACGCAGATCCCGACTACTCGCGGATTAGGCTGGACTGAACTAGCGTCAATAGTTGATTCGAAATATTAGGTGCGGCAGCGATCACTTCGGTAGATTGCGCATTGTTGGCACCTCCGCTTTTGTCAAGCACGATCGCGCCCGCCTCGCGAGCAATGAGTACACCTGCAGCCACGTCATGGATCTTATTGGACAAGATCACTACACCGTCAATGCGGCCTTCAGCAAGCCATGCGAGGTCGTGGGCGGCCGATCCGAACATGCGAATACGTTCGACCTCCTCGGCAAGTGCTGCAGTTACCGCGATACGTTGACGATTCTTTTTCTTTGCGCCTTCACCGAGTGCGAAGTCGCCGATCGCGACTATCGCTTTCGACAGTTCGGCGGTTTTGCTTGCAGTTATGACTTGGCCGTTGACATACGCTCCGTGTCCGTCGATGGCGGAGTAAATGAGTTCTAAGTATGGCATGGCGATAGCTCCGACAATCGCCTTGTTATTCCACATGAGAGCTAGGGAGACGCCGCAGAGTGGCACGCCGTGAACGAAATTTGACGTACCGTCGATAGGGTCGAGCACCCACGCGTATTCGCTGTCGACCGCCCGGTCGAAGCGGCCTTCCTCTTCTCCGGTGAAGCCGATCTCGGGCGTAGTTGCAATCAAGTACGCCCGAACCTCGCGCTCAATTCGCGTGTCTACGTCGGTGTAGGTGTCGCGATCTGTCTTCTCGATGACGTTCTGTGGACGTGTGGTCTTGATCAGGTAGCTGCCGATGCCGACGGCTTTCTGTGCGATCTCGGCCAACTGGTCGAGTGGTCGCTTCACGCGGTCTCCTTTGCGCGGTACCACATGGATTCGAACACCTGCGAGAAGGTGGCGAACAGGCCGGGTACCGCGTTGTCCTTCTCGATCACGAGGGTAGGGGACTCGACGCCTCGGGCGTCAGGTAGGTAGGGCTGGACTACGCATTTGGTCTGGTCGGTGATGAGGATGTTGTAGCGGAGCGGTTCGTCGTAGACGCGGATGTGGAGCTGGTCGCGTGCGTCGGGTGAGATCTTGGCGCCGACTCGGCGTAGGGCTTCGATGTTGAGGCGGGTGAGCATGGAGAGGTGGCCTTCGGGTAGGCCCTCCTCGTGTTCGCGGGCGGTGATGTTGTGGCCGTTGGGGTCGAGGAAGAGGGCCTTGATGGTGGTGCCGGTCTCGATGGAGTCGAGTAGGGCCTTGTCGGAGTACTGCTGGCACAGGACGTTGAGGGACAGGCCCGCGATGTCGATGGTCTTCGCGCCTTCGAAGAGGTCGCGGGGGGTGATGTTGTGCAGGAACTCGGTGCGGCTGGGGTAGACGGCGGTGACGTCGGCTAGGCGGGCCTGTTGGGGCATCTGGACCGGGCGGGGTACCGGGTGGGCGGAAGCCGCGGTTCGTTGAGGTGGAGTGATCAGGCTGTCGGTGTCGCCCTCGTGCGGGGACAGGAGTTGTTCGGCGGTCCAGCCGGGGAACATCTTTTCGAGGATGCGGCAGTGGTCGGCGTAGGGCAGGCCGAGTAGGTCGCCGGACAGCCAGCGGTAGAACTGGGCCTTGCTGGGGTAGCGGCCGATCAGGTCGGTGTCGAGTTGCTTGGCGACGCGGTCGTACTCCTTGCAGAAGGTGCGGTAGCCCTGCATGTGGCGTTGCCTGAGCAGGACTCTCAAGAGAGTGGACTCTGTAGCCATGTGGTCTCCCCCCCCACGTGGTGCCTGTAGGGCGAGGCTAGCACCGGGACGAGACCAAGACGAGACAACTTGAGATCGACACGCGGGCGGTACGCGGCAGGTGAGACCGCTGCGGACCTGGGACGGGACCATTGGCCAACGAATCTGAATGGGCAAGCCGCGACACAGCGGCACCAGTCAGAGGAGTGAAGCCGATGGCGATCAGCAAGGGGTACCGGTTCCCCGTCTCGTTCGATGACGCGTTCCCTCAGGGCCTGGTGATGGTCGGTGAGGTCATGCCGGACACGGAGTACCAGACGCGTGACGAGAGGGCGGCCGGTCGGCCGGTGCGTCAGCGGGTGGACGAGGCGACCGGCAAGCGGCAGTGGAAGGTGACGGTCACCGATCCGCATGAGCCCAACGCCAAGCGCAAGAGCTTCGAGATCACGTTGTTGGCCGACGTTCAGCCGGTGCCGACGACGGGTGAGGTGTTGCCGGGGATGCGGCCGGTCGAGCTGGAGGGGTTGACCGCTGAGCCGCGCATCGCGGGCAACGGTGAGTTCAAGTACCAGTCGTTCCTGTTCCGGGCGACCGGGTTCCGGGCGGCGGGGAGGTCGGCGGGTTCGACTCCGGCCGGTGGCAAGGCGAACGGTGGCAGCGCCGAGGCCAAGGCCGCGTGAGCCGTGTCGGATCTTCAGCAACTGACCGTGCAGTGGCAGGCGGCGTACCGGGCCTACACGCAGGCGCACGAGGCGAACCGGTACGTCGCTGCCGATGATCCGGCGGCTGCGGCTCGGATCGCGCCGACCTATCGGCGGGTGGCGTGGTTGTGGCGGCAGCTCGCGGCGTTGGAGAGCACGCCGTGGTGGGCCAAGGCGGCGGCGCTGCACGCGGCCGAGACGTTCGACCACCAGGCCGACGTCAACGAGCGCGTTGCGGGTGGTGATCGGCAGGCCGGTGGTCATCGGGTGCACGCGCCGGTCGAGGGGGTGAGCGGTCGTGGCGAAGACCAAGCCTGACCGATGGGCGGCGGCGTACGCGGTGACGTTGCTCAAGGACGCCCACGAGGCGTTGACGCATCTGATGCCCGCGCCGGACGCGCCGTCTGAGGTGTGGCGGGAGTTCTACCTGCGGTCGGCCGAGGTGTACGCGCGGGTCGCGGAAGTTGATCGAGGTCACCACCACGAGGCGCTGTATTGGGCCAAGCGCGAGGGTGCCAAGGCTGAGGGGGTTGAGTCGGATGAGCGTTGATCAGGCTGTGGAGCGGGGCCGTCGTCGGTCGAACGGGGTCGGTGGTCTGGCCCGTGTGGTGGGTGACGGCCTGCCGCTGGAGCAGTTGTCCGATGCCGGGTACACGTCGTTCATGTTCGAGGCGGTGATGCGCCAGCTCGTCGGCTACCCGCACGAGGAGTGGTCGTTGCGGTCTCTGGCGCGGTCCGTGGAACTGCCGTACTCGGTGGTGCGCCATATCTGCAACGACCTGGTGGAGCTGGGGCACGTGACCGTCGACCAGGAGACGTTGCAAGGAGCGCTGTCCGTACACCGGCATCGTCTGTCGTCCGAAGGGCTCGCCTACTGGGGCGGGCCGGTCGTGGCGCACGAGTGGTTGCGGGATGCGGACATGTGGCGTGATCCGCGGTTGGTTCCGGTGATGGGGTCGCGCCTGTCGGACGAGGACCGGGCGCGCGGTGAGGCGGTCGGCTACTCGTTCCCTGTGCTGTACCGGGTGACGGATGCGCTGGTACTGGTGCCGTCGCGAGCGTGGACGGTCGAGGACTTGGTGACGGCGGCGGGCGCGGCTGAGGAGATGGTGCGGCTGGCCGGCCTGGACTTGGTCGCGGCCGGTCACGCCACGGCGCACGAGTGGCGGGAGGACGGCGGGGAGAAGCGCGAGGAGACGCGGTTCAAGATCACCCTCGGCGGTCTCGCGGCCTGGTTGCGCTGGATGCCCGATCCGCTTGATTACTAGCTGACCAGTGGTGTGGGCGGGCATCGGATGCGGCGGTGTCCGCCCGCACTGGCGGTGACAACTGAAGACGATCACTGACCTGTCGGTCGTGGTCGTCGGTGAACGGACCTCAAGTCTTGGCGGGCCTGGAGCAGTTCACCGACGACGCATCGACCGGTCATTCTCGCGCGCTTTTGTTGACACACAAGGGGTTCCGGTCATGTCAAGGCTATCGGTACGTGGGGGCAGTGCGTCAAGTCGGCGCGATGCCCCGTCTGTGTGGAAGCTGTCCAACGGTCGCCCCTGCGGGGCGTGCAAGCGGTTCGGCGTCTACGCGCCCAACCAGCTCGTGTGCTGCTCGTGCCTGGGCTGGCTGCCGCTGATCTTCGCCCCGGCGGGGCGTGCGTGATGGGCGGCAAGTGGGTGGACCCGGCTCCGTTCGAGGGTGTGCGGCCTCGGGTGCCGTGGTGGGCGCTGGTGCCCGGTAGGGCGAAGTGGCTGGCCCTGCTGGTGGTCGCAGTGTGGCTGGGCCTGGTCGGTGTCGTGCGCCTGGTGCTCGTTGTCGTCCGGTATCCGGTGGTCACGTTGGTGCCGGTGTCGGCGGCCTGGTGCTGGTGGCGGTTCGGGCTCTCGCCGCTGGTGCTGGCACTGTTGTCCCTGGTCGCGGCCCTGATCATCTGGGCCGGATTGGATCGCGGGTCGTTCCTGAGGCACGGCTGGTATCGGCTGCTGACCGAGTGGCGACGCGCCACCGTGTACGTGCCCCGGTGGCGGTCGGTGATGCGCCTTGCCGACCTGGCCAAGCGGGACCGGGGGCGTGAGTTCCGGCCGAAACTGCGGCGGGTCCGGTCGGACGGTTGGCGGGATCGGGTCCGGGTGCGGATGGTGCCTGCCCAGTCGCCGGAGGCATGGGAGCTGCGGCGGGACGGCCTGGCGCACTCGTTCGGCGCTCGCTCGTGCCGCGTCCGGGTGCTGCGGCCTCGGGTGATCGAGCTGGACTTCGTTCACCGTGACCCGCTGCTGCGTCCCCTGACCGTGCCCGCGCTGACGGATGCCGAGGTGGATCTCAAGCGGGTGGTGGTGGGCAGGACGGAGACAGGCAAGCCGTGGCGACTGCGGTTGCTCGGGTCTCAGGTGCTCGTGGTCGGCGTGCCCGGTGCGGGCAAGGGCTCGGTGCTCTGGTCGCTGGTCTGGCAGCTCGCTCCGGCCATCCGGACGGGGTTGGTGCGGCTCGTGGGGATCGACCCGAAGGGCGGGATGGAACTCGGTCAATGTCCCGACGCCTTCGATCGGGTCGTGTACGACAACGGACCGGAAGCCGTTGCGCTGCTTGAGGAAATCGCCGCAGAGGTCAAGGAGCGGGCGACGCGATACCGGGGTGTGCGGCGGCTGTGGGCGCGGTCGACGGGGGAGCCGTTCACCGTCCTGGTGGTGGACGAGCTGGCGGACCTGATCGCTTACCAGTCGGATAAGCAGCTCCGCGAACGAGCGGTGCGGGCTATCCAGACGATCACCTCACAGGGCCGCGCACCCGGCTACGCCGTCGTGGGCCTCGTGCAGGACCCACGTAAGGAGGTCGTCGGGTTCCGGCACTTGTTCAGCACCCGCGTTGCGCTGCGCCTGGATGAGCCGCAACAGGTGGACATGGTCCTCGGTGATGGCGTCCGGCAGCGGGGCGCGGCGGCCCATGAGATCAGCGAGAGCACGCCCGGCGTCGCGTGGGTCAAGCACGACGGGCAGCGGGAACCGGAACGGGCTCGGGCCTTCCACGTCACCGACGCCGACCTTGTCGAGCTTGGCGTCTACCTGGCGAACGCGACTGTGCACGACTTCCCCAACCGACCGGACGACACCGAAGGGAGGACGGCGGCATGAGCGGCGAGACTCGCGCGGAGCGAATGCGTCAGCCCATCGCCCTGGACGTGGCCAAGGCTGCCGCCGAAAAGTACGGCGTCTGCGTCCGGCCCTTCACGATGGAAGTGGAGGACCGGGCCACCTTCGAAGTCCGCTACGTGGCAGTGCCCTGCGGGTCGACGGTCGAAAGCGTGTGTGCGCCGTGCGCCAAGAAGGCCAAGGCGTTGCGGATGGTCCAGTGCCGTGAGGGCTGGCACATGGCCGAGGAACCCGACTTCACCCCGACCGCGCCGACTGAGGACCAGAAGGCGTTGCTGACGTTCCGGGCGGACCTGGTCAAGGCGTACCGGGAGGCGGTCAAGGCCGGGGAGGCGGGTGACGCGGACGAGCTGCGGGAGGAGATCCACGGCGTCGACGCGGAACTTCGGCAACTCGGTGTCCGGGGTCGCTTTCCCTCACCGGACGCACCACCGAAGCGGCCGGTGAAGCGGTCGACCAAGCGGCGGCAGGACACGCCGAACCTGCCTCGGCGGCGCGTGGAGAAGCGCACCGTGGGCCGGGAGTACGCGGGAGGCTTCCGGCCCTCGATGTTCGTCACGCTCACCCTCGACACCTACGGGCGCGTGCGCGACGACGGAACACCGGTCGACCTGGACACCTACGACTACCGGCGGGCGGCTCGGGACGCGGTGCACTTCGCCTCGCTGGTCGACCGGTGGTGGCAGAACCTGCGCCGGGTCGTCGGGTGGGACGTGCAGTACTTCGCCACCGTCGAACCCCAGAAGCGAGCGGCGCCGCACCTTCACGCGGCAGTCCGCGGTTCGATCCCGCACGAGACCATCCGGCTCGTCACGGCGGCCACCTACCACCAGGTGTGGTGGCCACAGCATGACGAACGGCTCTACGGCGGTGAGCACCTGCCGGTCTGGGACGCGCGGGCGGAAGCGTTCGTCGACCCCGACACCCGGCGGCCGTTGACGGCCTGGGCGGACGCGGTCGAGGCCGTGGACGAACCGGCCCACGTGGTGACCTTCGGGCGTCAGGTGCACTCCAAGGGCATCCTCGGCGGCTCGGAGGAAGCCGGGCGGCACATCGGCTACCTGACCAAGTACCTCACCAAGTCCATCGGTGAAGTGGTCGAGCAGTCCACCGACCGCCAGCGCCGACACGCTGACCGCCTGGCGGACGAGCTGGCCGTGACGCCCTGCTCCGACCGCTGCCCGGTCTGGCTCCTCTACGGCGTCCAACCACGCGGCGTCGGCTCCCGGACCACTCCGGGCCACTGCAAGGGACGGGCGCACCGCCGCACCACGCTTGGCCTGCCTGGTCGGCGGGTGCTGGTGTCGCGGAAGTGGTCGGGCAAGACGCTCGCCGACCATCGAGCCGACCGGAAGCGGTTCGTCATCGAGGCGCTCAAGGCCGTGGGCATCGAGAAGCCGGAACCGGACACGTCCCAGCTCGTCTGGCACAAGGTCAGGCCCGGCGACCCCAACGTGCCACCACGGGCGCACCAACTCATGCACGCCATCGCAGAACGAACGCGGTGGAAGGCGGAGTACGACCGGGCAATGCTCGCGGCCGGTGAACCTACGGATCTTTCGGCAACTTCGCTAGCAGCTTGACAACCGTGGGGGGAAGTCATGACTGAAATCGAACCGCTCTGGGGTGTGGACGAGGTATCGGCGTTCCTCGGCGTTCCGGTCAAAACCCTTTACCAGTGGAAGTGGCAGCGCATCGGGCCGCCCGTGAAGAAGGTGGGGAAGTACCTCCGGTACGTCCCGGCCAAGGTGCGGGGGTGGGCTGATCAAGCGGACGAGAACGCCGCCTGATCTTTCGGCAATTCGATCGACAGGAGAAGACTGTCATGGGGCACATCCAAGACCGCTGGTGGCGGCCGAAGTCGGACGAGTCCGGCAAGCCTGTGCTGGATGGCAAGGGCAAGCCCGTACGGGAGAGGACCGAACTCCACGGTGTCGGGATGCGGTACAAGGTCCGCTACGTCGACCCATCAGGGCAGGAACGCAGCAAGAGCTTTCCGGACAAGCAGCGCGGTGCGGCTGAGGCGTTCCTGCTCAAGGTCGAGAACGAGAAGCGGACCGGCACGTACCTCGATCCTGAGGCCGGCAAGGTGTCATTCCGCGTCTACTCGGACGCATGGCTGCAAGACCAAGCGTTCGACGGCAGTACGCGGAACGCTGTAGAGCGGAGGTTGAAGAAGCTGGTTTACCCGTACATCGGTGACAGGGAGATTGGTTCGATCCTTCCGAGGCACATTCGTGGTTGGTTGCGCACCTTGCAGCAGAAGAAGCTTGCTGGCGGAACGCGTGCGGTCACGTTCGTCCACGTCTCAGCGATCTTCAACGCCGCGATTGATGACAAGAAGATCAGCGAGAACCCGTGCAAGGCCAAGAGCGTGACTCGTCCGCAGCCGGACAAGCGCAAGATCGTGCCCTGGTCGGCGGGCAAGCTGGCGGCTGTCCGGCTCGCGTTGACGGCCAAGTACAAGATCGTCGTTCCGCTCGCGGCTGGTTGCGGTCTGCGTCAGGGGGAGGTCTTCGGGCTCTCGATGGATGACGTCGACCGCGACGAGAAGGTGCTGCACGTTGTTCGGCAAGTGCGCGTCGTGGACAACGTGCAGGTGTTCGCGCCTCCCAAGGGCGGCAAGGAGCGGGACGTACCGCTGCCGGACAGCGTCCTGCGGGACCTGGATGCCTAGGTGGAGGAGTTCCCGCCGGTCGAGGTGACCTTGCCGTGGAAGGAACCGGACGGTGAGCCGGAGACGGTCTCGCTGATCTTGGTCAACAAGGACGGCAACCCGATCAGGCGGGACGGATTCAACCAGTACGTGTGGACGCCCGCCCTCGACCGGGCGAAGGTCACGCGAGTGCCGCAGCAGGACGGGATGCACGCCCTTCGGCACTTCTACGCTTCGGTGCTCCTGGACGCAGGGGAGTCGATCAGGGCGCTCGCAGAGTGGTTGGGCCACTCCGATCCGGCTTTCACTATGCGGGTCTACACGCATTTGCTGCCGTCCAGCAGTGATCGCACCCGAAAGGCGATCGATCGCTTCATGGCGAATTTGGTGGACGAAAATCTGGAAAGATAGCCGTCGCAACCCATCTGTAAGATGCAGATCCGGTGTCAAATATGCGAACTAATCAGTAGTATTTTCATCGCTGTTTGAGCGTTTTCTGCGGAACGTGGCCGGGATGACTCGCTGGATTGTGTGACTGGCTCGGTTCTTCGCAGATTTGAGACGGCGACTGATACGAGGGAAGTTCCTGTGCCAGACCCCGTGGATCCTGCTGTCCAGTAAGAGTGCCCGCGGACTTGTCTTGGCCAGATTGTTCTCCAAAAATCCGTCTATTGAATGTTCGAAATGCGAAATATCGTCAATCCAATCAGGCTTTTCCAGAACCGAGATTTTCAGGTCTCCGCTTGTGAATGCTTCCAGCGTGAGAGTCTCTCCCGGCTTGATCCTCGCTCTTCTGATGGTAAGGGTGTTCGAATCTGCAAGAACCATTTTGCTGATCTGTGACTCGCTCAGTCGCTTGTCATCCAAATGGGCGGACAGGTGGACTGCCCGCGCTCCGCCCAAGTTGAAAGTTAACTCTTCGGTGTATGCGGACGTGTAGATCGTTTTTGCGCTGATATTTTTGAAGGCGAGCAGGAAGTGGCCTGGCTTAATCAGTCTCTTGTTGGCAACGTAAACTTGCGGAGTGGAGTCGAATGATGAGTTTACGTTCATAACCAATGGCGCGGTATAGGCTAACGCTTCAACGGTTTTCGCTGGCGGCCAGTCCGCCCTTCTCTCGTACAGAAGAGAGGTTACGGTCAAATCGGTTGTGATATTCTCATTAGGTGGTGGGATGTTGACAACCTCCTCGACTCCGGCGACTCTTGTCGTCACCTTAATATCGTCGGCGAAGCCGTCTACCACGGCCAGTAGTGTTACTTGGTCGCGAGGATTGAGGAGGAGTGGCTCAATGACGAGCGCGCCGTTCTTTGTGGTCACTTTTGTTTTTTCGTGATCGAATATGTCTGGCCGATTCCATTGGATTGTGCCGTTTGTGAAAGCGGCATGCTCGCCAAAATGGATCTTGATAGGGGCGGTGAAGTCATCTGGTGTGATCGGTGCGAGACCTGTATTTTCGAAACGTACCGCTACCACCATGGGGTGTATGAATTCGTAGTCGTCCAGCTTCACTTTCATGAACTGTTCAGCATCTTCAAGTTGGATGTTTTCGGGAAGTATGAAGCGAAACGAGTTGCTCGTATAGTGGAGTCGTTTCAATTTTCCTCCGCTATTCTGACTGCGAAGGGTCTTGTATGCTATCAGTATCGATATGAGACTTAAGAGTGATGCAATGAGTATTTCCATTTGTCCGATCCTTAGTCGTCGCGGCTTTGTCAACTCGTTCCTAGGCCATGTAAGGTGGAATGGCTCGGGTCGAGTTGCAGGTACTGCTGGTAGTCGCGGGCTCTCTTATTCTGTAGGGGTTGTACGTTCCATGCTCCACTTAGTCCTCTCGGTCTGAGATAGGAGTCTGTCGTATGTTGGTCTACACAGCTTGATGGGTACTTGCAATCCTTCGATGTAGGTGCCTGTAGCGGTGCCCTGTCGTTCATGGCATGGCCTTGCGGGCGAAGCGGACGAGCACGAGCATGATCCGCAGACCGACGACGCGGACGGTTCCGCAGACGGCCTGTAGACGGCCTGAGCGGGGGATGGGGTGCAAAGTGGCTGGTCAGTTCGCTGCCTACCAGAACGAGATCTACCTCCAGGGCCTGGCCGGGACCGTGCCGCCGTTCACCACGGACCCCGAGGCGCTGGAGGCGTCCGCCCGGGAGCGGCTCGGGCCCGGGCCGTTCTGGTACGTGGCGGGTGCGGCGGGCGGCGGGGCGACGGCCCGGGCGAACCGGGAGGCGTTCGACGACTGGCGGATCGTGCCGCGGATGCTCACCAACGCCACCGAGCGGCACCTCGGGACGACCGTGCTGGGCACCGAGCTGCCCGCGCCCGTGCTGCTGGCGCCCGTCGGGGTGCAGTCCATCCTGCACCCCGACGGCGAGCTGGCGACCGCGCGTGCGGCGGCGGAGCTGGGCGTGCCGTTCGTGCTGTCCACGGCGTCCTCGCACACCCTCGAAGAGGTCGCCGAGGCGGCCGGTGACGCCGCCCGCTGGTTCCAGCTCTACTGGCCCAACGAGCCGGATGTGGCCGCCAGCATCCTCGACCGGGCGCGCGAGGCCGGGTACCGGGTGCTCGTCGTCACGCTCGACACCTGGACGCTGGCGTGGCGCCCGCACGACCTCGACCAGTCCTACCTGCCGTTCCTGCGCGGCATCGGCACGGCGATCCCGTTCTCCGACCCGGCTTTCCGGGCGGGGCTCGCCGCGACCCCCGAACAGGACCGGCCGATGGCGATCCTGCGGTGGGTGCAGCTGTTCACCGGCACCGACAAGTCGTGGGACCAGCTGCCGTTCCTGCGCGAGCACTGGGACGGGCCGATCGTGCTCAAGGGCATCCAGCACCCCGACGACGCGCGCAAGGCCGTGGACGCGGGCGTGGACGGCATCGTCGTGTCCAACCACGGCGGGCGGCAGGTGGACGGCGCGGTCGCGTCGCTGGAGGTGCTGCCCGAGATCGCCGAGGCCGTGGGGGAGCAGGTCGAGGTGCTGTTCGACTCCGGCATCCGCACCGGCTCGGACATCGTCAAGGCGCTCGCGCTGGGCGCGAGGGCCGTGCTCGTCGGCCGCCCGTTCGCCTACGGGCTGGCGCACGGCGGGCAGGTCGGCGTGCGGCACGTGCTGCGCAGCCTGCTCGCGGATTTCGACCTGACCCTGGGCCTGTCCGGGCACCGCAGCCCGGCCGAGCTCAACCGCGAGGCGCTGCGTCGGCGTTGAGCTGCCGCAACCGGTTCTGCACGGTGGTGAAGTCGGCCGGCTGCACGGTGATCCACGGCGTGCCGTCGCGGCCGGTCGTCTTCGCCGACAGGTAGCGGCCCGTGACGGTGTCGAAGTACGTCAGCGGAGCCGCGCACCGCTGCTTGCGCCCGAACCGGTCCCGCCGCGCGGCGTAGAGCTGGCCGCCGCCGGTGCGCTGCTCGGCCAGCAGCCTGCGCACCTGCTGCACCTCCGTCGCGTGCCCCCCGGTGGGCCTGCTCGCCTGCAGGAACGACCCGCTGTCCTCGTCGGGCCGGGGTTGGCGCGGCTTGTCGTGCAGGGCGTCGGCGGGCAGCGAGATCACGCCGCCGCGCCCCGGCTTGGCCTCCGGCAGCGCCGACACCAGGGACGGCACCACGTCCTCGACCCGCACGGGCTCCAGCACGAAGTGCTTGTCCGCCCGCAGCACCACGCGCAGCGCGTCGTCGCCCGACTGCGCCACCAGGGCGGTGCGGGTCTCGTCGTCGCCCTGGTTGAAGAACGCGTAGTACTCGGCGCTCGCGTCGGCGATCAGGCGCAGCGACCTGGCCAGGTCCGCGTGCACCTGCCGACCGCGGGCGAGGCCGAGCCGCTCCAGCTCGGCCCACCCGCGCCGGGCCAGGTCCGCCAGGCCCGTGACGTCGCCCTCGGCGAGCCGGTCCTCGTCGAAGTCGACCTGGGCCAGCAGCGCGTT
Source organism: Actinosynnema sp. NPDC053489 (assembly GCF_044544865.1). Taxonomy (NCBI): domain Bacteria; kingdom Bacillati; phylum Actinomycetota; class Actinomycetes; order Pseudonocardiales; family Pseudonocardiaceae; genus Actinosynnema; species Actinosynnema sp. NPDC053489. The sequence continues at coordinate 487,448 of NZ_JBITXT010000002.1, read as the reverse complement.
GTGCAGCGTCGGCAGCCCTTCGGCCTGCCAGGCGTTGTAGAGCGCGACGACCGGGATCGCCACCCTGGTGCGCAGCACGGTGCCCCCTGGTTATTCGCCGATGACCGGCGGGGCGACCAGCGTGCCGTCGCCGAAGATGTCCTCGGTCTCCTGCAGGTAGGACGCGGACTTGTGCTCCTTGTCCTCGTCGCCCTGGCCGCGCGCGCCACCGGCACCCATGCCCGCGCCCATCCCGGCCGCGCCGGGGCCGCCACGCGCACCGGCCGCACCGCCCGGCCCGAACCCGCTGCCGCCGGGCCCGAACCCGCCGCGGCCCTCGCCGTGCCCCATCGCGCCGGACGTGCCGCCGGGCCCGAACACCCCGGGCCCACCGGGCGCCCCGCCCATGCCGGGGACCCGGGCACCGCCGAACCCGCCGGCGCCACCACCGCCCGCCCCGCCCCGACCGCCACCCGGCCCACCGGTCCCACCCGGGCCGCCGCCGGGCACGCGCGGCACGCCCGGTGTCGTGGACGGCGGGCGGTTGCGCGGGTTGTTGGGGTTGCGGGGGTCGTTCGGGTTGCGCGGGTCGTACGGAAGCCGGGGGTCGTAGGGCAGCCTCGGGTCGTTCGGGAGGCGGTCCTTCGGCAGGTCCGGCGGCCGGTAGCCGATGTCGGGCCGGGGCTGGTCGGGGTCGGTCCGCACCCAGGACGGCCTGGTCGTGTTGTCGACGGGGCCGGGGGTCGTGACCTGCGGCGGGCTCGTCCACGACGGCGTGGTCGTGCTGTCCGTGCCACCGGTGTCACCGGAGCCGGTCCGGTCGGTGCCGCCCTTGCCGGGGCTGTCGGGGTCGTCCTTGCCGGGCTTGGGCGGCGGGATCTCGGTGTGCTCCTGCTCGATGTCCGCGCCGATCTCCTGCGGCGACTGGAACGTCGGCATCCCGGCGCCCGCCGAGTTCGCCGTGCTGCCGTACGTGCTGAGGACGGCGACGTTGTGGGAGTTGACCTGCTGGCTCTTCTCGACCGCGTCGTCGTAGTCGGTGTCCCACGGGATCGCGTCGTTGTACCAGGGCTTGTCGGGCACGTCGACGGGCTTCTGCAGGCTGTCCTTGGCCTGGCGGAAGGCGCGGCTGATCTCGGCGGTGTGGTCACCTGCCGTGGTGGCGCTGCTGCCCGCCGCGTCGGACCAACTGGCCAACGGCGTGGTGGAGGACCGGGCCTGATCACCGGCCGCACCCTCCCAAGCGGCGCCGGAAGCGCGGACCGCCTGGTTGATCAGCTCGCTGACCTCGGCCTGACCGTCCGAGATGCTGTTCCAGACCTCGTTCCCGGGGTCCGTGGTCTGCTCGGGGCCCTTGCCGTCGTGGAACCAGCCGTAGATCTTCTCCGCGCCGAACCCCATCTGGAGGAGCATGAAACCCCCCAGGTCCATGTCCACGTCGCCGGCCATGCCCCTACCCCTTCAGGTTCCCGACGATCGTCTCCGCGATGGCACCGGAGACGGAGCACGGGTTCTTGTACTCCGGCCGCTTCTCGTCGTTCACGATGCTCTGGACCAGGAAGCCCCGGCCCTTGGCCACGCCCACGCCCGTGGTGCAGGAGCCGCTCTTGAGGTCGGTCTTGCTGCCGTTGAAGGCGGGGTAGCCGGCGACCTCGATCTCCTCGAACTCGGCGAACTCGTCGCGGTTCTCGTAGTAGCCCGCGATGCCGTCGGTGTCCTTGAGGATCGTGGCGCTGAAGCTGGTGCCCAGGACGCGGTCCTGCGGACGCCACTGGCACGTCTCGCCAGCGGCGTCGGAAGCGCTCTGGCCCGGCTTGGTGACGTCGTGGGCGGCGAGCTGGTCGGTCTTGAGGAGTTCGCAGGCGGTGACCTTCGACAGGTCCAGCTCCGGCCCGGTGATCGGGGGCATCCCGCTGCCCTCCGGCTCGGAGGACCCGGTGGTCGCGCCGCCGGTCGTGGTCGCGGCGGGACTCGGGCTGCCCCCGGTCGACGTGCAACCCCCGAGGACCACGACCAGGGACAGCACTGCCAGAACTGCTCGCCTCACGACTACTTCCCCTCGCCCTTGAAGGCGTCGGCGGTCGCCTCGTCCTGACCCTTGTAGGTCGCCAAGGCCGCTTGGATGTTCAGGATGGTGTTGGTGAGGGCCTTGTAGGCTTCCTTATTCGCCCACACGTAGCCGCCCGGGTCGCCTCCGGCGGACTTGCGGATCGCCAACGTGGCGAATCCGCTGTACGGGTCCTTGCCGGGTGACTGGACACCGACGAGCCGTTCGGCCTGCGTCACCAGACCCTGGAGCTTGTCGCGCGCCTCGATCAGGCCGTCGATCAGCTTCTGGGCCTGCGCCGGGTCGACGCTGAACCTCGTCTGGCCCGCCACGAGGCCCGCGCCCGCGGGTCCGGCGGCCACCGTGTCCGCCACGAACCCGATCTGCTTGACGCCCCCGCCGCCTCCGGCGTCCAACATCGTCGCGCTCCCCTCACGCCGAACTGCCCCGCAGTGATGATGGCACAGGCCCCCGTCGCGGTCGGGGGTTCCGGGATGGTTGGTCCGACCGGGGGATGGACGTCCGATTCGTTCAATACGCGGTACTGCGGGCAGGCCTACCGTCAAGGCATGATCGAAGCAGCCCGTTCCTTCATCTGGCTCAACGCGCGCGTCCTCGAGCAGCGGCGGTTCCGGTACCTGTTCGACGGTGGGTCCGGTGACGCCGTGGTGGCGGCGGTGGAGGCGTACCGCAACGACGACGGCGGGTTCGGGCACGCGCTCGAACCCGACGGGCGCGGGCCCGACAGCCAGCCGTTGCACACCTACACCGCCTTGTCCCTGCTCGCCGAGGTCGGGGTGGTGGAGCACGCCGAGACCGCGTGCGACTTCCTCACCACGATCACCAACGCGGACGGCGGGGTGCCCAACTGCCTCGACACCCCCGGTTTCCGCGCGCCCTGGTGGCAGCCGTCCCCGGACAGCGACCTGCTCGTCACGGCGCTGCTGGCGAGCGTGCTGCACAGGATGGGCGTCGAGCACCGCTGGTTGGCCGCCGCCACGGCGTTCTGCTGGCGGCGCATGACCGACCTGACCGAGTCTCACCCCTACGAGGTCAACGCGTGCGCCCGCTTCCTCGACCACGTGCCGGACCGGCCGAGGGCCGAGCGGGAGGCGGAGCGGCTGGGCGCGCTCGTGCGCGAGCGGGGGCTCGTCGACCTCGGCGACGGCCGGGCGCACCAGGGGTACTCGGAGGGGGAGACGCACAAGCCGCACCACTACGCGCCGACGCCCGACAGCCTCGCGCGCCGGTGGTTCGGCGACGACGAGCTGGCCGCGGACCTCGACGCGGTGGCGGCGGCGCAGCGGGAGGACGGCGGGTGGACGTTCCCGTGGGCCGCCTGGACCCCCGTCACGACCTACGAGTGGCGGCCCGTCGTGACCATCGAGGCGCTGCTGGCCCTGCGCGCCCACGGCCGGATCAGCTGACCCAGCGGCACGCCCGCCAGCTCCCGGACCTCCCGGGACAGGTGGGCCTGGTCGGCGTACCCGGTGCGGTGGGCGACGTCGGCGAAGGGCACGCCCGCCCGCGCGAGCTTGACCGCCCGGTCGAACCGCAGCACCCGGTGCAGCACCTTCGGCCCGTAGCCGAACGCGGCCAGGCTGCGCCGGTGCAGTTGCCGGGCGCTCAGGCCCAGCGACCGCGCCAGGTCACCGACGCCGGTCGACGACACGGCCGACGCGATCGCGCCGACCAGCGGTTCCGGCGGTGCCGCGCGCAGCCGGGCCACGGCGGCGGAAGCCAGCACGGCGCACGGGTCGTCGGCCGCGCCGAGGGCGTCCTCCAGCCGCGCCGACGCACCCCACACCTCGGCCAGCGGAACGCGCTGGTCGCGCAGCTCCACCGCGGGCACGCCGAACGCCGAGGGCCCCACGCCCGGACCGAACCGCACGCCGAACACCGCGCCCAACCCCGGCGACGTCACCTGCCCGACCGTGTCCGGCCCGGCCACGAACACCTCGCCGGTCCCGGCCGAGTAGATGATGTCGGTGCACCCGTCCGGCACGACCAGGCCGGAGCCGGCCGACGTGCGGGTCCACACGCAGGCCAGGCCGGGGAACGGGCGTTCCGCGTACACCCGGCCGATGGTAGTGGCGGGCCGCGCCGGAGGAGTCGCGCGCGGCCCGCCACGGGCACTCAGGTGCCGAACCGGATCCAGTTCAGGCTCACGTACGGCGCGGGCTGGCCGCTGGTGAACGTGACGTAGACGTCGTGCGTGCCGGTGACCCCGGCGATGTTCGCCGGCACCGTGCGCCAGCTCTGCCAGCCGCCCGTGTCGGCGATGGCGAAGCTGCCGACCGGCGCCGCGGTCGGGCTGTCCAGCCGCACCTCGACCAGGCCGCTCACCCCGCCGGTCGCGCCGGACGCGGCCCGGGCGACGAACTGCGTCGCGGTGCGCGAGCCGAACCGGACGCCGGAGAACCGCAGCGAGTCGCCGTTGCGCAGCTGCGCCACGGTCTGCCCGCCGTCACCCGCTTCGAGGTAGCCGCCGGACCGCGAGGTGGCCTGCTCGGCCTGGATGTCGGCGAACGCGTCCCACCCGCTGCCGCCGGGCGGGTTGGTGGTGGTCGTGGTGGTGGGCTGGGTGCCGCCGCCCGCCGACCACACGGCCACGTAGTCGACCACCAGCGAGTGGCCGGACTGGGTCGCCGAGGTCGGGGTGCCGGTGCCCGCCACGCCGTTGGGGAACGCGCCGCCCATGGCCAGGTTGAGCAGCAGGAAGTAGCCCGCGTGGCTGGTCATGTTGTTCCACGTGGTCGCGTCGAGCTGGCTCTGGGTGACGCTGTGGAACTGCTGGCCGTCGACGTACCAGCGCAGCGCCTTGGGCGAGGAGCCGTCGTCCCACTCGAAGCGGTAGGTGTGGAACGCCGACTGGCACGAGGAGCCCGGGCAGGCGCGGCTCGCGCCGAGGCCGTTGGTCTCGTTGCACGGCCCGCCGGGGTTCACGCCGCAGTGCAGCACGCCCCACACGGAGTTGATGCCGTTGACGTTCTCCATGATGTCGAACTCGCCGATGGCGGGCCAGTTCCAGTAGTTGCCCCGGTAGGGCGCGCCGAGGGCCCAGAACGCGGGCCAGTAGCCGAGGGCGGCTTGGCCGGTGACGTTGGGCATCTGGATGCGGCCCTCGATGGCGAGCTTGCCGCCGGCGGGCGGCTTGAAGTTCGACCGCTGGGTCTCGATGCGGGCGGACGTCCAGTTGCCCGAGCCGTCGCGCAGCGCGGTGATGCGCAGGTTGCCCGAGCCGTCGAGCTTGATGTTGTTCGTGCTGTTGGTGTAGTTCTGGATCTCCCCGGTGCCCCAGTTGCCGGGTCCGCCCGGGTAGCCGTGGCCGAGGTCGATGATCCAGTTCGAGGACGACGGCAGCGAGTTCGCCGCGCCGTTGAAGTCGTCGCTCCACTGCAGCGTCCAGCCCGCCGGGGTGGAGGGCACGGAGGCGTCGGCCGACAGGGTGGCGACGACGGCGAGCGGCACGGAGGTGATCAGGGCGGCGGTGGCCGCGAGGACGCGTCGTCGTCTGCTCCGGCTGAACTCCATGAGCGGTGACCTCCTTGTCACTGTCCTAAGCGTTCGGCACGCCCGCGAATCATGAGAGCGCTCTCACGGAGATCGTTCAAGAGGCTGAACGGCGCAAATGCCTACTTCGCGTCCGCGTAGGAGTCCACCGCGACCGCCTTGAGCGGGAAGCGCACCGGTGTCGCGCCGAACACCAGCCGCGACGCCTCCTCGCCCGCCGCCGCCACCTCGGCGCACACCACCTCGGCCAGCTCCTCCGGGCAGTGCACCAGCACCTCGTCGTGCTGGAAGAACACCAGGTGCGCGCCCCGCGCCGACCGGTGCAACCGCCGCCGCAGCACGCCCAGCAGCGCCGCCGTCCAGTCCGCCGCGCTGGCCTGCACCACGAAGTTGCGGGTGAACCGGCCCCAGTCCCGCGCCGCCCGCCGCGACCGGCGCAACGCCTCCTCGTCGTCGTCCGCGCTGCCGGTCACCGCCCGCCACGCCTCCGACGGCGGCGGGCTCGTGCGGCCCAGCCGGGAGCGGACCACCCGGCCCTGCTCGCCCGCGAGCGCGGCGGCCTCCACGTACCCGACGGCCTCGGGGAACCGCCGCCGCAGCACCGCCATCGCGGGAGCCGCGTTGCCGCCCGTGCCGCCGTACATCGCGGAGAGCATGGCGAGCTTGGCCTTGCCGCGGTCGCCGTCGAACGCCTCCGCGGCCAACGACGTGTAGAGGTCGTCGTCCGACGACACCTCGGTGAATTTGTGGTCCTCCGACAGCGCCGCCAGCACCCGCGGCTCGAGCTGCGCCGCGTCCGCCGCCACCAGCTTCCACCCCGGGTCGGCCCGCACCGCCGTGCGCAGGGCGCGCGGGATCTGCAGCGCCGCGCCGCCCCGGGTCGCCCACCGCCCGGACACCACGCCGCCCACCACGTAGTCCGGCCGGAACCGGCCGTCGGCCACCCAGGCGTCCAGCCACGACCAGCCGTGCGCCACCCACAGCCGGGCCAGTTCCTTGTACTCCAGCAGCGGCGCCACGGCCGGGTGGTCGACGCCCTTGAGGACCCACGCGCGGGCCGACGGGATGTCGATGCCCTCCCGCGCGAACGCGCGCACGATGCCCGGCGGGTGGTCCGGGTTGACCTGCCTGCCCCCGAACGCCGCCGTGATCGCGTCGGCCAGCTCCGCGAGCCGGGCCGGGCGCACCCCGCCGGCCGGGCGCGGGCCCAGCACGTCCTCCAGCAGCCGCTCGTGCACGTCGGCCCGCCAGGGCAGGCCGAAGTGGGTCATCTCGGCGGCGGCCAGCGCGCTGGCGGACTCGGCCGCGAACAGCAGCCGCAACCCGTCGGCGTGCGGCAGCCCGGCCACCACCCGCTGCTGCTCCGCGTGCACCGCCGCCAGCGCGTCGAGCGGGTCCGCGTCACCGGGCAGCCGCTGCTGCTCCGGTTCGAACAGGGTCGGCTGGGTGTCGCGCCTGCGCGGCCCGTGGTCCTCCGGCACGGGCAGGCCGCGCAGCCGGGCCAGCGCCGCGCCCAGCCCGCGCGGCTCGCCGTGCCGCCCCCGGTAGGCCAGCAGCAGGTACTCCGCGTGGGCCAGGTCCTGGCACCGCTCGACCCGCACCCCGCGCGCCAGCAGGTCGGGGTAGACGTCCGCCGTCTCCGCCCACAGCCACCGGGGCCGGTGCCGTTCCTCCAGCTCCGCCACGACCGCCGCGAGGTCCGCCGCGGCCACCGCCGGCCCTGCGGGCACGCCGGCGTCGGAGAGGACGCGGTAGCGACCCGCGCCCTCCCCGTCCGGCGCCACGGCGATGAGCATGCCGCGATTGTGCCCACCGGGTCCGACAGCCCCGAGGTCGGCGGTCGCCCGATCGTGGCGCGGGGCCGGGGGCAGGATGTGCCCGGTGGACCGCACCCTGTCGCCCGGTGAGCTGCTGGACCCGAGGTACGAGGTGGTGCCGTTCCACGGGCGCGTGGCGGAGCTGGCCGAGCTGGCGCGGTGGCTGGACGGGGACGAGGCGTGCTCCGCGCTGCTGCTGCACGGCCCGGCCGGCGTCGGCAAGACGCGGCTGGCCCGGCACTTCGCGGCGGCCACGGGCGTGCCGGTGGTGGACGACGCCGACCTCGCCACCGACCTGGACCTGGGACGGGAGCCGCGCGTGCTGCTGGTCGCCCGCACGGCCGGCTGGTGGTGGTCGGCGCTGCGCCAACGCGCCGCGCGCCTGGGCCGCGGCACGCACGACCTGGCCGTCGCGCCGTCCCCGGACGAGCACGAGACGTCCTTCGCCACCGCCTGCGCCCACTTCGCGTACGCCCTCGGCCTGCCGCTGCCGGCGGTGCCCGCGCCCGAGGCGGCCACGCTGCACGACCTGCACCTGGCCGCGCTCGCCGCGGTGCACGACACGCCGGCGCACTGGCTGATCACGGGCCCCGAGCACGGGCGGTTCGCCGAGGACGTCCTGGCGGCCGCGCTGCTGGACGACCGGATCACCCCCGACCGCACGCCGGACGCCCTGCTGACCCTGCTGCGGGCCGCCGCCCGCTGGCCGCACGTGCGCCGCCGGGCCGAGGAGCTGTTCACCGCGGAACCGGACCTGGTGGCCGACGTCGCCGTGCCCGCGCTGCGCGTCCTCGCCGAGTGGCCGGGACCGGCCAGGGCCGTCGCGCGTCGGGTCTTCGACGACCCGCGCTGCCACGGCGACCCGCTGCCCGCCATCCTGACCCGCACGCTGGCCCGGGACGCGAACGACCCGCTGGAGCGGGCCGAGCTGCACGGCCTGCTGGCCGCCCGCGCCGCCCTGGCGTCGCTGCACGAGGAGGCGCTGGGTGCGGCGCGGCACCGCGTCGCCCTGTGCCGCGAGCTGGCCGAGGCGGACCCGGTGGCGCACCGGCCGGCGCTCGCGGACGCGTTGGACGACCTCGTCCTGCGCTACCTGGCCGTCGACCGGCCCGAGGACGCGCTCGCCGTGGCGGAGGAGGCCGTGGCGCTGTGCCGGGTGGTGTCCGCCGAGGAGGCGGACGGCACGCACCGGCTGGTCCGCGCGCTCGACCAGCTCGGGCGCCGCCGTGCCGCGCTCGGCCACCACACCGGGGCGTCGGCCGCGGTGGACGAGGCCGACGCCCTGCACCGCGAGGGCGCTAGCCGGTGGTGACCAGCGAGCGCAGGAAGAACGCCACGTTCGCCGGGCGCTCCGCCAGCCGCCGCATGAAGTAGCCGTACCACTGGTCGCCGTAGGGCACGTAGACCCGCATGCGGTTGCCCGCGGCGGCGATGCGGCGCTGCTCGTCCGGCCGGATGCCGTACAGCATCTGGTACTCGTAGGTGTCCGGCGACCGGTCCTTGGCCAGCTCGCCGGCGATGGCGATGAGCCGCGGGTCGTGCGAGGCGACCATCGGGTAGCCCTCGCCCGCCATCAGCACCTTGAGGCACCGCACGTAGGACCGGTCGACGTCGACCTTCTCCTGGAACGCCACCGAGGCGGGCTCCTGGTAGGCGCCCTTGCACAGCCGCACCCGCGACCCGGCGTGCGCCAGGTCCCGGCAGTCCTGCTCGGTCCGCTTCAGGTACGCCTGGAGCACCGCGCCGACCCACGGGAAGTCCACCCGCAGCTCGCGCAGGATGCCCAGCGTCGAGTCGGTCGTGGTGTGGTCCTCCATGTCGAGGGTCACCGTCGTGCCGACCGCGCCCGCCGCCGCGCAGATGCGGCGGGCGTTCTCCAGCGCGATCTTCTCGCCGTCCCGGGGCAGGAACTGGCCCACCGCGGACAGCTTCACCGACACCTCGGCCCGCCCGGTGTGGCCTGCCACCTCCAGCCGGCGCAGCAGGTCCAGGTACGCCTCGACGGTGGCCGCGGCCTGCGCCGCGTCCCGGGTGTCCTCGCCGAGGTGGTCCAGGGTGACGTACCGGCCGTCGGCCAGCACCTCGCCGGTCGTGGCGACGGCGGCGGCCACGTCGTCGCCGGAGATGAAGCGCTTGACGACGGGCCTGGTCAGCGGCGTGCGTTCGACCAGCTCGCGGACGGCGTCGGAACGGGAGGCCGCGAGCAGCGCGGAGCGGAGCATGATCACCCCTGGTGCGGGTAGCGGTAGGAGGTCGGAGCCGCGAACGTCTCCTTGATCGAGCGCGGGCTCACCCAGCGCAGCAGGTTGTGCACCGAGCCCGCCTTGTCGTTCGTGCCCGACGCCCGGCCGCCGCCGAACGGCTGCTGCCCGACGACCGCGCCGGTCGGCTTGTCGTTGACGTAGAAGTTGCCGGCGGCGAACCGCAGCTCGTCCTGCGCGCGCGCGATCGCGGCCCGGTCCCGCGCGATGACCGCGCCGGTCAGGGCGTACGGCGCGGCGCTCTCCATCTGCCGCAGCACGGTGTCGTAGTCGGAGTCCTCGAACACGTGCACGGCCAGCACCGGCCCGAAGTACTCGGTGGTGAACACCTCGTGCCCGGGGTCGCTGCCCAGCAGCACGGTCGGCCGCACGAAAAAGCCCTCGGAGTCGTCGGCCGTGCCGCCGGCGACGACCTCCAGCTTGTCGTCCGAGCGCGCGGCCTGGAGCACCCCGGACAGCTTGTCGAACGAGCGCCGGTCGATGACCGCGCCCATGAAGTTCGACAGGTCCGTGACGTCGCCCACGGTCAGCGACTCGACGTCGGCGAGGAAGTCGTCCTTGACCCGGTTCCACACCGAGCGCGGGACGTAGGCGCGGGACGCGGCCGAGCACTTCTGGCCCTGGTACTCGAACGCGCCGCGGACCAGCGCCGTGCGCAGCACGTCGAGGTCGGCCGACGGGTGCGCGAGCACGAAGTCCTTGCCGCCGGTCTCGCCGACGACCCGCGGGTACGAGCGGTAGTGGGCGATGTTCGCGCCGACCTGGCCCCACAGGTGCTGGAACGTGCGGGTGGAGCCGGTGAAGTGGATGCCCGCCAGGTCCGGGTCGGCCAGCGCGACCTCGGAGACGGCCAGGCCGTCACCGGGCAGCAGGTTGATCACGCCGGGCGGCAGGCCCGCCTCCTCCAGCAGCCGCATGGTCAGGTGCGCGGCGAAGCTCTGCGTCGGCGACGGCTTCCACAGCACCACGTTGCCCATCAGGGCGGGCGCGGTGGGCAGGTTGCCCGCGATGGCGGTGAAGTTGAACGGGGTGATCGCGTAGACGAAGCCCTCCAGCGGGCGGTGGTCCGTGCGGTTCCACACGCCGGGGGAGGACTGCGGCTGCTCGGCGAGCAGCTGCCGGCCGAACGAGACGTTGAAGCGCCAGAAGTCGATCAGCTCGCACGCGGAGTCGATCTCGGCCTGGATCGCGGTCTTGGACTGGCCGAGCATGGTGGCCGCGTTGAGCGTGGCGCGCCACTTGGTCGCGAGGAGGTCGGCGGCGCGCAGCAGGATGGCGGCGCGGTCGTCGTAGGACATCGCGCGCCACGCGGGGGCGGCCTCCTTGGCCGCGGCGATGGCGTCGCGCGTGTCCTGCCGGGTGGCGCCGTGCAGCGTGCCGAGGACCGCGCGGTGGTTGTGCGGCTGCACGACGTCGAAGCGCTCGCCGCCACCGACCCGCTGCTCACCGCCGATGGTGAGGGTCAGCTCGACGGGCTCCTTGGCCAGCTCGGCCAGCTTCGCCTGCAGCTGCGCCCGTTCCGGGGTGCCGGGGGCGTAGCCGAGGACGGGCTCGTTCACCGGTGCGGGGACCGTGGTCACGGCATCCACGAGCAGCTCCTTCGCCACAGGGTTGGGGTTGACCCAACGGTAGGACTTCCAACCATGCGGCCCGTTGTCCGCACGTCTAGGCTTGGCCACCCGTCGTTGTGGAACTGGACAAAGATGAGCTTGCGGCAGGTGCTGATCGCGCTGGGCGATCCGCTGGTCGAGGTGCAGGTCGCGCCGCACGGCCTGGAGGCCGACGTCCTCGACGTGGTCATCCTCGACCCCGACGACACCCCCGACGTGCGGCCCGGTGACCTCGCGCTGGTCATCGGCGCGCGCGGCCGTGCGGCGTCACCGCTGGTCCGGGCGGCCGCGGCCGGGGGAGCGGTCGCCGTGGCGGTCAAGGTGGACGCGCCGTCGCCGGTGCTGCGGCAGGCCGCGGCGGACGCGGGCGTGGCGTTGCTGGCGGTGCGGCCGGAGGTCCGCTGGGAGCACCTGGAGGCGCTGGCCCGCGGGGTGGTGCACAACGCCCGCGTGACCGCCGACGCGGGCGCGGGCGAGGTGCTCGGCGACCTGTTCGGCCTCGCCCAGACCATCGCCTCGCTGACCGGCGGCATCGTCAGCATCGAGGACACCGCGAGCCGCGTGCTGGCCTACTCCCGGTCCACCGACGAGGTGGACGAGCTGCGCCGGCTGTCCATCCTCGGCCGCCAGGGGCCCGAGCCGTACCTCAAGATGCTCCGCGAGTGGGGCGTCTACCAGCGGCTGCGCTCCGGCGAGGAGGTCGTGCGCATCGACGAGCGCCCGGAGCTGGGCATCCGCCGCCGGCTGGCGATCGGCATCCGCGCGGGCACGCAGCCGCTGGGCACGATCTGGGTGCAGGAGGGCGGCACGCCGCTGGCCGAGCAGGCCGAGCGGGCGCTGCTCGGCGCGGCCCGCGTCACCGCCCTGCACCTCGTGCAGCAGCGCGAGCCCGCCGCCGCGTTCCGGGAGAACCTGCTCGCGGCCCTGCTCGACGGCCGGATGGACGCCGGGGCGATCGCCGAGCAGATCGGCGCGGACCCGGACAAGCCCGCCGCCGTCGTGGTGTTCGCCCTGCGCGGCCAGGAGCACGCCGACCGCACCCAGCACGAGCTGCGCCGCGCCGAGATGACCGGCCTGATCTCGGTGCACGCCGCCGCGTACCGGCGCAGCGCGCTGGTCAGCCAGCAGGGCGGTCGCACCTACGCCCTGCTCACCGACCTGCCGCCGAAGGCGCCGCTGCTGACGTTGACCAGGGAGATCGTGGCCGCCGCCCGCAAGCACATGGGCCTGCGGGTGCAGGGCGCGATCGGCTCGACCGTGCCGACCGTGGACGAGGTGATGGTCTCCCGCGCCGAGGCGGACCGGGTGCTGGACGCGATGTCGCGCGACCTCGACGCCGACGTGGCCGCCCTGGAGGACGTGCGGTCGCGCGTGTTGATCAGTGAAACGCTCGCCCTGCTGGCCGAACACCCCCGCATCCGCGATCCGCGACTCGCCCGACTCGATGGTGAACTGGCCCGTTCCCTTTTGGTCTACTGGGACGAATTCGGTGATGTGAAAAGCGCGGCCGCGAAGTTGCACGTGCACCCGAACACCCTGCGATACCGCGTCCGACGTGCGGCGGAGGTCGGCGGATTCGATCTCGACGACCCGCTCCTCCGGTTGTTCGCCCAGTTGCAACTCAGGCTGGGCTGAACCGGCGGCCGGTCGCGCCGTACCCTCCGGGAGTGAGCACCCAAGCCCGCGGCAGCGACTTCGCTGAATTGTCCAGGCTGGTCAAGCAGCAGGGTCTGCTGGACCGGCGCATCGGTTTCTACGTCACGTACCTGGTCGGCGTGCTCGCCGCGTTCGGCCTCACCGGGGTCGCGATGGTGCTGATCGGCGACTCCTGGTGGCAGCTCGTGCCGGCCGCCGTGCTGGGCGTCGTCTTCACGCAGATCGCGTTCCTCGGCCACGACGCGGGTCACCGCCAGGTGTTCGCCGAGCACCGGACGAACCAGGTCATGGGCCTGCTGCTGGGCAACCTGCTCATCGGCGTCGGCTACGGCTGGTGGATGGGCAAGCACACCCGTCACCACGCCAACCCCAACCACGAGGACGAGGACCCGGACGTCGACATCGCCGTCCTCGCGTTCAGCGCCGAGCAGGCCGAGCGCAAGCGCGGCTTCTTCCGCTGGGTCGTCAAGCACCAGGCCTGGCTGTTCTTCCCCCTGCTGCTGCTCGAGGGCTTCAGCCTGCACGTCATCAGCACCGCCGCCGCCGTGCGCGGCGAGGTCAAGGACCGGCGGCTGGAGCTGGTGCTGCTGGCGGCGCACTTCGCGGTCTACCTGACCGCGGTGTTCCTGCTGATGTCCCCCGGCAAGGCGGTGCTGTTCATCGCCGTGCACCAGGGCGTGTTCGGCGTCTACATGGGCATCTCGTTCGCGCCCAACCACAAGGGCATGCCGGTGCTGCAGGCGGGCCACCAGCTCGACTTCCTGCGCAAGCAGGTGCTGACCTCCCGCAACGTCACCGGCGGCTGGTTCACCGACTTCCTGCTGGGCGGCCTGAACTACCAGATCGAGCACCACCTGTTCCCGAGCATGCCGCGGCCGCACCTGCGCCGGGCGCAGGCGCTGGTCCGCGACTTCTGCCAGCGGCACTCGGTGTCCTACGCCGAGTGCGGCCTGTTCACGTCGTACGGCTACGTGCTGAAGTACCTGCACGAAGCGGGAGCCGAACTGCGCGGTGCAGCCAAGCTCGCTCCAGCAGCGTCCAGGTAGTCGTCGTCACCAGGTAGGTCCCGGCCGCCGGCGGCAGCACCGCGGCGACCGGGACGGTCCCGAACGGCAGGAGCCGCAGCAGCCCGGCGAACGGCGGCTGCGGCCCGCCCGGGTGCTCGGGACGGGGGCGGCCCGCCGCGTCGGGGTCGCGCAACCGCAGGAACGCGGCGCGCAGCGACTTCTCGCGGATCGACAGCGACCGCACCCCGGTCGACCTCAGTCCGCCGTACCCACGAGCGCGGGTCGGGTGGGGTGGTCGTAGCGCACGGTCACGTCGGCGTGCGGCTCGTAGGAGGCGTACGCGGGCAGCGTCCACCGCCACTGGTCGGGCAGCTGCCGTTCCAGCGCCCCCGGCGACAGCCACAGGTGCACGGTCAGCTCGGCCGGCAGCCACTTGTCCAGCAGCACCGTGCCGTCGAGCAGCAGCACGCCGGCCGCGCCGAGCGTCACGTAGTCCGCCCGGTGCGCCCGGTCCGCGGTCGCGTTCCACAACGCCGGCAGCACCCGCCCGGAGCCGCCCGGGTCCAGGGGTTCCAGCACCTCGCGCAGCAGCCCGCCGACGTCGAGCCACGAGTCGCGGAACGAGTCCGGGTCCTCGTGGCCGTGCTCCAGCCGGACGGACGCGGGTCGCAGGAAGTCCCACGCCGACACGCGCAGCACCGGACGGCCCAGCGCGCGCAGCGGCTCCACCAGGGCGTCCGCCAGCCCGCCGGGGTCGGTCGGCGGCGCGCCGTCGACCAGCACCCGCGCCCACGTCGTGCGGGGGAGCGCGTCGACCCGCGCGACCAGCTCGTCCACGAGGGCCCGCGGCGAGAGCGGCACGACCTTCACGGCAGCGGGTCGTCCCGCCAGCCGGCGGGCAGCACCGGCACCGGCCAGTCGGGGTCGGGCTCCCACCCGCCCCACGCCGGGTCCCACCACGTGCTGCCCGAGGTCAGCATCGCCGCAACCTCCTCGGCGGTGCGCCGGATGCCCTCCGCCTCGGCCGCGTCGTACTTGCCGTCGGCGACCATCTCCTCGAACTCGTCGCGGTCCAGCTCCCGCCAGTCGCCCTCGACCGGCACCCAGAAGTCCAGCGCGTGGTCGAGGGTGTCGAAGTCGAGGGCGGTGCGCCGCATCGGGGCCTGGAGGTTGAGGTAGAAGCCCGCGAACCGGCGTTGCGGCCCCTCCCAGTACAGGTCCACGGAGTAGGCGTCGCCGGGGCGGTGCAGCTGGAGCTTGCCGATGCCCGTCCAGCTCGTGCGGCCCAGCTCCTGCCAGTGGTGGGTCCGGGGGTGGGGGAAGAAGCCGAACTCGGTGCCCGGCGCGGTGAACACGACGAGCAGGTCCGGCCCGTCCTCGACCACCCGCGTCGGCGTCACCACCCACGGCCTGCCGTGCAGCACCTCGCGGCGCAGCGCCACGTCCCCCGGCTGGAAGTACCCCATGGCGCTCAGGCTAGATCAACGCGCGCCGCAGCCTGGTCGCCGCCACCGCCCGCCGCGGATCGGTGCGCGGCAGCACCTCGACCAGCCGTTCCAGCACGGTGACGTCCTCCGCCACGAGCCCGAACGCCCACAGCGCCTCCACCTCGCCGCGGTCCAGCACGCCCCGGCGCAGCGCCGCCGCCACGTCCTCCCGCTCCTCGCGCACCACCGGCGCCTCGGAGCGGGGCAGCAGCTCGCCCCGGTACGCCGCGGCGGCCCGCTCCACGTCACCGGCGCGGATCGCCTCGCGCACCGCCAGGAAGTCGCCGCGCACGTCCGCCGCCAGTCGGTACGGCCTGGTCAGCAGCACGCCGCCCAACTGGGCGCGCAGCCGGTGCAGCTCGGCCCGCACGGTCGTGGGGTTGCCCCGCTCCCCGTACAGGCGCAGCGCCAACTGCTCGGCGGTCAGCCCGCGCGGGTGCAGCGCCAACGCCGTCAGCAGCTCCGCGTGCCGCAGCGACAGCGACAGCGCCCGGCCGCCCAGCGACGCCTGCACGTCGCCGAGGAACCGCAGGGACAGCACGGGTCTTCGCCCGGCGGCCCGCGGCACCCGCAGCAGGTACCCCTCGTCCAACTGCTCCAGGACCGCTTCCCTGCCGTCGGCCAGCCGGACGCCGCCGCCGGTCACGTCCACCCGCGCGGCGAGCAGGCCGTGCGGTTCGGCGGCCAGCACCCGCCCGGTGGGGCTGAGCAACGCGCCCGGCTCGCCGCGCAGGCCGATCAGGTGCCGCATGTTCACCGACCGCAGCCGCTCGTCGTGGGCCGCGAGCCGCACCTGCAACTGGTGCTCGGCCAACCGGGCCGCGGCCGACACCAGGGCCGCCATCGCCGGGTGCGTGCTGCTCAACGGCCCGCTGACGTCGACCGCGCCGATCGTGCGGCCGGTGTCCGGGTCGCGCACCGGGCTCGCCGCGCACGTCCAGCCGTGGTAGGTCCGCACCAGGTGCTCGGCGGAGTGCACGGTGACCGGCCGGCCGACCGCGAGGGCCGTGCCCATGGCGTTCGTGCCGATCGCGTCCTCGGCCCAGTTGGCACCCTCGACCAGCCGCACCCGTTCGGCCAGGCCGCGCACCGAGTCCGCGCCCTCGCACCACAGGACGGTGCCGTCCGCGTCCGTGACGATCATGACGTGCTCGGCCTCGTCGGCGATGCCCACCAACGTCTCGCGCAGCACCGGCAGGGCCGCCGCCAGGGGGTGCGCCCCGCGCCGGTCGACCACCTCGGCGAGGTCCAGCGCGACCGGTGCCTCGTGCCGCTCCGGGTCGACCCGGGCGGCCAGCGACCGCCGCCAGGACTCCACGATGAGCTGCCGCGCCCCCCGGGCCCGGTCCCCGGCCAGCACCGCCTCGCGCACGCGGGCGAGCCGTCGCGGGTCCGGTTGCATGGGCGCCTCCTCGACCAGGATGAACCGCCGCCGCCCGTCACGGCAAGCAAGCGCTGCGCCGTTCGGGTGCAACGCGACTGCAACGTTGCGCCGTGGACCCTGCGCCCGTCGAGCAACGCGGGAGGCGGAATGGGCAGGTTCGCGGCGCCGGGCGAGCGGGGCGGCGTCGTGTCGCACCGGGACCGGTACGACCACTTCATCGGCGGTGAGCACGTGCCGCCCGCCGAGGGCGGGTACACCGCCCACGCCACGCCGGTCACCGGCGCGGTGTTCACCGAGGTGGCCAGGGGCACCGCCGGGGACGTGGACCGGGCCCTGGACGCGGCGCACGGCGCGGCCGACCGGTGGGGCGGTACGTCCGCCGCGGAGCGCGCGACCGTCCTCGCCGAGATCGCCGACCGCCTGGAGGACCACGTCGAGGCCCTGGCCGTCGCCGAGACCTGGGACACCGGCCGACCGGTCCGCGAGGCGCTGGCCGACCTGCCGCGCGCGGTGGGGTGCTTCCGCCACTTCGGCGCGTTGATCCGCGCGCAGCGGGGTGGCGTCTCCCGGCTGGACGACGACCTCGTCGCCTTCCACCTGCGCGAGCCGATCGGCGTGGTCGACCGGTTCGTCCCGTCGCACGCGCCGCTGCTCACGGCCGCCGTGAACCTCGCGCCCGCGTTGGCGGCGGGCAACACCGCGGTGCTCAGACCGGACGACCACGCGCCCGCGGCCCTGCACGTGCTGGTGGGCCTGGTCGCCGACCTGCTGCCACCGGGCGTGGTCAACGTGGTCACCGGCGTCGGCGCGGACGAGGCGCCCGCCGGCAAGGGGGCGGACGTGTTCTTCGCCGACGTGGCCGCGAGCCGGGACGCGTTCTACGACCGGGCGATGGCGGGGTTCACGACGTTCTCCCTGGACCGGGCGCTCGTGCAGACCCCGATCCACGACCGGTTCCTGGCCGACGCCACCGAGCGCGCCCGGGCCGCCGGTCCGGGGCACCCGCTGGACACCGACACCGCGGTGGGCGCGATCGCCGGCCGCGACCGGCTGGACCGGACCCTGTCGTTGATCGCGATCGCCGAGCGCGACGGCGCCCGCGTCCTGTGCGGCGGCCAGCCCGCCGACCTCGGCGGCGAGCTGTCCGGCGGGTGCTACCTGGAGCCCACGGTGATCGCCGGCGAGACGCGGGTCTCCCGGTTCGACCTCGCGGGCCCGGTCGTGCGGGTGACGTCGTTCGACCACTTCGACGACGCGGTCAAGCAGCTGTGCGGCCTCAACGGCGTCGGCCTGTGGTCGCGGGAGGCCGGCGTGGGCTTCCGGACCGGCCGGCGGGTGCCGGCGCGCCGGGTGCGGGTGAACACCTTCCACTCCGGCGACGGGGACCGCGACGCCCTGCTCGACCGGTACCAGCGGACGAAGACCGTCCTGGTCGAGCAGGGCTGCTGCTGAACGCGGCTACCAGGGCACCTGCGGCGAGGCGTAGTAGTTCACGCCCATCACGTCCCACCGGTCGGCCTGCGCCGCCAACCGGACCTTGAACCGGTCCCAGTCGTGCGTCGACCAGGGCGACCAGCCCAGCTCGGCGATGGCGGGCAGGCGCGGGAACGCGAGCTGCTCCAGGTCCGCCGAGTCGGTGACGGTCTCGCTCCACAGCGGCGCCTCGACGCCGAGCACGGCCTCGGCGGGCAGGCCCTCGACGTAGGCACCGGGGTTCCAGTCGTAGGCGTCCTGCACGTCGGTGTACCCGGCCCAGCTCAGCCCGAGCTTGGTGTCGGCGTCGTACTTCATGTCCAGGTACGCCTTGGTGGCCGGCGACAGCACGACCTCGCTGCCCCGCGCGGCGGCCGCGACCACGTCGGGCGCGACGGTCTTCGTGCCCCAGAACTGCGGCACGGCCGACGCGGGCGGGGTCGCCTTGAGGAACTCGTGCCACCCGGTGGCGACCTTGCCGTGCTTGGTCACCAGCGGCAGCACCCTGTCCATGAACGCCTGGTAGTCCGGGTCCGCGGTCGCATGCGCCTCGTCGCCGCCGATGTGCAGGTAGCGGCCGGGGGTCAGGGCGGCGACCTCGCGCAGCACGTCGTCCACGAACCGGTAGGTGACGTCCTTGTCGATGCACAGGGAGCTGAAGCCGACCTCGATGCCGGTGTAGAGCGGCGGGGCGACGCCGTCGCAGTTCAGCTCCGGGTACGACGACAGGGCGGCGTTGGTGTGGCCCGGCAGGTCGATCTCCGGGATCACGGTGATGTGCCGTGCGGCGGCGTAGGCCACGAGGTCCTGGTACTGCTCCTGGGTGTAGAAGCCGCCGGGGCCGCCGCCGACCTCCGTGCTGCCGCCGTGCGCGGTCAGGTTGGGCCAGCTCTTGATCTCCAACCGCCAGCCCTGGTCGTCGGTCAGGTGCAGGTGCAGCCGGTTGATTTTGTAGAGGGCGAGCTGGTCGACGTACCGCTTGACCTCGTCGGTGGAGAAGAAGTGCCGCGCCACGTCGAGCATCGCGCCCCGGTGGGCGTAGCGCGGGTAGTCGAGCACCCGGCCGCCCGGGGCCGTCCACGGGCCGCGCTGCTTCGTCCTGGCCTCGACCTTCGCGGGGAGGATCTGCCGGAACGTCTGCACGCCCGCGAACAGGCCGGCGGCGGTGCGCGCCCGGATCAGCACGCCCCGCGCGGTCACGTCGAGCTGGTAGCCCTCCTCGCCGACGCGGGGGTCCGCGCCGACGAGCAGCAGCGAGATGTGCCGCCCGGACGCGCCGGGCACGACCGGCAGCCGGTAGCCGGTCGACGGGCGCAGCACGCCCGCCAGGTACTCGCCGACCTGCCGCGCGGCGGCGGAGCCGGGTTGGGTGTGGATCCTGGTGTCGGCGCTGAGCGTGAACGTCACGCCGGGCCGCGGGGTGACAGTGACGGGAGCGGGCACGATGTGCTGCAACGGCGTCTCCGGGGCTGCTTGGGCGGGAACCGCCGCGCCCACCGCGCCGACGAACAGCAGCGCGGCGAGCGCTCGACCGAACCCGCGCCGTCCGGCGCCTTCTGTGAGAAGCACTGACGTCCTCCTGGTCAGCGTGGATCACCGAGCGGCGGCTCCAGCCACCGTTTCAGCCGCACCAGGGGGTGTCAAGGTCCAGACCAATCACCGCAGCTTCGGCTTGCCCAGGCGACGCCACATGTCCGGGAACCGGTCCTCGACCCGCTGCGCCGCGGCGGTCTCCAGGCCGTGCAGCAGGCCGAACGTGAAGCCGTTCGTCCCGTCCAGCTGGGCCTTCGCGCCCAGCTCGCGCAGCACCGGCCGCGCCACCACGCCGTCCTGGTGCTCGCCGAGCAGCTCCTGCACCGCCTTGACCTTCTTGCGGTACTCGGCGGCGCGCTTGCCGAACACCGGCTCGGACACCTCCACGGCGTACCGCAGCCGCTTGGCCGCCTTGCGGGCCTCGTGCAGCCCGATGTCGTCACGCGCCCCCTCGGCCCGCTTCGCCAGCCTGCGGTAGGTCTTGTCGACCAGGTCCGGCAGCACCTTCGTGGCCTTCTCCCGCGCCAACGGCGTGAACGGCGGGTCGGCGACCAGCCCGTCGACCGCGTCCAGCAGGGCGAAGTACCGGTCACCGTCCAGCGCCGCCACCGCCGCCCGGTGCGCCTCGGCCTCCAGCGGCGAGAAGTGCCGGGTGAGCTCGGCCTGAGCGGTGCCGAGCACCAGCTCCGGCTCCAGCGCCGACACCGCGTCGGCGAACCGCTCCCGCAGCACCTCCAGGTCGCGGGCCTGGCCGAGCACGCCCGCGAGCCACTTCAGCTCCTCGGTCAACGCGCGCGTGTCGTCGCGGTCGATGATCGTCCCGAACGCCTGCAGCGCGCTGCGCATCCGCCGCGTCGCCACCCGCATCGCGTGCACGGCGTCGTCCTCGCCGCGGCGCACCCGCGGGTCCTGGTGCTTCAACGCCTCGGCCTGCTCGCGCACGTACGCCAGCACCACGTCGCCGGCGGACTTGCCCGTCGAACGCCCCGCCGCGGGGGTCGCCAGCCGGTCGGCCAGCAGGCGCGCGAGCTTGGCCGAGGACGCCGACCGCGTGATGCCCGCGCCCCCCAGCCGCGCCTCGACGCGGTCCAGCAGCGCGACGTCGCCGCGTTCGCCCAGCTCCACCTCGATCTCGCGCCACGAGTCGACCCGCGACTCGTCGGCCAGCGACTGCCCGGACACCAGGTCCTCGACCACCTCGGCGAGCAGGCGGCCCTTGTCGTCCACGAGCTGCCGGCGCTGCCGCGTCGTCCGGATGCGCGCGACCGGGGCCAGCTCGCGACCTCGGGCGTGCACCCGCACCAGCGCGCCCAGCTCCTCGGGCGGGCGCTTGGTCGCGCGACCCGGCGGCAGCCGCACCTCCTCGCGGGTGTCCACGCCCACCGGCAGCTTCAGGTGCCAGCCCGCGTCGTCACCGCCCGTGCGGCGGCGCATCGTCAGACCCGCCCGGGCGAGCCTCAGGTCGGCCGTGTCGTAGTACACCGCTTCCAACCGCTGTTCCTCGGGGCCCGCCACGGCGGCCACGCCGGGCAGGTCGGCCAGGTCCGGCAGCGCGGCGCCGCCAGGGGCCTCGTACTTGCGTTCCGTCTCGTTCACCGACCTCGACATGCCCTAGGCATACACCGTTTCGTCCGAGTTCAGGCATGTCACGGTGCGTGATCAACCGTTAACCATGCCGGGGGTTTGTATCGGCCCGTCCGCGTGGTTTTCCGGTTCCGTCCCTGGACAGGGTGGGTTCGTGCGGTTGGCTGGCGGCGTGCCCACTGAGAAGGAACGGCTCGACGAGGTCGAGCCGACCGTCGCTGATCTCGTCGCCACCACGCAGGCGCTGACGGCCGAGCTCGGTCGGGTGAGCGCCCGCCTGCTGGTGCTGGAACGCAGGCTGTCCGGCGCCGGGTCGGGCCCGGACGAGGACCTCGACTCGACCGAGGACATCATCGACACCGTGCGCGCGCTGCGGGCCGCGTGGGACGCCGAGCAGGAGCTGCTGGCCGAGTCCGTCCGCGCCGAGCTGCGGGGCGAGGTCGGCGAGTACGAGTCGCTGCGCCAGCAGCGGGACGCGGGCCTGGCCAAGCTGTCGTCCGGCCGCATGCCGCGCTTCGAGCGCGACGCGCTCCAGCACGAGGTGCAGAACCTGGAGTGGCGGGTCAACGCGCAGGAGCCGGGGGCGATGGCCGCCTCGCAGCGGCTGGCCGCCGACCAGCTCGCCGCCGAGGAGCCGTGGCGCGCGGAAGCCGTCGTGGCGGGGGAGAAGGCGCGCGAGGAGGTCCTCGACATCGCCCGCCGCCGCCTGGAGCGCGCCCTGGCCGCCGACACCCGCCTGCCGCTGTGGTTCCGCGTCGGCCTGGGCGAGATCACCAGCCCCGACCCGTCCCGCTGGGTCGAGGCCGCCGTGGCCCTGATCGCCTACCGCTTGGAGTACGGCGTGACGGACCCGATCTCGCCGCTGGGCGAGGCACCCTCCGACGAGTCCGGCTTCGCCGCCCTGGTCCGCCGGGCCGAGGCGTACACCGACATCGTGGACCAGCTCGAGTCCCTGCGGCTCTAGCAGGTCTTGAGCATCGCGCCCAGCGCGTCGCGCTCCGCCTCGTCCACGGTCAGCGAGTAGATCGTCTTCACCGACACCACGGCCCGCGCGTAGGTGCACCAGTACGCCTGCGCCGGCGGCTTCCACTTCGCCGCGTCCTGGTCGCCCTTGGCCCGGTTGCTGGTCGCCGACACCGCGATCAGCTGGAGCCCGCCCAGGTCGTTGGCGAACTTCTCGCGCTGCTCGTCGGTCCACTTGTCCGCGCCCGACCGCCACGCCTCGGCCAGCGCCACCACGTGGTCGATGTCGAGCTGGCCGGGGTCGGTGACGACCGCGCCGTCGTAGGCGCTCGTCCACGAGCCCGACACGATCTTGCACTTGTCGGCCGTCTTCACGTCCGCGCCCTGCCGCTGCAGCACCACGTCCCGGGTGTCGCACCCGCCGCCCTGGTTGCTCCAGTGCGGGAACCGGTCGCGGCTGTACCCCGTCATCTTGCCCTCGGGCGCCACGGTCAGCGCCGCCAGCTGCGCCGCCGGGTCGTCACCGGGCGCGGCCGGACCCGTCGGCGCGGCCGCGGACGTCGGGGTGGGTGAGAGGACGTCGGTGCCGCACCCGGCGACGGCCAGGAGAACCGCCAGGACACCGCTGACAACCGCCGCAGACCGCTTGCCGCTCATGTACCCATGATCAGCGATGGTCGCCCCCACGGGAACACCGGGGCGGAAATATTCCGAACCGTTGTCCCGCAACGATCAAGGGCGGCTGGTGAGGTACCCGCCCATGTGCGTGAAGTACTCCGCGGCGGCCAGCTCCCGGCCGTCCTCGGTCCGGACGCGCTTGACCAGCAGCGCGTGGTTGCGCCCCCGCCGCGCCAGCGCGCCCGCGACGATCGCCACGCCGTCGCCCTCGCGGTAGAAGATCCGGCCGGGCGTGCCGCCGTACCGCTCCTTCGACACCTCGGCCTCCAGGATCTCCAGCCGCTTGCCCCGGTGGAACGCGAAGGCGCTCGGGTACGGCGGGCACTGCGCGCGGACCAGCCGGTCCAGCTCCTCGGCCTCCCACGTCCAGTCGATGCGCAGGTCCTCCTCCGCGCGCTTGTGGAAGAAGCTGGCCTTGGAGCGGTCCTGCTTGGTGAAGTCCGTGCGGCCCGTGGCGATCTCGGCCAGGCCGTCCACGGTGATCGGCCCGAACAGCTCCAGCGTCTTGTGGAACAGGTCGGCCGTCGTGTCGCGGGGGCCGACCGGGACGGCGCGCTGGAGCACGATGTCGCCGGCGTCCAGCGTCTCGTCCATCAGGTGCGCGGTGACGCCCACCTCCTTCTCGTCGTTGATCAGGGCCCAGATCAGCGGCGAGAAGCCCGCGTAGGCGGGGAGGAGCGAGTCGTGCACGTTCAGCGTGCCGTGCTTGGGGAGGCCGAAGACGTGCGGCGGGATCCACGTGCGCCAGTTCGTGGCGACGATGACGTCCGGGTCGACCTCCTTGAGGCGCTGGAACAGCTCGTCGTCGTCCGGGCGGTTGCGGATGATCGTCTCGACGCCGTGCTCGGCGGCCAGGTCCGCGACCGAGTCGCTCCAGATGCGCTCGTAGGCGTGGTCGCTCTTCGGGTGGGTGACGACCAGCGCCACCTCGTGCTCCGAGTCCAGCAGCGCCTGGAGCGTGCGGTGACCCCAGGTCTGGTAGCCGAACATGACGACCCGCATGGAGCTCCTCCTTGGATAGGCTCGCCTAACTTATCGAACCCTAACCTAAGTAGCCGTGGGTTAGCCTTCGCGGGTGATCCTTGATCTCAAGCTGGTCGGCGGGCGGGTCGTGACCATGGACCCGGCCCGGCCGACGGCGTCCGTGATCGGTGTGTGGGCCGGGAGGATCGTCGGCCTGGACGACGACGTCGCCGACCTGCCGGCGCGCCGCGTGGTCGACCTGGACGGCGCGGTCGTGCTGCCGGGGTTCGTCGACGCGCACAACCACCTGGCGTGGGCGGGCCGTGCGGCCAGGACCGCCGACATCTCGTCGTGCCGGACGGTCGCCGAGGTGCTCGACGTGCTGCGCGGCGCACCGCGTTCGTCGGGCTGGGTCGAGGTGGCGGGCTACGACCACCGCGTCCTCGACCGCCCCCTGACCTCCCGCGACCTCGACCCGGTCGGCCCCCGCGTCTACGTCCAGGACCTCTCGGGGCACGCGTGCGTCGTCAGCGGCGACGTGCTCGACGTCCTGCCCGCGGCCGTCCTGCGCGACGCCCAACGCGACGCTTCCGGCGCGCCCACGGGTTTCCTGGCCGAGGGCGCGCAAACCGCCGTGCGCGCGCTGCGCCTGCCGTACTCCCTGGACGACATCGCCGCCGACGTCGAGGCGGGCGCGCGCCAGTGCCTGCGTGAGGGCATCGTGCTGGCGGCGGAGGCGGGCGTGGGCGGCGGCCTGATCGGCAGCAGCCCGCTGGAGGTCGAGGCGTACCAACGCGCCGCGCTCCCGATCCGCGTCCAGCTCATGATCTCCGCGGACCGGTTGGAACCGGTGGCCGCCCACGCCGCCGACGGCATCCGCCGCGCCGTGCCGCTGGGCCTGCGCACCGGCCTGGGCGACGAGCGGCTCTCCATCGGCCCGCTGAAGCTGTGGACCGACGGCGGCATGATCGCCCGCACGGCCGCGCTGACCCGGCCGTACGAGGGCATGGACACCGCCGGTCAACTGCAGGACGACCCGGACGTGATGCGCGCGGCGATCCTGGACGGCCACGCCGCCGGCTGGCAGCTGGCCGTGCACGCCATCGGCGACCGGGCCGTCGACTTCGCCCTCGACGCCCTCGCGGAGGCCCAGCGGGCCGTTCCGCGCCCGGACGCGAGGCACCGCATCGAGCACTGCGGCCTCGTGCGGCCGGACCAACTCGACCGCATCGCGGCCCTCGACGTGATCCCGGTGGTCCAGCCGACCTTCCTGTGGGCCTACGGCGACGACTACGCGAACATCATGGGCCCGGAGCGGACCCCGTGGATGTACCGCGGCAGGTCGTTCCTCGACCGGCGGATCACCGTCGCCGGCAGCTCGGACCGCCCGGTCGCCGACGGGGCGCCGCTGCGCGCCATCCAGTTCATGGTCGAGCGGAGGTCCCGTTCAGGCCAACCGATCGGCCCGGCGGAGGCGACCACGGTCCACGAGGCGCTCACCGCCTACACCGTGAACGCCGCCTACGCCTGCCGCATGGAGCACGAGCTGGGCACCATCACCCCGGGCAAGCTGGCCGACTTCACCGTCCTGGAGGCCGACCCCCTGACCACCGACGTCGACAGGATCGCCGACATCGGCGTCGCCGCCACGGTCGTCTCCGGCGACTTCGCCCACAACCCCGCCGCCTTCTGACGGGCTCGATCCGACGTGGGCCCCACGTCGGATCGAGCCCGCGGCGATCACGCGCTCATCCGCCAGTGCACCACGTACCCGGCGGCCTCCGCCGCGATCAACGCGTCCAGCTTCGCGAGGTTCGTCCGCCGCGACATCCGGAACGCCCGCCCCCGCCGCGCGTCCAGCACCAGCGGCACCGCGCCGGGCAGCGTGTCCGCCATCGTCTGCTGGAGGATCCGCAACCCGACGTTGGCCGCCTCCTGCGTCAGGGGCGCCTCCTTCACGTACACCAGCACGGCCGCCCGCGACCCGTCCGGCAGCCGCAACCCCAGGTGCGGCCGGACACGCAGCGCCAGCTCCCCCGCCTGCCACCGCGCCGCCCCCGTCGGCACGCCGGTGGCCCTGGTCGCCAGCAGCCAGGGCAGGAACCCCTCCCGCAACTCCTCGAACGCCCTGGGCTGACCGGCGCGCGGGTGCCGGTGCGCCTCCTCCACCGCCTTGTCCAGCTCGGCGGCCGGGTCGGGCGAGTTCGCCGCCCGCCGCATCGCGTCGCGCATCGGGTTGTAGAACCCGGCCACCCACTGCTCGGGGGCGAGGTAGACGCGGCGCTGCTCGGACACGATGCTGATCCGGCCACGCTGACCGCTCATGGCGTACTCGGTGAAGGACAGGGCGGTGACGCTGATCGGCTCCACGGCAGGCTCCCCTCGGCGCTCGAACTCACGTTCGATTCTACCGCCGGGGTCCGACAATCCGGGCCGCCGCGAACCGGGAATCCGCAGGTGGCACGCTATCGGCCTAGTCTCGCGAGGGGGGCGGCGCGGGCACGGCCTAAGCTGCCGGCCCGGGGAAGGAGCCAGCCGTGGACGAACGACCGGACATCGACCTGACCAGGCCGAGCGCGGCCCGGGTGTACGACTACTACCTGGGCGGGGCGCACAACTTCGCGGTCGACCGCGAGATGGCCGAGCAGGCGATCAGGATGTGGCCGGACGTGCCGCTGATCATGCAGGCGAACCGGGCGTTCCTGCGCCGTGCGGTGCAGTTCTGCGTGAGCAGGGGCGTGACCCAGTTCCTCGACCTGGGCTCGGGCATCCCGACGGTGGGCAACGTCCACGAGGTCGCCCGCGAGGCCGACCCGGAGTCCCGCGTGGTGTACGTCGACAACGACCCGATCGCCGTGACCTACAGCCGGACCATCCTCGGCGACGACCCGCGGACCACCGTCGTGCAGGAGGACCTGCGCCACCCGGACGACGTCCTGGCCGTCCCGGAGGTCGCGGCGCTCCTCGACTTCGACCGCCCGATCGCCGTGATGATGGTCGCGGTGCTGCACTTCGTCCAGGACGACCCGACGAAGATCGTCGCCGCCTACCGCGACGCCGTGCCGTCCGGGAGCTACCTGGTGATCTCCCACGCGACCCACGACGGCCAGGACGAACAGGCCGACGAGCACACCGCCCTGTACCGCCGCCGGACCGCCACCCCCATGACCATGCGCTCCAAGGGGGAGGTCGAGGCCCTGTTCGACGGTTTCGAGCTGGTCGACCCGGGTGTCGTCCACCTGCCCCTGTGGCGACCGGCCTCACCGGAGGACGTGGCCGACCACCCGGAACGCTTCGCGGGCCTGGCCGCGGTCGGCCGGAAGCCGTGATCCCCTGACCTGGCCACGCAGGTCAGGGGCTTGCACATCCAGCGCCCCCGGCAGGATTCGAACCTGCGACCTCGGGATTAGAAGTCCCTCGCTCTCTCCACTGAGCTACGGAGGCTGGAGGGGCTGTCGACCACGCGCTGTAGCAGCGTAGCCGCCCCACCGGACACATCGTCCGGAAGACTCGTCGCGTTTCCGTCCCGGCACCCGAAGGGTGATCAAGATGGCAGGAAAGTGATGTGTATCACATCAATGGGGCGGTCGAGTCGCGCGTGACGAGGGTTACCGGCAGTCTTGTCGGCCCTCCCGGTCTGCCGCCGTCCAGCAGGCGCAGCGCCAGTTCCCCGGCGTGCTTACCCTTCTCGGCGAGGGGTTGACGCACCGTAGTCAACGGCGGGTCCGCGTGCTCGGCCGCCGGCACGTCGTCGAACCCGATCACGGACACGTCGGCGGGCACGCGCAGCCCCAGGTCCCGCACCGCCTGCAACGCGCCGAACGCCAGCTCGTCCGAAGCGCACAGCAGCGCCGTCGGCCGGGGTGTCGCCGAGAGCAGGTCCCGGGCACCCGCACGACCCAGCTCACGGCTGCTCCGCGCGCACTCCCACACCGGCGTGCCCGCCCCGGTCACGTCGAGGTACCCGTGCAACCGGTCGCGCGTCACCCGGAACGACGTCGAGGCCAGCCGCTCGGGCGTCACGCGCCCGTTGTACCCGTCGGGGTGCAGCGCGAACGCCACCACGCCGAACCGCCGGTGCCCCGCCTCCCACAGCGCCGCCGCCGCCAGCCGCGCCCCGCCGAAGTCGTCCACCTCGACCCGCGCGGTGTCCGGCAGCACGGGCTGGTCGATCACCACCATCGGCAGCCCGCGCGCCCGCGCGGCCGCCAGGGCCGGCGCGTCGTCCGGCAGCGAGTACGCCACCACGACGTCGGCCTGCGCCCGGGCCACGGTCTCCGGCCGCGGCCCGCCCTTGTCGCGCCCCGGCATCAGCACGAGGCAGTGGTCGTGGCCGTCCACGGTGGAGGCGAGCCCGTCGAGCACGACCGACAGCGCCGCGTCGGCGAACGACGCCGACAGCCCCTGCCCGAGCATGAACCCGACGGCCGCGCTGTGCCGGGTCGCCAGGCTGCGCGCCACGGGGTCCGGCCCGGCGTACCCCATGGCCGCCGCGGTCTCCAGGATCCGCTCGCGCAACGCGGCGGACAGCTGGTCCGGCCGGTTGTAGGCGTTGGACACGGTGGCGCGCGACACGCCGACCGCGCCGGCCACCGTGTCGAGCGTCGGCTTGCGAGGGCGGTCCACGTGATGAGCCTAACCAGGTAATCGGTTGGACGTTCTGAAGCGCTCTAGTTCACACTCGTGGTCATGCCCACCCCACGTCTCGCCGTCTTCGCGGTGTTCCTGTTCAACGGGGCGCTGTTCCTGTCCTGGGCCGCCCGCATGCCCGCGCTGGCGGCGCAGGTGGGCGCGACCGAGGCCACGCTCGGCCTCGCCCTGTTCGGCGCCAGCGTCGGCCTCGCGTCGACCGCACCGTTCGCCGCGCGGATCTGCGCGCGGGTGGGCGCGCGGCGGTTGATCGTCGTCGGCGCGACGGTCACCGTCCTGGCCGTGCCCGGGCTCACGCTCGCCGGGTCGCCGTTCCAGCTGGGCCTGATCCTGTTCGTCCTCGGCGCGTGCGGCGCGTCGCTGGACGTCGGCATGAACGTCGCCGCGGTGTCCGTGACGCGCGCGCTGGACCGGCCGCTGATGCCGCAGTTCCACGCGGGGTTCAGCGTCGGCGGCCTGGTGGGGTCGTTGGGCGCTGCGGCCGCCGCGGCCGCGGGCTGGGGGCTGACCAGGCACCTCGTCACGGTCGCGGTCATCGGCGCGGTCGTCGTGGTGTGGGTGATCAGGGCCGTGCCGAACACGACCGGCGACACCGCCGCCGCGGTCGAATCCGATCGGCCGGTGCTGAAGCGCCCCCTGCTGTGGCTGCTCGCGACGATCACGCTGTGCTCGGCCATCGCCGAGGGCGCGGCGTCGGACTGGTCGGCGCTGTTCTTCGTCACCGAGCGGGACGTCAGCGAGGCCGCCGCTGCCGCCGCGTACTCCGGGTTCTCCATCGCGATGGCCGTCGCGCGGCTGTTCGGCGAGCCCGCGCAACGCCGGGTCGGCCCCTACCGGCTGCTCGCGTCCGGCGCGGTGGTCGCCGCGGCCGGGTTGGCGCTCGCGGTGCTGGTGCCGTTCCCCGCCGCGGGGTACGTCGGGTTCGGCCTCGCGGGCCTCGGCCTCGCGTTCGCCTTCCCGGTGATCATGGACCTGGCCGGTGACGCCGGCAGGCGCGCCGACGGCACGGGCGGCGAGCGCGAGATCGGCCTGGTCACGACCGTCGCCTACACCGGGTTCCTGCTCGGCCCGCCGCTCGTCGGCGGCATCGCGCACGCCGCGGACCTGTCGGTCGCGCTCGGCCTGGTGGCGTTCGTGGTCGCGCTGATGGTCCCGGCCGTGCTGCTGGCCCGCCGGTCGCGAGGCCGCGAGCTCACGCGATCGGCAGCCGGTTCAGCGCTGCCTTGAGCATCGGCCGCATGGCCGCGAGCATCTGCTCCGGCACGCCGCCGGCCTGGGCCATCCCCACGAGGACGGTGCGGTTGGCGTTGACCGCCAGGGTCGCGGTGCACGCCATCTCGCCGCCGCTGAGCTCGCACAGCTCCCAGGTCGAGTGCCCGTCGACGACCACCTCGTGCCCCTTGGCCTGCCGCGACTGCACCTGCTCGTACTTCTGGTAGAGCGCGACGACCACGGTCCGCCCGACCGGCGTGCCGTCGTCCAGCACGTACTGGCACGACTCCTGGATCACGTCGTCCTTGCGCGCCGGCTCCTTCTTGAACGGCCCGATGGACTTCAGGTCCGGCGCGGTGAGCAGGGAGCACGGCTCGACGCCGACGACCGTGCGCGGCTTGGCGACCTTCGGCGCGCCCGGGGGCTCCGCCGACGTCGACGTCGGGGCGACCCCGGCCGCGGGCAGCGGGTCTCCGTTGACGGAGTAGCTGCACCCCGCCGACAGGAGCAGGGCGAGGGCCACCGCGGGCGCCGTGCGCGATCCGGTCACATCCGGCAACGGTAGCGGGTGTGATCTGCGCACGTCCGGCGGTTGGTAGCGGTGTGGCCACGCCGCCTACCCTCGTGACGTGCCCACTGAAGCGCCTCCCCGCACCCGGCGGACCGGTCTCGTCCCCCTGCTGATCGTCGGCACGGCGATAGCCGCGCTCGTGGCGGCGGGGCTGCTCGTCCTCACGGGCGGCGACGCGACCGGGTTGATCGTGGTGCGCGTGCTGACCGAGACCGCCGGCGTGGTGACGATCGGCTCGCTGCTGCTGGCCGCGTTCCTGGTGCCGCCGCAGGACACCGGCACGCTGGCCGCCGACGGCTACGCGGCCGTGCGCACGGCGGGCTGGGCGTCGTTGGTGTGGACGGTGGGCGCGGTGCTGTCGGTGCCGTTCACGGTGGCCGACGCGCTGGGGCAGCCGGTGACCACGATGCTGGACCCGTCGGTGCTGGTGCAGGTGGCCGGGCTGGTGGAGCAGTCGAAGGCGTGGATGATCACGGCGGTGCTCGTGGCGCTGCTCGCGCTGGGCTGCCGGCTGGTGCTGTCGTGGGGCTGGACCGTGCCGCTGTTCCTGCTGTCGGTGTTCGCCCTGATCCCGGTTGCCGTGACGGGGCACTCGTCCGGTGGCGGGTCGCACGACGTGGCCACGAACAGCCTGCTGTTCCACCTGATCGGGGCGGCGCTGTGGGTGGGCGGCCTGATCGCGCTGCTGGCGCACGGCCGGCGCGGCGGCGACCACCTGGGCCTGGCCACGGCCCGGTTCTCCCGGCTGGCCCTGGTCTGCTGGGTCGTGATGGCCGCCTCCGGCGTGATCAACGCGTGGGTGCGCCTGCCGCTGGACCAGCTCTTCACCAGCGACTACGGCCTGCTGGTGCTCGGCAAGACGATCGCGCTGGTGGTGCTGGGCGTCGTGGGCTACTTCCAGCGCGAGCGGAGCGTGAAGGAGGTCGTGGCCACCGGCTCCGGCCGGTCGCTGGTGCGGCTCGCGGGCGTCGAGGTGCTGCTGATGTTCCTCACGCTGGGGCTGGCCGCCGCGTTGAGCCGCACGCCGCCGCCGGTCGAGGGCCGGGTCCTGCCGAGCGCGGTGGAGCTGCGCATCGGCTACGACCTGTACGGCGCGCCGACGTTGTGGCGGCTGCTGTTCGACTGGCGGTTCGACCTGGTCTTCGGCACGGCCTTCATCGCGCTGGGCGTGGTCTACCTGCTGGGCGTGCGGCGGCTGCGCCGTCGGGGGGACGCCTGGCCGGTGGGCCGCACGATCGCGTGGGTCGCGGGGTGCCTGACCGTCGTGTTCGCCACGTCGTCGGGCGTGGGCCGGTACGCGCCGGCGATGTTCAGCATCCACATGGAAGCGCACATGCTGCTGTCCATGCTGGCGCCGATCCTGCTGGTCCTGGGCGGTCCGGTGACGTTGGCGATGCGCGCGCTGCCGACGGCGGGCAGGGGCAACCCACCGGGGCCGCGGGAGTGGCTGCTGGCGTTCGTGCACTCGCCGGTGGCGAAGGTGCTGACCAACCCGTTCGTGGCGCTGGCGCTGTTCGTGGGCTCGTTCTACGGCCTGTACTTCTCGGGGCTGTTCGACGCGGCGCTGGACTACCACTGGGCGCACCTGGCGATGAACGCGCACTTCCTGCTGGTCGGCTACGTCTTCTACTGGCCGGTGATCGGCATCGACCCGGCACCGAACCGGCTGCCGCCGCTGGGCCGGCTGGGCCTGCTGTTCGCCTCGATCCCGTTCCACGCGTTCTTCGGCATCGTGCTGATGAGCTCCCAGACCGTGATCGGCGACACCTTCTACCGCTCGCTCGGCCTGCCGTGGGTGACGTCGCAGCTGGAGGACCAGCGGCTCGGCGGCGGCATCGCGTGGGCGGCGGGCGAGCTGCCGCTGATCGTGGTGATGGTGGCGCTGCTGGTGCAGTGGGCCAGGTCCGACTACCGCGACGCCCGCCGGGCGGACCGGCGGGCGGACGCGGACGGTGACGCGGACCTCGCCGCGTACAACGCGATGCTGCGCAAGATGTCGGGCAAGGACTAGAGCGGGCGGCGGAAGCCCTTCACGGCGAGGAACCACCCGGCGGCGGCCAGCACGGCGCTCGTGGCCAGCGCCCCCACGACCCCGGTCACCGGCTGGGCCAGCGCCAGGGACCGGGCCGCGTTCACCGCGAACGTCAGCGGGTTGACGTTGGCGATCGCCTGGAGCCAGCCGGGCAGGCTGTTGACCGGCACGTAGGCGCTGGAGGCGAACATCAGCGGGAACATCGCCAGGAAGCCCACGGTCTGCATCAGCTCGGCGTTGCGCAGCCAGGCGGCGACGGCCAGGAAGATCCAGCCCAGGCCCCAGCCGACGGCCAGCGCCAGGGCGAGCGCGGCGAGCGTGCCGACGACCCCGCCGGCGGGGGAGTAGCCGAACACCACGACCGCGAACAGCATCATCAGCAGCAGTTGCGCGGCGGTGCGGACCAGGTCGGACAGGCTGCGGGCGACCAAAACGGAGCTGGACTGGACCGGCAGCGAGCGGAACCGGGCCAGCACGCCGTTCTTCATGTCGGTGACCAGGCCGACGCCCGCCTGCAACGCCGACTGCATGGCGGTGTTGACCAGGATCGCGGGCATGAGGAAGTCGATGTAGGCGACACCCCGCGGGAAGCCCGGGGTGTTGGCGATGCCGGCGAAGATCTGGCTGAACAGGGTCAGCATGATCAGCGGTTGCAGGATGCTGAACACGATCATGCGCGGGTCGTTGACCAGCGTGCGCAGGGACCTCTGGGTCAGCACGAGCACCTGGGTGCCGAAGGCGGTGCCGCGCCAGCGCGGTGCGGCGGAGAGGGTGGTCATCGGGTGGCTCCTGTTCAGGCCGCGTGCTGCGCGAGGGTGAGGTAGACGTCGTCGAGGGTCGGCTCGCCGAGGGCCAGTTCGGTGGCCTCCAGGCCGACCTCGTCCAGCGCGCGGACGACCGTGGCCAGCTCGCGGGACGAGGTGACGGGCGCGGTCAGCGTGTTTCGCGCCGGCACGGGGTGCAGGCCGGCCCGTTCGAGGGCTCCGGTGGCCTTGGGCACGTCCGAGGCGTCCGCCAGGGTCACGGTGACCGTGCGGCGGCCCACCTGGGCCTTCAGCTCGGAGCTGGTGCCCGCGGCGACGACCCTGCCCTGCGAGAGCACCGTGATGGAGTCGGCCAGCCGATCGGCCTCGTCGAGGTACTGGGTGGTGAGCAGGACCGTGGTGCCGTCGGTGACCAGGTTCTCCACGATCTCCCACAGGCCGAGGCGGGCGGCCGGGTCCAGGCCGGTGGTGGGCTCGTCCAGGAAGATCACCTCCGGGTGGCCGACCAGGCTCGCGGCCAGGTCCAGCCGTCGGCGCATGCCGCCGGAGTAGGTGCGCGAGGGCCGCTTGGCCGCGTCCGCCAGCCCGAACAGCTCCAGCAGCTCCGCGCCCCTGGCCCTGGCCTCGCGGGTGGTCGCGCCGAGCAGCCGGGCGATCAGCACCAGGTTGTCCAGGCCGGAGAGCTGCTCGTCCACGGAGGCGAACTGGCCCGTCAGCCCGATCCGGCTGCGGACCTGGTGCGCCTGGGTGACGACGTCGAACCCGGCCACCGCCGCCCGGCCGGAGTCCGGCGGGAGTATCGTCGTGAGCACGTTGACCAGCGTCGTCTTGCCGGCCCCGTTGTGGCCCAGGAGCCCGAGCACGGTGCCCTTGGGCACGGCGACGCTCACCCCGTCGAGGGCCTTCTGCGCACCGAACGCCTTGCCGACGTCGGTCGCTTCGATCATCAGGTCTGCCATGTCGCCTTCCCCCTCAGTCCTGCTTCAGCACGCCGTGGAGGAACAGCTCCACGAGCTGGTCGGCGTCCGCGGTGGAGTCGCCGAAGCCGTCGCCTTGCATGCGGTTGGTGAACACGAGCCCGAGCAGCAGCCGTGCGGCCAGGGACGGGTCGACCCGCAGGTCGTCGTCCGGGCCGAACAGCGTCGCGACGTGCTCGGTGATGCGCTGCATCTCGACCGGCGGGCCCTTGCGCTCGCCGTGGCCGTCGCGCGGGTCGTAACCGGAGTCGCGCAGGACGCTGACGAGCTTCCACATCCGGTCGAGGTAGCCGGTGACCGCGCCGATGGCCTGGGAGAGGCGTTCGGCGAGGGCCGTCGCCCGTCCCGCCCGCTCGATCAGCTCCAGCTCGGCGTCGATCTCCAGCACGCTCTGCACGCAGGTGCGGATCAGTTCCTGCTTGTCCTTGAACGCCCGGAAGACCGTGCCCTCCGCGATGCCGGCCGCCTTGGCGATCTGGCTGGTCGTCACGTTGGCGCCGTGCGCGAACAGCAGCGGGACGGTGGCGGTGACGATCGCCCGGCGGCGGTCTTCGGTGCTCATCGCGGGGGCGCGGCGGCGGCGGGTGGTGTCCTCGGGCATGTCACCAGGTTATGAGTGAGTCCTCACTCATGTCAACGAGTGAGTGCTCACTCATTGCGATTATGCATGCTCCGACGAGTTGTCCACAGATCCGGAAGCGGTGCTGTCCACCGCCCCCGACCACCGGCAATCTGGTCCCAGCGGATCACCACCAGGAGGCGGACATGGCTTACAACGAGACCCGGGTCACCATCTGCGGCAGCGTCGCCGGCCCGGTCACCCACACGAAGGTCGGCACGGGGTTCAGCCGGGCGAAGTTCCGGCTGTTCACCGCGGAGCGGGTGTGGGACCAGGAGCAGCGCACGTGGGAGGACGGCGCGCGGATGTTCCTGTCGGTGTCGTGCTGGCGGATGCTCGCGGACAACGCGCAGGCGTCCTTGGCCAAGGGTGACCCGGTGGTGGTCACCGGCCGGTTGACGATCAAGGAGGTCGAGTACGAGGGCGCGGTGCGGCCCGTGGTTGAGCTGGAAGCGACGGCGATCGGGCCCAACCTCGCGCTGTGCACGGCCACGTCGGTGCGCACCAGGCAGTCGGCGGACGCGGTCGAGGCGCGTGCCGCTCCCGAGATCGCCGCACCCCGCAAACCGGACGAGCTGCCGTTGGTCCTCCCGGGTGAGCCGGAGCGCCCGAAGGAGGTGGCCGAAGTGCCGTTCTGAGCCAATCGAGCTACAAGGGCTCCCCTCGGCCGGATCTGGACGGAGAATGCGCGGGCAGTCGTCGCCGTTGCGAGCGTGGAGGAGGGAGGTCGTCGGGCCGGCGCCAGGGCCGGGTCCGCACGCAGGCATCGGGGGGTTGACAGCGCACCGAGTTCGCGCATCCGGTCGGAGCCGCTGGTCGCAGGGTCGCGCCAGGCCCGCCGGACGGTCGTGTTACGTCTGTGGGTGACCCACGTTCGCGTTAACTCTGCGTTGTGCCCACGTCCGTTGCCGGCGTCCGAGGTTCGGGCCCGATCGGCACCGCTCTACGATCGCGGGCATGGCCGAGTACGTCTACACCATGAAGAAGGTGCGCAAGGCGCACGGGGACAAAGTCATCCTGGATGACGTCACCATCATGTTCCTCCCCGGTGCGAAGATCGGCGTGGTCGGTCCGAACGGCGCCGGCAAGTCGAGCGTGCTGAAGATCATGGCCGGCCTGGACACACCGGGCAACGGCGAGGCGTTCCTCTCGCCCGGCTACACGGTCGGCATCCTCCAGCAGGAGCCGCCGCTCAACGAGGAGAAGACCGTCCTGGGCAACGTCCAGGAGGGCCTCGGGGAGATCAAGGTGAAGCTCGACCGCTTCAACGAGATCGCCGAGAAGATGGCCGTCGACTACTCCGACGAGCTGATGGAGGAGATGGGGCAGCTCCAGGAGGAGTTGGACCACGCGAACGCGTGGGACCTCGACTCCCAGCTGGAGCAGGCGATGGACGCCCTGCGGTGCCCGCCGCCGGACGCCGACGTCAAGAAGCTCTCCGGTGGTGAGCGCCGCCGGGTGGCGCTGTGCAAGCTGCTGCTGAGCAAGCCCGACCTGCTCCTGCTCGACGAGCCCACCAACCACCTGGACGCGGAGAGCGTGCTGTGGCTGGAGCAGCACCTGGCGCAGTACCAGGGCGCCGTCCTGGCCGTCACCCACGACCGGTACTTCCTCGACAACCTCGCCGAGTGGATCCTGGAGCTCGACCGCGGCCGGGCCCACCCGTACGAGGGCAACTACTCGACCTACCTGGAGAAGAAGGCCGAGCGGCTGGCCGTCCAGGGCAAGAAGGACCAGAAGCTCCAGAAGCGGCTCAAGGACGAGTTGGAGTGGGTCCGCTCGGGCGCCAAGGCGCGCCAGGCCAAGTCCAAGGCCCGCCTCGGCCGCTACGAGGAGATGGCCGCGGAGGCGGAGAAGACGCGCAAGCTCGACTTCGAGGAGATCCAGATCCCGCCGGGCCCGCGCCTGGGCAACGTCGTGGTCGAGGTGGAGAACCTCAAGAAGGGCTTCGGCGACCGGGTGCTGATCGACAACCTGTCGTTCAGCCTGCCGCGCAACGGCATCGTCGGCGTCATCGGTCCCAACGGCGTCGGCAAGACGACGCTGTTCAAGACCATCGTCGGCCTGGAGGAGCCGGACTCGGGGACGGTCCGCATCGGTGAGACGGTCAAGCTGTCCTACGTCGACCAGAACCGCGCGGGCATCGACCCGAAGAAGAACGTGTGGGAGGTCGTCTCCGACGGCCTGGACTACATCCACGTCGGCAACGTCGAGATGCCGTCGCGGGCGTACGTCAGCGCGTTCGGCTTCAAGGGCCCGGACCAGCAGAAGCCGGCGGGCGTGCTGTCCGGCGGCGAGCGCAACCGGCTCAACCTGGCCCTGACGCTCAAGCAGGGTGGCAACCTGATCCTGCTCGACGAGCCGACGAACGACCTGGACGTCGAGACACTGGGCTCGCTGGAGAACGCGCTGGAGCAGTTCCCCGGCTGCGCCGTGGTCATCTCGCACGACCGGTGGTTCCTCGACCGCGTCGCCACGCACATCCTGGCGTGGGAGGGCACGGACGAGAACCCGTCGCAGTGGTACTGGTTCGAGGGCAACTTCGAGGGCTACGAGAAGAACAAGGTCGAGCGCCTCGGCGCGGAGGCGGCCAGGCCGCACCGCGTGACCTACCGCAAGCTCACACGGGACTGAGAGCCGGGTACCTACATCGTGGCGGCGAGGGGCGAGGCGCAGGCGGACGTCGAGGTGAGCACGCTGGTCGTGCCCGCCTGGCGGTTGCGTTGGCGGGCACCGGAGCTCGCTCTGGTGCTGGGCGAGCGCGCGGTCGCGCTC
This sequence comes from Actinosynnema sp. NPDC053489, assembly GCF_044544865.1. Lineage (NCBI taxonomy): Bacteria > Bacillati > Actinomycetota > Actinomycetes > Pseudonocardiales > Pseudonocardiaceae > Actinosynnema > Actinosynnema sp. NPDC053489. Next base: position 449,893 of record NZ_JBITXT010000002.1, on the reverse strand, counting down.
GCCTCCACCCGCCGTGACGAGGTCGACCGGTTGCGCGCGGAGGCCCTGGTGGTCTTCGCGAGCAACCGCATGGGCCGGGGCGTCCGCATCGCGGACCGGGCGTTGGACGCCCTCAAGGCGGCCGAGGTCGCGTCCGAGCGGGAGACGGCCTGGCGGCTGCGGGTGGAGCTGGCCGACAGCGCCAGGTCGGTCGGCGCGCCCCTCACGGGGTTCGCCGCCGTCCGGCCGGTGCTGGAGGCCGACGACGTCCCGCCGGGCCTGCGCGCCACCGCGCTGGTCCAGGCGAGCGAGTGCCTGGTGTCGGTGGGCCGCGGCGCGGCGCTGGCCAGGGCGCTGGACGAGGCGGACCAGCTCTACCAGGCCGATCCGCTGCTGGACCACGACACGACCCTGCTGCACCGGGGCCTGCTCCGCGCGTCCGCCGCGGGTCAGCACCGCCGTTGGGGCGACCTGCCGGCGGCGGTCGCCGCGGCCCGCGACGGCCTGGCGGTGCTGGACGGCCTGAAGGAGGCGCGGACCGACAACGGGCAGGTCCGGGGCAGGCTCACGGTCGAGCTGGTGTGCGCCCTGCTGGACCTCAACAAGCCGGGCGAGGCGTCCGAGGTCGGCACCCCGCTGCTGGAACGCCCGGTGCGAGCGCCGTCCGCGTCGACCGCCGGGTGGCTGCGCCTGGCCCTGGCGACCAGGGTGCACCTGCCCGCCGGCCGCGTGGACCAGGCTCGTGACCTGCTGCGCGACGTCGCGGACAGCGCCGAGCGCCACCAGCTGGACACCCTGCTGGCCGAGAGCCTGCTGGCCTTGGCGCACGTCCACGAGGTGGCGGGCGACCTGGCTGAGGCCCTGGCCAACCTGCGCTCCGCCCACGCCGCGGAACGCCGTCGTGCCCGCGCGGTCTACGCGGTGCGGGCGAGGCTGGCCGCGGAGTTCGCGGGCGTGCACCGCCAGCCCGCCGGCGGCCTGCACGACGAACTGGCCGCCCTGCTGCGCACCGGCACCCCGTCCGCCGTCGCGCCCACCGACCCCGACCTGGCGCCCGAGGTCAAGCAGCAGCTGCGCCAGTGGCGCCCGGTCCAGATGCACCGCAACGAGGGCATCCGGGTCAAGCGCCGCCGGGCCGCGGAGGACATGACGGTCGAGGGCCTGTCCGCCGCGAGGGCTCACGCCGCCGACCGCTGGCGGCTGGTCCAGCCGTTCGGCGAGACGGAAGCCGCCGCCGAACCGGGGGGTCGCCGCCGGGCACCGGAGCAGGACCAGGAGCAACGCCCCACCCAGGGCCGCCCGGAACACGCGCGGAGCATCCAAGCGCGCCCCACCACGCCTCCCCGGGGCATCCCCGTCGCCTCCCAGGAGGGCGCCGTCCCCACTCCGGTGCCGCCGACGCCCCCGGCATCGGCGACCGCAGTGCCCCCGCCCCACCCGGCTGCACCCACCGCCACCGACGTGCCCGCGAGCGGCGCCGGCGACGTGACCAACCCGGAGCCCACCTCCGGTCCCGCGCCCGCCGACCGCCACGCGGTCGAGGGCGCCGAGGACACGCCTGCCGCCTTCGCCGGGTTCCCGCCCGACGACGCGGCCGCCGCGCCGGTCGAACCGGCGGTGGACGCGACCACCCCGGCCGACGTCCCAGCCGACCTCCCGGAAGGCGAGCGGAGCGTCCCCGCGGCCGGCTTGATCGCCGCAGCGGGTGCGGTCCGCAGCGGTCGGCGACGGGCCGCCCGGGAGGCCGCCGAGGAAGAGGGTGCGCGGGAAGCCGGACCCGACTCGAGCGTGCTGGACACCTTGAAGGCGGCCGGCCTGCTCGACCCACAACGCGCCGGCGGCCGGCGACGTGCTCCCGACGCCGGTCCCGACCCGGAACCGGCCACCACCACCGAGGGCACGGCCACCCAGCCGCAACCAACCCCACAACCTCCGACCACCCACCAACCGCAGCCCACGCCCCACCACGGACCTGTGTCACACGCCGAGCCCGCACCGCACCCCGAACCCGCGCCGGGGTCCGCGCCCGCACCGCAGCCGGGGTCGCCGCTGCGCCCTGAGCCCGCACCGGTGCTCGCGCCCGCGCCGAACCCCACGCCTGCGCCGCACCTCGAACCCGCGCCGCACCTCGAACCCGCGCCGCACCCTGAACCGGCACTGCGGTCCGAGGCCGCGACGCACCTTGCGCACACGCAGCACACCGCGCCGGCATCGCACTTCGAGCCCGGACTGCGCCCTGAGCCTTCCCCGCGCCCCGAGCCTGCGCTGCCCTCCGAGCCCGCGCTGTACCCCGAACCCGCAGCGCACCCCGAGCTTGCGCCGCACTTCGAGGCTGCATCGCACCCTGAGGCTGCGTCGTACCCCGAACCCGCGCCGCACCCTGAGGCTGCGTCGTACCCCGAACCCGCGCCGCACTTCGAGCCTGCGCCGCACTTCGAGCCTACGCGGCATCCCGACTCCACCCTGCATCCCGACTCCGCACTGCGGCCCGAACCCGTGCCGCAGCCGGAGCCACTGCCGGAGCCCCTGCCGCAACGGCAGCCGCTGACCCGGCCCGATCCCGTGGTGCTGTCCGAGTCGCCGTCCCAGCCGGAGCCGGGGGCGCGGGAGCCGTTGTCGCAGCCGGTGCCGTTCCCCGAATCCCTCGGTCACGCGGGGCCGGTGTCGTCGCCTGAGCCGCCGTCGCACGTCGAGCCGTTCCCGGGTGCGGGGCCGTTGCCGTACCCCGAATCGCTGTCGTACCCGGAGGCTGTCGACCTCACCCCCCAGCCCGAGCCGCCGTCCGAGCCGGTGCAGTGGCGGGTCGAGCCGCCGGCCCGGTTGCGGGGTGAGCCGCCCGTCGACATGTTCGACTCGCCCACGATGGTGCAGCCCGTGATCCGTGACGACGTCCCCCCGGTCGGTCTCGGGGCGGCCTTCGTCAAGGGGCCGCTCATCCCGACCGCCCGCGTCCCCGACCCGCCCGACCACCCGTTGCCGCCGGTACCGGACTTCGGCATGTCTGAACCCCTGCCGACCGCCCCCGACGAGGTCCGGCCGCTCTTCCCCCCGGCGGACGCGAACGTGCCGGCACCCGAGCCGGTCCAGCCCGAGCCGGTCCAATCCGAGCCCGTCCAGCCCGAGCCCGTCCAGCCCGAGCTGATCCGGCCCGAGCCGGCGCCGCTCCGGTTCAGGCCGACCGGGTTCCTCGGCGCGGCGGACGTGGAGCACGACGTCGAGCCCGACATCCAGCCCCACATCCAGCACGACGCCGCGCCGGCGCCCGCCCCCGACCCGGCCGAGCCGAAGGAGCCGACGGGCGAGACGCCGAAGGAGCCCTTCGTCACCGCCGTCGTGGTCGGCGGCAGGACGATCGACCTGCCCGCCATCGCCGAACCGGCCCCGCCGACCTCCGACACGCCCAGCGCCACCCGCGCCTCGCGCCGCCACAAGAGCGACCTGAGCCTGGCCGAACTCCTCGCCGAGGCCCTCGTCGCCTACGAGGACGCCCGGCGCGAGGACGAGGCCGCCGGGCGCGTCGAGGTCGACGAGGACACCGTGCCGCTCCCACCTGTCGGGACGCCGCCACCGGCTTCCGACAACGAGACCACGGCTCCCATCCTGCGCGTGGACCCGCCGCACCGGTTCGACACGTGGACGCTTCCCGAATCCTGAACCGATTTGAGGTTCTAATAAGGTTTCCCGCCGGTAACAAAGCCGGGAAAAGGCCATGTCATCGGTGAATTCCGCGTTTTGCGGGAGGTTGTTCGATTCAGTGCGAGGGTGGCGGCGAACGGGTTCGCGGGCGTCTGGTTAAGTGGTGCGCGGACCCGGTACACAGAGGTACCGGATACTGTGGAGCCGCCTGAACATGACCTCGACTGGAGTTCCGTCCCGATCCGAGCACGCCGCCCGCGACGCCGGCGCGGCTCGCCCGGCCAGTCCCGAACAGGCTCGTGACGAATTGATCGAACGGGCCGCCGCCAACGCCCCCGAGCTCGCCGACCTGATCCGCCTGTACTACCGCCACGTCCCCGCCGAGGAAGTCAACGACGACGACCCGGTGGACTTGGTGGGCGCGGTGCGCTCGAACTACCAGCTCGCCGAGACCCGGGTGCCCGGGCGACCGGTGGTGCGGATCCTGAACCCGACCCGCGCGCACGACGGCTGGACCTGTCCGGCCACCGTGGTGCAGGTGGTCACCGACGACATGCCGTACCTGGTCGACTCGGTGGCCTCCGAGCTGACCCGCGGCGGCGTGCAGGTGCAGCGGGTGGTGCACCCGATCGTCGTGGTGCGCCGGGACCTGGTGACGGGCGCGCTCCAGGGGGTCCTGCCGACGGCGGACCCGGCCGACCCGCCGGGCGACGCCATCGCCGAGTCGTGGATGCACATCGAGGTCGACCTGCTCACCGACCCGGACCGGGCGCGCGAGCTGCAGACCAAGCTGCACGCCGTGCTCAACGACGTGCGCGAGGTCGTCGAGGACACCGACAAGATGGCCGGCACGGCGCTGCAACTGGCCGAACGGCTGGAGGCCGCCCCGCCGCCGCTGCCCGAGCACGAGGTGCGCGACGGCGCGAACCTGCTGCGCTGGCTGGCCGACGACCACTTCACGTTCCTCGGCTACCGCCAGTACGAGCTGGTGCACGACGACCCGGCCACCGACGGCGAACCCGCGCTGCGGGCGGTGCTCGCGAGCGGGCTGGGCGTGCTCAGACAGGACAGCCTCGCGGCGCGCAGCCTGACGGCGGGCCCGGACGCGGGCGCGCAGGCACTGTCGCCCGAACTGCTGGTCCTCACGCAGGCCAGCGCCCAGTCCAGCGTCCACCGGTCGGTGTACCCGTACTACGTGGGCGTGAAGACCTTCGACCACGACGGCAACGTCACCGGTGAGCACCGCTTCCTGGGCGTGTTCTCCACCACCGCCCTGCACGAGGACGTGCTGGACATCCCGGCGGTCGAGCGCCGGGTGCGCGACGTGATCCACCGCGCCGGCTTCCCGCTGCACTCCTACTCGGGTCAGCGGATGCTGGAGGTGATCCAGAACTACCCGCGCACCGAGCTGTTCTCGGTCGACACGGACACGCTCTACCAGACCGTGACGGGCGTGATCGCGCTCGCCGAACGCCGCCGGCTGCGGCTGTTCCTGCGCCGCGACCCGTACGGCCGCTTCTACTCCTGCCTGGTCTACCTGCCGCGCGACCGCTACACCACGACGTCCCGGCTGGCGATGCAGGAGGTGCTGATCGACCAGCTCGGCGGCGTGAACCTGGAGTACAGCGCCCGGGTGGGCGAGTCGGCGCTGGCGCGCGTGCACTTCACCGTGCACACCGACCCGAACCGCCAGGTCGAGCCGGACACGGGCTACATCCAGCACCTGCTGGCCGAGGCGGTCCGGTCCTGGGACGACCGCATGGTCGAGGCGGTGCTGGAGGGCCACGGCGCGGGCCTGGGCGCGGAGTCGTCCTCCGAGCAGGGCCAGCGGATCGCCGCCGCGTTCCCCGAGGCCTACAAGGAGGACTTCACCGCGGTCGAGGGCCTGGCGGACTTCCGGCGCATCGAGGCGCTGGCACCCGGCGCGCTGGACCTCGCGTTCTACGTGCCGCGCGACGCCGAGCCGGGCGAGCGGCGGTTCAAGCTGTTCCTGGTCGGCGCGCGGCTGACGCTGTCGGACGTGCTGCCGATGCTGCAGCGCATGGGCGTGGTCGTGGTGGACGAGCGCCCCTACGAGCTCAGCCGCGACGACGGCGTCGAGTGCTGGATCTACGACTTCGGCCTGCGCCTGGACCAGGCGACGCTGGAGAAGCTGTCGAGCGAGGACCTGGAGTCGGTGCGCACCCGGTTCCAGGACGCGTTCGCCGCCGCGTGGCGCGGTGAGGCCGAGGTCGACGGGTTCAACACGCTCGTCCTCAAGGCGGGCGTCACGTGGCAGCAGGCCGCGATGCTGCGCGCCTACGCCAAGTACCTGCGCCAGGCGGGCACGCCGTACAGCCAGGACTACATCGAGGACGCGGTGCTGGGCCACACCGAGGTCGCCACGGCCCTGGTGCGGCTGTTCGAGACGCGGTTCGACCCGGCGCTGTCGGACGAGCAGCGCGCGGACCGCACCGAGCACCTGGCCACCGAGATCACCGCGATGATCGACGACGTGACCAGCCTGGACGCGGACCGCATCCTGCGCAGCCTGCTCACGCTGGTGCAGGCCACGCTGCGCACGAACTACTTCGTCCGCGACGTCGACGGCAACCCGCGCCCGTACCTGGCGGTGAAGCTGAACCCGCGCGCGATCCCGGACCTGCCGCAGCCGCGCCCGCGGTTCGAGATCTTCGTGTACTCGCCGCGCCTGGAGGGCGTGCACCTGCGGTTCGGGCCGGTCGCCCGCGGCGGGTTGCGCTGGTCCGACCGCCGGGAGGACTTCCGCACCGAGATCCTGGGCCTGGTGAAGGCCCAGGCGGTGAAGAACGCGGTGATCGTGCCGGTCGGCGCGAAGGGCGGCTTCGTGCTCAAGCGCCCGCCCGCACCGACGGGCGACCCCGGCCAGGACCGCGAGGCGCTGCTCGCCGAGGGCATCGCCTGCTACCGGCAGTTCATCTCCGGCCTGCTGGACCTGACCGACAACCTGAACTCCGGCACGGTGCTGCCCGCGCCGCAGGTCGTGCGGCACGACGGCGACGACACCTACCTGGTGGTCGCCGCGGACAAGGGCACGGCGTCGTTCTCCGACATCGCCAACGAGGTGTCGAAGTCCTACGGCTTCTGGCTGGGCGACGCGTTCGCCTCCGGCGGCTCGGTGGGCTACGACCACAAGGCGATGGGCATCACCGCCAAGGGCGCGTGGGAGAGCGTGAAGCGGCACTTCCGCGAGCTGGGCACGGACACGCAGACCGAGGAGTTCACCGTCGTCGGCGTCGGCGACATGTCAGGTGACGTGTTCGGCAACGGCATGCTGCTCTCCGAGCACATCCGGCTGGTGGCCGCGTTCGACCACCGGCACGTCTTCATCGACCCGGACCCGGCGGCCGCGGCGGGCTTCGCCGAGCGCAAGCGGCTGTTCGAGCTGCCCCGCTCGTCCTGGGACGACTACGACCGCTCGCTGATCAGCGAGGGCGGCGGCGTGTGGCCCCGCACGGCCAAGTCGATCCCGGTCAGCGAGCAGGCCCGGGTGGCCCTGGGGCTGCCCGAGGGCGTGGTGAAGCTGTCGCCGCCGGAGCTGATGAAGGCGATCCTGCTCGCCCCGGTGGACCTGCTGTGGAACGGCGGCATCGGCACCTACGTCAAGGCGACCGCCGAGTCGCACGCCGAGGTCGGCGACAAGGCCAACGACGCGATCCGCGTCAACGGCGCGGACCTGCGGGTGAAGGTCGTCGGCGAGGGCGGCAACCTGGGCCTGACCCAGCGCGGCCGGATCGAGTTCGCCCGCACGGGCGGCAAGGTCAACACCGACGCGCTGGACAACTCCGCCGGCGTCGACTGCTCCGACCACGAGGTCAACATCAAGGTCCTGCTGGACGAGCTGGTCCGCGACGGCAAGCTCGACCAGGACCAGCGCAACGAGCTGCTCGGCCAGATGACCGACGAGGTCGGCAGGCTCGTGCTGGCCGACAACTACTCGCAGAACGCCGTGCTGGGCGTGTCGCGGGCGCACGCCGCGCCGATGCTGTCGGTGCACGCGCGCCTGGTCGCGGACCTGGAGCAGCGCGGGGTGCTCGACCGGGCCCTGGAGGCGCTGCCGAGCGCGGCGGAGTTCAAGGCGCTGGAGAAGGCGGGCGACGGCCTCACCTCCCCCGAGCTGGCCACGCTGCTCGCGCACGTGAAGCTGGCGCTGAAGGAGGAGGTGCTGGCCAGCGACCTGCCGACGATCGACGTGCTGGCCCGGCGGCTGCCCGAGTACTTCCCGAGCGAGCTGCGGGAGCGGTTCGCCGACGCCGTCGGCAACCACCCGCTGTCCCGCGAGATCATCACCACGGTGCTGGTCAACGAGGTCGTGGACGGCGGCGGCGTGTCGTTCGCGTTCCGGTTGGCCGAGGAGATCAGCGCCTCGGCGACGGACGCGGTGCGCGCCTACGCCGTGGTCACGGCGATCTACGACCTGCCGTCGCTGTGGCGGGAGATCCGGGCGCTGGACAACGTCGTGCCGACCGACGTGCAGGACGACATGGTGCTGGAGACGCGCCGCCTGCTCGACCGCGCGTCCCGCTGGCTGCTCAGCAACCGGCCGCAGCCGCTGGCGGTCGGGTCGACGATCAGCCGGTTCGCCCCGGTGGTCGCCGCACTGGCGCCGCGCACGATCGACCTGCTCCAGGGGCACGAGAAGGAGTCGGTGATCGCGCACGTCGAGCGGCTGGTCGAGCAGGGCGTGCCGGTCGGGCTGGCGCGCCGGATCGCCGGGCTGCTGTTCACCTACGGGCTGCTCGACGTCACCGAGGTGGCCGAGCTGGCCGAGCGCGAGGAGGGCGACGGCTCGACCGGGCCGGAGCGGACGCACGAGGAGACGGCCGAGGTGTACTTCGCGCTGTCGGACCACCTCGACGTCGACCGGATGCTCAGCTCGGTGTCGAACCTGGAGCGGCTGAACCGCTGGCACGCGCTGGCGCGCCTGGCGCTGCGGGACGACTTCTACTCGTCGCTGCGGTCGATCACGATCGACGTGCTGCGGTCGGGCGACCCGGGTGACACCCCGGACGAGAAGATCGCCAAGTGGGAGCGGGAGAACGCCTCCCGCCTGGGCCGCGCCCGCGCCGCGCTGGCGGAGATCAACCGGGTCAGCAGGCTGGACCTGGCGACGCTCTCCGTGGCCGCGCGGCAGGTGCGGAGCATGATCCGCTGACCGGCGTGGGGCGCCGCGCGGTCGCGTGGCGCCCCACCGCAGCGGGAAGCCGTAGGTGGCGGTCGCCCGCGGGGCCCTACCGTCGAACGGCATGAGGCGTGCGGCGGCAGTGGTGGTGGCGGTCGTGGCGGTGCTGTTCCTGCCGCACCCGGCCGGTGCGTGGAGCATCGGCGTCAACCGGGTCCAGACGGCCGCCGAGGACGGCGCCCTCGGCGTCGGGTACGGGCCCGGCTGGGTGCTGCTGAGCTACAAGGCGAACGGCCCGATGGTCGGCTACCTGTTCGCCCGGGACTTCCGGTTCGCGGACGGCGTGGTCAAGGGCTCGTTCGACCACATGGACATCCGCGACACCGGCGACTCGTCGGCGGGCAACCCGGAGATCAGCCGCTGGCCGTGGGGTTTCGCGGGCGGCAGCTTCGACGGGTGCGCCTACGCCTACGGCACGGCCAAGTTCGCGATCGAGCGGGACGGCTTCTCCTCCACCCGCTGCGCCAACGGCCCCACCGTCCAGGGGTCGAGCAACGGCGACGGCAGCATCGACACCCTGCGCTGGTGGCACAGCGAGCAGGTGTTCTGCACCGCGACCGGCGTCGACCCGCTGTGCAGCCCGTACGGGGTGTGGAGCGAGAACAAGGGCGGCGGGCTCAAGGTCACCACCGCGAAGTCGCCGTGCGCCGCGTACGGCAACATCGGCTCGGCCGCCGCGTACGGCTCCGGCCCCGCGGCCCCGGCGCACCTGCTGGGCACGGTGCCCGCCGGCGCGCAGGTCGACGTCCGCTACGTCACCAAGGACCGCGGTTGGGCGATGGCGAAGTGGCACGGCCAGGCGTTGGCCGCCGGCACGCACTGGGCGTTCCTGCCGCGTGGCTGCCTCGGGTGACGGGTCGGGGGTGGGCGCGGGCGCCCACCCCCCACGGCCGTCAGTTCCGCCAGGTGTCGTTCAGGGTCGCGGGCGCGGTGGCGGAGCGGTTGGAGCCGCTCTCCCAGGTGACCGCGCCGTTGCTCTCCTTGCGGAGGTACTTGTACTGGAACGCGGTGCCGGAGGGCAGGGACACCGACGCCCGCCAGACCGGGTACGAGGCCGACGACAGCGCCACCGCGGCCGCCGGGTTCCACGCGCCCAGCGACGGGTGGTCGCCGACCACGAAGATGTTCTGGCCCGGCACCGTCGTGGCGTTCACCGCGAACGACGTCGTGCCGACCGGCGGGTTGCCGCCGCCACCGGGCGCGCCGACGTGCAGCGCCAGCGCCTCGCCCGCGCCCAGGGTCGCGGTGACCTGGCCGTTCGAGCCGACGGTGTAGGAGACGCACCCCTCCTGCTGCACGTTGCAGTACGACCCGGCGGGCAGCGACGTCTGGAACGTCCGGGTCAGCGGGGTGGTCTCGCGGTTGATCGCGACGAAGCCCTTGCCGCCCCGCCCGAACGCGATCGCGTCACCGCCGTTGTCCCACCAGTTGACCACCGACGTGCCGGCGACCGCGTTGCGGAAGCCGACCATGGACGCGATCTGCGTCCACCGGTGCTGGCACTTCCACCCGGACGTGTAGCACTCCGACCCGGACGGCGGACCGGCGTCGTGGTCGGAGAACTCGTAGCCCGAGTACACGTTCGGGGAGCCGTAGGGCCACGCCAGCATGAACACGTTCGCCAGCGTGTAGGTGGAGCCGTCGCGGTAGCTCAGCGTCGACCCGTTGCGCTCGGTGTCCCAGTTGTCCACGAACGAGCGGGCCTGACCGCTGGGCAGGTAGCCCCACGACTGGCCGAACGTGCTCAGGTAGGCCAGGTTCTCGTTGGTGAAGACCCGCTTGAGGTCGTAGGCGTAGCGGAACTCGTCCACGTCACCCGAACCGGTGTACTCGCCGGGTTGCACGGCCTCGCCCGCGCCGTAGATCACCTCGTGCACCCAGTACACGTTCGGGTTGCTCAGCCGGGACTTGATCGCGGCGAGGTCGGCGGCCGCCACGTGCTTGGCCGCGTCGATGCGGAACCCGTCGACGCCCATCGCGATCAGCGAGTTCAGGTACGACGCGATCCTGCCGCGCACGTAGTCGCTGCCGGTGTTGAGGTCGGACAGGTTGACCAGCTCGCAGTTCTGCACGTTGTCGCGGTTGCGGTAGTCGCTGATCGCGGTGCGGCAGGAGTGGAAGTCGGGGTCGGAGTAGTAACCGGGGTAGTTGTACTTCGTGTACGACGAGCCGCCGGTGCCCGTGCCGGAACCGGCGCTCATGTGGTTGATGACGGCGTCGGCGATGACCTTCACGCCGGCCGCGTGGCACGTGCTGATCATGTTGCGGAACGCCGCCTCGTTGCCGAGCCGCCCGGCGACGCGGTAGCTGACGGGCTGGTAGGAGGTCCACCACTGCGAGCCCTGGATGTGCTCGGTGGCGGGGGAGACCTCCACGAACCCGTAGCCCCGGGGCCCGAGCACGGTGGTGCACTCGGTGGCGACCCGGGAGAACGGCCACTGGAAGAGGGTGGCGGTGACGTCCTTGGCGGACGGTGGCGTCGCAAAACTTTGCGGAACCGCCAAGAGGCTGAACAGGAGCAGGGCTGTCGCGACCAATGCGCTTCGACTTGCGGAAACCACGTTGTCTCCTCGGTGGCAGGGATGTGTCCTACGTCATACCAGTTGCCACCCTTGCTGAAAACAGTTGCAAAGTATTTCATTGCCCTTCGGCGGACCCGATCCGGAAGGACACCCCCATGACGCAGGACTGGTGGCGCGAGGCCGTCATCTACCAGGTCTACGTGCGCAGCTTCGCCGACTCCGACGGCGACGGCGTCGGTGACCTCCCCGGCATCCGCTCCAGGCTGCCCTACCTCGCCGACCTCGGCGTGGACGCCGTGTGGATCACGCCGTTCTACACCTCGCCCATGGCCGACGGCGGCTACGACGTCGCCGACTACCGGACCGTGGACCCGCTGTTCGGCACGAACGCCGACGCCGAGGCGCTGGTCCGCGACGCGCACGGGCTGGGCATCCGGGTGATCGTGGACCTGGTCCCCAACCACACCAGCGACCGGCACGAGTGGTTCCGGCAGGCGCTCGCCGCCGGCCCGGGGTCCCCCGAGCGCGCCCGCTACCACTTCCGCGACGGCCGCGGCGACCAGCCGCCGAACGACTGGGAGTCCGTCTTCGGCGGGCCGGCCTGGACGCGGGTCCCCGACGGCCAGTGGTACCTGCACCTGTTCGCGCCCGAGCAGCCCGACCTGAACTGGGACCGGCCGGAGGTGCGCGAGGAGTTCCTCGACGTGCTGCGGTTCTGGCTCGACCTGGGCGTGGACGGCTTCCGCATCGACGTCGCGCACGGCATGGTCAAGGCCGAGGGCCTGCCCGACGTCGGCACGCCCGGCCACCTCAAGCTGCTGGGCACGGAGGCGCTGCCGTTCTTCGACCAGGACGGCGTGCACGAGATCTACCGGGACTGGCGCAAGGTGCTCGACTCCTACCCGGGCAGCCGGATCGGCGTGGCCGAGGCGTGGACGCCCAGCCCCGAGCGGACCGCCCGCTACCTGCGCGCCGACGAGCTGCACCAGGCGTTCAACTTCCACTACCTGACCGCCGGCTGGGACGCCGCCGACCTCAGGCAGGTCATCGACGACTCGCTGGCCGCGATGCGCCCGGTGGGCGCGCCCACGACGTGGGTGCTGTCCAACCACGACGTGCAGCGGCACGTGACGCGGTACGGCAGCGTGGCCAGGGCGCGCGCCGCCGCGCTGCTGATGCTGGCGCTGCCCGGCAGCGCGTACGTCTACCAGGGCGAGGAACTCGGCCTGCCCGAGGTGCTCGACCTGCCCGAGGACGTGCTCCAGGACCCGGTGTGGGTGCGGTCCGGGCACACCGACCGCGGCCGTGACGGCTGCCGCGTCCCCATCCCGTGGACGCCGGACGGCCCGTCGTTCGGGTTCGGCGACGGCGGTTCCTGGCTGCCGCAGCCGGCGGGCTGGGCGGCGGCGAGCGTGGCGAGCCAGCTCGGCGACCCGAACTCCGTGCTGGAGCTGTACCGCGGCGCGCTGCGGGTGCGGCGCGAGCACCCGGACCTGGGCGCGGGGTCCGACGTGGAGTGGCTGGACGCGCCGGGAGGCGTGCTGGCGTTCCGCCGCGGCGCGTTCGGCTGCGTGGTGAACACCGGCCCGGACGTGGTGCGGCTGCCCGCCGGCGGTGACGTGGTGCTCGCCTCGGGCGGGTACGCGACCGACGACGCGGACCTCCTCGTGCCGCCGGACACGACCGTGTGGCTCTCGCGCCCGTAGAGTCACCCGGTGTGACAGCGCGGCTCAGTGACATCGCGACCCAGGCCGGCGTGAGCGAGGCGACCGTCAGCCGAGTGGTCAACGGCAAGCCAGGGGTTTCCGCCGCGACCCGCCAGGCCGTGGTCGCCGCGATGGACGTGCTCGGCTACGAGCGGCCGCCGCGGCTCCGGCAGCGCAGCGCCGGGTTGATCGGGTTGATCACCCCCGAGTTGAACAACCCGATCTTCCCGGCGTTCGCGCAGGTGATAGAGCAGGTGCTGACCCGCGACGGCTACACGCCGGTGCTCTGCACGCAGACGCCCGGCGGCTCGACCGAGGACCAGCTGACCGAGATGCTGGTCGACCGGGGCGTCACCGGGATCGTCTTCGTGTCCGGGTTGCACGCCGACACGACCGCCGACAAGGCCCGGTACGTCAAGCTGGCCGGGCGGGGCGTGCCGTTCGTGATGATCAACGGCTACACCGACCAGGTGTCCGCGCCGTTCGTCTCTGTGGACAACCGGGCCGCGGCCCGACTGGCGGTCACCCACCTGGCGGAACTCGGGCACGAGATGATCGGCCTGGCCGTCGGCCCGCCGCGGTTCGTGCCCGCGCAGCGCATGGTGGAGGGCTTCACGCTCGTCCGCCCGCAGGCGTCGGACCTGGTCGAGCACTCCCTGTTCACGGTCGAGGGCGGCCAGGCGGCGGCGAACGCGCTGCTGGACCGCGGCTGCACGGCGATCGTGTGCGGCAGCGACCTCATGGCGTTCGGCGCGATCCGCGCGGCCCGCCAGCGCGGCCTCGACGTGCCGCGCGACGTCTCGGTGGTCGGGTTCGACGACTCGCCGCTGATCGTGTTCGCCGACCCGCCGCTGACCACGATCCGGCAGCCGGTCGAGGCGATGGGGCAGGCCGCCGTGCACGCGCTGCTGGAGGAGATCGGCGGCACGTCGGTCAGCTCCTTCGCGGGCACGCACGCCGAGTTCGTGTTCCAGCCCGAGCTGGTGGTGCGCGGCTCGACGGGCGCGCGCCCGCGATGACGGCGGCCGACGCGCCGGCCCAGAGGACGCCGGCCCAGCGGATGCCGGCCCAGCGGATGCCGGCCCAGCGGATGCGGGCCCAACGGATGCGGGCCCAACGGATGCGAGCACAGCGCCTCTCGCGCCCCGCGGCCGACGTCGCCGACCTGTTCGCCTCCGTCCTCGCGCTCCAGGCCCAGGACGTCCCGGCGGCCCGGCTCGCGGCACGCGCCCGCGGCGTGCGGTCCCTCGACGGCCCCCTGGTGCGCACGTGGGCCATGCGCGGCACGCTGCACCTGCTCCACGAGGACGACCTGTGGGTCGTGCCCCTGCTCGGTCCGACGTTCATCGCCGCCGGCCGACGTCGCCGCGCCCAGCTCGGCCTCACCGACGAGCTGTGCGAGCGCGCGCTGCCCGCGCTGCGGGAAGTCCTCACCGAGCCGCTGGACCGCGCCGCCCTCGTGCGGCGGCTCGCCGAGGTCGGCCTCGTGCTCGACCCGAAGACCCAGGCACCCGCGCACCTGCTGGCGTTCGCCGCGCACTCCGGTGTGCTGTCCCGCGGGCTGGACGACACCTACCGGCCGCTGCGCGTGGAGTGCGAGCCCCGGGGCGTGGACGAGCTGTGGCGGCGCTACCGGCGGGCCTACGGCCCGGCCACGCCCGACGACTTCGCCGCCTGGAGCGGTCTGCCCAAGCGGCTGGTCGGCGACCTCCCGGAGGTCGCCGACGAGCCGGCCGAGCCCACCGGTGCGGTGCGGCTGCTCGGCCACTTCGACCCGTACCTGCTCGGCTACCGCGACCGGTCCGCCGTCCTCGACCCCGCGCACGCGCCGCTGGTGCAGACCGGCGGCGGTTTCCTCACCCCGCACGTCGTGGTGGACGGCCGGGTGGTCGCGGTCTGGAGGCGGGACGGCGCGCGGATCTCCGTGCGCCCGTTCGGCGACCGCCCCGACGTGGCCGAGGAGGTCGCCGACCTGGGCCGATTCCTGGACGTGGACGCGCGCTTAACCTGGGTTCGGCACGTGGATAAGGTCACTGCCACGCACTGAACTCGGGAGGCGCGTTCAACTTGGGTGTGTTCGTCACGGGCGTGCGCCCGCGCTGGTCGGACATGGACGTCTACGGCCACGTCAACCACGCCAACACGGTGACCCTGCTGGAAGAGGCGCGCATCGACCTGCTGTTCACCGAGGCGGCGAGGCACGGCCTGGCCGAGATGTCGCGGGGCGTCGTCGTGGCCCGGTTGGTGGTGGACTACCTCGCGCCGCTGGTGTTCACCGGTGACGAGATCCTGGTGGAGATGTCCGTGCGGGAATTGAAGTCGGCGTCCTTCACGTTGGACTACACGGTCCGCGGCAGCCGCCAGGAGGGCAGCGCCGTCGTCGCGACGGCCGAGACCCTCATGGTGCCGTACAACCTGGCGGCCGGTCGCCCGCGCCGCCTCCTCGAAGCCGAGCGCGACTTCCTCGCGGGTTGGCGTGCCGGAGGTAATGGTGCCTGAGCTGGTCCTCGCAGCCCCCGCGGAGCGGGACGACCTCGGCGCGTTCGTCGCGCGCGCCGTCCGCCTGGACGCCCAGGTGGTGGTGCGGCTGCGCAACCGCGCCTCCGGCGACCTCGTGGACGCGTGGGTCGGGACCCCGTTCGACACCCTGGCCACCCGGACCGTGGCGGGCCGCATCACCCCCGGTGACGTCACGGTGTCCGGTTCCGACCTGCTCACCGGCCTGGCGGTGGTGCGCAGCGAGACCGTCGACCCCGGACCGGCGCGGGACATGATGTGGCGCTCGGCGCTGCCGCCGTCGGCGGGCTGGCTGCCCGTGGACCGGCTGCCCGGCAGCGTCGTGTCGGAGCTGGCCGAGAAGGGCGTGGAGGTGGCGCGGGAGAACGCGGGCCCGCGCGGCACGCCGCCCGCCTCGCTGCTGGACCAGACCGTGCTCACGGTGAGCGGCTCGGGGTTGGACGTGAAGGTGCCCATGCGGTGCCTGTTCGCCTTGTCCGGCATGGGGTTCCTGGGCGGCGACGACGTGCGGATCACGGCCACCGACTCGTGGCTGCGCATCGACGCCCGCTTCGGCGCGGTCGTCCGCCGCCGGCACTCGATGCTGCCGCTGCTGGTCTGACCGGCTGCCGTCGCCCGCTCCGCCGCGGCCCGGCCCGCGGTTACCCTGTGATCTCGCGTGATCATGGGGGATTGCCGTGGAACTCAGGGTGCTCGGGCCGGTGGAGGCCCACGTCGGCGGCAGGGCGGTGGCGGTCGGGGGACCGAAGCCGAAGACGCTGCTCGCGCTGCTGGCCGTCCACGCGGGTCGGGTGGTCCCGCTGGAGCGGCTGGTCGACGCCGTGTGGGGCGAGCAGCCGCCGGACCGGTCCCGCTCCGCCGTCCACACCTACGTCTCCGCGCTGCGCCGCGCGCTGGGCGACGTCCTGTCCCGGTCCGGCGGCGGGTACCTGCTGACCGCCGACCCCGACCAGGTCGACCTGCACGTGTTCACCGCGGAGGTCGACGCGGGCCGGCGCGCGTTGGCCGACGGCGACCTGGAGGCGGCGGCGGACCGCTTCGCCGCCGCGCTGCGGACCTGGCGCGGCACCCCGTTGGGCGGCACCCGGGGCGCGTGGGCCGAGGGCGAGCGGTCCCGCCTCGAAGAGCTGCGGCTGGGCGCGTTGGAGGACCGCGTCGACGCGGACCTGGCCATCGGCCGGGGCGAGGCCCTGGTCCCGGAGCTGACCGCCGCCGTCGCCGACAACCCCCTGCGCGAGCGGTTGCGCGGCCAGCTGATGCTGGCGCTGCACCAGGCGGGCCGGCAGGCGGACGCGCTGGCGTGCTACCAGGAGGGCAGGCGCTTCCTGCTGGACGAGCTGGGCGTGGAGCCGGGCGCCGCGCTGCGGTCGGCGCACGAGCGCGTCCTGCGCGGCGAGGCCGACGCGCCGGTCCCCGAAGCGACCCGGCCGCCCACGCCGAGCCAGTTGCCGTTCGACATCGCGGACTTCACCGGCCGGGTGGCCGAGCAGGAACGCCTGGTGGCCCGCCTGACCGGTGACACACCGGCCGTGCGGGTGTGCGCGATCTCCGGCCAGCCGGGCGCCGGCAAGTCGACGCTGGCCGCGCGCGTCGCGCACGCCGTCCGCGAGCACTTCGCCGACGGCCAGCTCTACGCCGACCTGCGCGGTGTTCGGGCCGTGCCCGCCGACCCGGCCGAGGTGCTGGCCGGGTTCCTGCGCGCCCTGCACGTGGCGGACGCGGCGATCCCGGCCGACCCGGGGGAGCGCGCGCGGCTCTACCGCACGCTGCTGGCCGACCGCCGGGTGCTGATCGTGCTGGACGACGCCCGCGACGAGCGCCAGATCCGCCCGCTGCTGCCCGGCGGCGGCACGTGCGCGGTCCTGGTGACCAGCCGCGAACGCCTCGGTGCGGTGGGCGGCGCGACTCACCTGGACCTGCGCGTGCTGCCCGAGCCGGAGGCCGTCGACCTCCTCGACCGGGTGGTGGGGAACGGCCGGGTGCCCGCCGAGCCCCGGGCCGCCGCCGAGATCGTCCGCCTCTGCGGCCGGTTGCCGCTGGCGCTGCGCATCGCCGGCGCCCGGCTGGCCGCGCGTCCCCACTGGCGACTGGCGCGGCTGGCCGAACGCCTCGGCGTGCAGCACCGCGTCCTGCGGGAGCTGACCCTGGGCGACCTGGAGGTGCGCGGCAGCCTCGCCCTGAGCTACGACGGCCTGTCCGACCGCGAGCGCACCGCGCTGCGCCGCCTCGGCCTGCTCGACGTCTCCGCGTTCGGCGGCTGGCTGGTCGCACCGCTGCTGGACTGCGGCCCGCAGGAGGCGGAGGAGGTGGTCGAGCGCCTGGTCGACTCCCAGCTGCTCGACCTCGACTCGACCGACGACGGGGTCACGCTGCGCTACCGCATGCACGAGCTGACCAGGGCGTTCGCCCGGGAACGCGGTGAGGCCGAGGAGTCGCCGGACGAGGTGCGGGCGGCGTGCGCGCGGGCCGGGCTGGCGTGGCTGGGCCTGGTCGAGCTGGCGGGCAGCCGCATGCCGCACACCGGTTTCGCCGGTCCGCCGGTCGCGGTGGACCCGCGGTACTTCGACGACGCGACCGACGTCGTCGCCGATCCCGAGGCGTGGTTCGACGCCGAGCAGGAGGGGCTGGTCGGCTTCGTCGAACGCGCGGCCGAACTGGACCTCGCGGACGTGGCCGGCAGGCTCGCCGCCACCCTGTGCGCGTCGCGCTTCTCGGTGCGCAACCTGTTCGGCCAGTGGTGGCGCACCCACTCGGCCGCGCTCGCCGCGGCACGCCGCGCGGGCGACCTGGCGGGTGAGGCGCGGCTGCTGGCGGGCTTGGGCTGGCTGCGCTACGAGCAGGACCGGTTCGAGGAGTCGGAGACCTACTACCGCGAGGCGCTGGACGCGCACCGGCGCAGCGGTGACGAGCAGGGCGAGGCGACGACCTTGCTGGCGTTGAGCGCGGTGCAGCGCGAGCGCGGCGAACTCGACGCGGCGCGGGAGTCGCTGGAGACGGCGCTGTCCGCGCTGCGCGAGCCCTCCCTCGTCGCGCAGGCCACCCACGGCCTGGGCCGGGTGCTGACCGAGCAGGGCGACCTGGCCGGCGGTCTCGCCGCGTGCGAGCGGACGTTGGCGGCCTACCGCGCGATCGGCGACCGCCGCGGCGAGGCGATCGCCCTGCGGTCGATCGGCATCGTGCACCGGGCCGCCGGGCGGTGGGCGGAGGCGGCCGAGTGCTGCGCCCGGGCCGTGGAGGTGCTGCACGGCCTCGGCGACCGCCTGATGTGGGCCTACGCGACCCAGGCGCTGGTGAAGGCGCGCATCCGCCAGGGCGCGGGTGCGGTGGCGCGGGCGGCGCTGCTGGAGTGCCTGGGCGTGTGCAACGAGATGCGGGACGGCTTCGGTCAGGCGTTGGTGCTGCGCACGTTGGGCGAGCTGGAACTGGCCGCCGGACGCGCCCAGATGGCCAAGAGCTACCTGGAGCGCTCGCTGCACTGGTGGGACTCGTTCGGCCTGCCGATCTGGCGCGCGCGCACGTTGCGTGACCTGGCGGCGGCCCGCGAAGCCCTGGGCCAGGCGGAGGAGAGCGATCTGGCGTGGGCCGAGGCGCTGGAGGTCTTCCGCGCCCACGGCGCCCGCGAGGCCACCGAACCGAGGCCGCGTGCCACGACACCGGTCGAGGAACACCTCCAGACGTCCTGAGGCACGGCAGGCCCCCGGGAACCTCAAAGATCGTCTTCAGCTTTTCTTGAGCACCTCTCGTGACGCTCCTCGGGCAGGCAGACCGAGGAGGAACAGTGAAGTTGAAGGTGCTCGCCGGGATCGGCGTGGCAGTGGGCGTGGTGCTGGGGTCGGCGTTGAGCGTCACGGCGGCGTCGGCCGCCCCCGTGACGAACGCGGTCAACCCGCAGGGCGCGGTGACCGCGAACGCGGGCATCG
This sequence comes from Actinosynnema sp. NPDC053489, assembly GCF_044544865.1. Lineage (NCBI taxonomy): Bacteria > Bacillati > Actinomycetota > Actinomycetes > Pseudonocardiales > Pseudonocardiaceae > Actinosynnema > Actinosynnema sp. NPDC053489. The sequence continues at coordinate 430,413 of NZ_JBITXT010000002.1, read as the reverse complement.
CCGCCGTGGACGCGCCGATCACCCGCACGGAGGTGATCACGCGCGCCTACTCGTGGCTGACCGCCCGCAACGGCGGTCCGGTGCCGTACAACATGAACGCTTACGAGGGTGGCTACCGGACGGACTGCTCCGGGTTCGTCTCGATGGCCTGGATGATGTCCGGCAGCCAGACCACCGTGTCCCTGGTCGACTACAGCAGCCAGATCGCCAAGGACGACCTGAAGCCTGGCGATGTCGTGATGAAGGGCGGCCCGGGCACCGGTGGCGACGAGGGCCACGTGGCGATCTTCGAGCGGTGGGCGGACGCGGGTCGCTCCTCCTACGTCGGGATCGAGCAGGCCGGCAGCCCCGGTCATACCGTGCGCCGGACGATCCCGTACCCGTACTTCAGCGGCGGCGCGGGGTACCTGCCCTACCGCTACCACCGGATCGTGGAGGACGAGGCCGGAGCGAACCAGCCGACGCCCCTGGTGACGTCGAGCGGTGCGTTGGCGCTGTACGCGGTGCGTTCGGACGGCAACGTCTGGGGTGCGAGCCAGTCGGTGGTCGGTGGTGCTTTCGGGTCGTGGCAGGCGTTGACGTCCGGTGGTGGTTTCGTCGGCAAGCCGGCGGCGCTGTTGTTCGGCAACGGCACGATCGGGTTGTACGTCCGCACGGTCGATGGCCGTGTGATGGCGGCGGGTCAGAGCGTGCCGGGTGGTGCGTTCGGGCCGTGGTCCACGATCGGCGGCAGCGGTGGCGTCGCCGGTGACCCGACCGCGGTGTTGACCTCGACGGGCACGGTCGCGGTGTACGCGGCCAACTCGGCCGGCGGTGTGTCCGGTGCGTCGCAGAGCGCTCCGGGGGCGACGATCGGTACCTGGTCGATGCTGGGCGGCAGCGGAGTCGTGGGGAAGCCGGCCGTGGTGGTGTTCGGCAACGGCACGATCGGCCTCTACGCCCGCACCACCTCCGGCACCGTCGTGGCCGCGGGCCAGAGCGCACCCGGCAGCGCGTTCGGCGCGTGGTCGACCATCGGCGGCAGCAGCGGCGTGGCGAGTGACCCGACCGCCGTGATGACCCCGTCCGGCACGGTCGCCGTCTACGTGGCGAACTCCGCCGGTGGCGTCTCGGGGGCGTCGCAGAGCGCTCCGGGGGCGACGATCGGCACCTGGTCGATGCTGGGCGGCAGCGGAGTCGTCGGCAGGCCCGCCGCCGTGGTGTTCGGCAACGGCACGATCGGCCTCTACGCCCTCACCAGCGCCGGCACCGTCGTGGCGGCCGGTCAGAGCGCCCCGGGCGGCGCGTTCGGCGCGTGGTCGGTGATCGGCGGCAGCGGCGGGGTCGCGAGCACCCCGGCGGCCCTGCTCACCCCGAACGGCCTGGTCGCCGTCTACGTGACCAACTCCGCCGGCGGTGTCTCCGGCGCGGCGCAGAGCACGGCCGGCGGCACGATCGGCACCTGGCAGCAGCTCGGTTGAGCGTCCGGACCGGAACGAGGGGAAATCACGTGGGAACGCTCATCGAGCACGCCCGGATCGCGGTGCTGGCCACCGCCACCCTGAGCGCGACCGTCCTGGCGACCCCGGGCGCCGCCGCGGAGGCCGAGTGCCCCGTGCCGCTGCCCGGCCGCGACCTGGCGGTCACCAAGACGGTCCACCAGGTGGGCCACCGACTCGGCGTCAACGACAAGGTCATGCTCGCGGGCTTCGAGGCCGGCTGGGTCGAGTCCCGGATGAACAACCTGGACTGCGGCGACCTGGACTCGCTCGGCGTCTTCCAGCAGCGGCCCAGCCAGGGCTGGGGCACGCGCGAGCAGATCCTCAACGTGGAGTACGCCGCCAACGCGTTCTTCACCAGGGCGATCGACAGCGACCGGCGCAACCCGGGGCTGACCGCCGGGCGGCTCGCGGACAGCGTCCAGCGGTCCTGCTGCCCGGACCGGTACGACGCGGCGGAGGGCACGGCCCGGTCGCTGCTCGCCGAGGCGGCCGCGTACGCCGTCGCCCCGGCCTCACCCACCCCGCTGGTGACGTCGAGCGGTGCGTTGGCGCTGTACGCGGTGCGTTCGGACGGCAACGTCTGGGGTGCGAGCCAGTCGGTGGTCGGTGGTGCTTTCGGGTCGTGGCAGGCGTTGACGTCCGGTGGTGGTTTCACCGGCAAGCCGGCGGCGCTGTTGTTCGGCAACGGCACGATCGGGTTGTACGTCCGCACAGTGGACGGCCGTGTCATGGCGGCGGGTCAGAGCGTGTCGGGCGGTGCGTTCGGGCCGTGGTCCACGATCGGCGGCAGCGGCGGCGTCGCCAGCGACCCGACGGCCGTGTTGACGGCATCCGGCCTGGTCGCGGTGTACGTGACCAACTCGGCCGGTGGCGTCTCCGGTGCGTCGCAGAGCGCCCCGGGGGCGACGATCGGCACCTGGTCGATGCTGGGCGGCAGCGGCCTGGTGGGCAAGCCTGCCGTGGTGGTGTTCGGCAACGGCACGATCGGCCTCTACGCCCGCACCACCTCCGGCACCGTCGAGGCGGCGGGCCAGAGCGCTCCGGGCGCGACCTTCGGCCCGTGGTCCCCGGTCGGCGGCAGCAACGGGGTCGCGGGTGACCCGACCGCGTTGCTCACCGCGAACGGGCTGGTGGCGGTGTACGTGGCCAACTCGGCAGGCGGTGTCTCCGGCGCGGCGCAGACCACGCCCGGCGGCACGATCGGCACCTGGCAGCAGATCGGCGGCATCGGCTTCGTGGGTCGGCCGGACGCGGTGCGGTTCGGCGACGGCACGATCGGCCTGTACGCCCGCAGCGTGAACGGCTCGATCCTGGCGGCCGGTCAGAGCGCCCCGGGCGCGACCTTCGGCCCGTGGTCCCTGGTCGGCGGCAGCGGAGGTGTCACGAGCGACGCCGACGCGCTGATCACGGCGAACGGGCTGGTGGCGGTGTACGTGGCCAACTCGGCCGGCGGTGTGTCCGGCGCGGCGCAGAGCACGGCCGGCGGCACGATCGGGACGTGGCAGCAGCTCGGCTGACGCCCGCGCGCCCGCTGCCCCCGCCTCACCCGAGGCGGGGGCAGCGGCACGTCGTCAGACCAGCCAGACCGCCGTGTCGGGCGGCAGCAGGCTGCCCTCCATCGGACCGCTGGCCAGCAGCACCTCGCCCGGCGGCAGCGGCACCGGGCCGCCCGAGGTGTTCAGCGCGCAGATCAGCCCGCCGCCCTTGCGGCGGAACGCGAAGCAGCCGGGCGGCGCGCCGTACCACTCCAGCTCGTCACCGGCGAACGCGCCGTGCGACTTCCGCAGCTCCAGCGCCTGCCGGTAGAACGACAGCATCGAGTCCGGGTCTTCCAGCTGCGACTCGGCGGTCAGGGCCGCCCACTCGTTCGGCTGCGGCAGCCAGGTGCTCACGCCCTGGGAGAAGCCGAACGGCGGGGTGTCGCCCTCCCACGGCAGCGGCACGCGGCACCCGTCACGGCCCCGCTCGGTGTGCCCGGACCGCAGCCAGATCGGGTCCTGCAGCGCCCACTCCGGCAGCTCCACGTCCGGCAGGCCCAGCTCCTCGCCGTTGTAGAGGTAGACCACGCCCGGCAGCGCCAGCTCCACCAGCGCCATCGCCCGCGCCCGCCGCGCGCCCAGCTCGCCGCCGCCGTACCGCGTCACGTGCCGCGTCACGTCGTGGTTGGACAGCGTCCAGGTCGGCGGGGTGTCCAGCCCGCGCACCGCGCCCAGCGAGTGCTCGATCGCCGTCCGCACGCCGTCGGCGTCGAACGGTGCCTCGACCAGCCGGAAGTTGAACCCGAGGTGCAGCTCGTCGGGCCGCACGTACCGGGCGAACCGCGCGTCGTCCTTGACCCAGATCTCGCCGACGGCCATCCGGCCGGGGTACTCGTCGATCACCTTGCGGATCATCCGGTGGATCTCGTGCACGCCGTCGTTGTCGAACCGGGGGTCCAGCGAGTTGTCATGCATCACACCCGCGCCCAGCTCGGCCCGCGGGTCGATGTTCGGCAACCCGTAGGGCTTGGCCATGCCGTGGGCGACGTCGATGCGGAACCCGTCCACCCCGCGGTCGAGCCAGAACCGCAGCGTGCGCGCCAGGTCGGCGGCGACCTCCGGGTTGTCCCAGTTCAGGTCGGGCTGCTCGGGGGTGAACAGGTGCAGGTACCACTGCCCGTCGGGCACGCGCGTCCACGCCGGCCCGCCGAACTGGCTGGGCCAGTTGTTCGGCGGCACGGACCCGTCGAAGCCGCCGCCGTCGCGGAAGACGAACCGGTCCCGCTCGGCCGACCCGGGCCCGGCCCGCAGCGCGGCCTGGAACCACTCGTGCCGGTCGCTGGTGTGGTTCGGGACCAGGTCGATGGTGACCTTGAGGTGGTGCGCGTGCGCCTCGGCGACCAGCCGGTCGAACGCGGCCAGGTCGCCGAACAGCGGGTCGACGTCACGCGGGTCTGCCACGTCGTAGCCGTGGTCGGCCATGGGCGAGGTGAAGAACGGCGTGAGCCACAGGGCGTCCACGCCGAGCAGTTCCAGGTAGCCGAGCCGGGAGCGGATGCCGTCGAGGTCGCCCACGCCGTCACCGTTCGCGTCGGCGAAGGATCGGACGTAGACCTGGTAGAAGACGGCGTCACGCCACCAGGCGGACTCGTCGGCGATCTCTGGTCGTGGATCGGAGGATCGTCGCACGAGGAGTCATCCTGCCATTCGCGACCGACACCACGCCCCCGTCAGTGCGGTCAAAGGTCACACCCAGGCGTTCATCATGCTGTTGGCGGCCATCTCGAGGTACGCCCACAGCTGCTTGCGGTGCTCGGGGGACAGCTCGACGGAGTCGACGCCGACCTTCATGCAGCGCAGCCACGCGTCCCGCTCCACGGGACCGATGACGAACGGCGCGTGGCGCATCCGCAACCGGGGGTGACCGCGGTTGTCCGAGTACGTGTGCGGACCGCCCCAGTACTGCATGAGGAACAGCCGGAACCGCTCCTCGGCGGGGCCGAGGTCCTCTTCGGGGTACATCGGGCGCAGGACGGGGTCGTCGGCGACTTCCTCGTAGAAGCGCGCGACGATCTTGTGGAACGTCTCGTACCCGCCCACTGCCTCGTAGAAGTTGTCCGCAGGAGTGGTCACCCCTCCATCCTGCCTCAGCCGCCGGGCTGCCTTCGACGCCGACCCCGCCCGAGCGCGGGGGTTGGCGAACGGCCGGCGCATCGCGCCGGTCGCTGGTGACCGCTCCGGCCGCCACCCCATCCTGGGCCGGGGATCACCGGCCGCGAGGGGGAGGGCACGCGATGGGCGGCTCCAACGAGGCGTTGCGGCACTGGTTCCGGCAGGGCGGGTGGACCCAGCAGGAGCTCGCCCGCGCCGTCGGGCGGCTCGGCCGGGCCAGGGGCCACAACGTCGCGCCGGACAGCTCCCGGGTGCGGCGCTGGCTGGAGGGCGAACGACCGCGCCACCCGGTGCCGGAGCTGCTGGCCGCGCTGTTCACCGACCGGGTGGGCCGCCCGCTGACGCCAGCGGACCTGGGCCTGGCCGCCGCGCCGACCCGCGACCACGTGCCGTGGGACCACCGGGCGCTGGTCACGACGTTGCAGGACTTCACCAGGAGCGATCTGATGATCAAACGCAGGGACGTGCTCGGCGCGACCGCCGCCCTGGCGACCGGGGCCGTGCTGGAGGGCAGGCTGGCCGGGTGGCTCGACCCCGCCGACCGGGCCGCGCCGCCGTCGGCGCTCGGGCCGGGTCGCGTCGGCGTCGCCGAGATCGCCGAGATCGAGGCCGCGACCAGGACGTTCTGGGCCTGGGACGCCCAGCGCGGCGGCGGCCTGTACCGCGAGGCGGTGGTGGGGCAGCTCAAGGCGATGACCGACCTGCTCGACCACGACTACCCCGACGCGATCTCCCGCCGCCTGTTCCGCTCGACCGCCGACCTGGCCCGGCTGGCCGGCTGGATGTCGCACGACGTGGGCCTGCAGGCGACCGCGCAGCGGTACTTCACCCTCGCGCTGCACTGCGCCAAGCGGGCCGGGGACACCGGGCTGGGCGTCGAGGTGCTGTCCCGGATGGCCCGCCAGATGGTGCACGTCGGCAAGCCGCGCGAGGCCCTGTCCCTGGTCGCGCTGGCCCGCCGGGGAGCGGGGGCCGGGCTCGCGCCGATGGCCTCGGCCATGCTGGCGACCTGCGAGTCGTGGGCGCACGCGTCGCTGGGGGACCTCGCGGCGGTGGACCGGGCCGTCGGCGTCGCCGAGTCGTGCTTCTCCCGCGCCGACCCCGCCGCGACGCCGGGCTGGCTGTCGTACTTCGACCGAGCCGGGCTGGAGGGCATGGCGGCCCTGGCGTACCGGACGGCGGCCGAGCACCACCCCGGCGCGGAGCGGCGGGCCGAACCGCACCTGGCGGAGGCGCTGCGGCTGCGCCGCGACACCTACCGGCGGTCGAACCTGTTCGACGTGATCTCGCTCGTGGGCGTGCGCGTCCTGCAGGGCGAGCACGCCGAGGCGGACCGGCTGGCGGCGCGGCTGCTCGCCCCGGCCGGCCGGATCGGCTCCACCCGGACGTTCGACCGGATCGCCGCCCTCCGCGACCGGGCGAGGGCCGACTCCGCGAGGTCCAGGGACGCGCGGCCGCTGGCGGAGACGCTCACGGCGGTCGTCGCGGCCTGACGGGGGTGTCCGGGCCGGGTGCCGCGCACCCGGCCCGGACGCGCGGGCTCAGGACGCCTTGAGCGAGATGCCCGCGTCATCCAGGGCGGGCATCAGCTTCGCCCGCAGGGCCCGCTGCACGGCCCACTGGCGGCCCGGCCGGACCTTCACCGTGACCCGCATGGTGATGCCCTCGGGCGTGACCTTCTCCACGCCGAGCACCTGCGGCTTGTCGATGACGTCCTTGGCCAGCAGCTCCTCGGCCGCCGCGTCGGTCACCGCCTCGGTCAGCACCTCGGTCGCCGACGCCAGGTTCGCGCCGTAGGCCAGCGGCAGGTCGACCACCGCCACCGCGAAGCCCTGCGACGAGTTGCCGACCCGCATGATCTCGCCGTTGCGGACGTACCAGACCGTGCCGTTGGTGTCGCGGATCGTGGTGATCCGCAGCGCCACCGACTCCACCGTGCCGGTCGCCGGGCCCAGGTCCACGACGTCGCCCACGCCGTACTGGTCCTCCAGCATCATGAACATGCCCGACAGGAAGTCCTTGACCAGGTTCTGCGCGCCGAAGCCGATCGCCACGCCGAGGATGCCCGCCGAGGTCAGGATGGGCGCGGGGTTCATGCCCAGCTCGGTGAGGATCTGGATGAACGCCACGCCGAACACGATGATCGTGACGAACGACTTGAGCACCGAGCCGATGGTCTTGGCCCGCTGCTCGCGCCGCTCCGAGACCAGCGCGCCCAGCGCCTGCGGCGCGCGTTCCCGCAGCGGCTTGAGCAGCTTCGGCTTGCGCCCCTCGTTGCCGCGGGTCATCCGGTCGATCAGCCGGCGGAGCAGGAACCGGACCACCACGGCGACCACCAGGGTCAACGCGATCCGCAGCGCGCCCTCGGCGATCTTGGGCCCGTTGGCCACCCACCACTCGACGGCCAGGGTCGACTTGACGTCCACGTCCAGCACCTGCACTCGAACAGTCCTCCGCTCACAACTCCAGGCCGGTCGCCCGGGCCAGGAAGGTCAACTGGTCCACGGCCAGGCCGACGGACCGGCTCACCGACCGGCCGGCGTGCCCCACCTCGGTCTCGCGGCGGAGCAGCACCGGGTGCTTGGTCGGCTCGCTCGACGTCGCGTGCTGGAGCGCCGCGCACATCTTCCGCGCGTGGTTGGGGTCCACGCGGCTGTCCGACTCGAAGACCGTGAACAGCACCGAAGGGTACTCAACACCCGGCCGCACCCGGTGGTACGGGGAGTAGGCCAGCAGCCAGGCCAGCTCCTCGGGCACGGCCGCGGAGCCGTACTCCTCGGCCCACAGCCGCCCCAGCAGGAACTTCTCGTACCGGACCATGTCCAGCAGCGGGGCCGAGCACACCACCGCCGCGTACAGCTCCGGCCGCTGCGTCAGGGCCGCGCCGACGAGCAGCCCGCCGTTCGACCCGCCCATGATCGACAACTGCTGCGGCGTGGTCCACCCGTCGCGGATCAACCGCTCGGCCGCCGCGTGGAAGTCGTCGAACACGTTCTGCTTGCGCTCCCGCATCCCCGCCCGGTGCCACTCCTCCCCCTCCTCGTCACCGCCGCGCAGCGACGCGTGCACCCACACGCCGCCCGCCTCGGCCCACGCCAGCGCGGTCGCGCTGTAGCCCGGGCCGCGGCCCACCGCGAACCCGCCGTACCCGGTGAGCAGCGCCGGCCGGGGCAGGTCCGGCCGCCGCTCCCCGGACACCACGAACATTCGCACGACCGTGCCGTCCGCCGAGGTGTACGAGAGCTGCTGTGTGGACAACTCGGGGAGGGCCACCGTCCCGGGCGCCGCCGCCTCCAGCTCCGTCCGGCCGGTCGACAGCGAGTACCGGTACACCGACAGGGGCGTGACGAAGTCCGACCAGCCGAACCACAGCACGTCCCGGTCCGCGACGGTCCGCGCGTCGACTGTGGACAACCCGTGCAGCGACCCCGTGCCGGGCAGCGGCACCTCGCCGAGGTGCTCGCCGGTCGCGGGGGAGTGCAGGTGCAGCTCCGACACCGCGTGCCGGGTGCGCAGCAGCACGAGCGCCCCGTCGAGCCACTGCACGCCGTCCAGCACCGAGTCGGGCTGCTCGGCCACCAGCTCGGTCCACTCGGTCGGGGCCTGCGGGTCGGCGACGCACAGCCGGAACCGGGGCGCGTCCCGGCTGGTCCGCAGGTACAGCCGCCCGTCCGGCGCGACCCACGCCGAGCACCGGACGTCGTCGGAGTCGCGCACGACGGGCGTCAGCTCGCCGGAGCCGTGCAGGTCGGCGAGCCACACCGAGTCCCGCCGCACGGTGCCGGGAGCGCCGTTCACGACCAGCCACCGCCCGTCCTCCGACAGCGACAGCCCGTAGTAGTACGTGTGGTCCAGCCCGTCGCCGTGCACGTTGACGTCCTCGGCCGCGGGCGTGCCGACGCGGTGCCGCCAGACCCGCCGGTGGAACTGCCGCTCGTCCTCGGGCACCAGCGCCGGGTCGAGCCGCCGCACGTAGAAGAACTCCTCGCCGCCGGGCAGCCAGCCCACCGGGGAGTACCGGCACCGGTCGATCGGGCCGTCGAGCAGCTCGCCCGTGTCGACGTCGACCACGTGCAGCAGCGAGTGCTCGTCGCCGCCCACCGACACCTGGTAGGCCAGCCGCGTGCCCTCGCGGGAGGGCGACCACTGGTCGAGCGTGGTCCGCCCGGACGGGTCGAGCCGCGACACGTCCAGCAGCACCCGCTCCACGCCGTCCACGCGCACGTACAGCACCGGGTGGTCCTCGTCCGGCCCGCGCCGGGTGTAGAACGCCCGCCCGGCCCGCCACACCGGCGCGCCCACGGACCCGGTCCGCATCAGCTCGCCCAGCCGGGCGGCCAGCGCGTCGCGGCCCGGCATGGCGTCCAGCCACGAGCGCGCCAGCGCGTCCTGCTCGGCCGACCACGCGGCGGTGCGCGGGTCCGCCGGGTCTTCCAGCCAGCGGTACGGATCTTCGACCCGCTGTCCGTGCAGGTCTTCGGCCAGGTCGAGCCGCGGCGCGTCGGGATAGGAGATCGTCGCAGGCAGCGCTGCGGTGGAGGCTTCGGTCACCTTCGCGAGCGTAGCGCGGGTGATGAAAACCATCTCCGATTGGGGGGTGTTCACCGAAGTTTCGGCACCGGCTCCGTGACACGTCACATATCACAGGTGATTTTTGGGGTCGATCTGTGGTCTGCTAGTCACTGAACCGGTGGAGGTGGTCGCGTGCCAGACCGACAACCCACCCCGATCGGCGCCCTGGTGAACGCCGGGATCGCGCCGTCGGTCCCGTCCGGCCAAAAACCGCTCGTGCACGCCGTGGCCGACGGGCAGGGAGCCGGTCCCGCACCCGTGGTGCTGCCCTGGGGGCGGCGCAAGGTGCTGCTGCTCAACGCCACGTTCGAACCGCTCACCGCGCTGCCGCTGCGCCGCGCGGTGGTCCTGGTGGTCTGCGGGAAGGCGGAGGTCGTGCACGGCGACCCGGCCGGCGCCGTCGTCCACTCCTCGACGTCCCAGGTCGTCGTCCCGTCGGTGATCCGGTTGGCGAACTACGTGCGGGTGCCCTACCGCGGCCGGGTGCCGCTCACCCGCGCCGGGCTGATGCACCGCGACCGGTACCGCTGCGCGTACTGCGGCGGGCGGGCCGAGACGATCGACCACGTCGTGCCGCGCAGCCGCGGCGGCCCCCACTCGTGGACCAACTGCGTCGCCTGCTGCGCCAAGTGCAACCACCGCAAGGCCGACAAGCTCCTCTCGGAGCTGGGCTGGCGCTTGCGCGTGGTGCCGAGCGCGCCCCGCGGGCCGCACTGGCGGCTGCTGGCCGGCGTCACCGAGGCCGACCCGCTGTGGCTGCCCTACCTGGGCGAGCCCGCGGCTTAGCGACCCGCCACCCCGTCACGCGGCCAGGACGTCGTCCCGGCGGTCGTCGGTGATGCGCACGGAATCGGACGTGATGCGCACCGACCCGGACGTGATGCGCACCGAGCCCGAGGTGATGCGCACGGAGCCGGACGTGATGCGCACCGACCCCGAGGTGATGCGCACCGAGCCGGACGTGATGCGCACGGAGCCCGCGAGCACGACGTCCCCGGAGCCCTGCTCGGCCCCGGTGATCCGGACGGACTCCTGCGCGGTGATCCGAACGGAGTCGTCGGAGGTGATCCGCACCGACCCGGCGAGCGCATCCTGAGGCTGAACGGTCGTAACGCTCTGCGCTGATTGGGTGTACGACGAAAGGGTGAGGGCGGCGACCAGAACGAGGTTCAGCGTGTACATGTCGTGTCCTCCGAGACTCATCGGGCGGGAATTGGTCTCCGGATTCGGATGCGCAAGACCCGTACAGGTGAAAAGTTAGAAGCCGAGTGGGCCCAGGACAAGACGCCAAACCGGCCGCCATTCGCCTCCGTCCGGGGGAAGACCGTCCGGGTGTACGCACTGCGACGATCGAGCGCGCGAGCTGGTGCATACGGCACCGATGAGTACTGAGGGTGACGTCACCGCAGGTAGGGGACGGGCGGAGTGCCGCGCTCGGATGCCGCGTGTGGCAGCCCAAGGCGCCGGCGGTGGCGTTGTGCGGTCAGGACGCGCGTCCCACGAGGTGGACACCGCCATACGCGTGGTCGGGGACCGCGCCGCCGCGGCGGCGTTCACAGTTGGAAGCTCACGTTCGGAGGGCCGCCTACGCCGCCGTAACCCGACCAGTGCGGAAACGGGTGCCCTCGCCCCGACGTGACCAGGGCGATCGGTTACCGTAGCCGGCGTGACCATCGTGGAGACCGTGCTCGTCTTCGCGCTGATCCCGCTGGCCATCTACGGCGTGATCACGCTACTGACGCTGAGGCCGAAGGCCACCCGCATTCAGCGGTACCGGCCTGGCCAGGAGTGGAACTACGCCCCCGTCTGGTGGACGGCGAACCCCGCGGGTTTGCCCGGCGGCGCGCACCAGGCCGTCACCGCGCCGGCCGAGGGCCGGACCGCCCAGGGAGGTGCCCGTGGCAACTGGTGAGCTGACCAGGGCGGAGGTCGACCCGTCGACCCTGCCGCTCGGTGCCGTCGTGACCAACAGCGGCCGGGTGTCGGCCGCCAAGATGTACGAGCCGCACGCGCCGAGCCTGCCGTTCACGCCGGTGCAGCTGTCGAGCCTGGACGAGGCGCTGACGCTGGCCAGCCGCACGACCGGGCTGGACTTCAGCGTGTACCTCGGCGAGCTGGGCGCCGACTCGCGGGTCAGGGCCGAGGAGCTGCACGCGAGCACCCCGCGCCCGACGCACGCCGTGCTGGTCGCCGTGTCGCCCGGTGAGCGCCGGGTGGAGGTGGTGACGGGCGAGGAGTCCCACCGCCGCATCGCCGACCGCGGCGCGAAGCTGGCCGTGATGAGCATGGTCGCGTCCTTCAAGGAGGGCGACCTCGCCGGCGGCCTGGTGAGCGGCCTGCGCATGCTGACCGACCAGGCGGGCCGCGCCCCCAGGAACGCCTGACCGACGACGACCCGAAAGCCCCGGCGGGACCTCCGCCGGGGCTTTCGCGTTCACCGGGCCCTGAGCCCGTCCACGAACGCCTTCAGCCGTGCCGGGCTGACGCTCAGCACGACCGAGGGGTTCTTGCTGTCCCGCACCGCGTCGAGGTGGTTCGCCACCTCGACGCAGGCACCGTCGCTCACGCTCCTGCTGGACTTCTTCCACCGACGTGTCATGCGACTCCCGTCGTCCGCTGCACCTCCTTCGCGATGAGTTCGAAGGACCGCTCCGGGCTCATCGCGACCTCCAGCAACCTTGGCACGGACGCTTCGAAGCCGGCTACCGCCTCGGGTTCCTGCACGAACACCGAGCTGATCTGGTTCTCCAGGTGGGCGAACGACGTGCCGTCGCACTTGAGCAACTGGAAGGCGCCCTCCAGGCCGGGGTGCCACCCGGTGGCGAGGGGGATGACGCGGAGGTCGACGTTCTCGTGCGCGCTCATCATCAGCAGGTGGTCGAACTGCTCGGCCATGACGGCCGGGCGGCCGATGGTCTGGCGGAGCGCGCTCTCGCCGATCAAGGCGGTGTAGTGGACCGGCGCGCGGCGGGTGAGGATGTCGCGTCGGCCCATCCGGACCGCGACCCGCGTCGCGATCTCGCCCTCCGGGATGCGGGCCGCCTCCATGATGGCGCGCGTGTAGGAGCTGACCTGGAGCAGTCCCGGGATGAGCATGGGCGACCAGCTCACCACCTCCTTGGCCATCTGCTCGACCTCGACCAGCGCCGCCAGTTGCGCGCGCCGCTCCGGGAGGTCGATCACCGCGAGGGGCGATCCGCTCGGGTCGTCCGTCATCGCGAGGATCTCCTCGCGCTCCCGCTCGCTGATGTGGAGCGGTTCGAGGATGCGGATCACCTCGGTCCTCGTCGGCACCCGCTGACCGTTTTCGTTGCGCGAGAGCAACGAATGCACGACTCCAATCTTCTTCGCGAGTGCGCGTTGACTGAGATTATTGGCCTCACGTGCGTTGCGCAGGCGCGCTCCCAATGCGATGGCCTTCGACGTATTGCGGTTCATGAAAAGCGATACTAGGGCTGGACCAGTGGTCAAGTCTCTCGCTCGAAAAGGGTATTGACCGCGTGTTGCGGGCCGGACAAGGTGTTGTGCAACAGGCCACCGGCCAGTCCGCACACTGGTCGGACATGTGCGGCGGGGTGGTGGTGCGCGCACGAGCCCGCCGCGCCCACCACCCCGCCGCACCCTTTTCTCTTGTGCGGTGAAGGGGGTTTTGTGGAGACCGAGGAAAGGCCGGCTGCCCGACTGAGCAGCGCTCGCAGCCGGGAATTGGGGGAGGAATTGCGGCGCGTCCGGCACCGGGCCCGGATGTCGTCCGGGTCCGTGGCCGAAGCACTGGGCTGGTCGCTGGGCAAGCTGTCGAAGCTGGAGACCGGCAGCCGCCGCACGAGCCCGTGGGAAATCGGGACGCTGCTCGGCCGCTGCGGTGCGGACAAACCGACGCGGGAGCGGATCATGGCCATCGCGAGCGAGGCCGACACGGGCAACTTCCTGCGGCGGCACGACCCGTGGCCGGACTCGCTCACGGCCGTGTCCGTCCACGAGCACGCGGCCCGCACGCTGGCGACCTACGAGCCGCTGGTCGTCCCGAGCCTGGCGCAGACCGAGGACTACGCGTTCGCGCTCACGGGCGACCGGGGCGCGACCGAGGCGCGGATGGCGCGGCAGGAGGCGTTGCGCAGGCCGGGCGGCCCGGAGGCGGTCATCTACGTGCACGAGGCCGCGCTGCGGGTCGTGGTCGGCGACGCGAAGGTGATGCGGGACCAACTGCTGCGGCTGACGCTGATGTGCGGGTGGGCGCGCATCAACCCGCGGATCATCCCGATGGGCGTGGGGTCGCACGCGGCCCTGCGCCACCCCGGGACGCTGCTGACGTTCTCGTCGCCGGTGAAGCCGCTGGCGTACGCGGAGACCGAGGCGGCGACGGTGTTCCACGACGACCCCACCGCGGTCGCCGCCTACGAGGCGAAGATGCGCCGGCTGGAACGCCTCGTCCTCACCCCGCTCCAGTCGCGTGACGTGTTCGCCCGCTGGGCCGACGCCTACGACCGCGACCACCGCTCGGCCCCGGACGCGAAACGGGGTGACGCCTGAAGGCGTCACCCCGTCCAGCCCGCGCGAGCCTCAGGACCGGTCGAACTCCTGGGCCGCCAGAGCGCGCACGATGCCCGCACGGCCCTCCGACACCAGTCGGCGCAGGGCCGGCGGGCGTTCCTCGGCCAGCCACTCGTCGGCCGCCGTGACGGTCTCCTTCGAGATCGACCACGACGGGAACAGCCCGACCACCACCGACTGCGCCCGCTCGCTCGACCGCCGCTCCCACACGTCGGCGACGTCGGCGAAGTACCGCTCGACGAACGGCTGCAGCAGCGCCTTCTGGCCGGGGTGCTGGATGCCCGCGACGATCGCCTCCGACACCGCGTTCGGCAGGTCGTCGTCGTTCACCGCGCGGTCCCACGCCTCGGTCTTGGCCTCGACCGCGGGCCGCAGGGCGCGTGCCGACTCGGCCTTGCGGTGGCCGGTGGCGGTGGGGTCGCGCTCCTCCTCGGCCCGGATCTCGTCCAGCCCGGCCGCGCCGTGCGCGACCAGCGCGTGCAGCAGCCGCCACCGCAGGTCGGTGTCGACGTCGAGGCCGTCGAGCACGTCCGTGCCCTCCAGCCAGCCCCGCACGACCGCCAGCGTCTCCTCGTCCAGCACGGAGCCGGCCAGGGCGTTCACGAACGCCAGCTGGTGGTCCGAACCGGGCTCGGCGGCGCGCGCCAGCTCCAGCGTCCGCGTGGTGAACCTGCGCCAGCCCTCGTCGCGCCACGACGCGTCCGCGTACGACGAGAGCGCCGTCTGCGCCTGGAGCAGCAGCCGCTGCACCACGCCGACCTCGGTCTCCGAGTGCAGGCCGCCGAGCACCAGGTTTACGAAGTCGCGGGCCTTCAGCTCGGCCTCGCGGGTCATCTCCCACGCCGCCGACCAGCACAGGGTCCGCGGCAACGGCTCGGCGATGTCGGCGATGTGGTCGATCAGCGACGCCAGCGAGTCGGCGTCGAGCCGCATCGTGCAGTAGGTCAGGTCGTCGTCGTTGACCAGCACGAGCTTGCCGCGCGGCACGCCGACCAGGTCGGGCACCTCGGTGCGCTCGCCGGAGACGTCCAGCTCGACGCGGTGCGTGCGCACGAGCTTGCCGTGCTCGTCGGAGTCGTACACGCCGATCGCCAGCCGGTGCGTGCGCAGCTCGCCCGCACCCGGCCGCGCCCCGCCCTGGAGCACCGCGAACTCGGTGAACCGGCCCTCGGCGTCGACGGCGTACTTCGGCCGCAGCAGGTTCAGGCCGGTGGTCTCCAGCCACTGGGCGCTCCACCACGACAGGTCGCGGCCGGACGCCTCCTCCAGCGCGTTGAGCAGGTCGGCCAGCGTGGCGTTGCCCCACGCGTGCTTGCCGAAGTACACCCGCAGGCCGGCCAGGAAGTTCTCCAGGCCGACGTAGGCCACCAGCTGCTTGAGCACCGAGGCGCCCTTGGCGTAGGTGATGCCGTCGAAGTTGACCTCGACCGCCTGGAGGTCCGGGATGTCGGACGCCACGGGGTGCGTGGAGGGCAGCTGGTCCTGCCGGTAGGCCCACGACTTCTCGATCTTGGCGAACGTCGTCCACGCCTGCCGGTACTCGGTCGCCTCGGCCTGCGCCAGCACCGACGCCCAGGTGGCGAACGACTCGTTCAGCCACAGGTCGTCCCACCAGCGCATGGTCACCAGGTCGCCGAACCACATGTGCGCCATCTCGTGCAGCACGGTCTCGGCGCGGCGCTCGTACAGGTAGCGGGTGACGCGGCTGCGGAAGACGTAGTCCTCCAGGAACGTGACGCAGCCCGCGTTCTCCATCGCGCCGGCGTTGAACTCCGGCACGAAGCACTGGTCGTACTTGCCGAACGGGTAGGTCACCCCGAACGCCTGGTGGTAGAAGCCGAAACCCTGCTTGGTCTCGGTGAACAGCCGCTCGGCGTCCATGTGCGGCGCCAGCGACGCGCGGCAGTAGATGCCCAGCGGGATCGTCGTGTCGCCGTCGCGGAACTCGTCGCGCCACTCGGCGTACGGGCCCGCGACCAGCGCGACCAGGTACGTCGACATGGGCTTGGTGGTCGCGAAGACGTGCCGGTCCGCGCCGCCCGCCGCGTCCACAGTGGACTCGATCGGCGCGTTGGAGACGACCTTCCAGTGGTGCGGCGCGGTGACCGCGAGGTCGTAGACCGCCTTGAGGTCGGGTTGGTCGAAGCAGGCGAACATGCGCTTGGCGTCCGCCGTCTCGAACTGCGAGTACAGGTAGACCTCGCCGTCGACGGGGTCGACGAACCGGTGCAGGCCCTCGCCGGTGTTCATGTACCGGCAGTCGGCCTCGATCGTCAGCTCGTTGACCTCGGCCAGCCCGGGCAGGTGGACGCCGTCCTCCTCGCGGTAGGCCGAGACGTCCAGCTCTTGCCCGTTGAGCACGGCGCGGTGCACGTTGGCGGCCACGATGTCGACCCACGAGGACGCGCCGGGCGTCCGGCTGCGGAACGCGACCGTCGTCGTCGAGCGGAACGTGTCCGAGCCGGGCTTGCCGCCACCGTCGGTCAGGTCCAGCTCGATCCGGTAGGAGTCGACCTCCAGCAGCGCGGCCCGCTGCTGCGCCTGGTCGCGGGTGAGGTTGGGTGCCGCCACTGGTCACCTCGTCTGCCGGCGCCACGTGACCTCGGCGCCGGCCTCGTCGGAACGGGAACGGTGTCGTGTCGGTGAACACGACAGTCGCATCCAATCACGTGGGACGCCCGGAAGTGGACTGGCGTCCGAGGGAAGACTGCGCGCGGCGGCCGGGTTGAGCACGATGGGAGTGCCGGACCTGGCGCATTCCAGCTCACGAACAGCCACGGAGGGACACCGCATGTCGACAGAGGGACGCACGAAGGTCGACTTCTACTTCGACCCGATCTGCCCGTTCGCGTGGATCTCGTCCCGGTGGATCCTCGAAGTCGAGAAGCAGCGCGACCTCGACCTGAACTTCCGGGTGATGAGCCTGTCGGTGCTCAACGAGGGCCGCGACCTGCCCGCCGACTACCGCGACATGCTCGACCGCGGTTGGGGCCCGGTGCGCGTCGCGATCGCCGCGGCCAAGGCGCACGGCGACGACGTGCTGCGCGACCTGTACACGGCGCTGGGCACCCGCATCCACAACGAGGGCCTCGGCAAGGAGCGCGACTACGACCAGGCCGTCAAGCTCGCGCTGGAGGACGTGAACCTGCCGGCCGAGCTGGCCCAGGCCGCGCACACCGACGAGCACGACGAGGAGCTGCGCGCCAGCCACCACCGGGGCATGGACCCGGTGGGCATGGACGTGGGCACGCCCACGATCCACATCGACGGCGTGGCGTTCTTCGGGCCGGTGCTGACGAAGATCCCGCGCGGCGAGGACGCGGTGAAGGTGTTCGACGGGGCGCGGGCGCTGGCGAGCTTCCCGTACTTCTTCGAGCTGAAGCGCACGCGGACCGGCGACCTGGACTTCTCCTGACGCGCTCGGTGTGACACTCTGGGGCGCGTTTCGTCCTGGAGTGTCACACCGTTCCCGGGGAGCCCACCGTGATCGAGGTCGTCAACCCGACCACCGAAGAGGTCATCGGCACCGTCCACGCCGGCACGGCCGGTGACGTGGACGCGGCCGTGACCAGGGCGGTCGCCGCGTTCCCGGGCTGGGCGGCGACGCCGGTGGAGTCCCGCCTGGCCGTGGTGCGGGCGGTGGCCGACGCGCTGGAGGCGCGGGCCGACGAGTTCGCCTCGACCATGACGGCCGAGATGGGCACGCCGATCACGTTCGCGTCCCGGGTGCAGGTGCCGAACCCGGTGGGCATCGCGCGCGGCGTGGCCGACGTGGTGGCGGGCGGGTACTTCGACGGCGAGGAGATCGGCAACTCCCTCGTGCTGCGGGAGCCGATCGGGGTCGTCGCGGCCGTCACCCCGTGGAACTTCCCGTTGCAGCAGATGGTCGCCAAGGTCGTGCCCGCGCTCGCGGCGGGCAACGTGGTCGTGCTCAAGCCGAGCGAACTCGCGCCCCTCACGGCCGACCTGCTGGCCTCCGTGCTCTACGACGCCGGTGTGCCGCGGGGGGTGTTCTCCCTGGTCCACGGCACCGGTCAGGTGGTCGGCGAGGCGTTGGTGAGTCACCCGATGGTGGACATGGTGTCGTTCACCGGTTCGACGCGGGCCGGGCGGCGGGTGTCCGCGCTGGCCGCCGAGACCGTGAAGCGGGTGGCGCTGGAGCTGGGCGGGAAGTCGGCGAACGTCGTGCTGGACGACGCCGACCTGACGCGTGCGGTGAAGATCGGCGTCGGCAACGCGTACATGAACAACGGGCAGGCGTGCAGCGCGTGGACCCGGGTGCTCGTGCCCGCCGACCGGCACGACGAGGCGGTGGAGGTCGCGGTCGCCGCGGCGGCCAAGTACCAGCCGGGTGACCCCGCGCTGCCGGCCACGCGCCTGGGCCCGGCCGTGACGGCGGCGCAGCGCGACCGCGTGGTCGACTACATCCGGCGCGGGGTGGACGAAGGCGCGAAGCTCGCGCTCGGCGGGGTCGAGCGGCCGCTGGACCGGGGCTTCTTCGTCGCGCCGACCGTGTTCGGCGACGTGCGGCCCGACATGGTGATCGCGCAGGAGGAGATCTTCGGCCCGGTGCTGTCGGTCATGCCGTACCGCGACGAGGACGACGCCGTGCGCATCGCGAACTCGACCATCTACGGGCTAGGTGGCGCGGTGTTCTCGGCCGACCCCGACCGGGCGCTGGCCGTGGCCAAGCGCCTGCGCACCGGCCAGGTGGACATCAACGGCGCGGCCTTCAACACCAGCGCCCCGTTCGGCGGCTACCGCCAGTCGGGCAACGGCCGCGAGTTCGGCCACCACGGCCTCTCCGAGTTCACCGAACTGAAGTCCATCCAACGCTGACCGCGAGAGTCCTACGTTCAAGCCTCGAGAGTCCTACGTCCAGCGCCCGTGAGTTCAACACTCGGCATACCGGGCGGTATGTCCGAGCGTTGAACTCGGGGTGCCTGAACGTAGGACTCTCGCGCGCTGAACGTAGGACTCTCGCGGGGGTCAGGAGGTGAGGAGGCCGTTGGTCAGGCGGGGGACGGTGGTGCTCACGTCGACCTGGGAGGCCAGGGCGACGTCGGCGGCGTGGCCGGCGGCGATCAGCTCCCGGCCGGAGACGCAGCCGTGCAGCACGTCCTCCACCGACGCCCGCGCGTACACCTCCGCCGCCAAAGCCGCCTCCACGGACGCCGAGCCGTACCCCAGCAGGGACGACATCACCGCGCCCGCGCCCACCAGGTCCTCGACCGCCGGCCGCAACGGCCCCTGCTCCCCGCTCTCCAGCAGGTTCACGCCCCAGCGCTCGCCCGCCGGCACGACACCGATCGGCCCGCCCGCCGCCAGCTCACGGGCCGCCGCGGCCACCGCACGCGCGTTCCGCAGGCACCCCACCAGCACGACCGCCCCCGTCCCGGCGGCCGACGCGCACAACGTGGCGCCGTTCGCCGACGCCAGGTCCAGCACCGCCCCCGCCGGCACGGACACCAGCGACGCCGGCCGCAACGTCCACGACGGGTCGGCCGGTGGTGCCGCCGTCGCCCGGTCCGCCCACCGCACCGGCCGCACGGCCCCACCGCGCGACAGGACCACGTCCACCGCCGTGGAGAACGACAGCACGTCCACGACCACGAGCACCGCGCACTGAGCACCGAGCGCGGTCACACCTTCCGGTCCCCACTCCAGGCGAAGCCGGCAACCCTCCTGCCCGAACACCCTGCCGATGATGGCAGACTTGCTGACGTGCGCGTTTACCTGGGATCGGACCACGCGGGCTTCGAGCTGAAGACCCACCTCGTCAAGCACCTGACCGACGCGGGCCACGAGGTGGTCGACGTCGGTCCCGCCGTGTACGACGCGGAGGACGACTACCCGCCGTTCTGCATCGAGGCCGCCCGCCGGGTGGTCGCGGACGAGGGCAGCCTGGGCATCGTCATCGGCGGCTCCGGCAACGGCGAGCAGATCGCCGCGAACAAGGTGCCCGGCGCGCGGGCCGCGCTCGCCTACAGCGTCGAGACGGCCAAGCTGGCCCGCGAGCACAACGACGCGCAGCTCATCGGCATCGGCGGCCGCATGCACAGCACGGAGGAGGCGCTGGCGATCGTGGACGCGTTCCTCGCCACCCCGTTCTCCGGCCAGGAGCGGCACGCCCGCCGCATCGACATCCTGCGCGAGTACGAGCGCACCGGCGAGGCGCCGGCCCTGCCCTGATGCCCGAAGGCCACACGCTGCACCGGCTGGCGAAGCTGCACCAGCGCCGGTACGCGGGCTCGACGGTCCGGGTGTCGAGCCCGCAGGGCAGGTTCACCGCGTCCCTCGTGGACGGTCGGCTGTTCGAACGCGCCGAGGCGCACGGCAAGCACCTGTTCCACGTCTACGGCCCGGACGCGACCGTGCACGTCCACCTCGGCCTCTACGGCACGTTCACCGAGTCGCCGCACCCGGTCACCGAACCGGTCGGCGCGGTGCGCATGCGGGTCGTGGGGCCGACCCACTGGACGGACCTGCGCGGCCCGACCCGGTGTGAGGTCCTGACCGACGTCGAGGTGGCCGCGCTGCGCGCCCGCCTGGGCCCGGACCCGCTGCGCCGCGACGCGAAACCCGACCTGGCGTACGAGCGCGTCTCGCGTTCCCGCCAGTCGATCGCCGTGCTGCTGCTCGACCAGAGCGTGCTCGCGGGCGTCGGCAACGTCTACCGCGCCGAGGTGCTGTTCCGGCACGGCGTCCACCCGCTCGTGCCCGGCAACCGCGTCGACCGGGCGTTGTGGGACGACCTGTGGCTGGACCTGACCGTGCTGATGCGCGCGGGCGTGAAGGCGGGTCGCATCGACACCGTGCGGCCGGAGCACCTGCCCGAGGTCACCGGCCGCGCCCCGCGCCGGGACCGGCACGGCGGCGAGGTCTACGTCTACCGCCGCACCGGTCAGCCGTGCCTGGTCTGCGGCACGCCCGTGGCCGCCGCCGAGCTGGCCGGCCGCAACCTCTACTGGTGCCCGACCTGCCAGGCGGCCTGATCAGAAGTCGAACCCGCCGCCGAAGTCGCCCCCGAAATCGCCGCCGCCGAAGTCCCCGCCCCCGAAGTCGCCGCCGTAGTCGCCGCCGGCGTCGCCGCCCACGTCCCCGGAGTCGCCGGAGTCACCGCCGTCGCCCGCGTCACCACCGTCGCCGTAGTCCTCCGCCGCCACGGCCGCGGGCACGCCCGCCATGCCGACGAACATCGCGTTGAACAGCATCATCGAGCCGAACGTCCACGCGCCCGCCACGAGCGCGGGCTTCCACCACGGCTCGGAGTACCAGCCCTGCGGCACCGGACGCCCCGCGACCACGCCACCGGGGTAGTAGTGCGGCGTCTGCGCGCCCGGCCGCGGCGAGGCCGCGTACCGGTGGCCCTCGACCGTGACGTCGCGCTCCTCCGACACCGCGCCCGCGCGGCTCTGGCCGGTGAGGTCGGGCAGCTCGGGACCGGGGTCGAGGTCCATCGCGACCCGGGCGGCCCGCACGTAGTACAGGCCCTCCATCGCGGTCTGCGTGACCAGGCGGCACTGCTCCACCGTGCGCGCCTGCTCCATCTGCGACCCGGCCGCGGTGAACCGCTCGGACGCGTCGGCCATCGCCTGCTGCGACGCCACGTCCGTGCCGGTCAGGTTCATCACCTGCCCGCCGAGCCGCTCCACCCAGCGCCGCGCCTCGGCCTGGGCGTCCTCCAGCTCGCGACGGCGCTTCTCGGCGGCGGACCGGGCGGAGTACCAGACCGCGCCCACCAGGACCAACAGCACGAGCAACACGATCGTGGTGGTCATCGACCCTCCCTGCTTGGTCTCCGGAGAACGAGGCGCACCGGACCGGGGTTCCCCCGACGGTCAGAACACCTCCGGGCAGTGAGGCTCACGATCACCCGAAAAGGCATGTGAGAGGGCCTTGAGCGCACCCTCGGTGACCTCACTCACCCGTTGTGCCCGGGCCAGGGTCGTCAACTTCGTCCCGCCGAGGTACGCGGCACCCAACGCCTGCACGTCCAGCACCACGTCAGGCGCGTCGTCCACCCGCTGCACGGTCGCCACGCCGTCCTTCACCGCGAACCGCCACCGGCCCGCGTTCCAGGGGCAGAACCCGTCCGCCACCTCCAGCACGACGTCCACGTCCGAGCCGTAGCGGCGCTGCGCGAGCGCGCGGTCGACGTCCACGACCCGCACCCACAGCGAGTCCGACCGGCCGCGCAACGCCAGCCGCGAGTCCTCCAGCAGGTGGACCACGGGGTCGTCGGCCGCCGTGTACGACTTCAGCTCGCCCACCATGTCGAGGTCCAGCAGGTACCGGTAGAGCGCCGCGTACGCCTCGTCCGTGCGCGCCGCGATCTCCCGCAGGTGCAGCTCGTTGCGCGGACCGCGCTCCTGCCAGTCCGGCTTGACGCGGTAGACCGCGTAACCCTCGGGGTGCAGCGCGAAGCGGTAGGCGGTCAGCCCGTCGCGGTCGTGCTCGGCGTCGGCGAACTGGTGGTCCCAGGCGGCGTCCGTGCGGCTCAACCAGCCCGTCCGACCCGGCCGCACGTCCTCGTAGACCGCCCTGGCGAACGGCATCGCCTCCTCGCGCGGCACCTCCCGCACCCGGTCCTCGCCGACCGACGCCCCGGGGTGGAACCGCGCGCCCCGCGGGATCTCCAGCCGGGTGAACTCCGCCGCGAGGCCGTACCCGAACCGGGGGTAGATCGCCGCTTCCGACGCCCACAGCGCGGCGATCGCCTCGCGTCCCTCCTCGTGCAGGCCGTGCAGCTGGGCCCGCATCACGCGCGTGAGCACGCCGCGGCGGCGGTGACCCGGCAGCACGGCCACCCCCGTGACCGCCGCGACGGGGTGCGGACCCGCGCCCGGCAGCGTGATGTCGCGGGTCTGGATGCCGCCACCGCCGATCAGCTCGTCGCCGTCGAACACCCCGCGGTGCCGTTCGGGCTCGAACAGGCCGCGCCACCGTTCGAGCCGGTCTTCCGCGCTGTCCAACAGGAACGCCGAGTTGACGACCCGCTGGAAGGGCGCGAGTTCGTCCGCGGTGAGGGTGCGGAGGGTGAGCGTCATGGTCCGTTCATACGCCGGTCGCCGGTAGGGCGCGACGCGGACCAGGGGGTCGCGGCGCGGTGGGGCGGTGCGCGATGCTGCGCGGATGGACGCCCACACGTTGGCCGACGCGCTGCGCGTCGAAGCCGAAGCGCTGGCGGTCGCCGCCGAACGCGCGCCACTCGACCGCGACGTGCCGGCGTGCCCGGGGATGACGGTCCGCGACCTGGTCGCGCACGTCGGCTCGATCCACCGCCTGGTGCCGCGCTGGATCGCCGACGGCGGTCGCCCGGCTGGGTGGGAGTGCTCGCCGGACGACGACCTGATCGCCTGGTACCGGGCCGGGGTGGTGGCGCTGCTCGCGGTGCTGGACCCGTCCCGTGCCGCCTCGCCCGCGGCCACGTGGTGCCCGTGGGACGGGACGCTCGTGTTCTGGGTGCGGCGGATGGCGCACGAGACGGCGGTGCACCGGGTGGACGCGCAGGCCGCGACCGGTGCGGCGGCGCCGTTGGCGGACGGGCTGGCGGCGGACGGCATCGACGAGGTGCTGCGGTTGTGGCTGGGCTGCCACCAGCCGCCCGGCGCGCACACGTCGGGGCGGGCCGTGACGCTGCGCGTGCCGGGCCGGGAGTGGACCGTGGCGCTGCACGAGGGGGTGGTCGACTACCGCGCGTCGGCCGGGGCGGCGGCCGTGGTCAGCGGCACGCCGTCCGCCGTGGACCTGTGGTTGTGGGGGAGGGCGGGGGAGGAGCACGTGTCGGTGGAGGGGGATGTCGCGGTGGTGCGCGCGCTGCGCGCCGCCGTCGCCGCCGCGACGCAGTGATCCGGAGGGGGTCGGGGGCGCACACTGTGCGCGTGGCGAAGCTGCGCGTGATCCTGAGGTGCCTGGTGTCGTTCACCATCGGCGTCCTCATGGTGGTGCTCGCGATCCGCTTCGGCGAGGCGCTGTGGCGTGCCGTGGCGCGCTACTGAGCCGGGCTGACGAAGCAGAACTCGTTGCCCGCCGGGTCGAGCATGACCTGGAAGCTGCCCTGCTCGTCGGTCCGCACGTCACCCCGCGGCGTCGCCCCGAGCGCGACAGCGGCGCTCCTCGCGGCGGCCAGGTCGTCCACGGCCACGTCGAGGTGGAGCCGGTTCTTCACCGCCTTGGGTTCGGGCACGGGTTGGAAGGAGATCCGGGGCCACCCGGGCGGGACGACGTGCGCCCACCCGTGCGCGCGTTCGACGGGTTCGCCGCCGAGGAGGCCGGCCCAGAAGCGCACGAGACGTGCCGGTTCGAGGCAATCCACGACGATCTGGTTCAACCGCATGATCCCATGATGAGCCGCCCGGGAAAGGCACGGGACATCGGCCCGGGAAAACAGGCGCCGCAACCTTCGAGGAATTCGGCTCCCTGACCCCTCCTGCGCCCACCACCTGCGGATTCACCGCGTTTTCGGGTTGCGGGAAGCGCCCAGGCCCTACCCTTGCTTCCCGCAACCGCGCGACGAGTCCGCACGTGCCAGAGGGTTGTCGGCAACAACTCGTCGCCGGGAGCATAAAGCCCTGCGAACCAGGACGGTCAAGCCGACGGGCATCCCCGAAAGCGTGAATCGCACTCGACGACATCCCGTCGGGGCAACGAATTCCGCCGATCCCCGCGGCTTCCGCACTACGGCGTGGGATCGCTTCCACGGAGTTCGGCCAGTCACTCGGCCAACTGCTCCGGGCCGTGCAGGTGCTCCCCGCCCGGCCCACCGGTCGACCTCGTCCCAACTGGCCGCACCGCTCAACAACCGCCCGAACTGCCGCTCGACATCAGCGCGCGAAGGTGGCTCCAACCCCCTGCCGCGGAGTACGACCGTCGGCACCGGGGACGTGTCACAAACCGTCCACTGAGGACGCCCGGCGGGATGTCGACCCGCGGGGGAGGAAGAGAGCGGGTGACGGGAATCGAACCCGCATGACCAGCTTGGAAGGCTGGGGCTCTACCATTGAGCTACACCCGCACCGCACCCACCGGGGTGGGCGCGTGGTCAGCTTAGCCGGTCGCGATAGGCTTGGGTGGACCGGGGCGTGGCGCAGTTTGGTAGCGCACCCGCTTTGGGAGCGGGGGGTCGCAGGTTCAAATCCTGTCGCCCCGACGGTCGCCCTGGCCGGCCTCCGGTTGGTCAGGGCCCTCCCGCGGGTAGTCCCCGCCCATGACGACGACACCGTTCGAGCCCGACCCCGGGTTCGGCGAGCCCCGCATCGCCGCCGCCGACCCCGGCCAGGGCGCACCCGATCCCGCCACCGGCTTCGGCGTGGAGGGCGAAGAGCCCGACGGCACCGACGACAAGCCCGGGGGCGACCCCGAGGGCGACTAGGCCCCCAGGTCGTTCACCGCGGTGGAGATGGTGGCCGCCTGGCGTTCCAGCTCGACGTCCGACGTCGACTCGTCGACACCGCGGCCCAGCAGCTCCGCCCTCGACAGCAGCAGCAGCGCACCGCGGTACGGGTCTGTGTCGAGGTCGTCCACCTGGACGACCTCGACCCGGCCCTCCACCTGGACCAGGGTCGGGTCCGGCAGGTCCGAGGTGAGCAGGGCTCGCAGGTCACTCGCCTTCACGGTCATGCGTTCGTCCTACCCGGCACCCGGGAAGCGAAACGCGGGCCGTTCTTGAGCACGCCCGCGCCCGGGTGCTCAAGAACGGCTCCCCCAGTGTCAAGCAGGCGTCGCCACCTGCTCGCTGACCACCTGCGCCGCCGCCGACACGAGTGCCGTCACCGACGGGTTGGTGGAGTTGTCCTGCCGCCACGCGAACTGGGTGTACACCCGGAACGGGGGCACCCAGGGCAGCCGGCAGAGCCTGCCGTCGGCGAGCTCAGCCGCGACCGTCACCTCGGGGACGAGCGAGATCCCCAGACCCGAGGCGACCGCCCGCTTGGCGGCGTCGATGGAGTCCAGCGCGAGCACCGGCGACTTCGACTCCGCTTCCTGGAGCCCCAGCGCCTGCTCGAACTGCTCGTAGTAGCTGGCACCGTTCTCGGCCCGGATGAGCGTGCTGCCCCGCAGCTCGTCCTCGGTGATTACCGAACGCCTGGTCAGGGCGTGGGTCGGGCCGGCGACCATGACCAGCGGCTCCGGGCACAGCACCGTCGTCTCCAACCCCTCGCGGGGCTCCACGGAGCCGATGAAGAAGGTGCAGTCCAGCCGCCCCTCACGCACCGAGGTCAGGTTCGCCTGGGTGTTGCGCGAGTGGAGTGAGATCTGGACGCTCGGGTACCGCCAGCACATGTACTCGATCAGTGGTAGCAGACGGTAGTCGGTCAGGCTCTGTGCGCTGCCGATGACCAGCTTGCCGTGCGGCTCGCCGTTCATCGTGATGGCTTTCCTGGCCTTGTCGGTCAGGGTGATGATGTTCCGGGCGAAAGGCAACAGCTCGACACCGGCAGAGGTCATCTGGATGCCGCGCGGAAGTCGCCGGAACAGCGGCACGCCGAGGGTCTCTTCGAGTGCCTTGATCCGAGTGGTTATAGTGGGTTGTGAGCAATTCAGCGTGGCGGCTGCCTTGGTGAAGCTGCCCGTTTGAACCACAGTTGTGAACGCCAAAAGCTGACGCGTCTCCATGGAGCTCCCCAACGGTGCGTTTAAGTGGTCCACGATGAGGTCGACAGGGGACGGCATCGTGATCTCTCGTACGTGGCGGCAGTCGATCTGGCTGCGCTTCCGCGAGCGCGTGGCCAGTGGTTGATCAACATCGCCGCGCTACCGCGAGGGGTGGGACGCGGTGTCCGGCAAGTGGTCCCGAGGTCCGTCGGACCCCGAAGTCACAGCCGGCGCCCTGAGACGGTCCTGGTTTAGTGTTCGGCAGCGGCGGAATGGATCTCATGGGGTCATCGGCACCTTGTCTGGTAGGTGGTTAAAGAGCTCGATGACATTGTCTCGCTCGTTCCTGTCGGTCCCGGTTGCCGGTTGCGTCCGCTGCTGACCCCCCAGAACGTCCGGCAACCTGAATTATCGCTGGTCCAACATGCGGATCCGGGCGTCACGCTACCTGAAACCCACACTAATGGACTACGGCGGTTGGAGTCATCTCGACCCGTGAAACTTTTCCGTCGAGCGCTACTCCAAACGGCCTCAATTCACTCTTTGTGGTGAACCTCCCCTCGCAGGCGGTTGCCGACTGTTAGTCGTCTCTACGGCATACGTGTTACACGACCTCGCGGTGACCTCGCTCGGTGATGACGCGCTCCGCCGTGGTCACGGCTCCCAGTGCCACTCGAACGGCCTAACGGATCGCCCTGTCGATCGACCGTTGGGCGGCATAGGTACCACCGATCCGCCTCTGGCGAAGCCGCGAAAATGCGGTCTCACTGCCCGGTCACCGTGCGTCGGGACCCTCGCGAACCGCCCGCCCGCCCCCGGTCACACCGTCGCGGCGCACCGCCGAAGGCGGGTTAGGAACCAGCGTTGTGATTTTCACCGCCCCCGCCGGAGGCTCGGAGGGGCGGCGCGGACAGCCCCGTCCAGCGACACGGACGGGTGATCCGAACGGGCGTGATTCCACGCATATCAGGAATTCCCGAAGTGTCCCTGTTAAGTGATTCCCGCCGACGGGGTATTGCCCGGACATTGGCCCCGGCGGTCCCGTCACGCCCGGTTGCGGCACCCGGAGCCGGGGTGCTAGCGCCACGCCGTCGGCCGACCGCCTAGACTCAGGCGGAATCCCGGCGCGCCCCGACGCGTTCCCGGGGTGTTCCGCACGTCCTGCCCGTTACGAGGAGACCACGTTGAAGAGCACCGTCGAGCACCTGAGCCCGACGCGGGTCCGGATCAACGTCGAGGTGCCGTTCGACGAGCTCAAGTCGGACTTCGACCGCGCGTACCGCAAGCTGGCCAAGCAGGTCCGCATCCCCGGCTTCCGCCCCGGCAAGGCACCCGCCCGCGTGCTGGAGAGCCGCATCGGCCGCGCGCCCGTGCTGGACGAGGTCGTCCAGGAGGCCATCCCGGCCAAGTACCTGGAGGCCGTCAATTCCGGTGAGCTGCGCACCCTGGGCCGCCCCGACTTCGAGGTGACCAAGATCGAGGACGGCGAGTCCCTCGCGTTCACCGCCGAGGTCGACGTCCGCCCCGAGATCACCGTCCCCGCCTTCGGCGAGCTGTCCGTCACCGTCGACGACCAGGAGGTCACCGACGAGGACGTGGAGACCCAGCTGGACGAGCTGCGCGCCCGGTTCGCGACCCTCACCGGCGTCAAGCGCCCGGCCGAGAACGGCGACTTCGTCGTGGTCGACCTGTCGGCGACCGTGGACGGCGAGGAGGTCGAGGAGGCCAAGACCACCGGCCTGTCCTACGAGATCGGCTCCGGTCAGCTCGTGGAGGGCATCGACGAGGCCCTCATCGGCGCCGCCGAGGGCGAGTCGAAGCAGTTCACGACCACCCTGGTCGCCGGCGAGCACGCGGGCCGCGACGCCGAGGTCACCGTGGTGGTGAACTCGGTCAAGGAGCGCCAGCTCCCCGAGCTGGACGACGAGTTCGCCCAGCTCGCGAGCGAGTTCGACACGCTGGACGAGCTGAAGGCCGACCTGCGCACCCGCCTGGGCCGCGTGAAGAAGATGCAGCAGGGCGTGCAGGCCCGGGACAAGGTGCTGGAGGCGCTGCTGGCCAGCGTCGAGGTGCCGCTGCCCGAGGCCGTCGTGCAGAGCGAGGTCGAGGCGCGGGCGCACGACGCCATCCACGCCCTGGACCACGACGAGGCCCGCTTCGCGGAGTGGCTGGCCGAGCAGGGCCAGACCCAGGAGCAGTTCGACGCCGAGGTGCGCGAGGCCTCCGAGCAGGCGGTCAAGACGCAGCTCGTGCTCGACGCCATCGCCGACGCCGAGCAGCTCAACGTGACCGACGCGGAGCTGACCGAGCGGATCATCTACCAGGCGCAGCGGTTCGGCATCAGCCCGGACGAGTACGTCAAGCGGGCCCAGCAGTCGGGCCAGCTCGGCGCGATCTTCGCCGACGTGCGCCGCGGCAAGGCGCTGGCGTCGGTCGTGCGCCAGGCCACGGTGACCGACGCGGCGGGCAACGAGCTGGACCTCGACGAGCTCTTCGGCGAGGTCAAGCCCGCCGAGGAACCCGCGAACGCGGAGTGAAGCCCTGAGCGAACGCGGGCGGTGTCGGGACGTCGACGCCGCCCGCCTTCGTTAAGGTCGTTGCTACGAGACTCTTTTCGCACAGCAAGTCGGCACAGTAAGGCAGGCAGACGTGACGCAGCACTCTTTCTCGGAGCCCGTGATGCGAGCGGCCTCGGGGATGAACCTCAACGACTCGGTCTACGAGCGTCTGCTCCGCGAGCGGATCATCGTCCTGGGCACGCAGGTCGAAGAGAACATCGCCAACCAGATCGTGGCCCAGCTCCTCCTCCTCGCCGCCGAAGACCCGGAGAAGGACATCACCTTCTACATCAACTCGCCCGGCGGCTCCGTGACCGCGGGCATGGCGATCTTCGACACGATGCAGCTGATCGAGCCGGACGTGGCCACCTACGCCATGGGCCTGGCCGCGTCGATGGGGCAGTTCCTGCTCTCCGCGGGCGCCCCCGGCAAGCGGCACGCCCTCCCGCACGCGCGCATCCTCATGCACCAGCCCTCCGCCGGCGTCGGCGGCACGGCCGCGGACATCGCCATCCAGGCGGACATGCTCACCCGCACCAAGCACGAGATGGCCGAGCTGATCGCCCAGCACACCGGTCAGCCGGTCGAGCGCATCATCGCCGACTCCGACCGCGACCGCTGGTTCAACGCCCAGGAAGCCCTGGAGTACGGCTTCGTGGACAAGGTGATCACCCGCGCCAGCCAGGCGTCGACCAACTGACCGCGACCAGAGCACCAGCCACCAGGAGACCTGAAGTGAGCCAGTTCCACGCGCCGCAGTCCCGGTACGTGCTCCCGTCGTTCGTCGAGCGGACGAGCTACGGCATCAAGGAGTCCAACCCGTACAACAAGCTGTTCGAGGAGCGCATCATCTTCCTCGGCGTGCAGGTGGACGACGCGTCGGCCAACGACGTGATGGCCCAGCTGCTCGTGCTGGAGTCGGAGGACCCCGACCGCGACATCCTGATGTACATCAACTCGCCGGGTGGCTCGTTCACCTCGCTGATGGCCATCTACGACACCATGCAGTTCGTCCGCCCCGACATCCAGACCTACTGCCTGGGCCAGGCGGCCTCGGCGGCGGCCGTGCTGCTCGCGGCGGGCACCCCCGGCAAGCGGCACGCGCTGCCCAACGCCCGGATCCTGATCCACCAGCCGGCCACCGAGGGCGTCTACGGGCAGGTCTCCGACCTGGAGATCCAGTCCAACGAGATCCAGCGCGTGCGCCGCCTGCTGGAGACCACGCTCGCCAAGCACACCAGCCGCACGCCGGAGCAGGTGCGCCAGGACATCGAGCGCGACAAGATCCTCACCGCCGATGAGGCCAAGGCCTACGGCATCGTCGACAGCGTGCTGCCGTACCGGAAGCTCTCGGCGAAGTAAGTCGCGGCGTGGTGCCCGACACGCCGAGCCGACCAGGGGTCCTGCCCGGTTCGGCGTGTCGGGGGCACGCTGGTCCTCCCGCACAGGCGGGTAGGGCAGGTACCGTCGAGGGGAACGGGCGGATCCCGCGCCCAGCGGGCACCCGCCACATCAGCAGTCAGGCGCACTTCACCAGGTCGTGCGCCGGAGGGGACAGAGGTCAGCGGTCATGGCACGTATCGGTGACGGCGGCGACCTGCTGAAGTGCTCTTTCTGCGGCAAGAGCCAGAAGCAGGTGAAAAAACTCATCGCCGGACCGGGTGTCTACATCTGCGATGAGTGCATCGACCTCTGCAACGAGATCATCGAGGAAGAGCTCGCGGAGGCAGGCGACGTCAAGCTCGACGAGCTGCCCAAGCCCGCCGAGATCCACGAGTTCCTCGACCAGTACGTGATCGGCCAGAACGAGGCCAAGCGGACGCTCTCGGTGGCGGTCTACAACCACTACAAGCGCATCCAGGCAGGTGACCGCGGGCGCGAGGGCCGCGACGACGGCGTCGAGCTCGCCAAGTCGAACATCCTCATGCTCGGGCCGACCGGGTGCGGCAAGACCTACCTGGCCCAGACGCTCGCCAAGATGCTGAACGTGCCGTTCGCCATCGCGGACGCCACGGCGCTGACCGAGGCGGGCTACGTGGGCGAGGACGTGGAGAACATCCTTCTCAAGCTCATCCAGGCGGCGGACTACGACGTCAAGCGCGCCGAGACCGGCATCATCTACATCGACGAGGTCGACAAGATCGCTCGAAAGAGTGAAAACCCGTCGATCACGCGGGACGTGTCGGGCGAGGGCGTGCAGCAGGCGCTGCTGAAAATACTGGAGGGCACGACGGCCTCGGTGCCGCCGCAGGGTGGTCGCAAGCACCCTCACCAGGAGTTCATCCAGATCGACACGACGAACGTGCTGTTCATCGTGGCGGGCGCGTTCGCGGGCCTCGACAAGATCATCCAGGACCGGGTGGGCAAGCGCGGGCTCGGCTTCGGCGCCGAGGTGCGCACGAAGGCCGAGGTCGACGCGGCGGACTACTACGCCGAGTCGATGCCCGAGGACCTGATCAAGTTCGGGCTCATCCCGGAGTTCATCGGCCGGTTGCCGATGGTCGCCAGCGTCACGAACCTGGACAAGGACTCGCTGGTCCGCATCCTCACCGAGCCGAAGAACGCGCTGGTCAAGCAGTACCAGAAGCTGTTCGAGATGGACGGGGTGGAGCTCGAGTTCACCCGGACGGCGATGGAGGCGGTCGCGGACCAGGCGATCCTGCGGGGCACGGGCGCGCGCGGCCTGCGGGCGATCATGGAAGAGGTCCTGCTGCCGGTGATGTACGACATCCCCAGCCGCTCGGACGTCGCCAAGGTCGTCATCACGGAGCAGACCGTGAAGGAGAACGTGAACCCGACCATCGTGGCCCGGCAGCCGTCGCGCCGGGAGCGCCGCGAGAAGTCGGCCTGAGTTGTCCCTCCCGCACACGCTGATCCTGCACGGCCTGGGCGGCTCCGGGCCCGAGCACTGGCAGAACTGGCTGGCAGGCGAACTGGCCCACCACGGCGGGGTGGTGGACCTGCCCCGGTTCAGCTCGCCGGACGCGCCGCGGCTGTCGGCGTGGCTGGACGAGCTGCGGTCGCACCTGGCCGCGATGCCCGCTTCGGGTGAACGGGTGGTCGTCGCGCACTCGCTGGCCGCGCTGCTGTGGCTGCACCACGCGGCCGGGTCGTTCGACGAGTCGTTGCGGGTGGACCGCGTGCTGCTGGTCGCGCCGCCCGCCCCGGACTTCGACGGCGAACCGCTGATCGCGGAGTTCCTGCACCCCGAGGTGGGGCCGACGCTCGCGCGCAGGGCGGCGGTGTCGACCAGGCTGGTGGCGGGCGAGGGCGACCACTACTGCACGTTGGCGCAGGCCAAGGAGCTGGCCGAGGGGCTGCGGGTGGACCTGGACGTCATCGTGGGCGGTGCTCACCTGAACGTGGACGCGGGCTACGGCGAGTGGCCCGCGGTCCTGAAGTGGGTGCGCAGCGGTCGGGTGCCGCTCACCCCGCGCTGACCGTCACCCGGAAGAGACCGTCACCCGGAAGAGGGACGGCGAGGGCCCTACCTCGGGACGCGCTTGCCCAGGAAGCGGATCACGTCGGGCACGACCTTGCGGTACAGGGTGTCGTCGTGGCCGCCGGGGGTGATGGAGGCGACGGCGGGCTTGGCGGCGGCGATGAACCGCCGCGTGCCCGTGAGGAACGGGTCGCGGTCGCCCGCCCAGACGCCCACGGGCACGTCGCCCAGCTTGTCGAGGTTGCGCAGCGGGTCGAGGGCGGCCCACTGGTCCGGGCCGCTGAACGCGCGGCGCTTGGCCATCTCCGCCCAGTCGGTGAGCAGGGCGGGCGCGATGGCGGCGACGGCCCTGGCGGGCTCACGGCGCTCGGCGCGCCTGCGGGCGTAGAGCAGCGCGCCGAAGCCGCCCATCGACACGCCGGTGCAGGCGAACGGGGCGCCGAAGCCGCGTTCGGCCAGCCAGGCGGGCACCTCGTCGAGCAGCATGGCCATGGGGTCGTCGCCCGGCACGTTCTCGTGCCAGTAGTGGTCGTCGCCGTCCACGGACACGAAGCCGAACGGCGGCACCTGGCCGCGGGCGACGGCGGCGACCAGCGCCTCGGCCGTGCCGCCCGGCGCGGCCTGGCGGGCGTTGCCCCGGCGGCCGTGCAGCAGGACCGACATGGGCAGGCCCCGGGTCGGGACGCCCGGCGGGACCATCGTGAGCAGGTCGACGTCACGGCCCCGGCAGCGGGAGCGGACGCGCTCGACGGTGACGACGGCCCGCCGCACGGTCGGCACCGGTCCCGCGACGCCCAGCGCGTGCCTCAGCGCCTCGCCGAAGGGCGCGTCGCCGTGCAGCGCGGCGGTCGCGCCCGTGGCCGCGAGGGCGCCACCGCCCAGCGCGGCGAGCACCGTTCGCCTGGTGACCATGGCCATCCCCCTCGACGCAGCCCTTCCACCACATCGCCTCGAGCGTGACCGGTGTTTCCTCAGATCGCCGAACGGGCTCGCAGGTCCGCGATCCGCTCCGGCGGGTAGCCGAGGTCGCGCAGGACGTGGTCGGTGTGCTCGCCGAGGGCGGGCACGGGTTCGGGCGCCCACCCCCAGGCGGTGGAGTCGACCGGTGGGCGCAGCGCGGTGACGCCGCCGCCGGGCACCGGGACGGTCGTGCGGCGGTCGCGGGCGGTGAGCTGGGGGTGTTCCGGCAGGTCGGCGACGCTGCGGGTGAGGGCGGCGGGCACGTCGGCGTCGTCCAGCGCCCGCAGGAGGCCCTCGGTGGTCCAGGCGGTGAAGTCCAGCTCGGCGTGCAGGGCCGGCCGGTGGGCCACGCGGGAGGCGACGGTGGTGAAGCGGGGGTCCTCGGCGAGGTCGGGGCGGTCGAGCAGCCGGCAGAGGCGACGCCACTGCGGGTCGTTCTGCACGGCCAGGTGCACGGTGCCGTCCGCGCACGGGAACGGGCCGTACGGGGCGATGCTCGGGTGGTGCGCGCCCGTGCGCGGCGCGGCCCGACCGGTGCCCGCCGCGTACAGCATCGGCTGGTGCATCCACTCGGCCATGGCCTCGAAGAGGGTGAGCCGCAGCGTCGCCCCCTCGCCGGTGCGGGAGCGGTGCAGCAGGGCGGCCAGCACGGCGGCGTGCAGCTGCACGCCCGCGGCGATGTCGGCCACCGAGATGCCGGCGCGGGCGGTGACGTCGTCCTGGCCGGTGAGGGCGATGAGGCCCGCCTCGGACTGCACCAGGGCGTCGAACGCCTTGCGGGTCGCGTACGGGCCGGGGTCGCCGTACCCGGACAGCTCCCCGACCACGAGCTCGGGCTTGGTCCGGCGCAGCGAGTCGGCGTCCACACCCAGTCGACGCGCGGCGGCGGGTGAGAGGTTGCACAGCACCACGTCGGCGGCGGCGACCAGGTCCCGCACGACCTCCCCGGCGGCCGGGTGCTTGAGGTCGAGCGCGAGGGACTGCTTGCCGGCGTTCGCCCAGGCGAAGTACGAGGACACCTCGCCGCACGCGGAGTCGTAGTGGCGGGCGAAGTCGCCCCCGCCCGGCCGCTCCACCTTGATCACGCGGGCGCCGAGGTCGGCCAGCAGGCGGGTGGCGTAGGGGACGGCGACGGCCTGTTCGAGGCTGAGGACGGTCACGCCGTCCAGCGGTCTCATGCGGTGACCCGGTGGTGGCCCGTGTAGACGTTCATCGAGTCGCCGCGCAGGAAGCCCACGAGGGTGATGCCCTGCTCCTCGGCCAGGTCGGCGGCCAGGGAGGACGGGGCGGAGACGGCGGACAGCACCGGGATGCCCGCCATGGCGGCCTTCTGCACGAGCTCGAACGACGCCCGGCCGGACACCATGAGCACGACGCCGGCCAGCGGCACCCTGCCGTTCAGCACGGCCCAGCCGACGACCTTGTCCACCGCGTTGTGCCTGCCCACGTCCTCGCGGACGACGAGGGCCTCGCCGGAGGTGGTGAAGAGGCCCGCCGCGTGCAGGCCGCCGGTGGCGGTGAAGACCTTCTGGCGCGCCCGCAGGGCGTCCGGGAGGCCCGCGAGGACGTCCACGTCGACGGTGGCGGCGTCGGCGGCGGGGGAGTGGGCGGTCTTCAGCTTGACCGCGTCGAGGGCCGCCTTGCCGCACACGCCGCACGACGAGGTGGTGTAGAAGTTGCGCTCCACGCCCGGGTCGGGTGGCGCGACGCCGGCGGCGAGGGTCACGTCGAGCACGTTGTAGGTGTTGCGGCCG
Source organism: Actinosynnema sp. NPDC053489 (assembly GCF_044544865.1). Taxonomy (NCBI): domain Bacteria; kingdom Bacillati; phylum Actinomycetota; class Actinomycetes; order Pseudonocardiales; family Pseudonocardiaceae; genus Actinosynnema; species Actinosynnema sp. NPDC053489. The sequence goes on along the minus strand of NZ_JBITXT010000002.1, from coordinate 394,848 downwards.
TCCGGCCCGGCGCCTTCGCAGAAGCGGGCGACCGAGACGTCCTCCAGGCCGGTGATGACGCCCTCGCCGAGCAGGAAGCCGTGCGCCAGCTCCACGTCGTGGCCGGGCGTCCGCATCGTCACGGTCAGCGGCTTGCCGCCCACCCGCAGCTCCATCGGCTCCTCAGCGGCCAGCGCGTCCACCCGTTTGCGGGACGTCCGCCGCGCATACGTGACCACTGGACGACGCACGGTGACCCGTCCCATCGCGACTCCTCCTCCAAGTACCCGCGAACCACCCACCAGGTTACGGACGTGGCCGACAGCGGGTCGCCGAACAGCGGCCACCGGCCACCGCGACCACTGGCTAGAGTCGGCCGGGTGGATACCTACGACGTGGTGGTGGTCGGCGGCGGGCACAACGCGCTGGTGGCGGCCGCCTACCTGGCACGGGCGGGCCGCACGGTGCTGGTGCTGGAGAAGCTGGACCACGTCGGCGGCGCGGCCGTGAGCGAGGAGGCGTTCCCGGGGGTCCCGGCGCGGCTGTCGCGGTACTCGTACCTGGTCAGCCTGCTGCCGGACCGGATCGTGGCGGACCTGGGGCTGCGGGTGGCGTTGCGGTCGCGCTCGGTGTCCTCCTACACCCCGGCTGGTGACCTGCTGGTCGAGCGCGCGCCCGGCGAGGCCACGGCGGCGTCGTTCCGGGCGTTGACGGGCTCGGACGTCGAGTGGGAGCGGTGGCGTCGCTGGTACGACGACCTGGAGGTGCTCGCCGAGGCGTTGTCGCCGACGCTGCTGGAGCCCCTGGTGTCGCGCAAGCACGCGCGGGTGCACGTGGACGCCGTGGCGCGGACGCGGTTGTGGGACCAGGTCGTGGAACGGCCGATCGGCGAGACGCTGGAGGAGCTGTTCGCCGACGACGTGGTGCGCGGGGTCGTGGCCACGGACGCGTTGATCGGCACGCACGCGTCGCTGCACGACCTGAAGGCCAACCGCTGCTTCCTCTACCACGTGATCGGCAACGGCACGGGCGAGTGGCAGGTGCCCGCGGGCGGCATGGGCTCGGTGACCGGCGAGCTGCTGCGGGTGGCGCGCGAGGCGGGCGCCGAGGTCGTGACGCGGGCCGAGGTGACCAGGGTGGACGCGGACGGCGCGGAGGCGGAGGTCGAGTACGACGGGCGGGTCGTGGGCGCGCGGTTCGTGCTGTCCGGCGTCGCCCCGTCCACACTGGACCGGCTGCGGGGCCGTCCGGCGGCACCGGTCGCCGAGGGCTGCCAGGTGAAGGTGAACATGCTGCTGGAACGGCTGCCGCGGTTCCGCAGCGGCGTGGACCCGCGGGTGGCGTTCGCCGGCACGCTGCACGTGGACGAGTCGTACGGGCAGCTGGAGGCCGCGTACCGGGAGAGCGCGGCCGGGCGGGTGCCGTCGGTGCTGCCCGCGGAGATGTACTGCCACACGCTGACCGACCCGTCGATCCTCGCGCCGGAGCTGGTGGAACGGGGCTGGCACACGTTGACGCTGTTCGGCCTGCACACGCCGGCGGCGTTGTTCGAGCCGGACAACGACGGGCTGCGCGACGCGCTGGTCGGCCGCTACCTGGCCGGGTTGAACGCCCACCTGGTGGAGCCGGTCGAGTCCTGCCTGGCGAAGGACGCCGACGGCCGGCCGTGCCTGGAGGTCCGCACGCCGCTGGACCTGGAAGCCGAACTCGGCCTGCCGCGCGGCAACATCTTCCACGGCGAGCTGGCCTGGCCGTTCGCCGAGCAGGAGGACGAGGTGGGCCGCTGGGGCGTGGAGACCGACGTGGCGAACCTGTTCGTCTGCGGCGCGGGCGCCCGGCGCGGCGGCGGGGTCAGCGGGATCGGCGGCCACAACGCGGCGATGGCCGTGCTGGAGCGGTGAGGCCGTCCCGGAGCGGTGAGGCAGTGCCTGAGCGGCGCGGCGAGGTCCTGGAGCGGTGAGGCGCGGCCTCAGAGGCCGGCGAACAGCGTGTCGACCAGCCGCTGGGCCCGGTCGGCGGTGGCGCCCGTGGTCACGGTGATCGCAACCGCGCCCGCGCGGGCGGCGACGGCGGTCAGCACGACCTCGCCCGTGACGGCCGTGGCGCGGTAGCCCTCGTCGTGGAAGCCGGGCAGGTCGGTGACCTGGCCGTGCTCCTCGCGACCCCTGGCGAACGACGCCGCGTCCGCGCCGGTCTCGAAGCGGACCTCGGTGGTGCCGCCCTCGTAGGCGCAGCGCACGACGTTGCCCGCGATCGTCTGACGCGGGTGGTTGAGCCGCTGGCCCAGCGCCGTGCCGACCACGTCCGCGGGTGCGGCCGCGCAGGTCAGGACCGTCGAACCGGCCACCGCGGAGGAGGGCGGCGGCCCGGCGGCGGGCGGGTCGGCGGGTGGGCCGGTGCACGCGCAGAGCGCGAACAGCGCCACGACGGGCACGGTCCTCATCACGTGCGTGGGTTCGCCCGAACGGCCTCCGGCGTTACGCGGTCAGTCGACGACCCGCTCCAGCCGCACCACGATCGACTTGGACGTCGGCGTGCCGGACACGGTGGCCGTGGAGTCCAGCGGCACCAGCGCGTTCGCCTCCGGGAAGTACGCCGCCGCGCAGCCGCGCGCGGTCGGGTAGGACACCACCCGGAACCGCTCGGCACGCCGCTCGGTCACGCCCGTCGGGTCGTCGGGCCACTCGCTGACCAGGTCCACGTGCTGCCCGTCGAGCAGGTCGAGCACGTCGAGGTCCTCGGGGCTGACGAACACGACCCGCCGGCCGTCCTTCACGCCCCGGTAGCGGTCGTCCAGGCCGTAGATCGTGGTGTTGAACTGGTCGTGGCTGCGGATGGTCTGCAGCAGCAGCCGACCCGGCGGCACCCGCAGCACGGTCAGGTCCTCGACCGCGAAGTGCGCCTTGCCCGACCGGGTGCCGGTGAACTCGCGGGCATCGCGCGGTGCGTGCGGCAGCACGAAGCCGTCCGGGCGGCGCACCCGGGCGTTGTAGTCGGCGCAGCCGGGCACCACCCGCGCGATCCGGTCGCGGATCAGGTCGTAGTCCTTCTCGAACTCCTCCCACGGCACCGGGTGGTCGGGGCCCAGCACGGCCCGCGCCAGCCGGCACACGATGGACACCTCCGACAGCAGCCGGTCACTGGCGGGCGCGTGCCGGCCGCGCGAGCGGTGCACCACCGACATCGAGTCCTCGACCGTCACGAACTGCTCGCCGGTGTGCTGGACGTCGCTCTCGGTGCGGCCCAGCGTGGGCAGGATCAGCGCCGTGCGGCCGTGCACGACGTGCGACCGGTTCAGCTTGGTCGACACGTGCACGGTCAGGTCCAGCCCGCGCATGGCCGCCTCGGTCACCGCCGTGTCCGGGGTGGCCGCGACGAAGTTGCCGCCGACGGCGAAGAACACCTTCGCCGCGCCGTCGCGCATCGCCCGGATCGACGCCACCGTGTCGAGGCCGTGCTCGCGCGGCACCTCGATGCCGAACTCGGCCTCCAGCGCCGACAGGAACTCCTCCGGCATCTTCTCCCAGATGCCCATGGTCCGGTCGCCCTGCACGTTCGAGTGGCCGCGCACCGGGCACAGCCCCGCGCCGGGCTTGCCGATCATGCCGCGCAGCAGCGCCACGTTCGCGATCTCGCGGATCGTCGGCACGGAGTGCTTGTGCTGCGTCAACCCCATGGCCCAGCAGAAGATCGTGCGCCGGGACTCCGCCAGCGCCCGCGCGAACCCCTCCACCTGCGCGCGGGGCAGGCCGGTGGCCGCGTCGACCGACTCCCAGTCCAGCCGCCGCACGTGCTCGGCGTACTCGGCGAACCCGTCGGTGAAGCCCTCCACGAACTCGCGGTCCACCGCGTCCCACGACAGCAGCAGGTTGCCCGCGGCCTGGAACAGCGCCTGGTCGCCGCCCAGCCGGATCTGCAGGAACTCGTCGGCCAGCTTGGTGCCCGCGCCCACCAGCCCGCGGGCGTTCTGCGGGTTCTTGAACCGCAGCAACCCCGCCTCCGGCAGCGGGTTCACCGCCACGATCCTCGCGCCGCCCCGCTTGGCCTCCTCCAGCGCCGAGAGCATCCGCGGGTGGTTCGTGCCCGGGTTCTGCCCCACCACCACGATCAGGTCCGCGCGGGCGAAGTCGTCGATGCTCACCGAGCCCTTGCCGATGCCCGTGGTCTCCGACAGCGCCGCGCCCGAGGACTCGTGGCACATGTTCGAGCAGTCGGGCAGGTTGTTCGTGCCGAAGGAGCGCACCAGCAGCTGGTACAGGAACGCGGCCTCGTTGCTGGTGCGGCCGGAGGTGTAGAAGACGGCCTCGTCCGGGCTCGCCAGGGCGTTGAGGCGTTCGGCGATGAGGTCGAACGCGTCCTGCCAGCCGATCGGCTCGTAGTTCGTCGCGCCCTCGCGCAGCACCACCGGCTCGGTGATCCGGCCCTGCTGCCCCAGCCAGTAGTCGGTCCGCCCGGCCAGCTCGGCGACCGGGTGCGCGGCGAAGAACTCCGGGCCGACCCGACGCCTGGTGCCCTCCTCGGCCACCGCCTTCGCGCCGTTCTCGCAGAACTCCGCCAGCTTGCGGTGCCCCTGCGGCTCCGGCCACGCGCACCCCGGGCAGTCGAACCCCTCCCGCTGGTTGAGCAGCTTCAACGCGGTCACCGTGCGGGTCACGCCCATCTGCTCGACCCCGCGCTTGAGCGACACGGCCACGCCGGGGATGCCCGCCGCCCACCGCTTGGGCTCGCTCACGTCGAGCTGCGACTCGTCGATGTCCTGCCGGGGAGGGGTGCGGTCCATAACCCCATAGTGTGCCGCCGGCGCGCCCCGCGCGAGCGCGCCGGCGGTCTGTCCGATCGCCGGTCGCGCCGACCGCCGGCACGGGCCCCAAGGGGTTGTGAACGGCCCGTGCGCCGGCGTCATCACCTGCGACGACCCCGGTGATCACGCTCATTGTGAGCGGCATCACGTTGGTGCGAATCGGCCGACCGGGTGACCTAGTCGGGGCAGCCGTCGGCCGGCGACGACGGCGAGCCGAGGTCGAAGTCGAGGCCGGGCGGCAGCGACGGCTCGGAGAACGCGGGCGCCAGGAACCCCCGCTTCGCGCTCGAACACGCGATCGAGTGAAACGAGCCCGCCGACGCGTCCGCCCACAGCCCGGTCACCCCGGGACCGCCCGAGCGCACCGAGTAGCGCACCCGGAACCGCGACGACGCCACGACGTCCAGCGGTCCCCGCACCGCCTCCGGCCGGTCCGGCGTGAACGCGTAGGCGAACGCGTAGTCCGTCCGCACCGCCAGCTCGCCCTCCGGGCCGACCTCGGCCACCATCTCGCCGCGCACCTTCGGCTCCGCCTCCGACAACCGCGCGGTCCGGTCCACCCGCGTGGCCACCAGCGCCGCCTCGCCGTCGTTGCGGCCGTCGAACAGCACCCGCAGCGACTCCCGCAGGTCCGGCGCGAACAGCCCGAAGAACGGCTCCAGGTCGTGGTCGCGCACCACCCGCCGGTCCACCCGCGCCGCGACCACCGCCTCCCGCACCCGCCGGTACGCGTCCGCGACCTGCTCGGGGGAGTACCCGCCCACCGCGACGGCCTCGGGTTCGACCACGCCCGCCGCGCCGTCGGCCCACCCCGCCGCCGACGTGCCCGCGAACGGCTCGTCGGGGTCCACCGCCGCCCGGCCCGACGGCCCGCCCGACCCCGACTCCACCACGGCCCAGCCCAGCAGCACGGCCGCCACCACGATCGCCAACCCCACCCAGAACCGCCGCGGCCGCCGCGGCAACGACCGCAGCCTCCGCAGCCGGGCCTCGCGCTCGGCCCGCCGCACGGCGTCACGCGCCCACCTGCCGTCCCGCAGGTCGGGGTGGTCCTCGATCCGGTACTCGTCCACGTTCCCCCTACTCGCCGAGCCTCACCTGAAGGCGTTACCACCCGGCGGTGGAGTTGTCGACACGGACGGTCACCGCCGGCACGGCATCCCGCGCGGCGCTGCGGCCGGCGGCGCGACCGCGGACGAGTCCGCGTCCCGACGCGTGCCGCTAGCAGGTATCTGATTAGAAGTCGATACCCGCGCATCCGTAGACTTCGACCGTGACTGAGACCCCCACCGCACCGCAGCGCTCCGAACTCCCGCCGGCGTGGAACCCGGCCGAGGTAGAGGCCGGGCTGTACGAGCGGTGGGTCGAGCGCGGCTACTTCACGGCCGACGCGACCAGCGACAAGCCGCCGTTCACCATCGTGCTCCCGCCGCCGAACGTCAACGGCAGCCTGCACATGGGCCACGCGCTGAACCACAGCGTCATGGACGCGCTCACCCGCCGCCGCCGCATGCAGGGCTACGAGGTCCTCTGGTTGCCCGGCACCGACCACGCGGGCATCGCCACCCAGACCGCCGTCGAACGCGCCCTCGCCGGCGAGGGCAAGTCCCGCCACGACGTGGGCCGCGACAAGTTCGTCGAACGCGTCTGGGAGTGGCGCGAGGAGGTCGGCGGCAGGATCCTGGGCCAGATGCGCCGCCTCGGCGACGGCGTCGACTGGACGCGCGTCCGCTTCACCATGGACGAGGGCCTGTCCCGCGCCGTCCAGACGATCTTCAAGAAGCTCTACGACGACGGCCTCATCTACCGCGCCGAGCGCATCATCAACTGGTGCCCGCGCTGCCAGACCGCGCTGTCCGACATCGAGGTGGACCACTCCGAGGACGACGGCGAGCTGGTCTCCATCCGCTACGGCTCCGGCGAGCGCTCCATCGTGGTCGCCACCACCCGCGCCGAGACGATGCTCGGCGACACGGCCGTCGCCGTGCACCCCGAGGACGAGCGCTACCGCCACCTCATCGGCACCGAGGTCGAGGTGCCCCTGACCGGCCGCTACGTGCCCGTCGTCGCCGACGAGCACGTCGACCCGGCGTTCGGCACCGGCGCGGTCAAGGTCACGCCCGCGCACGACCCGAACGACTTCGAGATCGGTCAGCGCCACGACCTGCCCGCGCTCACCGTCATGGACGGGCGCGGGGTGATCACCGCGCGCGGCCCGTTCGAGGGGCTGGACCGCTTCGAGGCGCGCCCCGCCGTCGTCGCCGCCCTCCGCGAGCAGGGCCGCATCGTCTCCGAGAAGCGCCCCTACAAGCACTCCGTGGGCCACTGCTCGCGCTGCGACACCGTCATCGAGCCCCGCCTGTCGATGCAGTGGTGGGTCAAGGTCACCCCGCTCGCCGAGGCCGCCGCCGAGGCCGTCCGCGACGGCCGCACGACGATCCACCCGCCGGAGCTGAACAAGCGCTACTTCGACTGGGTCGAGAACCTCAACGACTGGTGCATCTCCCGCCAGCTGTGGTGGGGCCACCGCATCCCGGTCTGGTACGGGCCCGACGACGAGGTCGTGTGCGTCGGCCCCGACGACGAGCCGCCCGGCGAGGGCTGGGTCCAGGACGAGGACGTCCTCGACACCTGGTTCTCCTCCGGCCTGTGGCCCTTCTCCACGCTCGGCTGGCCCGACCGGACCGCCGACCTGGCGAAGTTCTACCCGACCAGCGTGCTGTCCACCGGCTACGACATCCTGTTCTTCTGGGTCGTCCGGATGATGATGTTCGGCCGGTACGCGATGGACGGCGAGCAGCCGTTCGACCACGTGTTCCTGCACGGCCTCATCCGCGACCAGCACGGCAAGAAGATGTCGAAGTCGCGCGGCAACGGCATCGACCCCATCGACTGGATGGACGCCTACGGCGCCGACGCCACCCGGTTCACGCTGCTGCGCGGCGCGAACCCCGGCTCCGACATGGCGCTGGCCGACGAGTGGGCCGCGGGCTCCCGCAACTTCACCACGAAGCTGTGGAACGCGTCCCGGTTCGCCCTGAACAACGGCGCCACCGTCGACCGGCCCGTCCCGCCGCGCGACGAGCTGACCGACGCCGACCGGTGGATCCTCGACCTGCTCGACGCCCTCGTCACCGAGGTCGACGGCCACTTCGAGGCGTTCCAGTTCGCCAAGCTCAGCGAGGCGCTCTACCACTTCACCTGGGACGAGTTCTGCGACTGGTACCTCGAGCTGGCCAAGGTGCAGCTCGCCGAGGGCGGCGCCCGCGCCGAAGCCACCCAGACCGTCCTCGGGCACGTCCTCGACGTGCTGCTGCGGCTGCTGCACCCGCTCACGCCGTTCATCACCGAGACGCTGTGGACCACGCTGACCGGCGGCGAGTCGCTCGTCGTCGCCGACTGGCCCGTGCCCACCGGCGCGGCCCGCGACGACGTGGCGGCCACCCGGGTCGAGGGCCTGAAGAAGCTCGTCACCGAGATCCGCCGCTTCCGCTCCGACCAGGGCCTGAAGCCCGGTCAGAAGGTCGCGGGCAAGGTGCGCGGCGCGTGCTGCGTCGACCTGCTCGACCAGGTCCCGGCCGTGCGGTCGCTGACCCGCATGACCGAGCCCGGCGACGACTTCGCCGCCGGCGTCTCGCTCGACGTCGGCCTGCCCAAGGGCACCGTGAAGGTCGAGCTGGACCTGTCCGGTGCGATCGACGTCGTGGCCGAGCGCAAGCGCCTGGCCAAGGACCTGGCGGTCGCCGAGAAGGAACGCGCCCAGTGCGAGGGCAAGCTCGGCAACGCGTCGTTCCTCGACAAGGCGCCGGCCGACGTCGTCGCCAAGATCCAGGCGCGCCTGGCCGCCGCCAACGCCGAGATCGACCGCATCCACGCCCGCCTCGAGACCCTGCCGCAGGACAACTCGTGACCGGCTTCGAGACGGGCGCGCTGGAGGAGCTGCGACAGGTCGAGTCGGAGCTGAACACCCGCTGGCCCGAGACCAAGATCGAGCCGAGCCTCGACCGCATCCGGGCGCTGGCCGACATTCTGGGCGACCCGCAGGCGTCCTACCCGGTGGTGCACGTGGGCGGCACCAACGGCAAGACGTCCACGTCCCGGATGATCGACGCGCTGCTGACCAGGATCGGCCTGCGCACCGGCCGCTACACCAGCCCGCACCTCCAGCTCGCCACCGAGCGGATCAGCGTCGACGGCGCGCCCATCAGCCCCGAGCGGTACGTGGAGATCTACCGCGACGTCGAGCCGTACCTGTCGATCGTCGACGCGCGCGGCGACGTGCCGATGAGCAAGTTCGAGGTGCTCACCGGCATGGCGTTCGCCGCGTTCGCCGACGCGCCGGTCGACGTGGCCGTGGTCGAGGTCGGCATGGGCGGCTCCTGGGACGCCACGAACATCGCCGACGGCCGGGTGGCCGTGATCACGCCCATCGGGCTGGACCACGTCGAGTACCTGGGCGGCGACCTGGCCGGCATCGCGCGGGAGAAGTCCGGGATCATCAAGCCCGGCGCCGTGGCGCTGCTGGCCAAGCAGGAACCGGCCGTCGAGCAGGTGCTGCTGCGCCGGTGCGCCGAGGTCGACGCCACCGTCGCCCGGCTCGGGTCCGAGTTCGGCGTGATCCAGCGCGACATCGCCGTGGGCGGCCAGATGCTGCGGTTGCAGGGGCTCGCCGGCGAGTACGACGAGGTGTTCCTGCCCCTGCACGGCGCGCACCAGGCCGCCAACGCCGCCCTCGCGCTGGCCGCCGTGGAGGCGTTCTTCGGCGCGGGGGCCGACCGGCAGCTCGACGTGGAGGCCGTGCGCGAGGCGTTCGCCACCGCCACCTCCCCGGGCCGGCTGGAACGCGTCCGCACCGCGCCGACCGTGCTGGTCGACGCCGCCCACAACCCGCACGGCGCGGAAGCCCTGGCCAAGGCGCTGGACGAGGAGTTCGGCTTCCGCAAGCTCGTCGCCGTCGTCGGCGTGATGCAGGAGAAGGACGCCGTCGGCATCCTCGGCGCGCTGGAGCCGGTCGTGCAGGAGGTCGTCCTGACCGCCAACTCCTCGCCCCGCGCCATGGACCCGGACCTGCTGGCGGGTGTGGCCGTCCCGATCTTCGGCGAGGACCGGATGGTCGTGCGGCCGCACCTGGACGACGCGATCGAGGAGGCCGTGCGGCTGGCCGAGGAGGGCGACGACGGGGACGTCATGTCCGGCGGCGGTGTCGTGGTGACCGGCTCGGTCGTCACGGCGGGCGACGCGCGGGCGCTGTTCGGCAAGGAGCCGTCGTGACGACGCCCGCGCCCGCCCCCGCGCCGAAGAAGGACCCGATGAAGTCCTTCCGCGGCATCATGGCCGGCACGCTCATCCTCGAGGTGATCGTCGTCGCCCTGGCGCTGCCCGTGGTGGCGAAGCTGGCCGGCGGCGTCGGCACCGGGACCGGGTACCTGGTGCTCGGGCTGATCGTGGCGCTGATCGGCACGTGCGCGCTGCTCAAGCGCCCGTGGGCGGTCTACGTGATCGTGGCGGTCCACGTCGTGATGGTGGCGTCGTGGTTCGCCCTGACCGCGCTGGGCGGGATCGGCGTGGTGTTCAGCCTGGTCTGGGTGTACCTGCTGTGGCTGCGGCGGGACGTGGCCAAGCGCATGGCCGAGGGCAGGCTGCCGAGCCAGCAGCAGCGCTAGCCCTCAGGCCAGGTGCTCGACGGAGACACCGCCCCAGCGCTCCGCCAGGTACTCGGCGACCAGGCGGCGGTGGCAGTGGTCCGGCGCGTCCTCGCTGCACAGCAGCACCGCGTCGGCCAGCGCCTCCCGGGGGACGGAGCGCTCGACGCCGCGGTCCCGCAGCAGGTCCAGGAACCCGGCCGCGTACGCGGGCCAGCCGCTGCCGTGCTTGCGGTAGTCGTCGAGCAGGGGCCGGGTGGGCGCGAGGTCGAGCCGGTGGGCGTAGCCCATCCCGCACAGCTCCCGCGCGAAGTACCGCAGGTCGTCCCGCTTGGCGAAGCCGGCGAGCTGGGAGACGTTGTTGAGCCGGACGTCCACCACCTTGTCCGCGCCGGACGCGCGCAGGAGACCGAAGAACTCCTCGGCGGACTTCTTCGTGAACCCGATGGTGTACAGCTTCATGCCGTCTCCGAACGCGTGCGGTCCTCGTCGTACAGGTACCCGGGCATCGCCGTCGAGGTCACCTTAAAGGCCTAACCCGATTAACGGTGGCGCAAGGCTCTGCAAGCACTTGCAGCCGTCTGGGCCTTGTTCGGCCGTGGACCGCCGTGGTTTTGTGCACTCCGTCCCGAGCAGTCGCCCGGGGCGGGTTGCAAGTTCTTGCGACAAGGAGGTCGCGATGCGTCGGGCCGTCGCCGCGCTCATCGCCCTGGCCGTTGTGCCGTTCGTGCCACCACCCGCCGGCGCCGCGCCCGAAGTGGCGCGGCGGCTCGCGGTGGGCGCCGTCACCGACCTCGCGCCGGGGGTGCGGGGCGAGGACCGGGCGCTGGCCAGGGACGCGCTGCGCTCCGACCTGTCCGGCGAGCGGTTCTACTTCGTGATGCCCGACCGGTTCGCCAACGGCGACCCGCGCAACGACCGCGGCGGCACGGCGGAGACCGACCGGCTCAAGACCGGCTACGACCCGGCCGACAAGGGCTTCTACCACGGCGGCGACCTCAAGGGCCTGCGTGACAAGATCGGCTACCTGGACGACCTGGGCGTCACCGCGATCTGGATGACGCCCATGTTCACCAACCGGTGGGTGCAGGGCTCGGGCGACGACGTCTCGGCCGGCTACCACGGCTACTGGACCACCGACTTCACCCGGCTCGACCCGCACTTCGGCACCACGAACGACATGCGGCGGCTCATCCAGGACGCCCACCGCCGGGGCATCAAGGTCTTCTTCGACATCGTCGCCAACCACACGGCCGACCTGATCGACTACGCCGAGGGCGGGCACGACTACGTCACCACGGGCGCGCAGCCCTACCTGGACGAGCGGGGCGAGCCGGTCGACATCGCCGAGATCGCGGGCCGGGAGCCGTTCCCGAAGCTCACCGCGCCGTACACGCCGGTGGTCAAGGGCGAGAAGACCCCGGCCTGGCTGAACGACCCGCAGCTCTACCACAACCGCGGCGACTCGACGTTCAGCGGCGAGTCCAACGAGTACGGCGACTTCTTCGGCCTGGACGACCTGATGACCGAGCACCCCGCGGTCGTCAAGGGCATGAAGCGGATCTTCACGAGCTGGATCGACACCCTCGGCATCGACGGCTACCGGGTGGACACGGTCAAGCACGTCAACATGGAGTTCTGGCAGGCCCTCGCGCCGCACGTCAAGCAGTACGCGGCGATGCGCGGCAAGAAGGACTTCTTCGTCTTCGGCGAGGTGTTCGACGCCGACCCCGCGTTCACCTCCCGCTACACCACCACCGGCCGCATGCAGGCCACCCTGGACTTCCCGTTCCAGAGCGGCGCGGCCCGGTTCCTGTCCGGTCAGGGCGCGGCCCGGCTCGGCGAGGTGCTGGTCGAGGACGACCGGTACACCGACGCCGACTCCAACGCCTCCTCCCTGCCGACGTTCCTGGGCAACCACGACATGGGCCGCATCGCGTGGATGCTGCGCGAGAGCCGGCCGGGCATCTCCGAGGCCGAGCTGCTGGACCGCCTGGAGCTGGGCAACGCGCTGATGTACCTGTGGCGCGGCAACCCGGTCGTCTACTACGGCGACGAGCAGGGCTTCGCGGGCACCGGCGGCGACAAGCTGGCCCGCCAGGACATGTTCGCCTCCAAGACCCCCGAGTACGCCGCCGAGGACCTGGTGGGCAGCGACCGCACCGGCGCGGTGGACAACTTCCGCACCGACCACCCGCTGTACCGGCAGCTCCGGGACCTGGCGAAGTTCGTGGACGCCGACCCGGTGTGGCGCGAGGGCAACCAGGCGCTGCGCCTGACCCGGGGCGACGTGATCGCGTTCAGCCGCACGGCCCGCACCCGGCAGGTCGAGCACCTGGTGGTCGCCAACGCCGGCACCGCGCCCGCGACCGTGGAGGTCCCCGCGGCCGGCAAGGGCTACCGGCCGATCTGGCCCTCCGCCGGCTCGCAGGTCAACGCCTCCGGCGGCACGGTGAAGGTGACCGTTCCCGCCCTGTCCGCGCTGGTGCTCAGGTCGACCGGGAAGATCCCGTCCGCCGCGCCGACGCCCACGCTCGCCGTGCCCGCGACCGGCACCGTGCTGACCGACCGGGTCGAGCTGCGCGCCGACGGCGTCACCTCGCCGTACGCGCAGGCCACGTTCGCCGCACGGGTCGAGGGGCAGCGCGACTGGCAGGTCCTCGGCACTGACGACGCCGCGCCCTACCGGGTGTTCGCCGACCTGGCGAAGCTGCCCGGCGCGGCCGCGGGCGGGAACGTCGAGCTGCGCGTGGTCGCCAAGGACGCCGAGGGCGCGCTGGGCGCGGACGGTGCGAAGGTCGGCCTGGTCGCCGCGCCCGTCGTGGAACCGCCGACCGCCGTCACCCCGGACTGGCTGGTGGTGCACTACAACCGCCCGGCGGGCGACTACGACGGCTGGGGCCTGCACGCGTGGGGCGACGTCGAGGACGCGCCGACGTGGGACGCGCCGCTGCCGTTCGCGGGTGAGACGCCGTTCGGCCGGTTCGCCTGGGTCAAGCTCAAGCCGGGCGCGCGCTCGGTCGGCATCATCGCCCACCGCGGCGACCAGAAGGACACCGACGCCGACCGGTTCGTCGACCCGGGCGCCACGGCCCAGGTGTGGCTCAACCAGGGTCAGACCGCCGTGCACGCGAGCGAGGTGGCCGCGACCGGTCGGGCGGTGGTGACGCACACCGGTGACCCCACGGGGCTCGTGGTGCGCGCCGGCGGCGTCGACCACCCGTTCACCGGGGGAGTGGCGACGATCCCGGCCACCGCGCCCGTCGACTTCTCCGTGGTGCGCGGCGGCGCGGTCGAGGCGACCGGTCGCACCGCCGGGCACGCGTGGGTCGGCGGTGACCGGGTGTTCGCGAGCCTGGCCGCCGCGCAGAACCGCGCGGTGATCCACTACAACCGGCCCGACGGCGACTACGCCGACTGGACGCTCTACCACTGGACGGGGTCGCTGGAACCCAGCCCCGGCTGGAACCAGTCCCGCGTGCCCGACGGCTCCGACCGGTTCGGCGTGTACTGGTCCGTGCCGCTGGAGCCGGGCGCGGCGGGGCTGAGCAACATCATCCACAAGGGCGACGCGAAGGACCCCGGCCCCGACCAGTTCCTCGACGTCGCCGGCACCGGCCACGAGGTCTGGTACGTCTCCGGCTCCACCAGGCCGGACGGCTCGATCTCGTACGTGCTGCCGCCCTCCGGCGGTGCGGGCGTGGACGACGACCTCACCAAGGCCAAGGCCGTCTGGGTGACGAAGGACCTGGTCGTGTGGGACGTGCCGGTGGTGCCGTCCGACGGCTACCGGCTGGAGCACGACGGCAAGGTGCTGCGGCTGGAGCCGTCGGCGGAGCCGGTGCCCGCGAAGTTCCCGCACCTGCGCGGCAAGCCGGTGTTCCGGGTGCGTGACGGCGCCCGGCTGGACGAGGCGTTGCGCGGCAGGCTGTCCGCCGTGCACGTCGACTCCGGCGGCGGGCTGCGCCACCGCACGGGCGTGCAGATCGCGGGCGTGCTGGACGACCGGTACGCCGCCGCCGCGACCGCGCTGACCTACGGGCCGACGTTCGCCGGCGACCGCGTGACCGCGCGGCTGTGGGCGCCCACGGCGTCGTCGGTGAGGCTGAAGCTGTACGACCAGCCGTCCGGCGACCCGGTTAAGACCGTGGACCTGGTGCGGGACGACGCGTCCGGCTCGTGGTCGGCGTCCGGGCCGTGGCGCGACAAGTTCTACCTGTTCGAGGTCACCGCGGCCGGTCGCACGGTGACGGTCACCGACCCGTACTCGGTGGCGCTCGCGGTGAACTCGACGCACTCGCAGTTCGCCGACCTCGGCGACGCGCGCACCATGCCCGCCGGGTGGGCCGGGCACGTAGCCCGCGGCCTGGACGACGACCCGACCGAGCACGGCATCACCGAGCTGCACGTCCGCGACTTCTCGATCGGCGACACGTCCGTCCCGGAGGCCGAGCGCGGCACCTACAAGGCGTTCACGCACCCGTCGTCGGCCGGCATGGCGCACCTGCGCGAGCTGGCCGCCGCCGGGCTGGACACCGTGCACCTGCTGCCGACGTTCGACATCGCCACCATCCCGGAGAAGCGGGCGGACCAGCAGCGCCCGGCGTGCGACCTGGCGTCGCTGCCCGCCGACTCCCCGGCGCAGCAGTCGTGCGTGACCGGCGCCGCCGCGAAGGACGGCTTCAACTGGGGCTACGACCCGTTCCACTACGACGTGCCCGAGGGCTCCTACGCCACGGACGACGCGCAGACCGGGTGGGCGCGCTCCGTGCAGTACCGCGAGATGGTGAAGTCGTTGCACGACAACGGCAACCGCGTGGTGGTGGACGTCGTCTACAACCACACGGCCGCCTCCGGCGACGCGCCGACGTCCGTGCTCGACAAGGTCGTGCCCGGCTACTACCAGCGGCTCAACGCCGACGGCACGGTGGCGGACTCGACGTGCTGCGCCAACACCGCCACCGAGAACGCCATGATGGGCAAGCTCGTCGTGGACTCCGTGGTGCGGTGGGCCCGCACGTACAAGGTGGACGGGTTCCGGTTCGACCTCATGGGCCACCACCCGAAGGCGAACGTCCTGGCCGTGCGCGCGGCGCTGGACGCGCTGACCGTCGAACGCGACGGCGTGGACGGGCGCAAGATCCGGATCTACGGCGAGGGCTGGGACTTCGGCGAGGTCGCCGGCAACGCCCGGTTCGAGCAGGCCACGCAGGCGAACCTGGCCGGGACGGGCATCGGCACGTTCAGCGACCGGCTGCGCGACGCGGTGCGCGGCGGCGGCCCGTTCGACGCGGACCCGCGCGTGCAGGGGTTGGCCTCGGGGCTCGCGGGCGACCCGAACGGCTCCCCGACCGGCGGTGACGCGGCCGCGCGGCTGGCCAACTACACCGACCTGGTGAAGCTGGGCATGGCGGGCAACATGGCGTCGTACCGGTTCCGGGCCACCGGCGGCGGTGAGGTGGCGGGCCGTGACGTGCCGTACAACGGCTCGCCGGCCGGGTACACGGGCGCGCCGGCCGACGTGATCACGTACGTCGACGCGCACGACAACGAGACGCTGTTCGACTCGCAGACCTTCAAGCTGCCGGTCGGCACGTCCATGGCGGACCGGGTGCGGATGCAGAAGGTCGCGCTGGCGCCCGTGCTGCTGGGCCAGGGGCAGCCGTTCCTGCACGCGGGCGCGGAGTTCCTGCGGTCGAAGTCCCTGGACCGCAACAGCTACGACTCCGGCGACTGGTTCAACCGCTACGACCCGTCGTTGCGGGACAACGGCTTCGGCCGCGGCCTGCCACCGGCGGCCGACAACGAGGACAAGTGGCCGTACGCCGCGCCCCTGCTGGCCGACGGCGCCCTGAAGCCCTCGCCGGCCGACATGCGGACCGCCGTGGACAACACGCTGGAACTCCTCCGCATCCGCAAGTCGTCGCCCCTGTTCACCTTGAACGACGCGGCGCTGGTGCAGCGGAAGCTGTCGTTCCCGGCGGCCGAACCGGGCGTCGTGGCGGCCCTGCTGGACGACACGGCGGGCCCGGACGCGGACCCCGCCCTGGACGGCATCCTGGTGATCGTCAACCCGTACCCGACGGGCAAGTCGGTGGCGGTACCCGGCAACTGGCGCAACCACCCGCTGAGCGGCGACAAGGCCACCGTCGCCAACGACGCGATCACCGCGCCCGCCCGCTCGGTGGTCGTCCTGACCCGCTAGCCGTGCGGCCGCTCGGCCATCACGGGTGGTGGGAGGTCGTGGTCAGAGCCCCGTTACCCTTCACCCAGTCGCACAAATCCCGTACGAAGGAGTACCGACCGCCGTGAGCGAGCGCACCCTGGTCCTGGTCAAGCCCGACGGCGTCAGCCGCGGCCTGGTCGGCGAGGTCATCTCCCGCATCGAGCGCAAGGGCCTGCACCTGGCCGCGCTGGAACTGCGCACCGTGGACCGCGCGACCGCCGAGCAGCACTACGCCGAGCACGACGGCAAGCCGTTCTTCGGCGACCTGGTCGAGTTCATCACCGGCGGCCCGCTCGTGGCGCTGGTGGTGGAGGGCACGCGGGCGATCTCGGCGTTCCGCCAGCTCGCCGGCGGCACCGACCCGGTCGAGAAGGCCACCCCCGGCACGATCCGCGGCGACTTCGGGCTGGAGGTCCAGTTCAACCTGGTCCACGGCTCGGACTCGCCGGAGTCGGCCGAGCGCGAGATCAAGCTCTGGTTCCCGAGCCTCTGAACGACCGCCCGACGGCCCGGCCACCCGCGCGGTGACCGGGCCGTCGCGCTACCGGCCCACCGCCGACCGCGCGGGCGAGGAGCCCAGGCCGCCCGGGGCCGAGCCGTGCAGCACGACGCCCTCCCGGTAGCCCAGCGGCAGGTACATGCGCACCTCGTCGAAGCGCACGTCGCCGACCGCGATGACGTTCGGCAGGCGACCCCACTCGCGGAAGCCCAGGCTCTCGTAGAGCTGGATCGCGCCGTGGTTGTTGCCCCGCACGCCCAGCGTCAGCACCTCCAGCCCGGCGGCACGCGCGTGCTCGACCACCGCGCCCAGCAACCGCGCGCCCAGGCCGAGACCGCGCGCCGCCGGGTGCGCCGTCACCCGGCGCACCTCGGCCATGTGCTCGAACACCTCGCCGTCGGACCGCCGCCACGTCGCCGTGCCCCGCAGCACACCGTCCACACGCGCCACGACGAGCGCACCGTCCCGCGGCGACCCGAGCACGGTGTCCAGCCACGCGTCGGTCTCCGCCCGCCCGGGCGGTGACGTCCAGCCGATCGCGCCGCCCGCGGCCACGACGGCGTGCAGCACCTCGTGCACTTCGGACCGAAGTCGCTCGTCGGCCACCACCGGCCGGTCCAGCTCGATCTCCACGGCGCCACCCTAAAACGGTTCCGGGAATGTCGGACCTCGCCGCTACCGTGACGAACGTGACCCCCACCCTCGTCCACGCCAAGGGCCTGACCAAGCACTTCGGCTCGTTCCAAGCCGTCCGGGGCATCGACGTGGAGGTGAGCAAGGGCGAGGCGTTCGGCTTCCTCGGCCCCAACGGCGCCGGCAAGTCGTCCACGATGCGGATGGTCTCGTGCGTGTCGCCGCGCACCGGCGGCGAGCTGCGCGTGCTGGGCATGGACCCGAACATTGACGGCCCGCGCATCCGGGCCCGCATCGGCGTGGTGCCGCAGCAGGACAACCTCGACACCGAGCTGACCGTGCGGCAGAACCTCCAGGTCTACGGCCGCTACTTCGGCCTGTCCCGGGCGGCGGTGCGCGAGCGCGCCGTGGAGCTGATGGAGTTCGCACAGCTCAGCGATCGCGCCGAGGCCGAGGTGGAGCCGCTGTCGGGCGGCATGAAGCGGCGGCTCACGATCGCCAGGTCCCTGGTCAACGACCCGGAGCTGCTCCTGCTGGACGAACCGACCACGGGCCTGGACCCGCAGGCGCGCCACCTGCTGTGGGACCGCCTGTTCCGGCTCAAGCAGTCCGGCGTCACGCTCATCATCACGACGCACTACATGGACGAGGCCGAGCAGCTGTGCGACCGGCTGGTGGTGATGGACGGCGGTCGGATCGCGGCCGAGGGCTCGCCGGCCGAGCTGATCCGCCGCTACTCGACCAGGGAGGTGCTGGAGCTGCGCTTCCCGCCGGGCGAGCAGAGCGCCGCCGAGGTGCGCGACCTGGCCGACCGGGTGGAGGTCCTGCCCGACCGGGTGCTGCTCTACACCTCCGACGGCGAGGCGGCGCTGGCCGCGGCGCACGCGCGGGGCGTGCGGCCGGTGTCCAGCCTGGTGCGCCGCAGCACGCTGGAGGACGTCTTCCTGCGCCTGACCGGCCGGACGTTGGTGGACTGACATGAGCGCGCACGTCGTCGGGGGGTGGCGCGCCGCGTTCCTCGCGGTGGAGCACCACTGGACCTGGTACCGCCGCAACTGGCGGGCCACGGTGATCTCGAACTTCCTGCAACCGGTGCTGTTCCTGCTCGCCATGGGCGTCGGGTTCGGCTCCCAGGTGCGCGACGGCGCGGCCACCGGCGGCCACCCGTACCTGGTGTTCCTCGCGCCCGCCCTGCTGGTGATCACCGCCGTGCAGAACGCGGTGTTCGAGTCCACGTGGGCGGTGTTCTCGTCGTTCAAGTGGCAGCGCACGTACCTGGCGATGGCGTCGACCCCGGTCACGCCCGCGCAGGTGCTGCACGGCCAGCTGCTGTGGATCGCGCTGCGCCTGGCGTCGAGCACCGCCGTGTTCCTGGCCGTCGCGGCGGCCCTCGGCGCGATCACCAGCCCCGCGGCGGTGCTGGCCGTGCCGTTCGCGACGCTGGCGGGCATGGCGTTCAGCGCGCCCGTGGTCGCCTTCGCCGCCACCCGGGAGAAGCCGGACTCGTTCAACGCGGTCTTCCGCTTCCTGGTGGTGCCGATGACGTTGTTCACCGGCGGCTTCTTCCCGCTGAGCCAGCTGCCGGGCTGGCTGCACCCGCTGGCCTGGGTCACGCCGGTCTGGCACGGCATCGAGCTGGCCCGCGGCGCGACGTTCGGCACCCTGCGCCCGCTGCCCGCCCTGGGCCACGTCGCCTACCTGACCGCCCTGCTCGCCGTCGGCGTGGTCCTGGGCCGCCGCTACTTCCACCGGAGGCTGGCCGTATGACCAACGAGACGGTCACCCGGCCGCCCGCACCGCGCGCCGAGGCCGGCCTGCTGTTCCGGATCGTCCCGCCGGGGCTGTACGCGGGCCGCGCGCACGTCCTGGTCGAGCGCTCGTACCTGGTCAGCACGCGTGCCTGGATGTCGGTGCTCTCCGGGTTCTTCGAGCCGCTGTTCTTCCTGTTCTCCCTCGGCTACGGCCTGGGGCAGCTCGTCACCACCGTGGACGGCCCCGGCGGGCCGGTGCCCTACGCCGTCTTCGTCGCGCCCGCGCTGCTGGCCGCGTCGGCGATGAACGGCGCGGTGTTCGAGGCGACGTTCAACCTGTTCTTCAAGTTCAAGTACGCGAAGACCTACGACGCCGTCCTGGCCACCCCGCTCGGCCCGGTCGACATCGCCCTCGGCGAGGCCACCTGGTGCCTGATCCGCGGCGGCCTGTACTCGGCCGGGTTCATCGTGGTCATGCTCGGGTTCGGGCTGATCGGCTCGCCGTGGGCGCTGCTGGCGCTGCCCGCGTGCCTGCTGGTCGCGCTGGCGTTCGCGGCGGTCGGCATGGCGGCGGCCACGTTCATGCGCTCGTGGCACGACTTCGACCTGGTGCAACTGGCCGTGATGCCGCTGTTCCTGTTCTCGACCACGTTCTACCCGCTGTCGGTCTACCCGGGCTGGTTGCAGGCCGTGGTCCGCTGCACGCCGCTGTACCACGCGATCGAGCTGATGAGGGCCCTGACCACGGGTTTCGTCGGCTGGGGGGTGCTGGCGCACGTCGCGTACTTCGCGGTGATGGCGGTGGTCGGGGTGGTCGTCGCCGCGCGCCGGCTCGGCAGGCTGCTGCTGACCTGACCCGCGCCCGTCCGCCGGCGGACCGCTCCTCCGACGCGGCGCCCCGATGCCGTTACCCTGGTCGGCGTGAGTGTCGAGTCGGTCTTCCCCGCGCTGGAGCCACTGCTGCCGAGGGTGTCCAAGCCGGTGCAGTACGTCGGCGGGGAGCTCAACGCCACCGTGAAGGACTGGGACGCCGCCGCGGTGCGATGGGCGCTGATGTACCCGGACGCCTACGAGGTGGGCCTGCCGAACCAGGGCGTCATGATCCTGTACGAGGTCCTCAACGAGCAGCCGGACGTGCTGGCCGAGCGGACCTACGCGGTGTGGCCCGACCTCGAGGCGCTGATGCGCGAGCACGGCGTGCCGCAGTTCACCGTGGACAGCCACCGGCCCGTCGGCGCGTTCGACCTGCTCGGCGTCAGCTTCGCCACCGAGCTGGGCTACACGAACCTGCTCAACGCGCTCGACCTGGCCGGCGTCCCGATCCACGCGGCCGACCGCACCGAGGATCACCCGATCGTGGTGGCCGGTGGGCACGCGGCGTTCAACCCGGAGCCGATCTCGCCGTTCGTCGACGCGGCGGTGCTCGGCGACGGCGAGGAAGCCGTCCTGGAGATCACCGACATCGTCCGCGCGTGGAAGGCCGAGGGCCGTCCCGGCGGGCGCGACGAGATCCTGACCAGGCTCGCCGAGACCGGCGGCGTCTACGTGCCGCGGTTCTACGACGTGGAGTACCTGCCCGACGGCCGCATCCAGCGCGTGGTGCCCAACCGCGAGCGCGTGCCGTACCGGGTGTTCAAGCGGACCACGATGGACCTCGACGCGTGGCCGTACCCGAAGCAGCCGCTGGTGCCGCTCGCGGAGAGCGTGCACGAGCGGATGAGCGTGGAGATCTTCCGCGGCTGCACGCGCGGCTGCCGGTTCTGCCAGGCGGGCATGATCACCCGCCCGGTGCGGGAGCGGTCCATCGAGGGCGTCGGCGCGATGGTCCAGCGCGGCCTGGAGGCGACCGGGTTCGAGGAGGTCGGCCTGCTGTCGCTGTCCAGCGCGGACCACTCGGAGATCGCCGAGATCACCAAGGGCCTCGCCGACCGCTACGAGGGCACGAACACGAGCCTGTCGCTGCCGTCGACGCGGGTCGACGCGTTCAACATCGACCTGGCCAACGAGCTGTCCCGCAACGGCCGCCGGTCGGGCCTCACGTTCGCCCCGGAGGGCGGCAGCGAGCGCATCCGCCGCGTGATCAACAAGATGGTGTCGGAGGAGGACCTGATCCGCACCGTCAGCGCGGCGTTCGGCGCGGGCTGGCGGCAGGTGAAGCTGTACTTCATGTGCGGCCTGCCCACCGAGACCGACGACGACGTGCTGCAGATCGCGGAGATGGCCAAGAACGTCATCCGCGCCGGTCGCGAGGTCTCCGGCCGCAAGGACATCCGCTGCACGATCTCCATCGGCGGGTTCGTGCCCAAGCCGCACACCCCGTTCCAGTGGGCCGCGCAGTGCGACCCGGACACGGTGGACGACCGGCTGCGCAAGCTGCGCGAGGCGGTGAACTCCGACCGCGCCCTGGGCCGCAACATCGGCATGCGCTACCACGACGGCAAGCCGTCGCTGATCGAAGGGCTGCTCTCGCGCGGCGACCGGCGGGTCGGCCTGGTGATCGAGCGGGTGTGGCGCGAGGGCGGCCGGTTCGACGGCTGGTCCGAGCACTTCTCCTACGAGCGCTGGGTGCGGGCGGCCGAGGCGGAGCTGACGCCGCTGGGCGTCGACCTGGCCTGGTTCACCACCCGGGAGCGCGAGGAGCTGGAGGTCCTGCCCTGGGACCACCTCGACTCCGGCCTGGACAAGGAGTGGCTCTGGGCGGACTGGCAGGACGCCCTGGACGAGCGCGAGCAGGACGACTGCCGCTGGACGCCGTGCTTCGACTGCGGCGTGTGCCCCGCGATGGGCACCGACATCGAGGTGGGCCCCACCGGTCGGACGCTGCTGCCGATCTCGCCGGTCGGCAAGGGCTCCCCGGTGCGCAACCCGGCGCTGGCGAAGGGCTGACGGGTCGGGCCCGACCGGGCCCGGCCTACTCCCGCACGGCGGCCACCGCGTCGACCAGGCCGTGGCCGTAGAAGCCGTTGTACTCGGAGTGGCCCATGCAGTACGCGTCCTGCACGCCCGTGCCGTTGAGGTCGTAGTCCGCCGGGCACGACAGCGTCTCGGCCCGCGCGTTCAGCATCTTCGACAGGTCCACCGCGGTCGCCCGGGGGTGCGTGGACGCCAGCAGCGCCGCCACCCCCGACACGTGCGGCGCGGCCATCGACGTGCCGCACGAGTAGTCGTACCCGGCCGCCGGCACGGTCGACAGCACGCACCCGCCGCGCCCGTCGTCCGGCGACTGCCTGCGGTCGCCGCCCGGCGCGGTCAGGTCCACCGCGCCCAGCCCGTAGGAGCTGTACCCGGCCTTCACCTTGTCCGCGCCCACCGACGACACCGCCACCACGTTGCGCAGCTGCGCCGGCAGCACCAGGCACGTGTTGTCCACCGGCCGCGGCTTCACGTCGTCCGGCGCGGCGTTGGTCGGGCTCTGCGCGTCGCGGCCCGGCTTGGTCAGGTCGGCCGCCGTGTTGCCCGCCGCGGCCACCGTGAGCACCCCGCGCGCGGACGCGTGCTCCACCGCCCGCCGCACCGCCTCGTACACCACGGCCTGGCCCTGCTGGTCCTGGCAGGTGAACACCCACGGGTCGATGAAGTAGCTGTTGTTCGTGATGGTCATGCCCCGTTCGGCGGCCCACATGAACCCGCACACCGCGTACTCGGGGTAGATGAACCCGGCGTCGTCCACGACCTTCACCGACGCGATCCGCACGCCCGGCGCCACGCCCGTCGTGCCCACGCCGTCGTCGGCCGCCGCGATCGTGCCCGCCACGTGCGTGCCGTGCCCGGACGTGGTCGGCGCCCACGCGGCCGGCGACGGGTCCGCCACGCCGGTCGTGCAGCCGGCCGACAGCGCCGGGTCCAGCGCCCCGGCCAGGTCGGGGTGCGCCGGGTCGATGCCCGAGTCCAGCACGCCCACCACCACGTCCCGGTTGCCCCGGCTCACCGCGTGCGCCTCGGCCGCGCGGATCAGGTCCATGTCCCACTGCTCGGCCGTGCGGTCCACCGCACCGCCCGACGCGCGCGCCCCGGTCGTCTCGTCGTCCTTCTTCTTCGCCCTGGCCGGAGCGCCGTCGCGCTTCGACAGGCCGTCCGCCTGCGCGCTGTACGCCCGGTCCAGGCCGACGCGCTGCCCGAACCTCGGGTCCGACGACACGGCCACGGCCACGGCGATCTGCGGGTAGTAGTGGGCGGTGGTGCCGCACGCGGCGGCGATCCGCGCGTCGGCCAGCGGCGCGCTGGTGCCCGGGTCGAACACGACCAGGTAGCGCAGCGTCGGACCCGGCTGCACGCAGTCCACGGCGGGCGCGGGCCCGGCGGGCTCGGCGGTGGCGGGCGCGGTCACCGACAGGCAGCCGGTCGCGAGCAGCGCCGCGCTGACCGCGGCCGCTCGGGCGCGGCGGTGCAGAGGCACGGGGGACCTCCAGGGCTGTACCGGTGACGGGGGACCGTCGACCCGACCTCGGGCGAACCGTCGATCGAGTGCTGATGCCGGACCGTAGCCGGCTGCGGCGGAGCAGACAAGCGCGACGGTGCCGAACGGGGCCACGGTACCGTCCTGCCGGAGTAGGAGCGTGGACCGTTGGGGTGTCGACCCCGTCACGGGCCACCAGGGAACCAAGGGGAGCAGCCCTGAGCCGCCAGCAGCAGCCCAACCCGTCGGCCGCACCAGTGCAGAAGCTCCGCCTGCGCTACGCCAAGCGCGGTCGGCTGCGGTTCACGTCACACCGTGACATCGCGCGCACGTTCGAGCGCGCGCTGCGACGGGCGGGCGTCCCCATGGCCTATTCCCAGGGCTTCAGCCCTCACCCGAAGGTGTCATGGGTGGGTGCGGCGCCCACGGGCGTGGCCAGCGAGGCCGAGTACGTCGAGGTGTCCGTCGTCGACCGGGTGGACCCCGACGCGCTGCGGGCCGCGCTGGACGCCGTGCTGCCGCCCGGCCTCGACGTGCTGGAGGTCGTCGAGTCGTCCGGCGGCACGCTGCCCGAGCGGATCGAGGCGAGCGCCTGGCGGGTGGAGCTGCCCGGCGTGTCGCCCGAAGAGCTGGCCGAAGCCGCCGCCGCGCTCATGGCCGCCGCGTCCGTGCAGGTCGAGCGCCTGACCAAGGACGGCAAGAAGGTCGTGGACGTGCGGCCGGCCATCGTGTCGGCCCAGGTCGAGGCTCCTCCGGCCGCGCATTCGAGCGATGCGGGACACGATGCACGGGATTTGTCACAGCCGTGTGGGATACTCGTGACGGTCGTACGGCAGACAACACCTACCGTGAGACCCGACGACGTGCTGAGTGCGCTCCGAGTCGTCGCCGACCTGGTTCCGCCGGTCCCCGCGAAGGCGACCCGGATGGCGCAGGGGCGGCTGGACGATGACGGCGGCCTGGTCGACCCGCTTGCCCCGGACAGGGCGGCGGAGGTCTGACCGGGCGGTGATCGGAGCGGCGCTGACGGCGTCGTCGAAGGAGTTATGGGACCTGCTGTGCCGCGCGCCCCACGGGCGGGCGCCACAGCGCGAGGCAAGGATTCCCGCCGCCAGCCGCGGCGGTGAGTGGACAAGAGAGGCCCCTGCGCGGCCGCGTCGACAAGGACGCGCCCGGGGGCGGAGGAGCTGCATTGTCGAACACGGAAAAGCCTGCCGGCCCCGCCGGCGGGGGTAACGCCACATCCGGGCACCCCGACCTGGGCGACCTGCCGGCCAAGCTGCGGGTGCACGCGCTGGCCAAGCTGCTCGGCGCGAGCAGCAAGGACGTGGTGGCCGCCCTCGCCGACCTGGGCGAGACGGTGAAGGGCGCGCAGTCCAGCGTGAGCCGGGACCTCGCGCTGAAGGTCGCCGAGAGCCTCCTGAACTGGGACGACATCGTCACCGGTGAGGTGGACGAGCAGCACGAGGAGCCCGTGGCCGTGGCCCGCGAGGTCGCGCCGCTCGTGCCGCTGTTCGCGCCGCCGTCCGCGGTGTTCCTGCCGCCGACCCCGGTGGTCAAGCAGGCCCCGGTGAGCCGGGACGAGGACCTCGACGACACCGAGGACGACTCCGACGAGCACGCGTCCGCCGACGACGCCGGTGACGAGGGCGAGGGCCGCCGCCGCCGTCGTCGTGGCCGGCGTGGCCGCGGTCGCGGCAAGGGCGTCGGCGAGGACAACGGCGAGGACGAGACCGGCGAGGAGCAGGTCGAGGCCGCCGAGGCCGAGGCCGAGCCCGCCGACGAGGCGTCGGCCGACGAGGAGGGCGCGGGCAGCCGTCGTCGCCGCCGTCGCCGTCGCCGCAAGACCGGCGCCGACGAAGAGGCCGCGCCGAACGAGGACGACCCGCCGAACACGGTCGTGCACGTCCGCGAGCCGGCCCGCGACGCCCGCGACGACAAGGCCGACTCGGAGGCCGCGCAGAACGAGGTGCGCAGCGTCCGCGGCTCGACCCGGCTGGAGGCCAAGCGCCAGCGCCGCCGCGACGGCCGCGAGGCGGGCCGCCGCCGTGCCCCCGTGCTGTCCGAGGCCGAGTTCCTGGCGCGCCGCGAGGCCGTGGAGCGCACGATGGTCGTGCGCGAGCGCGGCGACCGCACGCAGATCGGCGTGCTGGAGGACGGCGTCCTGGTGGAGCACTTCGTGACCTCGTCGGGCAGCGGTTCGCTGGTCGGCAACGTCTACCTCGGCCGGGTGCAGAACGTGCTGCCCTCGATGGAGGCGGCGTTCATCGACATCGGCCGCGGTCGCAACGCGGTGCTGTACGCGGGCGAGGTCGACTGGGACGCGGCCGGCCTGGAGGGCAAGGCCCGCAAGATCGAGCAGGCGCTCTCCACCGGCGACAGCGTGCTGGTGCAGGTCACCAAGGACCCGGTCGGCCACAAGGGCGCGCGGCTCACCACGCAGATCAGCCTGCCCGGCCGGTTCCTGGTGTACGTGCCCGGCGGCGGCGCGACCGGCATCAGCCGCAAGCTGCCCGACAACGAGCGCAAGCGCCTCAAGGACATCCTCAAGCGCGTGGTCCCCGAGGACGCGGGCGTCATCATCCGCACCGCCTCGGAGGGCATCGCCGAGGAGGAGCTGGCCCGCGACGTGACCCGCCTGCAGGCGCAGTGGCAGGTCATCAAGGAGAAGGCCGACGCGCCCAGGGCCCAGTCCCCGCAGCTGCTGTACGAAGAGCCGGACCTGCTGGTGAAGGTCGTGCGCGACCTGTTCACCGAGGACTTCTCGGCGCTCATCGTCCAGGGCTCGGACGCGTGGGAGACCATCGACGCCTACGTGCGGCACGTCGCCCCGGACCTGCAGGAACGGCTGCGCAAGCACGTGGGCAACAGCGACGCGTTCACCGAGTACCGCATCGACGAGCAGCTGCTCAAGGCGCTGGACCGCAAGGTCTGGCTGCCGTCGGGCGGCTACCTGGTCATCGACCGCACCGAGGCGATGACGGTCATCGACGTCAACACCGGCAAGTTCACCGGATCGGGTGGAAACCTCGAGGAGACGGTGACCCGGAACAACCTGGAGGCGGCCGAGGAGATCGTCCGGCAGCTCCGGTTGCGCGACATCGGCGGCATCATCGTCATCGACTTCATCGACATGGTGCTGGAGTCGAACCGCGACCTGGTGCTGCGCCGGCTGACCGAGTGCCTGGGCCGCGACCGCACCCGCCACCAGGTGGCGGAGGTGACGTCGCTCGGGTTGGTCCAGATGACCCGCAAGCGGGTCGGCACGGGCCTGCTGGAGGCGTTCTCGACCACCTGCGAGCACTGCCGCGGGCGGGGCCTGGTCGTGACGACCGAGGCCGTGCACTCGCACGGCAACGGCAACGGCGGTGGCAACGGCGGCGGGCAGTCCCAACAGCAGGGCGGCGGTCGCAAGTCGCGCCGGGGCAAGCACGTGGACGTGCCGGAGCCGGTGGCCGAGCAGACCGTGGAGCCGACCGAGGAGCCGGAGGCCGTCGCCGAGCAGCCGACCTCGTCCGACCCCGTGGCCGCCGTGGTGGAGGAGGAGGCCGCGCCGGAAACCCCGAAGCGCGACCGCCGCCAGCGCCGCCGCGCCCGCCGCGAAGCCGGTGCCGTGGTCAAGCACGGTGACGAGCAGGCGACCGAGGCCCCCGCCGCTCCGGCCACCCCGGTCGAAGCGCCCGCGGTCGAAGTGCCCGCGGTCGAAGTGCCCGCGGCCGAGGCGGCCACCGCTTCCGCGCCCACCGGCACGACGGCTGCCGAGCCCGCCACCGCCGACGCCGGTGCGACCGGTCACCCCGGGTCGCCGGCCGACCAGCCGGCTCAGCCCGAGCCGACCGGTCACGTCGACCGGCCCGCCTCCGAGCAGCCCGCTCAGACGGACCCGGCCGACGTCGAGCCGGCCGACGTCCAGCCGACCGGTCGAGTCGCCACGCCGTCGGCCGAGCAGGCGGGCCAGGCCGCGCCGACCCCGGCCGAGTCGACCGGTCAGGTCGACCCGACCGTGCCCGGCCAGTCCGGTCAGGCCGCGCCGGCCCGGGTCGAGTCGACCGGTCAGGGTGACCCGACCGCGGCCGACCGGGCGGGTCAGGCCGCACCGGCGCAGGTCGAGTCGACCGGTCAGGTCGAACCGGCTCCGGCTCCCGTGAAGGTCTCCGGCCGCATCCAGTCGGGTCGGGCCAGGGCGTCCGCTCAGGCCGACCAGACCGCCCAGCAGGCCGAGCCGGCCCGGGTCGAGCCGACCGGTCGGGTCCAGGCGGCTCCGGTCGAGTCGACCGGTCAGGGTGACGCGGCCCAGGGCGAGCAGGCGCTCAACGGCCAGCCCACCCCGCCGGCCGCCCCGCGCCGCCGCACGGCCCGCCGTGCCGCGTCCCGCCCCGCCGGCCCGCCCCTGGGCGCGGGCAAGGAGAGCTGACCACCCCGTCACACCCCGCTCGAACTCGCCGAACCGCCGCCCGGAAAGCCGGGGCGGCGGTTCGGCGGGTTCGGCCCGGGTGCCCTGGTGACCAGCGCGAACGTGGTTGGCCGACCCCGGTTTGACCACGCCGTGCACCGCCACGTAACCTGATACGCGGCCCGCCGTCCGGTGGGCCCTGTCGCGTGAAGCCCAGCTCGCAAGCACCACAGCAGAGGCGCGCGCGATCCCGTCCCGTCGAGCAGCAGGAGACTTCCGTCCCGATGTACGCGATCGTCAAGACCGGCGGCAAGCAGTACAAGGTGGCTGTCGGCGACGTCATCGAGGTCGAGAAGCTCGAAGGCGAGCCGGACACCGAGATCACCTTCGCGGCGCCGCTCCTCGTTGTGGACGGCGACGACGTCACCTCCGCGGCAGACGCCCTGGCGAAGTTCTCGGTGACCGGCAAGGTCGTCGAGCAGACCAAGGGCCCCAAGATCCGCATCCACAAGTTCAAGAACAAGACCGGCTACCACAAGCGCCAGGGTCACCGCCAGAAGCTGACCCGCGTCGAGGTCACCGGCATCACCGGTAAGTGAGGATCTGACTAGCCATGGCACACAAGAAGGGTGCGTCCAGCTCCCGCAACGGCCGTGACTCGAACCCCCAGTACCTCGGGGTCAAGCGGTTCGGCGGTCAGGTCGTCAAGGCCGGCGAGATCCTGATCCGCCAGCGCGGCACCAAGTTCCACCCCGGCGTCAACGTCGGTCGCGGCAAGGACGACACGCTGTTCGCGTTGGCGCCCGGTGCGGTCGAGTTCGGCACCAAGCGCGGTCGCAAGACCGTGAACATCGTCCCGGTCGAGGCTGCTGCCTAAGCACTCTCGGACGACGACGGAACGACCTCTGGACGAGGGGCGGGACCGGTGCATTCCGGGTCCCGCCCCTCGTTGCTTCGTTAGGAAAGGAAATCCCCGTGTCCCGCTTCGTCGACCGGGTCGTCATCCACGTCGCCGCAGGTGACGGGGGCAACGGGGTCGCGTCCGTGCACCGCGAGAAGTTCAAGCCGCTCGGGGGTCCCGACGGCGGCAACGGCGGCAAGGGCGGCGACGTCGTGCTCGTCGTCGACTCGCAGGTCCACACGCTCCTCGACTTCCACTTCCGCCCGCACGCCAGCGCCGGCAACGGCAAGGGCGGCCAGGGCGGCAACCGCGACGGCGCGAACGGCGCGGACCTCGAGCTCCGCGTGCCCGACGGCACGGTCGTGATGACGCCCGAGGGCGAGGTCGTCGCGGACCTCGTGGGCGAGGGCACCCGGCTCATCGCGGCCCAGGGCGGTCGTGGCGGCCTCGGCAACGCCTCCCTGGCGTCCAAGGCGCGCAAGGCACCCGGTTTCGCGCTGCTGGGCGAGCCCGGCGAGGCGCACGACCTCGTGCTGGAGCTGAAGTCCGTCGCCGACGTCGGCCTGCTCGGCTTCCCGTCGGCGGGCAAGTCGTCGTTGATCTCGGTGCTGTCCGCGGCCAAGCCGAAGATCGCCGACTACCCGTTCACCACCCTGGTGCCGAACCTGGGCGTCATCACGGGTGGTGAGACCGTCTTCACCATGGCGGACGTGCCCGGCCTGATCCCCGGCGCGTCCGAGGGCAAGGGCCTCGGGCTGGACTTCCTGCGCCACATCGAGCGCTGCGCCGTGCTGGTGCACGTCGTCGACTGCGCCACGTACGAGGCGGACCGCGACCCGCTGTCCGACATCGACGCGCTGGAGGCGGAACTCGCCAAGTACACCCCCTCCCTGGCCGACGACCTGGCCGAACGACCGCGCGTCGTGGTGCTGAACAAGGTCGACATCCCGGAGGCGCGGGAGCTGGCGGAGCTGGTGCGGCCGGACATCGAGGCACGCGGCCTGCCGGTGTTCGAGGTGTCCACGGCCAGCCGCGAGGGCCTGCGCGAGCTGACGTTCGCGTTGGCGCGCGTGGTGGAGGAGTACCGGGCGTCGCGGCCGAAGCAGGAGTCGACCCGGATCGTGCTGCGGCCCAGGGCCGTGGACGACCAGGGCTTCACCGTGGTGGAGGACCCGCAGACCGAGGGCGGCTTCATCGTGCGCGGCGAGCGGCCCGAGCGGTGGATCCGGCAGACCGACTTCAGCAACGACGAGGCCGTCGGCTACCTGGGCGACCGGCTCGCGCGCCTCGGCGTCGAGGAGGCGCTGGTCAAGATGGGCGCCGAGCCCGGCTGCCAGGTCACCATCGGCGACCTGGTGTTCGACTGGGAGCCGTCGACGCCCTCGGGCATCGCGATGACGATGAGCGGGCGCGGCACGGACGCGCGGCTGGAGGCCAACAACCGCGTCGGCGCGTCCGAGCGGCTGGCGGCGAAGAAGGCCCGCCGCATCCCCGGCACGTACGACGAGTTCGAAGAGGACGACGACGAGTGATCGGTTCGGTGGCGGTGTCGCAGGCCCGGCAGGCGGTGTCCGCGGCGTCGCGGGTCGTGGTGAAGGTCGGGTCGTCGTCGCTGACCACCGCCGAGGGCGGCCTGGACCGGTCACGGCTGGACGCCCTGGTGGACGCGGTGGCGGCGCGGTGCGCGGCGGGCAGCCAGGTCGTGCTGGTGTCGTCGGGCGCGATCGCGGCGGGGCTCGCGCCGCTGGGCGTGACGCGGCGGCCCCGGGACCTCGCCACGCAGCAGGCGGCGGCGAGCGTCGGGCAGTTGGCGCTGGCGCACGCGTACGCGAACTCGTTCGGGCGGTTCTCGCTGACCGTCGGGCAGGTGCTGCTGACCGCGGACGACGTCGTGCGCCGGTCGCACTACCGCAACGCCCAGCGCACGTTCTCCCGGCTGCTGGCGCTGGGCGCGGTGCCGGTGGTGAACGAGAACGACACGGTGGCCACCGCGGAGATCCGGTTCGGCGACAACGACCGGCTGGCGGCGCTCGTCGCGCACCTGGTCGGGGCGGACGCGTTGTTCCTGCTCTCCGACGTCGACGCGCTCTACGACGGCGATCCGCGCCTGCCGGGCGCGCAACGCGTCACCGAGGTGGCGGGCGCGTCCGATGTGGACGGTGTGCGGGCCGGTTCGGTCGGCGCGTCGGGGTTGGGCACCGGCGGCATGGCGTCGAAGCTCGCCGCGGCCCGGTTGGCGGCCTCCGCGGGCATCCCCGTGCTGCTGGCCGGTGCGGCGGACGCGGCCCGGGCGCTGAGCACCGCGGACGTCGGCACGGCGTTCGCGGTGACCGGCCCGAGGTTGTCCGCACGCCGCTTCTGGCTGGGGCACGCGGCCGACGCGACCGGCAGGTTGGTGCTGGACGACGGCGCGGTGGCCGCGGTGGTGGGCCGCAGGCGGTCCCTGCTGGCGGCCGGCATCACCGGTGTCGAGGGGGCGTTCGAGGCCGGTGACGTGGTGGAGCTGGCCGACCTGTCCGGGCACGTGGTGGCGCGGGGCGTGGTCGGGTTCGACGCGACCGAGCTGCCGTCGTTGATCGGCCGCAAGACGAGCGACCTCCCGGCCGAGCAGCGCCGAGAGGTCGTGCACGCCGACGACCTGGTGCCGTTGCGCGCCTGACGGTCAGGCCCGGTCGCGCAGCCACCGCCCGGCCGCCCGCCAGATGGCGTGCGGGTCGCCGTCGTCGGTGTGCCAGGTGGTGGCGCGGGTGACGCCGAGGTCCCGGTACCGCCGCATGACGGCGACGTGCGCGGGCAACCCGACGAACCCGCGCAGGCCCGCGCGGTCCCGCCACACCGACACCGAGCCCATGCGCCCGCGCAGCGGTTCGGCCCACAGCCACAGGCCGACCGCGCCGTTCAGCCGCGGCCA
Organism: Actinosynnema sp. NPDC053489; assembly: GCF_044544865.1. Classification (NCBI taxonomy): domain Bacteria; kingdom Bacillati; phylum Actinomycetota; class Actinomycetes; order Pseudonocardiales; family Pseudonocardiaceae; genus Actinosynnema; species Actinosynnema sp. NPDC053489. Next base: position 362,716 of record NZ_JBITXT010000002.1, on the reverse strand, counting down.
CTCGCGGCCCAGGGCGATCCCGGACCGGTAGGCGCCAGGTGTGTGCCGGAGCCCGGTGAGGGTGAACTCCGTGACGCTGACCAGCACCGGCCCGGTGAAGCCCCCATCCGGCCCGGTGATCCACTTGCTCCTCAGCACGATCGCTCCCCCCATCGCCGCCAATCGTCTCGACCCAAGATAGTTGTAAATACAGACGATTTCGAGTGGCTACCATCACCGCATGGCTGAGGAGGAGCGGCAGGACCTCGCCGCGCTGCTGCACCGGCTCACCAAGGCGCTCGTCGCCGCGGAGCTGCCGTTGCTGGAGCGGCACGGCCTGGGCATGTGGTCCTACGTGGTGCTCACCGAGCTGGCCCGCGGTGCCGCGCCCACGCAACTGGCGCTGGCCAGGGCGGTCGACGTGGACAAGACCAAGATGGTCTCGATCATCGACGGGATGGAGACCGCCGGGCTCGTCTCACGCCGCCCCGACCCGGACGACCGGCGGGCACGCATCATCGAACCGACCGCCGAAGGGCGCAAACGGTTGCGCGCCGCCCGTGCCGCCATCCGGCGCATGGAGGACGACTTCCTGGCGGACCTGCCGCCCACCCGGCGCACCGCGTTCCTCGCCGCGTTGCGAGACCTCTCCGGCGCGCCGTCGGCCCGGTTGACCGGCGGGGCTTAACGCAGCTCGCTGCCCTTCGTCTCGGGCATCGTGAGGATCGCGAAGAACGCGATGGCCGCGCCCGCCGCGACGTAGAAGAAGAACGTGGTGCCCGGCAACCACTGGATGACCAGCGGTGCGGTGCCGCCGAACAGCGCGACGGTCAGGTTGTACCAGGACCCGATGCCCAGGGCGCGCAGCTCGGTCGGGAACAGCTCGCTCATCACCGCGGGCGCGACCGACGTCATGGCCGTGTAGAGGCCCAGGCCCACGCAGAACACCAGCAGCAGGTTGCCCACGCCCGGCCCGATGAGCGTGGACAGCGGCACCACCAGCACCGCCGTCGCCGCCGACCAGACCAGCAGTTGCGGCTTGCGCCCCACCCGGTCCGACAGCGCGCCCATCGGGTACTGGAGGGCGACGAACAGGGCGGTCGCGATCGACAGTGCCAGGAACACGTCCACCGCGTCCGCGCCCCGCTTGGTGACCGCGAACGGCGTCAGGGCGCTGAAGAACGTGTAGTAGCACAGCGTCGACAGCATGCTGAAGCCCACGAGCCGCCCGACCGCCTTCGGGTGCTCGCGCAACGTCGTCAGCAGCGGACGCCTGAGCTGCCGCGCCCGGATCTTGTTGTGCTCGAACTGCTCGGTCTCCTCCAGGCTGCGCCGCAGCCACAGGCCGACCAGCCCCAGCGCACCGCCGATCAGGAACGGGATGCGCCACCCGTACGACGCCAGCTGCGCGGCGTCGAGCGTGCGCGCCAGCACGAACCCGAGCAGCGACGCCACCAGCACCGCGGTCCCGGTGGAGATGTAGAAGAACGCCGAGTACCGCCCCCTCCGCTCCGGCGGCGCGATCTCCGCCAGGTACGCCGAGGCGTTCGAGACCTCACCGCCCAGCGACAGTCCCTGCGCGACGCGGGCGAGCAGCAGCAGGACCGGCGCGAACCACCCGACCTGCGCGTAGGTGGGCAGTACCCCGATGGCCACCGAACCGCCCGCCATCAGGATGATCGTCAACAACATCGCGGTCCGCCGCCCGCGCAGGTCGGCGAACCGGCCCAGCAGGTACCCGCCCAACGGCCGGAAGAAGAACGCGATCGCGTACGCCGCGAGCGTGTTGATCAACGCGAGCCGGGGGTCGTCCTTCGGGAAGACCTGGGTGGCGAAGTAGATGCTGAACGTCGCGTAGATCGTCCAGTCGTACCACTCGATGGCGTTGCCGATGCTCGCCGCGACCAGCTTGCGGACGGGCAGGCGGTGCCGGTTTCCGGATTCCGTCTCCAGGGCGGCCATGGTTGGACACAACCACACCACCCCGGAACCCGGTAGGTGGTTCACCGAACCGGCCGACCCACCTCCGCTCCCGCTCCGCGGAGACGTCCCCCTTCCTCTGACCGGCCCGTGCCCCGGCGCCGCGCCGGCTCCGTTCACCGATGGCCGCGGGGCGCCGCGTCGCACCGCCCCGCGTGGCGCGGACCTCCCGTCGTCACGGCGTCCGCGCGAACCACTCCACTGTCAGCAAGCCGAACAGCAGGTCGTCCGTCCACTCCCCCTTCAGCCACGTGGCCTGGACCCGGTGCCCCTCCTGCCGGAACCCGAGCCTGCTCAACAGCCGCGCCGACCGGACGTTGCGGGCGTCGCACTCCGCCGACACCCGGTGCAGCCCGCGCACCTCGAACAGGTACTCCAGCAACCGCCCCACGGCTTCCGCCGCGTACCCGCGCCCCTGGTGCGCGGTCGCCAGCGTGTACCCGAGGTCGGCCTGCATCCGGTTCTCGTGCAGGCCCACGCCCACGTCGCCGACGAGCACCCCGTCCACCTCGACCGCGAACTGGTACCAGCCCGGCGCGGTCGGGTCGGCGGCCGCCAACTCCCGCACGAACTCCTCGGCCTGCGCCAAGGAGAACGGTGCCTCCCAACCCTGGTACCTCGCCACGTCCGGGTCCGACCGGTACGCGGCGAGCGCCGGCGCGTCCGCGGCCGTGAAAGGCCGCAGCACCATCCTTTCCGTCGTCAGCCTCACCCCGTCGCTCCCGCCCCTCTCCTCATGCCGTCACCGCCAAGGCGAACGGCAGCACCGCCGACGCGCCCGCCCGCCGCAACAAGCGCGCCGCCACCGTCATCGTCCACCCCGTGTCCACTTGGTCGTCCACCAGCAGCACCGGTCCGTCCACCCCGGACAGATCCGGCACGTCGGCCTCGCGCACCAGCCCCGCCAACCGCTGCGCGCTGTTGGCCCGCCGCGGCGCCTCGCCCAACCACACCCGACCGAGCAGCGGGAGCCTGCCCACGCCCGCGATCCGCCGTCCGAAGCTGCCGACCAGCTCCGGTCTGGTGCGCGACCCGACCGTCACCACGCCGACCGGCCGCTCGTCCCAATCCCACGCGGCCAGCACCTTGACGCACGCGGCGAACACCTCGTCCGGGATCTCCCGATCCCCGTTGGCGAACAACGACCGCAACCGGTTGCCCCAGCCGATGTCGGTCAACCGCCCCAACGCCCGACCCGACGCCGCCACCTCGCCCGCCGGGATCCTGCCCGACAACGACACCCCGGCCGCCGCCATCCCGGTCGGCCACATCTTGCGCGGCTCCACCTCCACACCCGGCCGCAGCAGCCGTTCCCGCGCCGCCGACGCCGCCGCGTCCGACACCTCCGCCGACGGTCGCTGCCCCGTGCAGTTGTCGCACCGCCCGCACGGCGCCGCGTGCGGGTCGTCCAACTGCCGCAACAGGAACTCCATGCGGCACCCGTCCGTGGCCAGGTAGTCCAGCACCGCCTGCCGCTCCACCCGGCGCGCCGCCTCGATCCGCTCGTACCGCTCGGCGTCGTAGGACCACGGCTGCCCCGTCGACACCCACCCGCCGCGCACCCGCCGCACGGCGCCGTCCACGTCGAGCACCTTCAGCACCACCTCCAGCCGGGTGCGCGACAGCTCCACCAGCGGCTCCAACGCCGCCGTCGACAGCGGCCGGTCGGCGGGCAGCGCGTCGAGCACCTGCCGCACCACCCGTTCCGGCGGGAACGCCAGCGACGCGAAGTACGCCCAGATCTCCTCGTCCTCGGGGCCGGGCAGCAGCAGCACCTCCGCCCGCTCCACGCCACGCCCCGCGCGGCCGATCTGCTGGTAGTACGCGATGGGGGAGGGCGGCGCGCCCAGGTGCACCACGAACCCCAGGTCCGGCTTGTCGAACCCCATGCCCAGCGCCGACGTCGCCACCAACGCCTTGACCCGGTTGGCCTGCAGGTCCTCCTCGGCCCGCTGCCGCTCGGCCGGGTCGGTGCGCCCCGAGTACGCCGCCACCCGGTACCCGCGCTCCCGCAGGAACGCCGCCACGTCGTCCGCCGAGGCCACCGTGAGCGTGTAGACGATCCCCGAACCGGGCAGCTGCTCCAGCCGTTCGGCCAGCCACCCCAGCCTCGCCTCGGCGGTCGGCAGCCGCAGCGCCGACAACCGCAGGCTCTCCCGGTCCAGCGGCCCGCGCAGCACCACCGTGTCCGACCCCGCCCCGAGCCCCAGCTGCTCGGCCACGTCGCGCACCACCCGGTCGTTGGCCGTGGCCGTCGTCGCGAGCACCGGCACGCCCGCCGGCAGTTCGGTCAGCAACGTCCGCAACCGCCGGTAGTCCGGCCGGAAGTCGTGGCCCCAGTCGGAGATGCAGTGCGCCTCGTCCACCACCAGCAGGCCCGCCGACGCGGTCAGCGCCGGCAGCACCGCGTCCCGGAAGTCGGGGTTGTTCAACCGCTCCGGCGACACCAGCAGCACGTCGACCTCGCCGGACGCCACCCGGTCCTGCACGTCCTGCCACTCGTCGGTGTTGGCCGAGTTGATCGTCGCCGCGTGCACGCCCGCCCGCGCGGCGGCCTCGACCTGGTTGCGCATCAGCGCCAGCAACGGCGACACGATCACCGTCGGCCCCTCGCCCAGGGACCGCAGCAACGCCGTCGCGATGAAGTAGACGGCGGACTTGCCCCACCCCGTGCGCTGCACCACCAGCGCCCGCCGCCGCTCGGCCACCAGCGCGCGGATCGCCGTCCACTGGTCCTCCCGCAGCACGGCCCGAGGGCCCGCCAAAGCCCTCAGCCGCTCCTCGGCCAGTTCCCGCAGTGCGCCGTCGTCCATGTGCCACACAGTGGCAGACGGCCCCGACAACCTGGACACCTGTGCGACCCTCCCGGCTCGGCTTCACCCGATCGTGCTGGCCCGTCCGTTCCTCGGGAACCTCGGCGACAGCCACGACCGGGTGACCGTAGGCTGGATGACGTGACTGATGACCTGCGCGAACAGGTGCACGCCGCGGCCCGGCGCGCCCGCGTCGCCGCCAACGAGCTCGTCCTCGCCACCCGGCAGAGCAAGGACGCCGCACTGCACGAGATGGCCTCGGCGCTGCGCACCCGCGCCACCGAGGTGCTGGAGGCCAACGCCAAGGACCTGGAAGCCGGCCGTGCCGCCGGCCTCACCCGGGGCCTGCTCGACCGCCTCACGCTCACCGAGGCGCGCATCGAGGGCGTGGCCGGGGGCCTGGAGACGGTCGCCGGCCTCGCGGACCCGATCGGCGAGGTGCTGCGCGGCTCGATCCTGCCCAACGGCCTGGAGCTGAAGCAGGTCCGCGTCCCGATGGGCGTGGTCGGCATGGTCTACGAGGCCCGCCCGAACGTCACCGTGGACGCCGCAGGCCTGGCGCTCAAGTCCGGCAACGCGGCCCTGCTGCGCGGCTCGTCCACCGCCGAGCACTCGAACACCGCGCTGGTCGCGATCCTGCGCGACGCGCTGGAGACCGCGGGCCTGCCCGCCGACGCCGTGCAGCTGCTGCCGTGCCACGACCGCGCCTCGGTCACCCACCTCATCACCGCGCGCGGCCTGGTCGACCTGGTGATCCCGCGCGGCGGCGCGGGCCTGATCAACGCCGTCGTGCAGCAGGCCACCGTGCCGACCATCGAGACCGGCGTGGGCAACGTGCACGTGTACGTGGACGCGAGCGCCGACCTCGACATGGCGCAGCGCATCGTGCTCAACTCCAAGACCCGCCGCACGAGCGTGTGCAACGCGGCCGAGTCGCTGCTGGTGCACGCGGCCGTCGCGGACGAGTTCGTGCCCCGCATCACCGAGGCGCTGAACGCGCAGGACGTCACCATCCACGGCGACGAGCGGTTCGCCCGCGACCCCCGGGTCCAGGCCGCCACCGACGAGGACTGGGACACCGAGTACCTGTCGCTGGACATCGCCGCCCGCGTGGTCGGCTCCATCGACGAGGCCATCGCCCACATCGCCGAGCACGGCTCCGGCCACACCGAGGCCATCGTCACCGGCGACCTGAACGCGGCCCGCCGGTTCACCGCGCGCGTCGACGCGGCGGCGGTCATGGTCAACGCCTCCACCGCGTTCACCGACGGAGGCGAGTTCGGCATGGGCGCGGAGATCGGCATCTCCACGCAGAAGCTGCACGCCCGCGGCCCGATGGGGCTGACCGAGCTGACCTCGTCCAAATGGGTCGTCTGGGGCGAGGGGCACGTCCGGCCGACGTCGTGAGCAGACCCCGGGACGCCGCCGCGACGAAGGCGGCGTTGCTGGACGCCGCCACGGCGCTGTTCGCCGAACGCGGGTACGACCGCACCACGGTGCGTGACATCGCGCGCGAGGCGGGCGTGAACCAGGCCCTGCTGTTCCGCTACTACGGCAGCAAGGACGCCCTGTTCGCGACCGTGCTCGCCACGCGGAGCCGCGAGCTGCTGGAGGACTCGCCCGCCGAGCACCTGCTGCGCAACGTGCTGCTGCGGGTGATGGAGGAGAAGCCGAGGCGCGAGGACCACCCGTTGTACGCGGTGCTGCGGTCCTCGCACCACGACTCGGCGGCGGAACTCGTGCGGCGGCAACTGGGGGAGGAGTACGCGCGCGCTCTCTCCTCCCTGACGAACGCCGACGACGCGGAGCTGCGAGGGGACCTCGTCCTGGCGTGGGTCGTGGGCATCGGCGTGCTGCGCGGGTTGTTCGGCAAGCAGCCCCTCGCGGACGCCGACCCGGAGACCGTCGCGACCCTGGTGGCGCGGGCGGCGTCCGTCCTGCTGGAACACGCGAACCCGGTTGACGGTGCGTGACGACCTGCCTACTGTCGGATGTAAGCGAGTGCTTACATGGGGGTACCGATGCAGACCAGGTCCTATCCGTTCGCCGAACTCGACCACCTCCGGATCAACCCGACGTACTTCGAGCTGCAGCGGGACGAGCCGGTGGCCCGGGTGCGCCTGCCGTACGGCGGCGAGGCGTGGCTGGCCACCCGCTACGAGGACGTCAAGACCGTGCTGGCCGACCCGAGGTTCAGCCGCGCGGCCGTGATGGAGCCCGGCGCCGACGTGCCGCGCACCCTGCCCGTGATGCCGACCGAGACTTCCATCCTGAGCATGGACCCGCCGGACCACACCCGGTTGCGCAAGCTGGTCGCGAAGGGGTTCACCGCCCGCCGCACCGAGCAGCTGCGGGAACGCGCCCAGGAGATCGTGGACGGCCTGCTGGACGCGATGCGGGAGCAGGGGCCGCCCGCCGACCTGGTCGAGGCGCTGGCCATGCCGCTGCCCATCACGATCATCTGCGAGATGCTGGGCGTGCCGTTCGAGGACCGCAAGCAGTTCCGGGCCTGGTCGGAGGCCGCGGTGGCGATCACCGCGTTCACCCACGAGGAGATCACGGCGGGCCGCGAGGCGCTGCGCGCCTACATCAGCGAGCTGATCGCCCACAAGCGCGCCGAGCCGGCCGACGACATGCTGTCCGTGCTGATCGCCGCACGGGACAACGAGGACCGGCTCAGCGAGGAGGAGCTGATCTCGTTCGGCGTGACGCTGCTGGTGGCGGGCCACGAGACCACCGCCAACCAGATCGGCAACTTCGTGTTCCAGCTGCTGCGCGCGCCCGAGCGGCTGGAGGAGCTGCGCACCGACCCGTCGCTGGTGCCGGCGGCGGTCGAGGAGCTGCTGAGGTTCACCGCTCTGGGGGGCTCGGCGGGCTTCCCGCGCATCGCGACCGCCGAGGTGGAGCTGTCCGGCGTGACGATCAAGCCCGGTGACGCGGTGTTCGTCAACAACGTCACCGCCAACCGCGACCCGGCGGTGTTCGCCAACCCCCACGAGCTGGACTTCCACCGCGAGCACAACCCGCACATCATGTTCGGCCACGGCGCGCACCACTGCATCGGCGCGCCCCTGGCCCGGATGGAGCTCCAGGTCGCCATCGGGACGCTCGTCTCGCGCTTCCCGGGCCTGCGGCTCGACGGCGACGTGACGTTCAAGAAGGGCCGGCTCATCCGCGGCCCGCAGGCCCTCCCGGTGAGGTGGTAGACCCATGAGCGAGTGGACGATCTCGGTCGACCGCGGCGCGTGCCTGGGCACGGGCATGTGCACGTCGATCGCGCCGGACCACTTCCGGCTGGAAGGCGGCACGTCGACGCCGGTCGACCCGGAGGTCGAGCCGGACGACGCGGTGGTCGACGCGGCCGAGTCGTGCCCGATGGAGGCGATCCTGGTGCGTTCGGCGGACGGGACCGTGCTCGCGCCGGAGCTGTAGCCGCGGGGCTCCGCAGCGCCGCCGCGCGAAGCCGTAGCGGCGTCGCGGAGCACACCCCGCGGCACGCGGTCGGGTACCTACTGTCAGGACCAGGTGCTCACCGGCAGTGGGGGATCTCGCGATGGCGGCCAGGCCCTACCCGTTCCCCGAACCCGACGACCTCGTCGTCCACGAGACCTACCTCCAACTCCAGCGGGACGAGCCGGTGGCGAGGGTGCGCCTGCCGTACGGGCGGGAGGCCTGGCTGGTCACCCGCTACGCCGACGCGAAGGTCGTGCTGGCGGACCCGAGGTTCAGCCGCGCGCCGGTGATGGACGCCGACTACGACCCGCCGCGGACCATGCCCGAGGTGCCGGCCATCACCACCATCCTCAGCATGGACCCGCCGGAGCACACCCGGCTGCGCCGCATCCTGGCCAAGGCGTTCACCGCCCGCCGCACGGAGCAGTTGCGCGAACGCGCCCAGCGGATCGTGGACGACCTGCTGGACGCGATGGTCGACCAGGGCCCGCCCGCCGACCTGGTCGACGCGCTGGCCATGCCGGTGGCCATCACGTTGATCAGCGAGATGCTGGGCGTGCCGAAGCTGGACCGGGTGAAGTTCCGCGAGTGGTCCGACGCGGCCGTGGCGATCACCGCGTTCACCGTGCCGGAGATCGAGGCCGGGGCGGCGGCGCTGCGCGCGTACATCCGCGAGCTGGTCGAGGACAAGCGCGCGCACCCGGCCGACGACATGCTCACCGTGCTGGTGCACGCGCACGACAACGACGACCGGCTGACCGAGGAGGAGCTGGTCTCGTTCGGCGTCACGCTGCTCATCGCCGGCCACGAGACCACGGGCAGCGAGATCGGCAACTTCGTCCACCAGCTGCTGACGCACCCGGACCGGCTGGCCGAGCTGCGGGCGGACCCGGGCCTGCTGCCCGCCGCCGTGGAGGAGCTGCTGCGGATCACCAAGCTGTCCGGCGCGCCGGGCTTCCCCCGGATCGCCACCGCCGACGTGGAGCTGTCCGGCGTGACGATCCGCGCCGGCGAGGCGGTGTTCGTGGACGGGCTGGTGGCCAACCGCGACCCGGCGGTGTTCCCGAACCCCCACGAGCTGGACTTCCACCGACCGCACAACCCGCACTTCGCGTTCGGGCACGGCGTGCACCACTGCATCGGCGCGCCCCTGGCAAGGATGGAGTTGCAGGTCACCATCTCGACCTTGCTCAATAGGTTCCCGCACCTGGAGTTGGCCGGCGACGTGGTGTTCAAGAAGGGCAGGCTGGTGCGAGGCCCCGAACGCCTACTGGTGAGGTGGTAGACCCATGAGCGAGTGGACGATCGAGGTCGACCGGGGAGCGTGCCTGGGCACGGGCATGTGCACGTCGATCGCGCCGGACCACTTCCGGCTGGAAGGCGGCACGTCGCGGCCGGTCGACCCGAACGTGGACCCCGACGACGCGGTGATCGACGCGGCCGAGTCGTGCCCGATGGAGGCGATCCTGGTGCGTTCGGCGGACGGCACCGTGCTCGCCCCGCAGCTGTGAGGAAAATATTCCAGCCGATCGCGTCATAGTCGCCTGACGTGCGCGTCCCCCCACCGCGCGGCCCTGGTTTCGGGGTGGGCCGCGCGGTCCGCGCCGCAGCCCGCTCCCCCGGGGCCGCGACGGGGCGACGAGTGCGCGGGCGGCCTTTCGGGGAGCGACCGGCCGCCCGCGCACCACCCGAACTAGGCTCACGTCCCATGTCGAACCGGCGGATCGGGGTCATGGGCGGCACCTTCGACCCGGTGCACCACGGCCACCTCGTGGCCGCCAGCGAGGTCCAGGCCCGCTTCGAGCTCGACGAGGTGGTCTTCGTGCCCACGGGCCAGCCGTGGCAGAAGAGCGAGCGGGAGGTCAGCCCCGCCGAGGACCGCTACCTGATGACGGTCATCGCCACCGCGTCCAACCCGCGGTTCTCGGTCAGCCGGGTGGACATCGACCGACCGGGGCCGACCTACACCGTCGACACGCTGACCGACCTCAAGCGGAGCCACCCGGACGCGGACCTGTTCTTCATCACCGGCGCGGACGCGTTGGAGCAGATCCTGTCCTGGCGGCGCGCCGACGACGTGTTCGGCCTCGCCCACTTCATCGGTGTCACCCGACCGGGTTATGAGCTGGTCGACACCCACCTGCCGCCGGGCGCGGTGTCGCTGGTGGAGGTGCCCGCGATGGCCATCTCCTCGACCGCCGTGCGGGACCGGACGGCCTCCGGCCTGCCCGTCTGGTACCTCGTCCCCGACGGTGTCGTGCAGTACATCAGCAAGCGCCGGCTTTACTCGATGCCGGACTGAGCCGGGGACGCCGGTACCCTCATTGACTCGTGCGGGCGTAACGGCGCCCGCCGGTGTGATGAGGAGTGACGTGGCAGCCACCGACGAGGCACGACGGTTGGCGCTGGTCGCCGCGAGCGCGGCGGCCGACAAGAAGGCGCACGACGTGATCGTGCTCGACGTGTCCGACCAGTTGGTGATCACCGACTGCTTCGTGATCGCCTCCGCTCCGAACGAGCGGCAGGTGGGCGCGATCGTGGACAACGTCGAGGAGAAGATGCGCGAGGCCGGGCGCAAGCCGGTCCGCCGCGAGGGCGCGCGCGAGGGCCGGTGGGTCCTGCTCGACTTCGTGGACGTGGTCGTGCACGTCCAGCACGTCGAGGAGCGCACGTTCTACGGCCTGGAGCGGCTGTGGAAGGACTGCCCGCGCATCGAGTTCGACGCCGGGCCCCCGGCCGACGAGGTCGCCGAGGTATGACCCTGAACCGGCTCGTGCTGTGGCGGCACGGTGAGACCGACTACAACGCGACCGGCCGCATGCAGGGCCACCTCGACTCGGCGCTGACCGAGACCGGGTGGAACCAGGCGCGGTTCGCGGTGCCGGTGCTCGCCGGGTTCACGCCCGAGTTGGTGGTCGCCTCCGACCTGCGCCGGGCCCGGGACACGGCCACCGTGTTCACCGAGGTCACCGGCGTCGGGCTGCGCGTCGACCAGCGGCTGCGCGAGACGCACCTGGGCAAGTGGCAGGGGCTGACCTCGGCCGAGATCGAGGTGGAGTGGCCGGGCGCGCTGGACCTGTGGCGCGCGGACGGCACCCTGGCCCCGCCGGACGGCGAGACGCGCGTGGAAGTGGCCGAGCGCGCGCTCGCCGTGGTCGACGAGGTGGACCGGGAGTACTCGGGCACGGTCATGCTGTGCGCGCACGGTGGCCTGATCAGCGCGTTGACCGGGCGGTTGCTGGAGCTGCCGGTCGACCGCTGGGCGCTGCTGGGCGGCATCGGCAACTGCCACTGGACGGTGTTCGCGCGCCGGCCGCAGGGCGACGGCAGGTGGCGGCTGTCGTCGTACAACGCCGGAATCACCCGGTGAGGTTGCTCGTCCTCGGCGATTCGCTCTCGTTCCACGGTCCGGAGGGCCCGCTGCCCGCCGACCACCCGCGGTTGTGGCCGAACGTCGCCGCGTCCGCGTTGGGCGGGCACGCGGAGCTGGCGGCGGGGTTCGGCTGGACCGCCCGTGACGCCTGGTGGTCGTTGACCGGCGACCCGCGGGTGTGGTCGTTGCTGCCGCGCACGGACGTCGTGGTGCTGGCCGTGGGGCACATGGACACGCTGCCGTCGCCACTGCCCACCTACCTGCGGCAAGGGCTGCGCTACCTGCGCCCGGACGGGCTGCGGCGGCGCGCGCGGTCCGGGTACCGGACGTTGCAGCCGGTGCTGTCGCGGGCGTTCCGCGGGTACCCGGTGGCGCTGCCGCCCCGCCTGACCGTGCGTTACCTGGACGACTCGGTGCGTGCCGTGCGGGCGCTCGCTCCGGGCATCGGGGTGGTCGGGATGACGCCTTCGGTGCACTGTTCGGCGGCCTACGCGGGTGTCCACAGCGGCCGTGCGGCGGGCGAGCGCGCGCTGCGCGAGTGGGCGTGTGGGGCGGACGTGCCACTGCTGGACGTGCCGCCGCTGGTGGCCGAGCACGTGCGGTCGCGCAGGGGCAACCCGGACGGCATGCACTGGGGCTGGGAGGGCCACGAGCTGGTCGGGCGGGCCGTGGCGGAACTGATCAGGTCCGTGGCGGTCGGCCACCCGGGTGCGGGGGAGCCGTAGTCTCGGCACTCGTGTCCACCACGATCGTCACCGACTCCACGGCGTACCTGCCCGAGGGGTTCGCCGAGCGCAACGGCATCCGGGTCGTGCCGCTGCACGTGGCGGTGGACGGTCGCAGCAGGTTGGACGGGGTGGACTTCGGTCCGGCGGAGCTGGCCACCGCGCTGGGGGAGCACCGCCGGGTGACGACGTCGCGGCCCACGCCGGGGGAGCTGGCCGAGGTGTACCGGTCGGTGCTGGCGGGGGGTGCGGACGGGATCGTGTCCGTGCACCTGTCGCGCGACCTCTCGGGCACGTGGGAGGCCGCGCGGCTGGCCGCGGAGGAGGTCGACCCGACCCGGATCAGGGTGGTCGACTCGCGGGCCACGGGCATGGGCCTGGGCTTCGCCGCCCTGGCCGCGTGCGCCTCCGGGGGTGACGCCGCGCACGCCGAGGAGGCCGCGGTGGCCGCCGCGGACCGGATCCGGATGTTCTTCTGCGTGGAGACGCTGGACCATCTGCGCCGGGGCGGGCGGATCGGCGCCGCCGCCGCGCTGGTCGGCACCGCGCTGGCGGTGAAGCCGCTGTTGCACGTGGACGACGGTCGGATCGTGCCGTTGGAGAAGGTGCGCACGATGAGCCGGGCGATCGGGCGCCTGGTGGACCTGGCGGCGTCGGCGGCGGGTTCCGGCCGGGTCGGGCTGGCTGTCCACCACCTGGCCGCGCCGGAGCGCGCGGCGGAGCTGGCGACGTTGCTGGACGAACGGGTGCCGGGCTCGACCGGATGCCTGATCTCCGAGGTCGGGGCGGTGATCGGGGCGCACACCGGGCCGGGGGTGCTGGGCGTGGTGGTGCTGCCCGGCGGGCTGCCCTGACCGTCGTTATCCATCATTCGGCGAGTTGTCCACAGATCGCGAACAAGCCCGTCCCGCGCTGCTCCACCCGGCCTAACGTCGACCGCATGTTCGACAAGAACCCGGAAACCACGACCGCCCGCCTGAAGGCCCTGATCGCCCAGGGGCGGGGCAAGCACCGCGCCGAGGACTCGGAAACGCTGGTCTTCGTCTCGTCCGCCGGCGCGGACCCACCCCACCCCTTGCGTCACCTGGTGCGGCGCTGGTTGCCCGAGCCCGCCCTCCCGCACCGCCGCAGGATCCTGCTGGCAGGCGTCATGGCCGGTGTGGCGCTGGTGGTCGCCCTGGCCCTGTGGTGGCAGCGGCCCGTGCCGGAGAGCCCGCCCGCCCTGCCGGTGGCCGAGGCCGCCGCCGTCACCAGGGCCGAGGAACAGCTGATCGTCAACGTGGTGGGCCTGGTGCCGACGCCGGGCCTGGTGACGGTCCCGAACGGCTCCCGGGTGGCCGACGCGCTGCAAGCGGCGGGCGGAGCCGCGCCGGGTGCCGACCTGACCGCGCTCAACCTCGCCCGCAAGGTCACCGACGGCGAGCAGATAGCCGTCGGCATCCCGGTGCCGCAACCCACCGAAGCGGCGACCGCGCCGCTGAACCTCAACACCGCCACGAAGGACCAGCTCGACGCGCTGCCCGGGGTCGGCCCGGTGACGGCGCAACGGATCATCGACCGGCGGCAGAAACAGGGTCCGTTCACCTCCCTCAACCAACTGGGCGAGGTCGAGGGCATCGGCGACGCGAAACTCGCCAAGCTCCGCGACCTGGTCCGCCTCTAGCCACCTCCCATTCATTCCTGGAGCACCGATGACCGTCCCCGAGAAGCCCTCGACCGTCGCCTTCACCAACCAGCGCCTGACCGACACCGGCCGTTCTCGACGCCTGCCCGGCCGCGTCCGTCGGGTGATCCGAACCGCCGTCACCCGTCTCACCACCTTGTCGAGGTTCCGCTGGACGGGTTCCTGACCATCCCGAAGCCCGCACTCGACCGCACGCCGGCGTGAGCACTTGATCGGAGGACGGAGCCGTGAACCCCAGGGCGCACCTCGTGCCGGCGGCCCTCACCGTGTGGGCGACGGCCCTGGCCGGGCTGTTGGTCGCGTGGTGGCTGGCCCTGGTGGTCGGTCTGGTCGCCGCGGTGCTCGGTGGCGTTCTCCTGCGCCGGTGGCGGCCCGCCGCGGTGGCCGTGGCGGTCGCCGCTCCGGTGGCGGCCTGCTGGATCGGGGCCCAGGCGCACGCAGCGGTCCACCACCCGTTGCGGGCGGCGGCGGTGAGCGGGGCGACCGCGACCGTCCACTTCGAACTCGACAACCGGCCGCACGGCTTGCGCAGCAGTGGTTTCGGCTCACGTGCCGGTGGTGTCGACATGGTGCTGGTGCGGGGCACGCTCGCCGAGGGCGGCAGGATCACCGTGCTCGCGCCGGCTCCCCGGTGGCGTGATCTGTTGCCGGGCCAGGAGGTGACAGCGCGCGGCACCCTCGTCCCGCCCCGCGGTGGCGACCTGACGGTGGCGGTGCTGCGGGTGCGCGGGCCGCCGCAGGACGTGACCGGAGCACCCGTGTGGCAACGGGTCGCCGAGGATCTGCGATCCGGGTTGCGCGGCGCGAGCACGGCTCTCGACCCGGAACCGGCGGGGCTGCTGCCCGCGCTGGTGGTGGGTGACACCTCGGGCCTCCCACCGAGGGTCGTGGAGGAGTTCCGCACGGCCGGGTTGGCGCACGTGCTGGCGGTCAGCGGGGCGAACCTGGCGATCCTCTGCGGGGCGGTCCTGTTGCTGCTGCGGCTGTTGCGGGTCGGACCGCGGGGCAGTGCGGCGGGTGCGATGGCGGCGCTGGTCGGGTTCGTGGTGCTGGCCGGGCCGGAGCCGAGCGTGCTGCGGGCCGCCGTGATGGGCGCGGTGGCGTTGCTCGCGCTGGTGCTGGGGCGGGAGAGGTCGGCGGTGCCGGCGCTCGCGGCCGCGGTGGTGGTCCTGGTGCTCTACGACCCGGAGCTGGCCACCGAGCCGGGGTTCGGGTTGTCGGTGGCGGCGACGGCGGCGTTGGTGCTGCTCGGGCCGAGGTGGGCCGCCGCCATGAAGGAGCGGGGCGTCCCGGCGGGCTTCGCCGAGGCGCTGGCGGTGCCGGTGGCCGCGAACCTGGCGACCGCGCCGCTGGTCGCCGGGCTCTCCGGCCAGGTGAGCCTGGTCGCGGTGGTGGCGAACCTGCTGGTCGCCCCGGTCGTGGCGCCGGCGACCGTGCTCGGGGTGCTGGCCACCGTGGTGGCACCGCTGCACGAGCCGTCGGCACGGCTGGTGGTCGAGGTGGCCGGTCCGGCGGTGGGCTGGCTGATCACCGTGGGCAGGCACGCGGCGGCCGTGCCGGGTGCGGCGGTCGGGTGGCCCGGCGGCTGGGGTGGCGGGGTGTTGTTGGCCGTCGTGCTGCTGCTCGGCTGGGTGGTCCTCCGGCTCCGGCGGCTCCGGACGCTGGTCGTGGCGGCCGCGGTCGGCGCGGTGGTGGTGATCGTGCCGCTGAACGTCGTCTCGCCCGGTTGGCCGGCCGCCGGCTGGTCGGTCGTGGCGTGTGACGTGGGGCAGGGCGACGCGGTGGTCCTGGCCACCGCCGAGCGGGACCGGGCGGTGCTGGTGGACACGGGGCCCGACCCGGTGCCGGTGCTGTCGTGCCTGCGCCGGTTGGGGGTGCGACGGATTCCGTTGGTGGTGCTCAGCCACCTGCACGCCGACCACGTCGGTGGGTTGGCGGCGGTGCTGGCGGAGCGGGAAGTGGGCGCGGTGGCGGTGGGGCCGTCGCGACAGCCCGGGTGGGCGTGGGAGGAGGTGACGGGACAGGCGCGGGCGGCCGGGGTCCGCGTGGTCGAGCTGGGCGCGGGGCAGCGGTTGGGCTGGCCGGGGCTGGACCTCGACGTGCTGGGACCGCGCGGGCGCCCGGTGGGGGACGAGAACACGGCGGTCAACGACGGGTCGCTCGTGCTGCGGGCCTCCACCGCGGCGGGGCGGGTGTTGCTGACCGGCGACATCGAACTGGCCGGGCAGGCGGACCTGCTCGGTGGGCACGTGGACCTGCGGGCCGACGTGCTCAAGGTGCCGCACCACGGGTCTCGGTACTCGTCACCGGTGTTCCTCGCGGCGGTGCGGCCGCGGGTGGCGCTGGTGAGCGTCGGGGCGGGCAACCGCTACGGCCACCCCAGCCGGGTGCTGGTCGACGCGTTGGCGCGCCAGGGCGCGCTGGTGCTGCGCACGGACCGGGACGGCGACACGGCCGTCCTGGCAGGCCCGGACGGGCCGAGGGTCGCCCGCAGGGGCGGCGCGGATTCGAACAACGGACAAGGGGAGAACCATGAGGAACGACGTGTGGATCCGATTGCACTCCGGCTGGTCGCCGCGAGGCGACAACCGGGCCGTGGCGTGGGCGCTGTGGCAGCCCGGCTACACCGCCCAACCCTGGCCGCGCGACGAACTGCGGCCCGCTTTCACCTACTACGTGTGCGAGGACCTGCCCGGCGGCGGCGGTCGCGGCGTCGTGGCCAGGGCGACCGTCGTCGGCGTGGTCCGCATGGCGCAGGTGCCGTCGGCGGACTCGGCCTACCGCCTGGTCGCCGACGCGCTGTTCGACGCCGACCTCGTCATACCCCCGGAGGAATGGCACTCGGAGCGCTACAACCAGGACAAGGCGGAACGTCCGTGGCCACAACTGCTGACCGCGTGGCGGGTGATCACCGAACCGGTCGGCCCGCACGTCCTGCCGGAACTGGCTGCCTTCCCCCGAACGGGTTGGCTGCGCTCCTCGAGGATCGCCCTGTGACCGCCACCACGACGACACCACGGCCACCACCCGAACCGCCCCCGACGAGCGCCCTGCCAACGGACCGGTACCCCACAACCCGGCCGCCGCCAAAGCTTCGACCGCTGCCGAGTCGCTGGCCGCCGCGGTCCGGAGCGCCGACGCACCGGGGCCGGCCGCACCGCCGGGCGGACGGTCGGCCGGGGGCCGGCATCCGTGGGTCGGTCCCCGACCGGGTGGTCCGGTGGGGTCAGTCCTGGAGGGCCTTCAGGACGGCCTCGGCGGACGGGGGGACGTTGGCGCGGGGGCCCACCCGGTCGCCCAGGGCGTCCAGGGTCTTCAGGCCGTCGCCGGTGATCAGGAGCACCGTCTCGCCGTCCGGGTCCAGTTGGCCGGTCTCGATGAGCTTCTTCGCGGTCGCGACGGTGACGCCGCCGGCGGTTTCGGCGAAGATGCCCTCGGTCCGGGCCAGCAGGCGGATGCCCTCGACCACCTCTTCGTCGGTGACGTCCTCGATCGCGCCGTTGGTGCGGCGGACGGCGTCCAGCACGTAGGGGCCGTCGGCGGGCGCGCCGATCGCCAGCGAGCGGGCGATGGTGTCCGGGCGGACGGGGGTGACCACGTCGTGGCCGGCCTTGAAGGCGGACGCGACGGGGGAGCAGCCGGTGGCCTGCGCGCCGAACACGCGGTACGGGGTCTGGTCGACCAGGTCCAGTTCGCCCAGTTCGCGGAACGCCTTGTCGACCTTGGTCAACTGCGAGCCGGAGGCGATGGGCACCACGACCTGGTCGGGCAGCCGCCAGCCGAGCTGCTCGGCGACCTCGTACCCGAGCGTCTTGGAGCCCTCGGCGTAGTAGGGGCGGACGTTGACGTTGACGAACGCCCAGTCCTCGTGCTCGGCGGCCAGTTCCTGCGCCAGCCGGTTCACGTCGTCGTAGTTGCCGTCGACGGTGATCAGGTTGCCGTCGTAGACGGCGGTCATGAGGATCTTCGCCTGCTCCAGCGTGGACGGCACCAGCACCACCGACCGCCAACCCGCGCGGGCCGCGGCGGCGGCGACGGCGTTGGCCAGGTTGCCGGTGGACGGGCAGGCCAGGACCTTGAAGCCCAGTTCACGGGCGGCGGCGAGGGCGACGCCGACGACGCGGTCCTTGAAGGAGTGGGTCGGGTTGCCGGTGTCGTCCTTCACCCACACCTTGCGCACGCCGAGGGCCTTGGCGAGGCGGTCGGCCTCGACCAGGCGGGTGCCGCCGGGGTTGGTGTTGGGGTGCGACTCGACGGTGGAGGGCACGGGGAGCAGGCTGCGGTAGCGCCAGATGGACCGGGGGCCCGCCTCGATGTCCTCGCGGCGGACCCGGCCGAAGTCGTAGGCCACTTCCAGCGGCCCGAAACACTCGAGACAGGCGTATTCGGCGGCGAGCGGCGTCTCGTGGCCGCATTCGCGACACGACAGCGCGCGAGCGGGACCGAGGTCGAAGGAGGTGGTGGCCGAGGGCACAGTGACAGAAGTCATCGCGAGGTATCTCCTCATCTTTCCCGCGTCGCGGGTCGGAATTGGCACCGTGGTCGCACAGCGGACGCTGCGCGACGGGTTGCCGGGGCTTCTTCGGGCCGATCCCTCTGCCCCTCTGGATGAGCGGTATTCAGTTGTGGCTTCAACTTACGTCACGATCCCGATCCGTAGCCAGAGACGTCCACCATCCGGACGTCGGTCGGCCGTGGGAGGATCGCGGCGTGAGTGCGCCCGCTGAGACGCCCGACGCCGTGCACCTGGTCGTCGGCGAGGAGGAGTTGCTGGTCGAGCGCGCGGTGCGCGGTGCGTTGGCGGTGGCGCGCAAGGCCGACCCGCAGGCGGACCTGACCCGGGTCCGCGTGACCGATCTCACCCCTCCCGAGCTGGCCGAACTGGTCAGCCCGTCGCTGTTCGCCGAGGGGCGGGTGGTCGCGCTGGAGGCCGCGCAGGAGTGCGGCAAGGAGATCGCCGACGCCGTCGTCGCCTACGCCAAGGCGCCGGCGGACGGGGTGACGCTGGTGGTCGTCCACAGTGGCGGCGGGCGCAGCAAGGTGGCCAAGGAGCTGCCGGCGGCGCTGCGCAAGGCCGGCGCGCGGGTCACCGAGTGCCCGAAGATCACCAAGGCGGCGGACCGCGAGGCGTTCGTGCGCAACGAGATCCGCGCGGCGGGTGGCGGGAAGGCCGATCCGGAGGCCGTCGCGGCGCTGATCGAGGCGGTCGGGTCGGACCTGCGCGAGTTGGCGGCGGCGGCGTCGCAGCTCGTCGCGGACACGGGTGGCAAGGTCGACGCCGAGGCCGTTCGCCGCTACCACCGGGGCCGGGCCGAGGTGACCGGGTTCGCGGTGGCGGAGAAGGCCGTGATGGGCGACCGGGCCGGTGCGCTGGAGGCGCTGCGGTGGGCGCTCCAGCTCGGCGTGCCGCACGTGCTGGTCGCCGACGCGCTGGCCGACGCGGTGCGGACGATCGCGCGGGTGTCGGCGGTCGGTCGCGGCGACCCGTTCAAGCTGGCGGGAGAGCTGGGCATGCCGCCGTGGAAGGTGAAGAAGGCCCAGGGCCAGTCGCGTGGCTGGGAGGACCGGGGGCTCGCGGCGGCGATGGCGGTGGTCGCGGACCTGAACGCCGACGTCAAGGGGGTCGCGGCCGACTCCGGCTACGCCCTGGAGCGGGCCGTGCTCAAGATCGTCGCGGCTTACGAGCGGCGCTGAGACGCGGAGCCGCGACGCGGTGCTGGGCGGGCGGCGCTGGACGAGTGGTGCTGAGCGAGCGGCGCTGGGCGGGCGGCGCTGGACGAGTGGTGCTGAGCGAGCGGCGCTGGACGAGTAGTGCTGAACGAGCGGTGGTGCGGCCGGGGGGCGCGGGGACGGCGCGCGAACGCGCAGGCACGAAAAAGCGCCGCCCACCCCGTGCGGGATGGGCGGCGCTTCGACGTCGGACCAGATCAGATCTGGTTGGCGCGCCGCGCCAGCGCCGACTTCTTGTTGGCGGCCTGGTTGGCGTGGATGACGCCCTTGGTGACGGCCTTGTCGAGCTTGCGGGAAGCCTCCCGCGCCAGCGCGACGGCCTTCTCCTTGTCACCGGCCTCGGCGGCCTCACGGAACTTGCGGATCGCGGTCTTGAGGGACGACTTGACGGCCTTGTTGCGCAGGCGCGCCTTCTCGTTCGTCTTGATCCGCTTCAGCTGGGACTTGATGTTCGCCACGCGAAAGCCACCTTTTCCTCGGTCTCGGAGTCGCACCGCGCCTGTCACCGGCTCCGCCCCGCGAGGGGCGGTCTTCCTCCACAGCGGAATGCCGCGCGGTACGGCGGAGAAGGATATCAGGGCAGCTCACCGCACCGTGAATCGAGCCCTCCCGTCGCCGACCACGACCTCGTAACCGCCCTTGGCGACCTCCGGCTTGTCCGTGCCGTCGACGTCACCCGGCGTCACGGCGAGCCGCCGCACGTCGAACGCCACCTCGACCGCCCGCGACTCGCCCGCCTTCAACGCCACGCGGGTGAAGCCGACCAGGCGCTTGTCCGGTGTGAGCACCTTGCTCACCGGCTGGTGCACGTACACGGGCACGACCAGCGCGCCGTCCCGCGAACCGGTGTTGGCCACGGTCACCGACACGGTCACCCGGTCCTCCCGCCGCACCTCCGCGGACTTCACCGTCGGCGCGGACGTGGTGAACGTCGTGTACGACAGGCCGTGCCCGAACGCGAACGCCGGGTCGTACCCCGAGCCCGCCACCGTGTTCGCCCCGCGCAGCTGGTCGTAGGAGAACGGCTGGTCGCCGACCGACTTGGGCCACGACACCGGCAGCTTCCCGCTCGGGTTCACCTCGCCGAACAGCACGTCGGCGATCGCGCCGCCGCCCTCCGAGCCCGGCAGCCAGCCCGCGACCAGCGCCGGGGCGTCCGCCACCGCGCCGAGCACCTGCGGCCGGCCGGTCAGCAGCACCACCACGACCGGCTTGCCCGTCGCGCGCACCGCGGCCACCAGGCCCTGCTGCTCGGCCGTCAGCGCGGGCTCCTCGGTGTCCGCCTCGCCCTCCGCGCCGGGGTCCTCGCCGAGCACGACCACCACGGCGTCGGCGTCGGCGGCCTGAGCCACGGCGTCCGCCTGGGTCGGAGCGCCCACCACGTTCGCGGACGGCGCGGCGGCCTTGATGCCCTGGAGCACGGTCACCGCCTGCGGCGGCGGCGACCCGGCGGGCACGCCTTGCCAGCCGACCGACCAGCCGCCCAGCTGGCGGGCCACGGAGTCGGCCGCGTCACCGGTCACCACGAGCTTGCGCGCGCCGGTCGACAGTGGCAGCACGCCGTCGTTGCGCAGCAGCACGGCGCTCTCCGCCGCCGCCCGGCGGGCCAGCGCCCGGTCCGCGCCGTTGACGATCGCGTCGGCCTTCTCGACGTCCACGAACGGCTTCTCGAACAGCCCGAGGCCGAACTTGAGCTTCAGGATACGCCGCACGGCCTCGTCGATCCGCTTGCCGGGGATCGCGCCGCCGCGCACGCCCGCGAGCAGCCCCGCGGTGAACCCGGCCGCGTCGGAGGGCTCCATCGCCATGTCCACGCCCGCGTTGACGGCCATCGCGATGGCCTCCTCGTAGTCGGCCGCCACGTGGTAGCGGTCGACCAGGAACCGGATGTCCTCCCAGTCGGTGACCGCCACGCCCCGGAACCCCATCCGGTCGCGCAACTGGGTGGTCAGCAGGTACTTGGACGCGTGCGCGGGCACGCCGTTCACCGCGCCCGAATTGATCATCACGGTGCCGACGCCCGCGTCGAACTGCGGCTGGAACGCGGGCAGCACGGTGTCCTGGAGGTACCGGACGGGCAGTTGCGCGGGCGCCCGGTCGTGGCCGTTGAACGGCTCGGAGTAGCCCGCGAAGTGCTTGGCCGTCGCGGTGAGCCGGGCAGTGCCGTCGGTCGGCTCGGACTGCTGCCCCCGCACGTTCGCCGCCGCCAGCGTGCCGGCCAGCACCGGGTCCTCGCCGTAGGTCTCGTAGTAGCGGCCCCAGCGGGTGTCGCGGGCGATGTCGGACACCGGCGCGAAGTTCCAGAACACGCCGGTGGCGCGCATGGCCCGGCCGGTGGACGCGCCGAGCTGCTCCAGCAGCTGCGGGTCCCACGTGGCGCCCAGGCCGATCTGGTGGGGGAACATGGTGGCGCTGAGCACGTTCGAGTGGCCGTGCACGCCGTCCGCGCCGTAGATCAGCGGGATGCGCAGCCTGCTGTGGTCCAGCGCGTACTTCTGGACGGCGTTGGTCATCTCCGCCCACGCGCGGGGCGTGTTCGGGTTCGGCGCGTCCCCGCCGCCGGACAGGATGGAGCCGACCTTCGCGTCCTCCAGCACGGCCTTCATGCAGTCCTCGCGCAGCGGACCGGGGTTCCACTCGCAGTTGCCGCGCAGCTTGCCCAGCCGGATCTGGGTCATCTGGCCGACCTTCTCCTCCAGGGTCATCCGCCTGAGGAGGCTGTCGACCCGGCGGTCGACCGGCGCCCGCGCGTCCTGGTAGTCCTGTCCGGACGGCTCGATGATGCCGCTCGCCTGCGCGCCGGTGACCAAGAGGGCCACCGCGACCAGCGCCGCCACCGCGGTCCGCTTGCGGGATCTCAACACCGAGAACCTCCTGCGTGGATCGGGAACGCCGGGGATCACCCTTCCCGCGTGATCTGGCGCACAACAGGGCTGAACGGGCTATTTGGGAGCGTTCCCACATCGCGGACCTGCGGCGGAGAACGTCCTGCTCAAAATCGGTACAAGCGTCCTATTACGCTGGACGGGTGACCGCCGCCCTCGACTGGCCCGGCTTCGGCCAGATCTCTCTCGCCGCCCTGCTGTTCCTCTGCCTGGCCGCCGCCCTCGCGGGCGCGGTCGACGCGGTGGTGGGGGGCGGCGGGCTCGTGCAGCTGCCCGCGCTGCTGCTCATCGCCCCCGGTGGCCAGCCGCTGTACGCGCTGGCCACCAACAAGGTCGCCGCCGTGGTCGGCACGGCGGCCGCGGTGCGCACCTACGCCCGCCAGACCCCGGTCGACTGGACGTCGGCGGTGCCGATGGCGGTGGCGGCGTTCGCCGGGGCCGTGGGCGGCGCGGCGTTCGCGGGCGCGCTGCCGCCCGGGGTGCTGAACGGCGTGGTGCTCGTCGCGCTCGTCGGCGTCGGCCTCTACACGTGGCGCAAGCCGGAGCTGGGCGTGGCCGAGGAGCCGAGGTTCCCGCGCTTCGCGCAGATCGGCGTGATGGCCGTGGGCGGGGCGGTGATCGGCTTCTACGACGGCCTGGCCGGACCCGGTACGGGCGCATTCCTCGTGTTCCTGCTCGTGGGCCTGGTCGGGTTCGCGTTCCTGCGCGCCTCGGCCACGGCCAAGGTCGTGAACGTGGCCACGAACCTGGGTGCCCTGCTGTACTTCGTCCCGGCGGGCAAGGTGTTGTGGGGCTTGGGCGTGGTGCTCGCGCTGTGCAACGTGGCCGGCGCGGTGTTCGGCGCGCGGCTGGCGGTCCGGCGCGGGTCGGCGTTCGTGCGCCGGGTGTTCCTCACCGTCGTGGTGGCGCTGGTGGTCAGTCTGGGGTGGAAGGCGGCGGTTGGATGACCCGGAACGTCGCGCCCATCGGGTCGCCGACCGTGGTGAACCGGCCGAACCGCGACTCGACCACGTCGCCGACCGTGACGCCGCCCAGCTCGACCACCCTCCTGGCCGCCGCGTCGGCGTCGGCGACCGCGAAGTAGGTCATCCAGTGCGGCGGGATCTCGGCCGGGATGTCGTTGGACATCCCGAACACGCCCGCCACCGCCCGGCCGTCGACCCGCAGCTGCGTGTACGGGAAGTCGGGCAACGGGTCGAGCCCCACGCCGAACACCTGCCGGTAGAACTCGGCCGCGCCGAACGGGTCCCGGGTCGCCAGCTCGTTCCACACCACCGCGCCGGGCTCGTTCACCACGTACGCGCCGATGTGCGTGCCGGCCTCCCACAACCCGAACGCCGCGCCGCACGGGTCGACCGCGATCGCACCGCGCCCCGGCCCGCCGGTGTCGAACTCCGGCACGAGCACCTTGCCGCCGTTGGCGTTGAGCGCCTCCAGCGACTCGTCCAGGTCGTCGGTGGCGAGGAAGGTCGTCCACACCACGGGGAACATCGCGTCCGACGGCATCTCGCCGAACCCCGCCACGGGCCGCCCGCGCACCAGGGCCATCGTGTAGTGTCCGGTCTCCGGGCCGCCGACCTCGAAGTCCCAGCCGAACAGGCCGCCGTAGAACTCCGCGGTGGCGGCGCGGTCGGTGGTCATCATGTCGACCCACGCGGGCGTGCCCGGCGCGTACGGGGAGTCCCTCTCGCTCACCCGGCCCACCGTCGCACCGGTCGGCGGCCTCCGCGAGTCGATCACGGCGAACGCCGCCGGCGCGGTGGTCGCGCCGACGGCGTCGGACTACTGGTCCCGGTCCTGCCCGTCGGTCTTGCGGGGGCGGCCCCGCCTGGGCGGGGCGGCGGCGCCGTTGGGCAGCCTGCCCGCCTCGGCGAGCGCGCGGCGCAGCAGGAACTCGATCTGCGCGTTGGTGCTGCGCAGCTCGTCGTTCGCCCACCTCGTCAGCGCGTCGTGCACCGCCGGGTCGAGGCGCAGCAGGACGCTCTTGCGCTCGCCCACCTCAGGTGTACAGCGACCCGGCGTTGACCACGGGCTGGGTGGATCGGTCGCCGCAGAGCACGACCAGCAGGTTGGACACCATCGCCGCCTTGCGCTCCTCGTCCAGTTCCACCACGTCCTCCTCGGCGAGCCGGTCCAGCGCGAGCTGCACCATGCCGACCGCGCCCTCCACGATCCGCGACCGCGCCGCGACCACCGCGCCCGCCTGCTGGCGCTGCAACATCGCCTGCGCGATCTCCGGAGCGTAGGCCAGGTGCGTGAGGCGGGATTCGATCACCTTCACGCCGGCCGCCTGCACCCGGGCCGCGATCTCCACCGACAGCGTCTCGGTGATCTCGTCGGCGTTCTCCCGCAGCGACAGGCCCGTCCCGTCGTGGTTGTCGTAGGGGTAGCTGGTGGCGATGTGCCGCACCGCGGTCTCGGTCTGGATGCCGACGAACCGCACGAAGTCGTCGACCTCGAACTTCGCCCGCGCGGTGTCCTCGACCTGCCAGACCACCACGGCGGCGATCTCGATCGGGTTGCCGTCGGCGTCGTTGACCTTCAGCGTCGCGGTCTCGTGGTTGCGGATCCGGGTCGACACCTTCACCTTCGTGGTGAACGGGTTGGCCCAGCGCAGGCCGTCCTCGCGGACGGTGCCGGTGTAGCGGCCGGCGAACTGGAGCACCCGCGACTCGCCCGGCGCGACGGTGAACAGCCCGGCGCTGACGGTGATCGAGGCCGCGAGCAGCAGGGCGCCGCCCACGATCCCGGGCACGCTCGGCCCGTCGTCGCCGGGGATCGAGCCGAGGGCCAGGACGGCCGCCCCCAGCAGCGCGCCGACCACCACGGCGGCCAGCACGCCCCACCCGGAGACCGATCTCGCCCCCCGCTCCCGGACCACCGGAGCCGGCATCCGCACCGCCACGTCCGTCGCCACGTCCATCTCGCACCCCTCGTCGTTCATATCCCTCGCTTAGCAAAGTGATATCACTTTTTCGCGGGCGCGGGCAAGCCGCCCCACATCGAGGACCGGGGGTGACCGCGATGGCTCCTACGGTGGGCGTCATGACCCCGGTTCTGAGCCGCCGCGCCCTCGGCCGCGCCACCCTGGCCCGCCAGTTCCTGCTCGACCGGACCGCGGCGGCGGTGCCCGAGGTCGTCGCCCACCTGGTCGGGTTGCAGGCCCAGACGCCGCACACCTGGTACACGGGCCTGTGGTCGCGCGTCGCCGACTTCACCCCCGGCCGGGCGGCGGACCTCCTCCTGAACCGCGAACTGGTGCGCATGGCCGTGATGCGGTCGACGATCCACCTGGTCACCGCCCGGGACGCGCTCGCCCTGCGCCCGGCGGTCCAACCCGTGCTCGACCGCGGGCTCACCCGCGACCACACGCGCGGCCGGGACGGGCGCGAGCTGGACGTGGGGGCCGTGGTCGCCGCCGCACGGGCGCTGCTGGCCGAGAAGCCCCGCACCCAGAAGGAGGTGGGCGCGCTGCTGCACGAGCGGTGGCCCGGGCACGCGCCCGGGTCCCTCGCCCACGTGGTCCGGTGCCTGGTGCCGCTGGTGCAGGTCCCGCCACGCGGGGTGTGGGGCCGCAGCGGTCCGGTCGCGCACACCACCCCGGAAGCCTGGCTGGGCGCGCCCGCGGCGGACGAGCCGCGCCTGGCCGACCTGGTGCTGCGCTACCTCGCCGCCTTCGGACCGGCGACGGTGAAGGACGTGCAGACCTGGTCCGGCCTCACGAGGCTGCGCGAGGTGGTCGAGCGGCTGCCGCTGCTGCGGTTGCGCGACGAGGACGGCCAGGAGCTGTTCGACCTGCCCGACGCGCCCCGGCCGGACGAGGACGTGCCCGCGCCGCCGCGGTTCCTCTACGACTACGACAACCTGCTGCTCTCGCACGCCGACCGCCGCCGGGTGGTCACCGGCGACGTGCGGGCGCAGAACTACGACCCGCACGGCCCCGTGCCGCAGTTCTTCCTGGTCGACGGCGTCACGGCGGGCGACTGGAGGCTGCACCGCGGCAAGGGCGTGGCCACGCTGGAACTGCGGCCGTTCCACCGGCTGCCCGACCCCGACGAGGTGGAACGGGAAGCCGCCCGGCTGCTGGCGTTCCTCGCGCCGGACGCGCCGCGGCACGAGGTGCGGACAACCTCCCCGGCGGCGCCGCGTCCTTGACACCATGGGGACGATCACCGTGCGCCCGCCGCGGGCGGAGGACAGGTGGCCGCTGGTCGACGTCTACGTCAAGGCCCGGCGCAGCTACTACGAGGGCCACGTGCCCGAGGCCGAGCTGGCCGAGTGGGAGCGGTCCGCGCGGGCCACCGGCTACGCCTTCGACAAGCCCGACCGGGTGTGGCTGTGCGCCGAGCTGGACCACGCGTTCGCCGGGTTCGCCCTGGTCACGTCCGGCGGCGCGCTCCTGCAGCTCCAGGTGGACCCGCGCTGCTGGGGCCGGGGTGTCGGCCACGCGCTGCACGAGGCGGCGATGGCCGAGCTGCGCGACCTCGGCGTGCGGACGGCGACCCTCGACGTGTTCGCCGAGAACCACCGCGCCCGGCGCTTCTACGCCGACCACGGCTGGCGCGAGGTCGACCGCGAGG
The DNA here is from genome assembly GCF_044544865.1 of Actinosynnema sp. NPDC053489. NCBI lineage: Bacteria > Bacillati > Actinomycetota > Actinomycetes > Pseudonocardiales > Pseudonocardiaceae > Actinosynnema > Actinosynnema sp. NPDC053489. The sequence continues at coordinate 335,514 of NZ_JBITXT010000002.1, read as the reverse complement.
GCGACCACGTGCGAATGGCGCTCGCGCTGCGCGTGTGATCGCCTGGACGTCGTGGAGATCCTGAGCAGCCGCGTCCTCGTCCGCTCCCGAGACCCGGAGCGCGCCCGGGCGTTCTACCGCGACGTGCTGGGCCTGGCGGTCCACCGGGAGTTCCCCGGCGGCACGGTGTTCTTCCTCGGCCAGGGGTTCCTGGAGGTCTCCGGCTCCGCCGCCGAGGACCCGACCGGCGCCACGCGGCTGTGGTTGCAGGTGCGCGACCTGCGGCGGGCCGCCGAGGAGCTCGCCGCCCACGTCGTGCGGCCCGTCCGGCGGGAGGCGTGGGGCCTGGACGAGATGTGGGTCGCCGACCCGGACGGCAGGCTGATCGCGCTCGTGGAGGTCCCCGCCGACCACCCGCTACGCCGGGACGTCCGCCAGTAGCCGCACCGCGGGCCCGACCACGCCGCCGTACTGGTGCAGGGACGTGCGCACCCCGGTGAACCCGGCCGCCTCGGCCTCCCGGATCAGGTCGTACTCGGAGGTGTCCAGCGACCGCCGGTTCACCGAGACGACCAGCCTGCCGCCGGGCCGCAGCACCCGGAACAGCTCGTGGAACGCGGCCGGCCGGTTGCCCCACAGCGGGAGGTTGTTCACCGAGACCACGACGTCCACCGAGCCCTCGGGCTGACCGGTCCGCGTGGCCGCGCCCTCGCGCAGCTCGACGCGGCCGGCCACGATCAGCTCCGCGCACCGCGTGCGGGCCTCGTCCAGCATGACCTGCGACGGGTCCACGCCGATGGCCTTGAGCGCGCGCTCGCCGGCGAGCTTGAGACCCACGCCCGGACCGGGGCCGAGCACCAGCACGACCTCCTCCGGCGTCGGCGCGGCCGCCTCGACGGCGTCCTCCTCCACCTTGGCGTTCAGCACGGCCATGACCCGGCCGCCCAGCTCGCCGACCTTGCCGCGCGGGTGCCCGAACGCCGCGTCCAGCGCCTTCATCAGGTTGTTCGCCATGCCCCCAGCGTCGTCGGCACGCGGCCCGGCGGCATCGGGGATCGCCCCGAGACGCGTCCGGGACCTCCCCGGTCCGCGGGCCTCAGCGCCAGCCGAGCCGCCGCAGCGCGGCCTCGACCAGCGCGAACCGCTCCGGCTCCAGCACCGAGCCCTCCCGGCGGAGGTCGTCCTCGTCCAGCTCGAACACCCGGTCGAGCCGCACGTAGGAGTTCCGGCCGTCCCGGTCCCAGCGGCCCGGGCCCAGGTCGAGGCAGTCGTCGGCCTCGTGCGGGTCGGGCGTCCTGCTGGTCAGCATCAGGCCGAGCAGCGCCCGCCCGTGGCGGCCGACGACCAGCAGCGGCCGGTCCTTGCCCCGGCTCGGGTCCTCCTCGTAGGGGACCCACGCCCACACCACCTCGCCCGGGTCGGCCAGGCCGTCCAGGTCGGGTGAGTACTCCAGGGTGGCCGCCACCGCGGCCGTGTGGACCTCGCGCACCGCGCCCTTGGCCGGGCGGGCGTCTTCACCGTTCGCACGCACGGCGGGCAGCTTATGGCCTCGGTCACGCCGGTGCGGGACGCCACGGCGGCCCGACATGAGATGCTTGTCTGGTTGAACCGGGCCCCCGGCCTTGTCCAGTTCGCTCCAGTTCGTGTAGGCCCCCCGTCCTTCGTGTGCGAGGAACCTGAGTGACCACGTTCGCCGACCAGACGTTCACGCCTCCGGAGCTGATCCGGAACTTCTGCATCATCGCGCACATCGACCACGGCAAGTCGACCCTGGCCGACCGCATGCTGCAGCTCACCGGCGTGGTCGAGGAGCGAGCCATGCGCGCGCAGTACCTCGACCGCATGGACATCGAGCGGGAACGCGGCATCACGATCAAGGCGCAGAACGTGCGGCTGCCCTGGCAGGTCGAGGGCCGGGACCACGTGCTGCACATGATCGACACGCCCGGTCACGTCGACTTCACCTACGAGGTCTCCCGCGCCCTGGAGGCGTGCGAGGGGACCGTGCTGCTGGTCGACGCGGCCCAGGGCATCGAGGCGCAGACGCTGGCGAACCTGTACCTGGCGATGGAGAACGACCTCACCATCATCCCGGTGCTGAACAAGATCGACCTGCCCGCGGCGGACCCGGACAAGTACGCCAAGGAGCTGGCGCACATCGTCGGGTGCGAGCCGGAGGAGGTGCTGCGCGTCTCGGCCAAGACCGGCCTGGGCGTCGGCGACCTGCTGGACGAGGTCGTGCGGCGGGTGCCCGCCCCGGTCGGCGACGCCGACGCACCGCCCCGCGCGATGATCTTCGACTCGGTGTACGACACCTACCGCGGCGTGGTGACCTACATCCGCGTGGTCGACGGCAAGATCACCCCGCGCGAGCGGATCAAGATGATGTCCACCGGCGCGACGCACGAGCTGCTGGAAGTCGGCATCATCTCGCCCGAGCCCAAGCCGAGCCGCGGCCTGGGCGTCGGCGAGGTCGGCTACCTCATCACCGGCGTGAAGGACGTGCGCCAGTCGAAGGTCGGCGACACCGTGACGTGGGACAAGAAGGGCGCGACCGAGCCGCTGGCCGGGTACCGCGAGCCCAAGCCCATGGTCTACTCCGGGCTGTACCCGGTCGACGGCTCGGACTACCCGATCCTGCGCGAGGCGCTGGAGAAGCTGCAGCTCAACGACGCCGCGCTGACGTTCGAGCCGGAGACGTCGGCCGCACTCGGGTTCGGCTTCCGGTGCGGCTTCCTCGGCCTGCTGCACCTGGAGATCACCCGCGACCGGCTGGAGCGCGAGTTCAACCTGGACCTGATCTCCACCGCGCCGAACGTCGTCTACCGCGTGGTGATGGACGACGGCACCGAGCACGTCGTGACCAACCCGTCGGACTGGCCGGACGGCAAGCGCGCCGAGGTCTACGAGCCGGTCACCAAGTGCACCATCATCGCGCCCAGCGACTACATCGGCGCGATCATGGAGCTGTGCCAGTCCAAGCGCGGCCAGCTCGCCGGCATGGACTACCTGTCCGAGGACCGCGTCGAGCTGCGCTACACCATGCCGCTCGGCGAGATCATCTTCGACTTCTTCGACTCGCTGAAGTCCCGCACCCGCGGCTACGCCTCGCTGGACTACGAGGAGGCGGGCGAGCAGGACGCGGACCTGGTCAAGGTCGACATCCTGCTGCAGGGCGAGCCGGTGGACGCGTTCAGCGCGATCGTCCACAAGGACCACGCCTACGGGTACGGCACGAAGATGGCCAGCAAGCTGCGCGAGCTGATCCCGCGGCAGCAGTTCGAGGTGCCCATCCAGGCGGCCGTCGGCGCGCGCGTGATCGCCCGCGAGACCATCCGCGCGATCCGCAAGGACGTGCTGGCCAAGTGCTACGGCGGTGACATCACCCGCAAGCGCAAGCTGCTGGAGAAGCAGAAGGAGGGCAAGAAGCGGATGAAGATGGTCGGCCGGGTCGAGGTGCCCCAGGAGGCCTTCGTCGCCGCGCTGTCCACCGACGACTCCGGCGGCAAGGACAAGGGCAAGAAGTAGGACCACCGGCCAACTCCGGGCCGACCGGCACATCTTCGGGTGACCCGGTCGGCGCGGAGCCCGTCTTCGCCGGTTCCCCCTGCCGTGGTTGGCGCACCAACCGGGAGGAGGGAACCATGACCGTCATGGCGCATGACCACGGCGGACGTCCCTACACGGTCGAAGACCTGGAGGGGATGCCCGATGACGGCCGGCGGTACGAACTCATCGACGGGACGCTGCTCGTGGGCCCGGCGCCCGGCGCGCGCCACCAGAGGGTGGTCGCGAGGCTGGTCGTGGTCATGGAGCAGGCCTGCCCGGATGACCTGCTCGTGTTCCCCGCGCCGTTCGCGGTGCGGACGTCCGCGACGAACGAGCTGCAGCCCGACCTCCTCGTGACCCGCCTGGAGGACGTGACCGAGAAGCTGCTGCCCGTCGCGCCGCTGCTGGCGGTGGAAGTGCTCTCGCCGAGCACGGCGCTGAACGACTTCAACAGCAAGAAGGCGGCCTACGAGCGCCTGGGGGTGCCCGCGTACTGGGTGATCGACCCCCGGGAGCCGAAGCTGATCGCGTTCGAGCTGGACGCCGCGGGCCGCTACGAGCAGGTGGCCGAGGTGAAGGGGGAGGACCAGTTCGACGCCGTGCTGCCGTTCCCGGTCCGGGTGGTCCCGGTCGAGCTGCTCGGCACCTTGCGCGACCGGCCCTTGGAATGACGGAAGGGCCCTCAGGACGCCCCTGTCCTGAAGGCCCTCGAAGGGGATCGGCGGCTCAGCTGTGGTTGCGGAGCATGCCGTTGAGCGCGTGGCGGCGGAGGATCGCTTCGATCTCACGCGCCTCGTGGCTCGAGTGTCGGGCCAGGATGGCTTCCATGTCCATCCGGGCGCTCGGGGTGTCGTAGGCGGCCAACTCGCGGTTCAGTTCCGCTTCGCGCTTGCGGATCTGCCGCCGGGTGGCGAAGTACGTGCGAACGGTCTCGAGAACGTTGGTCATGTCGCCTTTCGGTCGTTCTTCTGTATCGGTTCACCTACCATGATGCCGCACGTCAGGGCCTTGTGGGGCCGGTTTTGGCGTGATCTCCACCGCAACTGTCACGGGCACGTGACGACGGGGCGAAGCGGGCGTCACCGGCCCAGGACGTCGAGGGCTTTCGAGTACTTCGCCCGCAGTCGCTCCCGGGTGGCCGGGTCGAGCGCGGCGAGCCGCGGCGGCGAGGTGTTGTCGGCGATGTCGGCCCGCTTCACGACCACGGCGACCGGGTCGGCCAGCACGCGGGCCAGGTAGTCCTCCTGCGACTCGCCGTCGCGGTGGCTCAGCGCCAGCACGGTGGCCACGACCGGCGGCGGGCACCCGGCCGCGAGCAGGTCGTCCGCCGTGACGGAAGTGTCCTCGACCACGTCGTGCAGCACGGCCGCCATGCGCGCGTGCTCGCCGGACACCCGTCCCATCACGCGCAGCGGGTGGCCGATGTAGGGCTGACCGGACTTGTCGACCTGCCCGTCGTGGGCGGCCCGCGCGATCCGGATCGCGTCATCAACCGTGAACGTCACCGGATCATTGTTCACACCTTGACAAAGCGCAGTGGTCTAGTCCATTTTTCGAGTGGCCCGCGTCACCTGTGCTGGGCTTTGGCCGCCGACGAGAACGTGGAGGTGGACGTGGTTCCGAGGACGAGACGCGCTCTGGGCGCGGTGCTGGCGGGTCTGCTGGCCATCGCGGGCCTGACCCTGGTGGTCGTGGGCAGCGCGTCGGCCGCCAACCTGGTCGCCAACCCCGGCTTCGAGAGCGGCACGAGCGGGTGGACGTGCGCCGCGGGTGCGACGGCGGTCACCACGACGAAGCGCAGCGGCACGCAGGCGCTGGCCGCCACCCCGTCCGGTCAGGACAACGCGCGGTGCTCCCAGACGATCACCGTGCAGCCCAACACCGCCTACAAGCTGTCGGCGTGGGTGCAGGGCAGCTACGTGTACCTCGGCGTGACGGGGACCGGCAGCGGCGACAAGAGCACGTGGACGCCGGGCTCGACCGGCTTCAGCCAGCTCTCGCTGGACTTCACCACCGGCGCGAGCAGCAGCGTCACGATCTACCTGCACGGCTGGTACGGCCAGCCGACGTTCTACGCCGACGACGTGAGCCTGGACGGCCCCGGCACCCCGCCGACGAGCACGACCACCACGTCGTCGACGACGTCGTCGACGAGCACCACCACGACGACCACGACCACCACGACGACGAGCACCACCACGACGACGACGAGCAACCCGCCGAACCCCGGCCTGCCCAAGCACGTGCTGACCGGCTACTGGCACAACTTCGACAACGGCTCCCGCGTGCTCAAGCTCGCCGACGTGCCGACCACCTACGACATCGTGGCCGTCGCGTTCGCCGACGCCACCACCACCCCGGGCGCGGTCTCGTTCACCCTCGACCCCACGCTGTCGAGCAAGCTCGGCGGCTACACCGACGCCCAGTTCAAGGCCGACGTGCGCACGCTGCAGTCCCGGGGCCAGAAGGTGATCATCTCGGTCGGCGGTGAGAAGGGCACGATCAGCGTCGGCAACTCCACGGCGGCGACCAACTTCGCCAACAGCGTGAAGACGCTGATCACGAACTACGGGTTCGACGGCGTGGACATCGACCTGGAGAACGGCGTCAACTCGACCTACATGGCGCAGGCGCTGCGGGCGATCAACGCGGCCGGCGGCAAGGTGCTCACGATGGCGCCGCAGACCATCGACATGCAGTCGACCGGCCAGGAGTACTTCAAGCTGGCGCTGGCCGTGAAGGACATCCTCACGGTGGTCAACATGCAGTTCTACAACTCCGGCTCGATGCTGGGCTGCGACCAGAAGGTCTACTCCCAGGGCACGGTCGACTTCCTCGTCGCCCTGGCCTGCATCCAGCTGCAGAACGGCCTGCGCCCCGACCAGGTCGGCCTGGGCCTGCCCGCCTCGCCGTCGGGCGCGGGCGGCGGCTACCAGTCGCCTGCCAACGTCAACGCGGCGCTGAGCTGCCTGGCCAAGGGCACGAACTGCGGTTCGTTCAAGCCCTCGCAGACCTGGCCCGGCATCCGCGGCGCGATGACGTGGTCGATCAACTGGGACGCGGCCAACAACTGGCAGTTCGCCAACACGGTGGCGCCGCACCTGGACACGCTGCCCTGACCCGACCGCACGTGGGTGCGGGACTCCCGCGGGAGTCCCGCACCCACGTCGCGTGAGTCCTACGTCCAGCTCCCGTGAGTCCTACGCCCAGGACCCCCGAGTTCAACGCTCGGGAAGCGGCGTTTCGCCGGTGGACCCCCCGGACCTGCCGTTACGTGACCGCGGTGGTGCCGGGGGTTAGGGTCGGGCCATGCTGGACCGACTGGAAGTGCCCGTCATCGCCGCGCCGATGGCCGGCGGGGCGTCCACGCCCGCGCTCGTGGCCGAGGTGGGCCGCGCGGGCGGCCTCGGCTTCCTGGCCGCCGGCTACCTGTCGGTCGAGGCGGTCGCCGAGCAGGTCGCCGCGACCACCGCGCTGACCGACCGGCCGTTCGGGGTGAACCTGTTCGTCCCAGGCCCCCGTTCCACCGCCGACCTGTCCGGCTACCGCGACCGCGTCAGGGCGCAATCGCCGACCGAACCGGGCGAACCGCGGTGGGACGACGACTCCTACGCCGCCAAGCTCGAACTCGTGATGGCGCTGCGCGTGCCGGTGGTGTCGTTCACGTTCGGCCTGCCCCGGGTCGAGGACGTGCACCGGCTGCACGCGGCCGGCTCCACGGTCGTCGTCACGGTCACCACACCGCGCGAGGCCGCGCAGGCCGCCCAGGTGGGCGCGGACGCGCTGTGCGTGCAGGGCAGCGACGCAGGCGGCCACCGCGGCACGTTCGTCGACGACGGCGTCTCGCCCGGCGGCGGCGACCTGTTCGGCGTGCTGGCGGCGCTGCGGCTGGTGCGCGCCGAGGTCGACCTGCCGCTGATCGCCACGGGCGGGCTGGTGCACGGCGCGGACGTTGCCGCCGTCGTCACGGCCGGCGCGGTCGCCGCGCAGCTGGGCACCGCGTTCCTGGCCACCCCCGAGGCGGGCACGTCGGCGGCCCACCGCCAGGCCCTCGCCGAAGGAACCCGCCGCACGGCGTTGACCAGGGCGTTCAGCGGACGCCCGGCACGCGGCCTGGTGAACCGGTTCCTGGAGGAGAACCAGGACCGGGCGCCCGCCGCCTACCCGGAGGTGCACCACCTGACCCGGCCGGTGCGGGCCTCCGGCGACCCCGAGCTGATGTCGTTGTGGGCCGGGCAGACCTACCCGCTGGTCCGACCGGCCCCGGCCGCCGAGGTGGTGGCCCGGTTGGTCGCCGAGGCGCGCGAGGCCCTTTCCTCGGCGATCACGCGATTTTCCCCCGCCTAGCACCACAGAATGTCGGCGTGGCCACCGCGCGCGAGCTCGCCGACGAGATGCTGACCCTGGTCCTGGACGCCGATCCCGTCATGGCGACGCTGCTCGGCGTCCCGGGCTGGGACGACCGGCTGCCCGACCCGAGCGTCGAGGGCGGACGCGTGCTGCGCGCCCGTGCCGAGGACATCGCACGCCGGACACGTGCCGAGGACGACGACCCGGTGACTCGCGCGGTCGTCGCGCAGCAGGCGTGGAGCCTGGTGCACCGCCTCGACTCGCACCTGGTCGAGCACACCCACGCCGAGGGGATCAGCGCGCCGCTGGCCGTGCTGCTGGGCACGCTGCCGCTGATCCGCCCGACCGACGACCGGGCGGCGCAGGCGTACCTGACCCGGCTGTCGTCCCTGCCCGCCTACCTGGAAGCGCTGACCCGGCGGCAGCGCGAGTCCACCCGCCGTCCGCTGGAGCACCTGGTGCGGGCCGCGATCCACCGCCTCGACCGCTACCTGGCCGAGGAGGACGACCCGCTCGCCGCGCCCGTGAGCGGCACGCGGTTCGCCGACGGGTGCGCACGGGTGCTGGACGGGGCCGTGCGCCCCGCCGTCGCGCGCTACCGGGACTTCCTGCGCGCCGAGGTGCTCGACCGCGGCCGGGGCGAGGACCGGCCGGGCCTGTGCTGGCTGCCCGACGGCGACCTGGTCTACGCCGACCTGGTGCGTACGTACACCACGACCGACCACACGCCCGAGGAGCTGCACCGGATCGGGCTGTGCCTGGTCGAGGAGCTGGACCGCGAGTACGAGGAGGTCGGCGGCCGGGTGTTCGGCCAGACGACGGCCGCGGACGTGCGCGCCCGCCTGCTCGCCGACCCGCGGCTGCGGTGGGGCGGCCCGGACGACATGGTGGCGCTGGCGACGAAGACCGTCGCCCGGGCGGAGGAGGCGGCGGGGGACTGGTTCGGCGCGGTGCCGCGAGGGCGGTGCGCGGTGGCCGCGGTGCCCGGCGCGGAGGCGCCGAACGCGCCGTCGGCCTACTACGTGGACCCGGCGATGGACGGCTCCCGCCCCGGCACGTACTTCGTCAACACCCACCGGGCCGAGCAGCGCGAGCGGTTCAGCGCCGAGTCCACCGCGTTCCACGAGGGCGTGCCCGGCCACCACTTCCAGATCGCGCTCGCCCAGCAGCTGCCGGACCTGCCGCTGCTGCGCCGGTTCGCGTCCGTCGAGGCGTACCTGGAGGGCTGGGCGCTCTACGCCGAGCGGCTGGCCGACGAGATGGGCCTCTACAGCGACGACGTGGCACGGCTGGGCATGCTGTCGCGCGACTCGCTGCGCGCCGCCCGGCTCGTCGTGGACACGGGGCTGCACGCGATGCGCTGGACCCGGCAGCAGGCCGTGGACTACCTGCGCGCCAACGCCGTGCTGCCCGACGTGGACGTCTTCTCCGAGGTGGACCGGTACACCGAGAACCCCGCGCAGGCGCTGTCCTACATGGTGGGGCGGCTGGAGATCCAGCGCCTGCGCGGTGAGGCGGAGCGGCGGTTGGGCGACCGCTTCGACATCAGGGCGTTCCACGACCTCGTGCTGGGCGGCGGGCCGCTGCCGATGGCCGTGCTCGCCGACGTGGTCGACCAGTGGTGCGGCTCAGTCCTCGGCGGGGCGGTTGAGGGCTGACCTGCGCCGGCTGTAGGCGAAGTAGACGACCAGGCCGAGGACGAACCAGATCGCGAAGCGCAGCCAGGTCTCCGGCGCCAGGAACGTGATCAGCCACAGCGAGAACACCACGCCGATGATCGGCACGACCGGCATGCCCGGCGTCTTGAACGTGCGCGGCAGGTTCGGCTGCTTGTACCGCAGCACGATCACCGCGACGCAGACCACCACGAACGCCAGCAGGATGCCGATGTTGGTCAGCTCCGCGGCCGCGGCGATGGGCAGGAAGCCCGCGATGACGGCGGACGCGACGCCGAGCACCCACGTGGTGCGCGTGGGCACGTGCTTGACCGGGTGCGTCTTGGCGAACCACCGGGGCAGCAGGCCGTCGCGGGACATGGAGTAGCCGACCCGCGCCGCGCCCATCAGGAACGTGAAGAGGACCGTCGTGATGCCCAGCACCGCGCCGACCGAGATGATGATGCCCAGCGCGGGCAGGCCGATGTCGGCGAACGCCGTGGCGAACGCGCTCTCGGCGTCCACGTCCTTGTAGTTGACCATGCCGGTGAGCACGAGGCACGCCAGCACGTACAGCACCATCGAGATGGCCAGCGAGTAGACGATCGCCTTCGGCATGTGCTTCTGGGAGTCCTTGGACTCCTCGGCGGCGGTGCTCATCGCGTCGTAGCCGAACACCGCGAAGAACACGGTGGCCGCGCCGGTGAACGCGCCGGAGAGGCCGAACGGGAAGAACGGGTCGTAGTTGGCGGTGTTGATGTGGAACGCGCCGACCACGATCACCAGCAGCACCACCGCGACCTTGAGGTACACCAGGGTCGTCTCGAAGCGGGCCGCGTTCTTCATGCCCAGGTTCAGCACGAACGCGATCAGCAGGCACAGCAGCACGGCGAACAGGTTCACCTTGTAGCTGCCCGCCGCGACGCCGGGGCCCTCGGTGCCGGGTGCGCCGAGCATCCACACCGGCAGGTCGACGCCGAGCAGGTTCAGCAGCTCGTTGAAGTAGCCGCTGATGCCGATCGCCACCACGGCGACGATCGCGGTGTACTCCAGCAGCAGGTCCCAGCCGATGAACCAGCCGACGATCTCGCCGAGCACGGCGTAGCCGTAGGTGTAGGCCGAGCCGGCCCGGGGGATCAGGCCCGCGAACTCCGCGTAGGAGAACGCGGCGGCGGCGCTGGCGATGCCCGCGAGGAGGAACGAGATCAGCACGGCGGGGCCGGCGGTCTTGTTCGCCACGGCGCCCGCCAGCGAGAAGATGCCCGCGCCGATGATGCCGCCGACGCCGATCGCGGTGAGCTGCCACAGCCCCAGCGTGCGGGTCAGCCCCGTCCTCTCGTCACCGATCTGCTCGATCGGCTTGCGGCGGAAGACCCCGCTGCCCCGGCCGAACCCGTCCTGCACCGTCATGCGCCCAGCTCCCTCGGTGGTGTGGTGTGCGGCGAACCGTACGCCGGTCGATCGTGACCCGGTTTGTTCGATCACACCATTCGGGTGAGCGCTTTTTGTGCTGTCGAACGATTGAACTACGGGCTGCCGCTCACTCCCGGGTGAAGACGATCTTGCCGGCGGTCTCGCCGTCGAGCATCGCCCGCAGGCCCTCCTCGACCCGCTCGAACGGCAGTTCCGCGCCGATCTGCGGGCGCACGCCCGTCAGGTCGCAGAACGAGAGCAGGTCCGCCAGCTCCTCGCGCGTGCCCATGGTCGAGCCGACCACCCGCAGTTGCAGGAAGAACAGCCGGGGCAGCTCGGCCGCCGACGCGTCACCGCTGGTCGCGCCGGAGATGACGAGCGTCCCACCCGGCTTGAGCGCCTTCATCGAGTGCGACCAGGTGGCCTTGCCGACGGTCTCGAACACGGCGTCCACCCGTTCAGGCAGGCGCGCGCCCGACTCGAACGACCGGTGCGCGCCCAGGGTCTCGGCCAACGCGCGCTTCTCCTCCGTGCGGCCGGTCACCCACACCCGGAACCCCGCCGCACGGCCCAGCTGCACCAGCGCCGTCGACACGCCACCGGACGCGCCCTGCACCAGCATGGTCTGCCCCGGCCGCAGGCCCGAGTTGACGAACAGCATCCGGTACGCCGTGAGCCAGGCCGTGCCCATGCACGCCGCCTCGGCGAAGCTCAGCCCCGCGGGCTTCGGCAGCACGTTGCGCCTCGGGACGACGACGTGCTCGGCGAACGTGCCCTGGTGCTTCTCGGTGAGCAGGGTGCGGCGCGGGTCCAGCGTCTCGTCGCCGGACCAGTCCGGGTCGCCGATCACGGAGTGCAGCACGACCTCCGTGCCGTCCTCCAGCACGCCCGCGCCGTCGCAGCCCAGGATCATCGGGAACTGCTCCGGCTTGATGCCGACGCCCCGCAGCGTCCACAGGTCGTGCATGTTCAGGCTGGCCGCCCGCACGGCCACCTTCACCCAGCCCTCGGGCACCTCGGGCTCCGGTCGCTCGCCCACGCGCAGCGCGGCGATCGGGTCTTGCGGGCTCGGCTCGGCAGCGTAGACGGCGAACATGCGGGCAACTTACCCATGCGTAGTGATCCGTGTGCGGTGAAGCGCGTCACCCGTCTAGGCTCGACGGCGTGGTGGACGCGTTCGGGCAGTGGTGGGACGGCGTGGAGCTGTGGCTGGCGCAGCTCGCGTTCCCGTTCCAGTTCGGGCTGCTCATGTGCGTGCTGCTGCCGTTGTCGCTGGGGCTGGCCCGGTTGATCGACCGGGTCGTGGACAACGCCTCGACCAGGTTCAACCCGGTGCCGAAGGTGCCGCCGGCCGCGGTCGCCGCGCAGCCCCCGGACGGTGGGCCGGGTGAGCCTTCGTAGGCTCTGCGACCGTGACTCCCGCCCGGCGGCTCTCCGTCGCACTGCTCGGCCTGATCGCGCTCGTCGTGGTCGGCTACTTCGCCAAGGACTTCGGCGGCACGTCGTCGGACCCCGCCCCGGCTTCGGTGCCGGCTTCGGCTTCGGCTTCGGTCCCGGCTTCCGCGCCGGTTTCGGTGCCGGGCGCGGCCTCGGGGCTCCCGGTGAAGCCGCTGTCGAGCCTGCCCGAGCAGGTCAGGGCGACGTGGGAGCTGATCGGCAGGGGCGGGCCGTTCCCGCACCCGCGCAACGACGGCGTGGCGTTCCAGAACCGGGAGAAGCGGCTGCCCGCCAAGCCGGCGGACTACTACCGGGAGTACACCGTGCCGACACCGGGCAGTGACGACCGCGGTGCGCGCAGACTCGTCACGGGGTCGTCCGACGAGGTGTACTACACGGCCGACCACTACGAGTCGTTCGTCGTCGTGGACGTGAGGAAATGACCTACCGACACGTGGTGCGCCGGGGCGCGCACTCGAAGCGCGCGGCCATCGACGCCATCGCGGACGCGTTGAGCTTCCCCGCCTGGGCCGGGCGCAACCTGGACGCGCTGTACGACTGCCTGACCGACCTGTCGTGGCTGCCCGAGGGGGAGCACGTGCTGGTGTGGGAGGGCGGGAACGCCGAGGTGGAGGCCGTGGTGGCGGAAGCGGCGGCGCGCACCGCGGAGCTGGGCGACCGCGTGCTGACCGTCGACCGCACCGGCTGAGGCGTCCCCGCCCCCGGCCGGTCAGTCCGTCGGCACCCACGAGGGCTTGCGCTTGCCCACGAACGCGGCGATGCCCTCCTGGCCCTCGGGGCCGCCGAAGTGCCGTGCGGACAGGGCCAGCATGTCGGCGAACACCTCGCCCAGGTCGCTCGACCGGGGCTGCTGGAGCATGCGCTTGGTGGCGGCCAGGGCGTTCGGCGCGCCGAGGGCGAGCATGTCGGTGTAGCGGGTGACCTCGGCGTCGAGGTCGTCGGCGGGCACGGCGGAGTTGATCAGGCCGATGGCGACGGCCCGGGGTGCGGCGAACGTCTCGCCGGTCAGGAACAGCTCGTGCGCGGCCCGGGGCAGCAGGCGCGGCAGCACCGTCACCGAGATCACCGCGGGCACCACGCCGATGCGCACCTCGCTGAACGCGAACGTGGCCGTGTCGACGGCGATGGCGACGTCGCACGCCGCGACGAGGCCGACGCCACCCGCGCGGGCCGGTCCGGCCAGCCGGGCCACCACCGGCTTCGGGCTGGTCCAGAGCCGTTCCAGGATCGCCGGGAACTCGTTGACGCCCTGCTGGTCGGCGCTCGCGCCGCCGGCTTCCTTGAGGTCCATGCCGGAGCAGAACACCGGTCCGGTGTGGGTCAGCACGATCACGCGCACGGCGTCGTCGGCCGCGGCGGTCTCCAGGTGACCGGTCAGCTCGGCGCGCAGCCGTGCGGACAGGGCGTTGCGGTTGTGGGGGGAGTCCAGCGTGATCGTCGCGATGCCACGCCGCACCTCGTAGTGGACCAGCTCGTCTGCCATGGGCGGCACTCTACGATCCCGGATTTCTTGACAGTGTGCTGTCAAAATGACAGAGTGCTGTCATGAAGACGGAGACGGTCCACCTCGCTGTGTACGACGCGCTGGCCGACTGGGAGTTCGGGTACGCGACGGCGCAGATCAACACCCCGCAGTTCCAGAAGAACCCGGGGCGGTACCGGGTGCGCACGGTCGGCGCGACGCCCGACCCGGTGACCTCGATCGGCGGGCTGCGGATCACGCCGGACACCGTGCTGGCGGACGTGGACCCGGCGGACAGCGCGATGCTGGTCCTGCCCGGTGCGGGGACGTGGGCGAGCGGGGCGAACGCTGCGTTCGCGGTGGCGGCGCGGCGGTGGCTGGACGCGGGCGTTCCGGTGGCGGCGATCTGCGGTGCGACGGTGGGGCTGGCGGCGGAGGGCCTGCTGAACACGCGGGCGCACGGCGGCAACGCGGTGGAGGAGCTGTCGGCGGTGCCCGGCTACACCGGCGCGTCGTGGTTCGGCGGTGAGCGGGCCGTCCGGGCGGACGGGCTGATCACGGCCGGTGCGGCGTCGGCGTTGGAGTTCGCCCGTGAGATCTTCGCGGAGCTGGACCTGTACGAGCCGGCCGTGCTGGAGGCGTGGTACGGGCTGTACCGGACGGGTGACCCGGCGTGGTTCGGCGAACTCGTGGCCGCCGTCTCGTGAGCGGGGTCGAGCCGCGCACCGAGGCGGGGGACGTGCTGACCGAGGTCATCATGCGCACGTTCCGGCTCTACGGCGGCTTCCTGGAGGCGGCGGAGGTGATGACGAAACCGGTGGGGCTGACGGCCGCGTGGTGGCAGGTGCTGGGTGCCGTGCTGCGGCAACCGCTGCCGGTGTCGGGCATCGCCCGGGAGATGAGCCTGACCAGGCAGAGCGTGCAGCGGATCGCCGACCTGCTGGTGGCGAAGGGCCTGGCCGAGTACCTGCCGAACCCGGCGCACAAGCGGGCCAAGCTGTTCCGCCCGACGGCGGCGGGTTACGAAGCCGTGTCCCGCCTGGCCGAGGCCCAGCACGCGTTCACCAACCGCATCTCGGCCCAGGTGGACCTGGACGACCTCCGCACCACCCTGAAGGTGATGGACCGCCTGGTCGCCGCCCTGGACTCCACCCCACCCCGTGAGTCGTCCCCCCAGCCCTCGTGAGTCGTACCTCCAGGTCTCGTGAGTCCTACGTCCAGGTCTCGAGAGTCCTACGTTCGCGTACCCCGAGTTCAACGCTCGGACGTACCGCCCGGTATGCCGAGTGTTGAACTCACGGGCGCTGAACGTAGGACTCTCGCGGCCTGAACGTAGGACTCACGGGCGCTGGAGGTACGACTCACGAGACCTGAAGGGACGACTCTCGCGGTTAGGCGGTGGCGGGGAGGGTGGTGGCCAGGGCGGCCTGGTAGCGGTGGAGGACCAGTTCGGCGACCTCCGGGTCCGGGCCCAGCGGTGGGGCGACGACGGCGTCCGGGCCCGCCAGGCGGGCCACCCGGTCCGGCAGGAAGCCCGGGGCCAGGAACCACGACGCCACGGCGATGCGCCGGGCACCCCGGGCGCGCAGCCGCGCCACGGCGGTCGGCACGTCCGGCTGCGCCGCCGACGCGAACGCCGCCTCCACGCCCGCCCACCCGGCGCCCGCCGCCCACCGCGTGGCGATGGACGACACCAGCGCGTTCGCCGGGGCGTGCGACGACCCCGCCCCCGCCAGCACCACGCCCAACGTCCGGTCGCGCGACCGCACGCCCACCGACGCCAACCGGCGCAACGCCGCCGACTCCAGGCGTGGGTCGGGCCCCAGCACGTCCGCGATCGCCACGTCCAGCGACGGCACGCGCGCGTCCGCCACGGCACCGGGCACGTCCACCCGCGCGTGGTACGCCCGACCGAGCAGCAACGGCACGACCACCGCCGAACGGTGACCGTCCGCACGCACCCCGCGCAGCACGTCACCCAGCAGCGGGACGGACAGGTCCAGGAACGACCCCCGCACGTCCACCGACGGGGCCAACGCCCGCACCACGTCCAACAACTCGTGCACCACCGCCGCCGAACGCGGGTCCCGACTGCCGTGCGCCACGGCCACCAACGCCGTCACAGCGCACCCGTCAACCCGCGCGCCCGCAGCACCGCGCGCTCCAACGGCCGGAACACCAGCAGCTCGATGCCCACGCCCACCAGCAGGATCAGGAAGATCGCCGCGATCACCATCGAGATGTCGTTCAACGCCGACCCGTTGTGCAGGTACTGCCCGAGGCCCTCGCCGAGCTGCGGCGACGTGGCGATGATCTCCGCCGCCATCAGCGACCGCCAGGAGAACGCCCACCCCTGCTTCAACCCGGCCAGGTAACCCGGCAGCGCGGCCGGCAGCAGGATGTGCCGCGCCGACGCCAGCCGACCCGCGCCCAACGCCTGCCCCACCCGCGGCAGCAGCGGCGGGATCTGGTCCACGCCCGCTACCAGGCCGTTCGCGATCGACGGCACCGAGCCCATCAGCACGACGAAGTAGATGGTCGCGGGCGTCGCGCCGAACCACAGGATGCCCGCGGGCACCCACGCCACCGACGGCAGCGACTGCAGCCCGGTCAGCAGCGACCCGATGGCCGCCCGCACCACTCGCACCTTGGCGATCAGCAGCCCGAGCGGGGTGGCGATCACCACGGCGGTGAGGAACCCGAGCACGGCCCGGCTGACCGAGGTCCACAGCACCTCGAACGCCCGACCGGTCCGCACCGCCTCGGCCACCGCCGCCCACACCGCGGCCGGTGACGGCAGCTGGTACTCCGGCCACAGCGCCGCCGCCCACAGCGCCTGCCACGCGCCGAGCAGCAGCGCGAACGCGATCAGCGGCGGCACGGCGGTCCGCACGAACCGCCTGCCGGCGGACGGCCGCCGCTCCTGCGACGGCGCGTCCAGGGCGTCGAGGCCGGCGCCCACCGCCGCGAGGTCGGTGTCAAGCTGCGGCATGACCGCTGATCACCTCTCTCAAGTGGGACGTGATCTCCTCGATGACGGCGGGTTCGTCGCAGTCCTCGGTGGACCACTCGCGCACCACCCGACCGGGCCGGGACGACAGCAGCACGACCCGCTGGCCCAGCCGCACGGCCTCGCGCACGTCGTGCGTGACGAACAGGATCGCCGTCGACGTCTCCCGCCACACCCGCACCAGCTCCGCCTGGAGCACGTCGCGGGTGATGGCGTCGAGCGCGGCGAACGGCTCGTCCATCAGCAGCAGGCCGGGCGTGCCGTCCTCGGCGCTGCCCAGCGTGGACGCCAGCGCCCGGGCCAGCGCCACGCGCTGCCGCATGCCGCCGGACAGCTCGTGCGGGCGCTTGTGGCCCGCGTCGACCAGCCGCACGAGCGACAGCAGCTCGCTGGCCTTCTCCCGCCGCGGCCCGCGCTTCACGCCCGCGAGCCGCAGCGGCAGCTCCACGTTGCGCGCCGCGGTCAGCCACGGCATGAGCGCGGCCTCCTGGAACATCACCGCGGGCCGGGACGTGGTCAGCTCGATGCCGCCGGAGGTGGGCGCGTCCAGCCCGGCGACCAGGTTGAGCAAGGTCGACTTGCCGCAGCCGGACGCGCCCAGCAGGCACACGAACTCGCCCGGGGCGACCCGCAGGTCCACCCCGTCGAGCGCGACGACGCCCGCGGCGCCGTGGCCGAAGACCTTGCGGACCCCGGACAAGGTCACCGCGGCGTCCAGGACGGACGCGGACGCCGGTGTCTCAAGCGTGGCGGTCATGGTGTGCCTGCCTTCCTCGAGTTACTTCTTGTCCAGCCCGGCGGTGTCCACGGTCGGCTTGCCCGCCGCCGTGAGCACCTTGTTCAGCAGGGTGAAGTCGGCGAGCCCGGCCACGTTCGCGGCCTCCTTGGACACCCCGGCCGTCACGGCGTCCTTGGCCAGCTGCGGGAAGCTCTTGGCCTGCGGGTCGACGGTCAGCTGGATGTTGTCGAACGCCCGGTCGAGCACCGGCTCGCCCAGCGACTTGCCGGTGAGGTCCTTGAGCGCCTTGTTGACGATCTGCTTGGCCTCGACCTTGTTGTTCGACGCGAAGTCGGTGGCGGCGAGGTGGCCGCGCAGCAGCGCCTCGACCGTCTGCGGGTGCTCCTGGAGGAACTTGGTGCGCACCAGCAGCACCGTGGTCGGGAACTTGCCGCCCTCCCACAGGTCCTTCTCGTCGACGAGCACCTTCGCGCCCGCGTCCAGCACCAGCCGCGACGACCACGGCTCCGGCGCCCACGCGCCCTGCACGTCGCCCTTCTTGAACAGGTCGAGCGACTGCGAGTTCTCCGTGTTGGTGACGTTGACCTGGTCCGCGCCCGCGCCGACGGCGAGCTTCTGGTCCGACAGCCACTTCTTCAGCGCGACGTCCTGCGTGTTGCCGAGCTGCGGGGTGGTGATGACCTTGCCCTTGAGGTCGGCCGCCGAGGCGATCTCGGGCTTGACGACCAGCTGCGCGCCGCCGGACGTGGCGCCGGAGATCAGCCGGACCGCCTCGCCGTTGGACTTGGCGTAGGCGTTGATGGCCGGGCCGGAACCGATGAACGTCGCGTCCAGCGACTCGCCGAGCAGCGCGTTCACCGCCTCCGGGCCCGCGTTGAAGGTCTGGGTGGTGAGCTTGGTGTTGCCGAGTTCCTTGGTGAACAGGCCCTTGTCGACGCCGATGAGGGCGGCGGCGTGGGTCACGTTCGGGAAGTAGCCGAGGCGGATCTCCGCGGCCGCCCCCTTGTCCTGCGCGGGCGGAGGGTTGTCCGCGCCGCTGTCCGCCCGGGAGCAGGCGGTGAGGGCGAGGAGGGCGGTGGCGGCTATGGCCAGTGATCTGGTCAGGATGCGGCTGCTCACGGCGGCGGTTGGCCTTTCTGGGCTCAGGGACCGGGGGAGACGAGGGCGTGGCTGTCGGAACGGG
Organism: Actinosynnema sp. NPDC053489; assembly: GCF_044544865.1. Lineage (NCBI taxonomy): Bacteria > Bacillati > Actinomycetota > Actinomycetes > Pseudonocardiales > Pseudonocardiaceae > Actinosynnema > Actinosynnema sp. NPDC053489. The sequence goes on along the minus strand of NZ_JBITXT010000002.1, from coordinate 316,716 downwards.
CGGCGTCACCGCCCTCGGTACAGCTGTCCACGCCGTCCACCTCCGGCAGCGGCGCGCCCACGAGCCCGGCGGCCAGCGTGCTGCCGTCGGCGGCGTCGATGACCAGGAACGCACCGGTGCGTCGGTCCACGGCGTAGTCGTCCACGGGGATGGGTTCGGCGGTGCGCACGGCGACCTGGCCGATCTCGTTGAGCGACAGCGAGCCGGGCGCGTCGGTGCTGGCGAGCTTCTGCTCGTCGAACCGGGTGCGCAGCTCGGTGACGATGGCCTGCACGGTCCGGGTGCCGTGCTTGACCAGCACGCGGGCGCCCGGGGTCAGCGCCTTCTCGGACAGCCAGCACACCGTGGCCTCGAACTCGTCGGTGACCCGCGGCGGGTCGCCCGCGGCGGCGATCAGGTCACCGCGCGCGATGTCGAGGTCGTTCGCCAGCAGCAGGGTCACCGACTGGCCCGCCGAGGCCTCCGGCAGCGGGCCGTCGGCGGTGTCGATGCCCGTCACGGTGGAGCGCAGCCCGGCGGGCAGCACGGCCACCTCGTCACCGACCCGCACCGTGCCGGCGGCGACCTGGCCCGCGTAGCCGCGGTAGTCGGGGTGCTCGGGCGTGCGGGGGCGGATCACGTACTGCACCGGGAAGCGGAACGGCGCGTCGTGCGCGTCCGGCTCCACCGGCACCGACTCCAGGTGCTCCAGCAGCGTCGGGCCGGAGTACCAGGGCGTCCGGTCGGAGCGCTCCACCACGTTGTCGCCCGCCAGCGCCGACACCGGGATCTCGACCACGGCGTCCTCGGCGTACCCGAGGGCGGTGGCGTGGGCGGTGAACTCCTTGGCGATGCGGGAGAACGTCACCTCGTCGAAGTCCACCAGGTCGATCTTGTTGACGGCCAGCACCAGGCGCGGCACGCCCAGCAGCGCGAGCACCGCCGCGTGCCGCCGGGTCTGCTCGATGACGCCCTTGCGCGCGTCGACCAGCAGCACGCCGAGCTGCGCGGTGGACGCGCCGGTCACCGTGTTGCGGGTGTACTGCACGTGGCCGGGGGTGTCGGCGAGCACGAACGAGCGCTTGGGCGTGGCGAAGTAGCGGTAGGCCACGTCGATCGTGATGCCCTGCTCGCGCTCCGAGCGCAGGCCGTCGACCAGCAGCGACAGGTCGGGCGTCGCCAGGCCGCGGTCGGCGCTGGCGCGGTGCACCGCGTCGAGCGTGTCGGCCAGCACCGACTTGGTGTCGTACAGCAACCTGCCGACCAGCGTGGACTTGCCGTCGTCCACGCTGCCCGCCGTCGCCAACCTCAACAGGTCGCTCATCTAGAAGTAGCCCTCCCGCTTGCGGTCTTCCATGGCGGCCTCGGACAGCCGGTCGTCCGCGCGGGTCGCGCCGCGCTCGGTGAGCCTGCTGGCCGCGACCTCGGCGATCACCGCCTCGATGTCGGCGGCGTCGGACTCGACCGCGCCGGTGCACGACCCGTCGCCCACGGTCCGGTAGCGGACGGTCTTCTCGACCAGCTCCTCGCCCGCGCGCGGACCGCCCCACGGCCCCTCGGCCAGCCACATGCCGTCGCGCAGGTACACCTCGCGCCGGTGGGCGTAGTAGATCGACGGCAGCTCGATGCCCTCGCGGGCGATGTAGTGCCACACGTCCAGCTCGGTCCAGTTGGACAGCGGGAACACGCGGACGTGCTCGCCGGGGCGGTGCCGGCCGTTGTAGAGGTTCCACAGCTCCGGGCGCTGCCGGCGCGGCTCCCACTGGCCGAAGGCGTTGCGGAGGCTGAAGATCCGCTCCTTGGCGCGGGCCCGCTCCTCGTCGCGGCGACCGCCGCCGAACACGGCGTCGAACCGGTGGTCGGTGATGGCGTCGAGCAGCGGCACGGTCTGCAGCGGGTTGCGGGTGCCGTCGGGGCGCTCGGCGAGCCTGCCGTCGTCGATGTAGTCCTGCACCCTGGCGACTTCCAGCCGCAGCCCGTGCCGCGCCACGACCCGGTCGCGGAACTCGATGACCTCGTCGAAGTTGTGCCCGGTGTCGACGTGCAGCAGCGGGAACGGCACCGGCGCCGGCCAGAACGCCTTGACCGCCAGGTGCAGCAGGAGGGTGGAGTCCTTGCCGCCGGAGAACAGGATCACCGGCCGGTCGAACTCGCCCGCCACCTCGCGGAAGATGTGGATCGCCTCGGACTCCAGGCGGCCCAGCGTGTCGAGAGCTGTCGCGGTCGTCATCCGTGCAACCCGCATTCGGTCTTGGCCAGGCCCGCCCACCGGCCGCTGCGGGCGTCGGCGCCCGGCAGCGGCTTCGCGGTGCACGGCGCGCAGCCGATGGAGGGGTAACCGGCCTGCACCAGCGGGTTCTCGAGGATGCCGTGCTCGGCGATGTAGGCGTTGAACCGCTCGTCGGACCAGGGCGCGATCGGGTTGACCTTGACCAGCCCGTTGCGCTCGTCCCACTGCACGATCGGCGTGTTCGCCCTGGTGGGGGCGTCCACGCGGCGCACGCCCGTGACCCAGGCGTCGTAGTTCTTCAGCGTCCGCTGCAACGGGATGACCTTGCGCAGTTGGCAGCACCGGTTGGGGTCGGTCCGGTTGAGCGGGCCGAACTCCGCCTCCTGGTCGGCCACCGACTGCTCGGCCGCCGCGTTGACGATGTGCACCCCCGGGTAGACCAGGTCCACGGCGTCGCGCGTGCCGATGGTCTCCGCGAAGTGGTAACCGGTCTCCAGGAACAGCACCTCCACGTCCGGCTTGACCTTGGTCGCCAGGTCGACCAGCACGGCGTCCTGCATGTTCGACGCGACGATCCAGCTCTCGCCGAACGTGCGGGCGGTCCACGCGAGGGCCTCCTCGGCGCTGGCGTCCGCCAGCTCGACCGAAGCGGCCTCGGCGATCACCTTCAGTTCCTCGACCCGGGTCGGGGCGGTCATCGCTGCACCTCCTGAGGAAGGTTGAGACCAACGAACTTGACGGTGAACACGCGACGGCAGGAGGCGCACAGCCACGAGTGGCCGGGCTCCTCCTGCGGACGGAGGTCCTCGTCGCCGCAGTACGGGCAGTAGAAGGGCGTCGCGCGCTCGCTCACTTGAGATCACCCTCGTCCGCGCGGGCGACCCACTGGGCGAACCGCTCCCCGGGCTCCCGCCGGGCGACGAAGTTGCGCACCACGCGCTCGACGTAGTCCGACAGCTCCGTGGCGGTGACCTTGTGGCCGCGCAGCTTGCGGCCGAAGCCCGCGTCCAGGCCGAGCCCGCCGCCCAGGTGCACCTGGAAGCCCTCGACCTGCCTGCCGTCGGCGTCGGTGACGATCTGGCCCTTGAGCCCGATGTCCGCGGTCTGGATGCGGGCGCAGGAGTTCGGGCAGCCGTTGATGTGCACCGAGATCGGCTCGGTCACGCCCGCCACGACGTCGGCGAGCCGGGACTCCAGCTGCGACACCAGGTCGACCGCGCGGGCCTTGGTCTCGACGATCGCGAGCTTGCAGAACTCGATGCCGGTGCACGCCATCACGCCCCGCCGCCACGGCGAGGGCTCGGTCTGCAACCCCAGCTTGGCCAGGTCCGCCTGGAGGGCCTTGACCTCCGACCCGGGCACGTCGAGCACCACGAGCTTCTGCTGGGGCGTCAACCGCACCCGGCCCGACCCCGCCCGTTCGGCGACCTTGGCGACCTCGACCAGCGTGGAGCCGGACACCCGGCCCGCGATCGGGGCCGCGCCGACGTAGTGGAGGCCGTCCTTCTGCCGGTGCACGCCGATGTGGTCGCGGGGGATCGCGGGCACCTCGGGCGCGGGGCCGTCGACCAGCCGGCGCTTGAGGTACTCCGTCTCCAGCACCTCGCGGAACTTCTCGACGCCCCAGTCGGCGACCAGGAACTTGATCCGGGCGCGGTGCCGCAGCCGGCGGTAGCCGTAGTCGCGGAAGACGCTGACGACCCCCTCCCACACGTCCGGCACGTCGGCCGCGGGCACCCACGCGCCCAGCCGCTGCCCGATCATGGGGTTGGTGGACAGGCCGCCGCCGACCCACACGTCGAAGCCGGGCCCGTGCTCGGGGTGCTCCACGCCGACGAACGCCACGTCGTGGATCTCGTGCGCCACGTCGGGCAGGCCGGAGATCGCGGTCTTGAACTTGCGCGGCAGGTTCGCGAAGCGCGGGTCGCCGATGTAGCGGCGCAGGATCTCCTCGATCGCGGGCGTGCCGTCGAGCACCTCGTCCTCGGCGATGCCCGCGACCGGCGAGCCGAGGATCACGCGCGGGCTGTCGCCGCACGCCTCCATCGTGGTCAGGCCCGCCTCCTCCAGCTTGCGCCAGATCGTCGGGACGTCCTCGATGCGGATCCAGTGGTACTGCACGTTCTGCCGGTCGGTGATGTCGGCGGTGTCGCGCGCGTAGGTCTGGGACAGCTCGCCGATCAGCGCGAGCTGCTGCGTGGTGAGCCGACCGCCGTCGATGCGCACGCGCAGCATGAAGTACTCGTCGTCCAGCTCCTCCGGCTCCAGCGTCGCCGTGCGACCGCCGTCGATGCCGGGCTTGCGCTGGGTGTAGAGGCCGTACCAGCGGAACCGGCCGCGCAGGTCGGCCGGGTCGATCGAGTCGAAGCCGCCGTGGGCGTAGATGTTCTCGATCCGCGACCGGACGTTGAGCGGGTTGTCGTCCTTCTTGCTCCGCTCGTTCGGGTTCAGCGGCTCGCGGTAGCCCAGCGCCCACTGCCCCTCACCTCGGCGCTGCTTGGCGCGCTGAGGCGTCGTCGTCGGGGGGACCATCCTCGTCCTCCGGGGGTTTCGGGGCGCTGGTGCGCGTGCGAGTCCCGGTGGATCCGTGGCGGGGTCTCGTCAGCGCACCCGGCGCCGACGGGAAAAAGGCAGGCGCGGGTTATGCCGAACGACGGCACATCGCGCTGGAGACACGCCGGAAGTCGACGTGGCGGCGGACCACCAGGCGCACTCCGGTCGATGTCATGTCGGTCAGCGTGCCACGCGTCCATCCCGTGGTCCACCGCCATCCGCATCGTGGGACGGGGTTGCGCTGCCGGTAGATGGGACAATGGCGGCATGCCCTCCGCCCTGCCCCACGGCGACCCCGCGCCCCCCGACGGCTCGCTGCCCGCCTCCGCCCTCACCGGCCTGGGGGACCGACCGTTCGGGGTGTACGTGCACGTCCCGTTCTGCGCGACGCGGTGCGGCTACTGCGACTTCAACACCTACACCGCCGGTGAGCTGGGCAGCTCCGCGTCGCCGGCGTCCTGGCTGGACGGGCTGCGCCGGGAGTTGGACCTCGCGGCGACCGTGCTGGGCGCCCCGCCCGCGGCGGACACGGTGTTCGTCGGCGGCGGCACGCCGTCCCTGCTCGGCGCGGCGAAGCTCGGCCAGGTGCTGGACGCCGTGCGGTCGTCGTTCGGCCTCGCGCCCGGCGCGGAGGTCACCACGGAGTCCAACCCCGAGTCCACCTCGCCCGACTTCTTCGCGGCGATCCGTGACGCGGGTTACACCCGCGTCTCCCTCGGGATGCAGTCCGCCGCGCGGCACGTGCTCGCCGTGCTGGACCGCGCGCACACGCCGGGCCGCCCGGTCGCCGCCGCGCTGGAGGCCCGTGCCGCCGGGTTCGAGCACGTGAACCTCGACCTGATCTACGGCACGCCCGGCGAGTCGGTCGACGACCTGCGGGCGTCGCTGGACGCCGTGCGCGACGCGGGCGTGGACCACGTCTCGGCCTACGCCCTGATCGTCGAGGAGGGCACCGCGCTGGCCCGCCGGGTGCGCCGCGGCGAGCTGCCCGTGCCCGACGACGACGTGCTCGCCGACAAGTACGAGCTGATCGACGCGACCCTGAGCGCCGAGGGCCTGACCTGGTACGAGGTGTCGAACTGGGCCGCCTCGCCGGAGGCCGAGTGCCGGCACAACCTGCTGTACTGGCAGGGCGCCGACTGGTGGGGCGCGGGTCCCGGCGCGCACAGCCACGTCGGCGGCGTGCGCTGGTGGAACGTCAAGCACCCGGCCAAGTACGCCGAGCTGCTGGCCGCCGGCACGTCACCCGCCGCGGGCCGGGAGGTCCTCGGCGCGGACGACCGCAGGGTGGAACGCGTGCTGCTGGAGCTGCGCCTGGCCACCGGCCTGCCGCTCGACGCCCTCGACCCGGAGGGGCGGGAGAAGGCGAGGACCGCAGCCGACGACGGCTTGCTCGACCGGTCCGCCCTCGACCGCGGCCGCTGCGTGCTCACCGACCGGGGCAGGCTGCTCGCCGACGCCGTCGTGCACCGGCTCACCTGATCACCGGAGGCTGACCGACGCGGAGTGGCCGATCGTCCGGTAGCCCAGCGGCCCGTACAGCCGGGTGACCTTGTCGTCCGGCTCCGTCTCCAGGAACGGCGTGCAGCCCGCGTCGAACACCCGCGCGGTGAGGTCCGCGCAGACCGCCGAGACGATCCCGCGCCGGCGGAACGCCGGCAGCACCCCGATCCCGGCCACCTGCGCCAGGCCGTGCCGGGGCGCGGTGAACGCGCCCGCCCCGGCCGGCTCGCCGTGCAGCCGGGCCAGCACGACGACCCCGTCGTCGCGCAGCAGCGACCGCTGCCGCGCCACGTCGTCCGCGTCGGCGGTCCTGCCCACGCCGAACGCCGTGTTCTGCACCACCGACACCGCCAGCAGGTCCTCGTCCGAGGTCACCGCGTCGACGGTCAGCCCGGCGGGCGTCGGCGGGGGCGTCAGCGTGTCGATCGCCATCAGCGGGAGCAGGTGGTCCACGGTGAAGCCGGCCGCTCCCAGCGCCGCGTCCACGAGCGGCGAGGGCAGCAGGTACTCCAGCCTCGGCGTGCGCGACCGGGCCCGGAAGGCCGCCACCAGCGCGTCGACCTCGGCCGGGGTCGGCGCCGCGCCTTCGTCGGGCACGGCGTAGTTCATGAGCGGGTCGTCGTCGTGCTCGTCGAAGCGGACCAGGAACGGCCCGACGCGCTCGGCGTCGGCCCTGATCACGTCACGCAGGGCGGCTTGCGCGCGGGAGAGCACACCCGACGCTACCCACGCGGCCGAAGCCCCGCGAGCGGGTTTTCCGATCCGGGCCCCAACCTCCGTAAACTCGGGGTGAAGCAGCCCGTCCGTCCTGGAGGTGACGTGCGTGAACGCCGATGAGCGCCGGTTCGAGGTACTGCGCGCGATCGTCGCCGACTACGTGTCGAACCAGGAGCCGGTCGGCTCGAAGGCCCTGGTGGAGCGGCACAACCTGGGTGTGTCGAGCGCGACCGTGCGCAACGACATGGCGTCGCTGGAGGAGGACGGGTACATCACCCAGCCCCACACCAGCGCCGGCCGCGTGCCCACCGACAAGGGGTACCGCCTGTTCGTGGACCGGCTCAGCGAGGTCAAGCCGCTGTCCACGCCCGAGCGCAAGGCCATCCAGAACTTCCTGGAAGGCGCCTACGACCTCGACGACGTGCTGCGCCGCAGCGTGCGGCTGCTCGCCCAGCTGACCCGCCAGGTCGCCGTCGTGCAGTACCCGACGCTGAGCCGCTCCACCGTCCGCCACATCGAGGTGCTGGCCATCACACCGGCCCGCCTGATGCTCGTGCTGATCACCGACACCGGCCGGGTGGACCAGCGCTCCGTCGACCTCGGCGACGTGATCAGCGAGGACAACGTGGCCCGCGTGCGCTCCATGCTCAACGGGGCCATGGTCGGCAAGCGCCTGTCCGACGCCTCCGCCGAGGTCGCGAAGCTGCCCGACGCCTCGCCCGGTGACCTGCGCGACATCGTGCTGCGGGTGAGCACGGTGCTGATCGAGTCGCTGGTCGAGCACCCCGAGGAGCGCCTGGTGCTGGGTGGCACCGCGAACCTCACCCGCAACGTGGCAGACTTCCCGGGTTCGCTGAGGCAGGTGCTGGAGGCGTTGGAGGAGCAGGTCGTGGTGCTGAAGCTGCTCGCCGCGGCCCGCGACCCCGGCCGGATCCTCGTGCACATCGGCGAGGAGAACGAAGCGGCCGAGATGCGCAGCACCTCGGTCGTGTCCATCGGCTACGGCAGCCGGGACAACCTGCTCGGCGGCATGGGCGTGGTCGGGCCGACCCGCATGGACTACCCCGGCACGATGGCGGCGGTGCGAGCGGTCGCCAACTACGTGGGGGAGATCTTGACCGGGCGGTGACGGCGGGGGAACACCGCGGTCCCGCAGGACGTTCCGCAAGCGAGCGGGCGCGTGTCGAAGCGCGTTCGCAGGAGGAAACACGGTGGCGAGGGACTACTACGGCACGCTCGGGGTCTCCAAGAACGCGACTCCCGACGAGATCAAGCGCGCCTACCGCAAGCTCGCGCGGCAGCTGCACCCGGACGTCAACCCCAACGAGGAAGCGCGCTTCAAGGAGGTGACCGCCGCCTACGAGGTCCTGTCGGACCCGAAGAAGCGGCAGGTCGTCGACCTGGGCGGCGACCCGTTGGAGCCGGGCGGCGGTGGGATGCGCGGCGGCGGCGACCCGTTCGCGGGGTTCGGTCTCGGCGACATCATGGACGCGTTCTTCGGCGCGGGCGGCGGTGGCGGGCGCGGGCCGCGCAGCCGGGTGCAGCCCGGCTCGGACGCGTTGATCCGGCTGTCGATGACGCTGGAGGAGTGCGCGGCGGGCGCGTCGCGCGAGCTGACCGTGGACACGGCCATCCTGTGCGACCGGTGCGTCGGCAGCGGGTGCGCCGAGGGCTCCTCCCCGGTCCGCTGCGACACGTGCGGCGGTCGGGGCGAGGTGCAGTCGGTGCAGCGCTCGTTCCTGGGCCAGGTCGTCACGGCCCGGCCGTGCCCGGTGTGCCGCGGCCTCGGCGAGGTCATCCCGGACCCGTGCCTGCAGTGCGCGGGCGAGGGCCGGGTGCGCTCGCGGCGCACCATCTCGGTGCAGATCCCGGCCGGTGTGGCCGAGGGCATGCGGGTGCGGCTGGCGGGCCAGGGCGAGGTCGGCCCCGGCGGCGGCCCGGCCGGCGACCTCTACGTCGAGGTCGAGGAGGTGCCGCACGAGGTCTTCGAGCGCGACGGCGCGAACCTGCACTGCTCGATCCGCATCCCCATGACGACCGCCGCCCTGGGCGCGGTGCTGCCGCTCCAGACGCTGGACGGCGAGGAGGAGCTGGAGATCGAGCCGGGCACCCAGCCGAACACCGAGCTGGTGCTCACCGGCCGGGGCATGCCCCGGCTGCGCTCCAGCGGGCGCATCGACGGGCGCGGCGACCTGCACGTCCACCTCGAGGTCGTGACGCCGGCCAAGCTCGACGCCCGGCAGGCCGAGCTGCTGCGGGAGCTGGCCGCCCTGCGCGGCGAGGACGAGCCGACGCTCGCGCACAACGGCAAGGGCGTCGGCGGCCTGTTCTCCCGCCTGCGCTCCGGCCGCAACCACCGGTGACGCTGCCGGTCTTCCTGGTCGCCGCGCTGCCGCCCGGTGACGAGGCCGTCCTCGACGGCCCCGAGGGGCGGCACGCGGCCACCGTGCGGCGGTTGCGCGCGGGGGAGGAGCTGGTGCTCTCCGACGGCACCGGCGCCCAGGCGCGGTGCGTGGTCGTGGAGGCGCTCAAGGACGCCCTGCGGCTGCGCGTCGCCGAGCGCTGGGTCGTGCCGGAGCCGTCCGTGCGGGTGGTCGTGGCGCAGGCCCTGGTGAAGGGCGACCGGGGCGAGCTGGCCGTGGAGCTGGCCACCGAGGCCGGCGTGGACGGCGTCGTGCCGTGGCGCGCCTCGCGCTGCGTGACGAAGTGGGAGGACGGCCCGCGCGGGGCGAAGGCCCTCGAGCGCTGGCGCGGCACCGCCCGCGAGGCGGCCAAGCAGGCCCGCCGGGCGCGCGTGCCGTCGGTCGCCGAACCCGTTTCGACGTCCGGGCTCGCGCGACTCGTGGCGTCGTCGGCGGTTGCACTGGTTTTGCACGAATCCTCTTCGACCGCGATCGGATCGGTCCCGTTGCCCGCTTCGGGTGATGTGCTGCTGGTCGTCGGACCGGAAGGCGGCATCACCGACGAGGAATTGTCGACGTTGACCGGCGCGGGCGCCCGCGCGGTGCGACTGGGGCCCACCGTTCTGCGGGCGTCGACCGCCGCCGCGGTCGCTTTGGGTGCGCTCGGTGTGTTGACCGATCGCTGGCGGTAATTGGGCTTGCTCCCTTCTGGCGAACACCTGACACAGGGGTTACTCTCAGGGCAGAGGGGTTGCTTCGGCTTAACCGGACGGCCTCTCCGACCGACTCGCCGGACACCTCCCCCCTCGGTCCGGCGCTCGCCGCGTCGCGGTGGGGCGACCCCCAGGTCCCACCGCGACGCGGCTTCTTTTTGCTCGCGGAGAGGTGTCGATTGCGCATCGTCTACGGGCCGCACCCGAGCCAGTTCGGGGAGTTTTCCTCCCCGCCGTCCGGTGAATCGTTTCCGACCGTCGTGGTAATCCACGGCGGTTTTTGGCATCAGCGTTATGGGCTCGAACTCGGCAGGCCCTTGGCGGCCGACCTGGTGTCGCACGGCGTCGGTGCGTACACCATCGAGTACCGGCGGGTAACCGGCGGGGGCGGGTGGCCCGCGACCGGGGACGACGTCCTCGCCGCCCTCGACGCCCTCGACCCGGCGCTCGGCCCCGTCGTCACGCTGGGTCACTCCGCCGGTGGGCACCTGGCGGTCTGGGCGGCCGCCAGGCACCCCCGCGTGGTGGGCGCGGTCGCGCAGGCGGGCGTCCTCGACTTCCTCGCGCACCCGGCGATCACCCGCCGTGCGGCCGAACTGCTGGGCGGCACGCCCGCCGAGGTCCCCGACCGCTACGCCGACGCCTCGCCCGCCGCGCTGCTGCCGATCCCGAAACCGCTGGTCCTGGTGCACGGCGAGGACGACGAGGACGTGCCGTTCGAGCAGAGCGAGGCGTTCGCCCGCGCCTCGGGAGCCGAGCTGATCGCCCTGCCCGCCACCGGCCACATGGACCTGATCACCCCCGGCACCGCGGCCTGGGCCGCCTGCCGCACCGCCACCCTGGACCTGGCCGCCCGCACCCGAACGTAGAACTCGGGGGTCCCGAACGTTCGACACACGAGCCCCGAACGTAGGACTCTCGCGAGAGTCCTACGTTCAGAGCGCGAGAGTCCTGCGTTCGGGACCGGTGAGTTCAACGCTCGGGAAGGCCCGGCGGGTCGGTAGCCTGCGGAGCCATGTCCGACTGCCTGTTCTGCCGCATCGTCGCCCGCGAGATCCCGGCGACCGTGGTGCACGAGACCGACACCACGCTGGCGTTCCGCGACATCGCGCCCCAGGCCCCGACGCACGTCGTCCTGGTGCCCAAGGTGCACGCACCGGACGCCGTCGCCCTCGCCGCCGCCGCGCCCACCGTCCTGGACGACCTGTTCCTCGCCGCCGGCGAGGTCGCCAAGGCCGAGGGCGTCGCCGACACCGGCTACCGCCTGCTGTTCAACACCGGCGACCACGCGGGCCAGACCGTCTTCCACGCCCACCTGCACGTCCTCGGCGGACGACGGCTCGGGCCCCTCGCCTGAGCCGCCGCCACGACCGCCGCTACGACCGCCGCCCGCGACCGCCGGCCGTGTCCAACCCGTTCCCTACTCCGGTGCGGACTGTCGGTGGGGGCGGCTAGCATCGGGAGCGATAGGTCGTAACCCACCCGAGCACGGCGCGAACGCGCAGGAAGAGGGCCCGAGGCCACGTGGCCGGTACCGACGACAGCACGCCGCAGGCAGCCGCCACCGCGGCCGACGCCCAATCCAAGTTCGCCGTGCCCGACGGCGCGGTGCTCGCCCTGCTCGGGTCGCGCGACGAGAACCTCCGGCTCGCCGAGGAACTGCTGGTCGCCGACGTGCACGTGCGCGGGAACGAGATCACGCTCTCCGGTCAGCCGGCCGACGTGGCGTTCGCCGAACGCGTGTTCTCCGAGCTGGTCACGCTCGCCGGCCGCGGCCAGCAGATCGGCCCGGACACGGTCCGCCGCACGGTCGCGATGCTGTCCGCCGGCACCGCGGAGTCGCCCGCCGAGGTGCTGAGCCTCGACATCATCTCCCGACGCGGCCGGACCATCCGGCCGAAGACGCTGAACCAGAAGCACTACGTGGACGCGATCGACCGCAACACCGTGGTGTTCGGCATCGGCCCGGCGGGCACCGGCAAGACCTACCTGGCCATGGCGAAGGCCGTGCAGGCGCTGCAGGCCAAGCAGGTCAACCGGATCATCCTGACCCGGCCGGCGGTCGAGGCGGGCGAGCGGCTGGGCTACCTGCCCGGCACGCTGTACGAGAAGATCGACCCGTACCTGCGCCCCCTGTACGACGCCCTGCACGACATGGTGGACCCGGAGTCCATCCCGCGGCTGACCCAGGCGGGCACGATCGAGGTCGCCCCGCTCGCGTACATGCGCGGTCGCACGCTCAACGACGCGTTCATCATCCTGGACGAGGCGCAGAACACGACGCCCGAACAGATGAAGATGTTCCTCACCCGGTTGGGCTTCGGTTCCAAGATCGTGGTGACCGGTGACATCACGCAGGTCGACCTGCCCGGTGGGCAGCGCAGCGGCCTGAGGGTGGTCAAGGACATCCTCGAAGGCGTCGACGACGTGCACTTCTCCGTCCTGACCAGCAGCGACGTGGTGCGCCACCGCCTGGTCGCGGACATCGTGGACGCCTACGAGAAGTGGCAGGTCGAGCAGGACGAGGGCGACGCGGCGGACCGGCACCAGCACCACGCCGGACCCGGTGCGCGGTCGCGCGGGCAGCGCCGGGGACGATAGGCGCCGTGAGCATCGAGATCGCGAACGAGTCGGGCGTCGGCGTGGACGAGCCGTCCATCGTGGCCGCCGCCCGGTTCGCCCTGGACCGGATGGGCGTCAGCCCGTTGGCCGAGCTGTCCGTCCTGCTGGTGGAGCTGGACGTGATGGCGGACCTGCACCAGCGCTGGATGGACCTGCCCGGCCCGACGGACGTGATGGCGTTCCCGATGGACGAGCTGGACTCGGCCCGCCGCCCGGACGCTGCGGGCCTCGGCCCGGCGCTGCTCGGCGACATCGTGCTGTGCCCGGACTTCGCCAAGGACCAGGCCAAGAAGGCGGGTCACAGCCTGCTGGACGAGCTGCACCTGCTGACCGTCCACGGCGTGCTGCACCTGCTGGGCTACGACCACGCCGAGCCCGCCGAGGAGCGGGAGATGTTCACGCTGCAGAACCGCATCCTGGGCGACTTCCGCACGGCGGCGGCCGAGGCGGAGCGCAAGTCGGCGCAGCGCGAGGCCGACTCGAAGCTCCTCGGGGCGGTCGGCCTCGAGGACGCGGACCGGCCCGAGCCGACAGCCTGAAGGCGGTCGTGGCGATGGGCGGTTCCGCCGGCCTGCTGGTGCTGGCCGTGGTGTTGGTGTTGGCCGCGGGCGTGTTCGCGGGCGTGGACGCGGCGCTGGGCACGGTGTCGCGCGCCCGGGTCGAGGCGTTGCAGCGGCAGGGCCGCGCCGGCGCGGGGCAGCTGATCCAGCTGCTCGGCGACCGGCCGCGGCACGTGAACCTGCTGCTGTTGCTGCGCCTGGGCTGCGAGCTGGCGGCCACGGTGATCGTCACGGTGGTGTGCCTGCGGCTGATCACGAGCGAGTGGGTGGCGATGCTGGTCGCCGGCCTGAGCATGCTCGTGGTGTCGTACGTGCTGGTCGGCGTGGGTCCGCGCACGATCGGCCGGCAGCACCCGTACGCGGTGAGCCTGTTCGCGGCGGCGCCGATCCGGGTGCTCGGCCGCGTGCTGGGCCCGTTGAGCAGGCTGCTGATCCTGGTCGGCAACGCGATCACGCCGGGTCGCGGGTTCCGCGAGGGCCCGTTCTCCTCCGAGGTGGAGCTGCGCGAGCTGGTCGACATGGCCCAGGAGCGCGGCGTCGTGGACGAGGGCGAGCGGGAGATGATCCACTCGGTCTTCGAGCTGGGCGACACGATCGCGCGCGAGGTCATGGTGCCGCGCACCGAGATCGTGTGGATCGAGCAGACCAAGTCGATCCGGCAGGCGCTGGCCCTGTCGCTGCGCACCGGGTACACGCGGGTGCCGGTGATCGGCGAGAGCGTGGACGACATCGTCGGCGTGGTGAACCTCAAGGACCTGGTGCGGCTGACGCTGGCCGAGCAGCCGAACGGCACGTCGGTGGCCGAGGTGATGAAGCCCGCGTCGTTCATCCCGGACTCGAAGCCGATCGCGGACCTGCTGCGGGAGATGCAGCTGTCGCGCAACCACCTGGCGGTCGTCGTGGACGAGTACGGCGGCACGGCCGGGCTGCTCACGATCGAGGACATCCTGGAGGAGATCGTCGGCGAGATCACCGACGAGTCCGACACGGACGACCGGCCGCCGGTGGAGCACCTGGACGACGGTTCGGTGCGGGTCAGCGCCCGGTTGCCGGTGGACGACCTGGACGCGCTGTTCGGCACGGAGCTGGACGACCACGAGGTCGAGACGGTCGGCGGCCTGCTGGCGCAGCGCCTGGGCCGCGTGCCGCTGCCGGGCACGGAGGCCGAGATCGCGGGCCTGCGGATGCGGGCCGAGGGCGGCAAGGACGAACGCGGGCGGATGCGCATCACCACGGTGCTGGTGCGCCCGGCGCACAACGGCGACGACAGCGAGGGGACCACCGGTGAGTGACCTCGACCCCGAGGACCAGAAGATCGTCACGCTGGCGCGGTCGGCGCGGGCCCGCACGGGCGCGCCGGAGGGCGCCGCGGTGCGGGACACCGATGGCCGGACCTACGCGGCGACCACGATCGCGTTGCCGTCGCTGAAGCTGACGGCGCTGCAGGCGGCCGTGGCGGCGGCCGTGTCCAGCGGTGCGGAGGGCCTGGAGGCGGCGGCCGTGGTCACGGCGTCGGCCGAGGTCGACGCCGACTCGGTGGCGGCGGTGCGCGACCTGACCGCCGACGCCCCCGTGCTGCGCGCCGACGCGTCCGGCACCGTGCGGGAGACCGTGTGACGTGCCGCGGCGGCACGCCGGCGCGGTAGGCGATTGGTTGGGAGGCGGGGGCCGGCACGAGGTGATCCCCATCGCCGGCGCCCACGCGCGTCGGTCACCGGGTGGCGCACCGGCTGAGGTGGGCCCGGAGCGGAGGTCGAGGCCGTCGCCGACCGGCACGGGCGCTGCGTGGTCGCGCCCGAGCGGGCAGGCGGAGAGGGCTGGCGCGGCGCGGCCGGCGGGTGCGGGGACAATGGGTGGATGGATGGTTACCGCTCCGGGTTCGCGTGCTTCGTCGGCCGCCCCAACGCAGGCAAGTCGACGCTGACCAACGCGCTGGTCGGGACCAAGGTCGCGATCACGTCGAGCAAGCCGCAGACCACCCGGCACACCATCCGGGGCATCGTGCACCGCGAGGACGGCCAGCTGGTGCTCGTGGACACCCCCGGTCTGCACCGCCCCCGCACGCTGCTCGGCCAGCGCCTCAACGACCTCGTGCGCGAGACGTGGTCCGAGGTGGACGTGGTCGGGTTCTGCGTGCCCGCCGACCAGAAGGTCGGTCCCGGCGACAAGTTCATCGCCGCCGAGCTGGAGAAGATCGCCAAGCGCACCCCGGTCGTGGGCATCGTCACCAAGACCGACCTGGTGGGCCAGCAGCAGGTCGCCGAGCAGCTGCTGGCGCTGCAGAACGTCATGGACTTCGCCGACCTGATCCCGGTGTCCGCCGTGGACGGTTACCAGGTCGACACGCTCGCCGGGCTGCTGCTGGGCAAGCTGCCCGAGGGCCCGCCGCTGTACCCGGACGGCGAGCTGACCGACGAGCCGGAGCTGACGCTGGTCGCCGAGCTGATCCGCGAGGCCGCGCTGGAGGGCGTGCGCGACGAGCTGCCGCACTCGATCGCCGTCGTGGTGGAGGAGATGCTGCCGCGCGAGGGCCGCGACGACCTGGTGGACATCCACGCGAACGTGTTCGTGGAGCGCCCGAGCCAGAAGGCGATCATCCTCGGCCACCGCGGCGAGCGCCTCAAGCAGGTCGGCATCACCTCCCGCAGGCACATCGAGAAGCTGCTGGGCACGCGCGTGTACCTCGACCTGCACATCAAGATCGCCAAGGACTGGCAGCGCGACCCGAAGCAGTTGCGCAGACTGGGGTTCTAGGTGGCGAACCTCTACCGGGACACCGGGGTGGTCCTGCGCGTGCAGAAGCTCGGCGAGGCCGACCGGATCATCACGCTGCTCACCCAGCGGCACGGCAAGGTGCGCGCGGTGGCCAAGGGCGTGCGCCGCACCTCGTCCCGGTTCGGCGCCCGGCTGGAGCCGTTCGGGCACGTGGACGTGCAGTTCTACCCCGGCCGGTCGCTGGACGTGATCACGCAGGTGGAGACGCTGGACGCGTTCGGCGTGGTGCTGGTGGACGACTACCAGCGCTACACGGCGGCGTGCGCGGTGCTGGAGACCGCCGACCGGCTCACCGCCGAGGAGGGCGAGCCCGTGCTGCGGCTGTACCTGCTGGTCACGGGCGCGTTGCGGGCGCTGGCGGCACAGGAGCGGGACGCCTCGCTCGTCCTGGACGCCTTCCTCCTGCGCGCGATGGCGTTCGCGGGCTGGGCGCCGGCGGTGGACGAGTGCGCCCGCTGCGGCGACCCGGGCCCGCACCGGGCGTTCAACGTGCACGCCGGCGGCATGGTGTGCCCGCGGTGCCGTCCGCCGGGCAGCGCCACGCCGTCCGCCGACACGCTGCGCCTGCTCGCCGCGCTCCTGCACGGCCGGTGGGACGTGGTGGACGGCATCCCCGCGGGCGCGCGCCGGGACGCGAGCGGCCTGGTCGCCGCGCACCTCCAGTGGCACCTGGAGCGGCAGTTGCGCTCGCTGCCGCTGGTCGAGCGCAAGGCGCAGCCGGCCGACGGTTAGAGTCGCCGCCGGATCACCGAACCCTCCGAAGCTCACCCACGAGAGGACAGCCATGCTCCGCCGACGGCGGGTTGAGCGCGTCCAGCGCGTTCCCCGACCCCCGGAACCGCACCCCACCGGTGCGAAGCCGCCCGCGCTGCCCGCCGACCTCGTGCCCCGGCACATCGCGATCGTGATGGACGGCAACGGGCGGTGGGCCAACCAGCGCGGCCTGTCCCGCGTCGAGGGGCACAAGCGCGGCGAGGCCGTCGTGGTCGAGGCGGCCAAGGGCGCCATCGAGATGGGCGTGAAGTGGCTGTCGCTGTACGCGTTCTCGACCGAGAACTGGCGGCGCAGCCCGGAGGAGGTCCGCTTCCTCATGGGCTTCAGCCGCGACGTGATCCACCACCGCACCGACGAGCTGGACGAGCTGGGCGTGCGGGTGCGGTGGGCCGGTCGCCGGCCCAGGCTGTGGCGCAGCGTCATCAAGGAGCTGGAGGTCGCCGAGGAGCGCACGAAGGACAACGACGTGCTGAACCTGGCGATGTGCATCAACTACGGCGGGCGGGCCGAGATCGGCGACGCGGCGCGGGAGATCGCCCGGCTGGCCGCGGCCGGCGAGCTGAACCCGGACAAGGTGGACGAGCGCACCCTGGCCCGGCACATGTACCAGCCCGACATGCCGGACGTGGACCTGTTCATCCGGCCCTCCGGCGAGCAGCGCACGTCGAACTTCCTGCTGTGGCAGTCGGCGTACGCGGAGCTGGTGTTCCAGGACATCCTGTGGCCGGACTTCGACCGGCTGGACCTGTGGCGCGCCTGCGAGGCGTACGCCATGCGCGACCGGCGCTTCGGCGGCGCCGTGGACAAGCCCGACGTGGAGGATGCCTAAGTGACCGACGAAGACGCCAAGGTGACCGCGCAGCTGCTGACCGCGGCCCGCGAGGCGTTGGAGATGTTCCACGAGGTGCACGTCGACGACGACGGCGCGCTGAGCTTCCAGCACGGCGAGGTGCCGTGCGCGGTGCAGGCGATGCGGCTGGCCGAGGGCCTGACCGTGCTCAGCCTGACCTGCGTGGTGGCGTGGGACCTGCCCGACGAGCGCGACCTGGCCGTGTCCGCGGCCGAACGCGCCGGTCAGGGCCTGTTCGGCACGCTCGGCGTGGTGCACACCGAGCGCGGGATGGATGTGACGCTGCGCTACGCGTTCCCGGCGGAGGGGCTGAAGCCGGAGCCGTTGAGCACGCTGTTGATGTTGGTCGTGTCCACCGCCTCGCAGCTGCGCAACGAGCTGCTGGCCGGAACCGGGGGTGCCTGATGGCTGGTGTGATCGTGTACGAGCCCGACGACGAGTCGGACGTGGAGGGCCTGCCGTGGGCCATCACGTTCGAGGCGTCGGCGGGGGAGGAGTGGGCCTCGTTCGTGTGCGGCCCGTACGACCGTGACGACGCGGTGCGGCTGGCCGAGGAGGTGCTCGCCGCGAGCCGCGGCGTGACCGCCGTCGTGGAGCCGCTGCTGCCCGTGTCGGAGGCGGCGGACGTGCTGGCGACGATCGCCGAGCTGCGCGACGAGGAAGGCGACCCCGAGTAACCGAACGTCACTCCACCGGTACGGTCTGACGCTCAACGGGTGTCGACTCGACCGGGGGCAGTGGTGGGATCGCCGACCTTCCGCGAACTGGGTGTGGTGGACGGGGTGTCGGTGGCGGTCTGCGTCACCGACGCGCCGTGGGCGTTGGAGGTCGACGCCCTGGTCGTGTCGGTGGGCGGGAGCCTCGGCCAGTTGGGACTGGAGCTGGCGCAGCGGTTCCCTGCTTTCGCGACGGCGGTCAGGCGCCTCGACCTGTCCCGCATCCCGTCCTCGCGCCCCCGGGTCCTGGAGCCCGGCGAGCCGGGGCCGCTCCGCTTCGTGGTCCTGGCGTCCCCGCACGACGACCGCGGTGGGGTGGACGGCGACGCGGTCGGGAGCGCGACGCGGGCCGCCGTCCTCGCCGCCGCCCGCGCCGGTGCCGCCGGGGTCGGGGTACCGCTCCTGGCCACGGGCGTCCTCGGACTGCCGTTGGAGGACGTGGCGGCGATCGCGGTGCCCGCGGTGGCGGAGGCCCTCCGCACGTCGGGTCGGCGCGGGCTGCGCCGGGTCGTGCTGTTCGGCCGGGACGAGCGGCTCGCCGACGTCGTGGCACGGGAGTGGTCCGGTGACGTCCGTCCCGTCACCGCCGCGTTGGGCGACACCTCCACGGTGTCCGACGAGCTGGCCGGCGGGGTGTCCGGCGACCTGGTCGACCCGGCCGAGCCGATCCCCCCGGAACGCGACCGGCTCGGCGTGGGCCCCTACGTGTCGATGCTGGCGACGGTGATCGCCGAACGCGCCACCCCGACGCCGCTGTCCATCGGCGTGTTCGGCGACTGGGGCGCGGGCAAGAGCTTCTTCATGGGCCTGCTGCGGGGGCGGGTCGAGGAGTTGGCGGGCTCCGGTTCCCCGCGCTACTGCCACCGCGTCGTGCAGATCGGGTTCAACGCCTGGCACTACGCCGACACCAACCTCTGGGCGAGCCTCGCGGACGTGATCTTCCGGGCCCTCGCCGAACCCGACCCGGGACCGGAGCGGCGGCGCAGCGAGCTCCAGCGGTTGCTGGCCGAGAAGACCGACCGGCGGGTCGAGCTGGCCGAGGTGAACCAGCGGGCCGAGGCCGAGGTCGCGCGCCTGAAGGCCAAGGTGGACGAGGCGGAGCGGGAGCACGTCGCCGGGGCGCGCGACCTGCTCACCGCCCTGCGCGAGTCCACCGCGGTCCGGGAACGGCTCGACCGCGTCTGGAAGCGGATCGGTGTCACCGACGAGGTCGAGCAGGGCAGGCTGCTGTCCCGGCAGTTGCGGGAGGCCCACGCCGACGCCGTGGAGCTGCGCCGGTTACCGGGTGACCGCAACGGCAGGCTGGCGCTGGCGGCGTCGGCCGTGGTGCTCGGCGTCAGCGCCGCCGCCGGGTTGGCGGTCCCGCTGATCGCCGTGCTCGGCGGTGGGGTGAGCGCGCTCTTGGCCGCGATGGGCGGTGGGCTGCTCCTGCGCGCCCGCAACGGGCTCGGTGAGCTGCGGGCGATGGCCGAGGACGTCCGCGGCGGGCTCGACCGCGTCCACTCCGAGCGCGTGGCGCGGACGGTCGGGCAGCTCCGCGATGCCGAGGCGGACCAGGTGGTCGCCCGGGCGCAGCTGGACGAGGTGGTGGCGCGGGTCGGCGAACTCGGCCGGGAACTGGCCGACCTCGACCCGGCGCGCCGGCTCTCCGCGTTCGTGGGCGACCGCGCCGCGGGCGACGCCTACACCCGCGACCTCGGGGTCGTGTCGACGCTGCGCAAGGACTTCGAGCAGCTCGTGGCGCTGTTGGCGGACTGGCGGGCGCACCCCGACGCGGACCCCGAGACCCGACCCGTCGACCGGGTGGTGCTGCACATCGACGACCTCGACCGGTGCGGTCCGCGGCAGGTGGTGCAGGTGATGGAGGCCGTGCACCTGCTGCTGGCGATGGACCTGTTCGTCGTGGTGGTGGGCGTCGACCCGCGCTGGCTCGTGGGCTCGCTGCGCACCCACTACGCGGGCGTCCTGGACGACGCGGACGCGTCACCGCGGCGGGTGCTGCCCGAGGACTACCTCGAGAAGATCATCAACATCCCCTTCACCCTGCCCGACATGCCCGAGGGCGGCCTGGGATCGATCATGCGCGCCATGGTGGAGACCGACGCCGGCGCCTCCGGGGCGACACCCGCGACGCCCGCTCCACCGGTCGGGCACGGTCGGGCCGCGGAGCTGGTGATCGAGCCGGGCGCGCAGCTGGACGCACCGGGCCGACCGGCACCGGCCCGGCCGCTGACCGAACCGGAGCTGCGCTTCCTCGAAGCCCTGGAACCCCTGGTCCGCACCCCTCGCGCGGCGAAGCGGCTGCTCAACGTGTACCGGATGATCCGCGCCACGCGAGACCTCGGCGACGCGGCGCGCTTCCTCGGCGACGAGGACCGGCCGGGCGAGTTCCAGGCGGTGGTCGTGCTGCTGGGCATCACCACCGCGGCACCCGGGCTCGCCGCCGACGTCCTGGCCGCTCCGCCCGAGTCCGCCGACGTCCGGGGCGGCCTCGCCCACCGCGACCCGGGCACGTCGTGGGCGTCGTTCGCCGCCGACCTCCTGCCGCGCGACGGGCGTTCGCCGGTCACCGGCCGGGTCACGCCGGAGCGGGCGGCTGCGTGGCTGCGGCTGCACCACGGCCTCCACGGCGTCACCGACCTGGTGACCCTGCCCGACCTGACCGTGTTCCAGGCGTGGGTGCCGCACGTTCGGCGGTTCTCCTACCTGCGCTGAGGACCCACCGCCGCCGGCCACCCGTCCGGAACCGCCCGACCGGTTGATTGTCCGGTGTCCACCGTGCTTCCCGGTCATCAAATCCGGGCCTATCCCGGTGGTGGGACCGCCGGTCGGCGCGTCCCACGGCTCCGAAGGAGGGAACGGTCATGGTGAACTTCGCGAAGGCGTTCGGCGCGGTGGCGGTGGCGGGACTGGTGGCGGCCGGGGCGTTCGCCGGGTCCGGCAGCGCGGCGGCGTCCGCCGGCGACCCGATGGTGACCAGGTGCGCGTCCGACGCGTACACCGTCACCACCCAGCCGATCACCAACGGCGGCGGCGGGGTGGTCGGGCAGGTGCAGTTGCGCTACTCCCCGCGCTGCGGCACCAACTGGGCCCGGGCGGTCAGCTACATCGGCTCGGCCTACCTGCAGGCGGACGTGGCCTCGCCGTCGGACTACGTCTGGTTCACCGCCACGTCGACCTCGATCTACACCGACATGGTGTACGCGCCCAACGGCACGTGCGCGCGGGCGAGCGCCTCGATCAACAACGGTCCGTGGAGCGCCTACGCCGTGGGTTGCTGACGCGCGTCACGTCGCCGGCGGCGCGACCGCGGTCATGCCCCGGTAGCACGCGGTGACGCCGTCGGTGGTGCTCCAGCCCGGGCCGGTCAGGCCGACCCGGGCCCGGACGCACTGCCTGGTGCTGTTGACGACGTTGCCGAACACCGGCAGGCCGGTGTAGCGGGTGGTGAACGCCTGCTCCCGCGCCGGCTCGTCGTCGGGGCCCACGGTCAGGCGCGCCTCGATCGGGCCCGGCTTGGTGATCGTGGAGTAGCGGGGGTCGCCGGGCGTGAACCGGGGCCAGCTCACCCCGCACACGGGCGCGTAGCGCAGCTCGACGACCCCGACGGGCACGCCGTCGAGGTTCACCTCCCTCGCGTCGAGCGTCACCGCGCCGGGGTCGTTGGCGCACCCGGTGTCCTCCGGGTCGGCGCCGTCGGCGACCTGCCGCGTGGCCGCCGTCGGCGGTGGCGGGGCGTCGTCCGTGCCGGAGACGGCCTTGGTGAGCACCAGCGCGGCTGCCGCGACGACGAGCACCGCGCCGATCGCGACGCCGATGAGGCGGCGACGGCCCGCAGGCGGCTGGTCGGGCGGCGGCGGGTCGGGCGGTGGCTGGTCGGGCACCGGGTCGGGCTCGTCGCGCAGCTCGTCCCAGCGCCGCCGCCACTCGGCGTGGTCGGTGACGCCGCAGGCGAGCAGGAAGGCCTCGACCGTGGGCCAGCTCGGCACCGCGCGCCCGCCGGCGGCCTCGGACAACGTGGTGGGCGAGCGGTGGGCCTTGCGCGACATGGCCCGGTAGGTCGGCTTGCCGGCCGCGTCCCGGGCCCGCCGCAGGTCCGCGGCGAACCGGGTCAGCGGATCGTCGCCGGCGTCCAGTGAGCGCTCGGACCTGCCCATGGTCGGCTCCTCGTGCGGCGGGCCTTCGATTGTGGTTACGACCGCGCCCGCCGGGGATAGGCCGATCAGGTTCGTTCGGCGGGCGGCGACCGGGTGCCGACCACGACGCCCCGGTGGAGGTCGGCGAGCGCGGGGCGCCGGTTCTGGCATCATTTCGAAAGTGACAATCACTGGCGAGATCCGCGGCGAGCGCCGGCGCCGCACGCCACCGCGCTGGAAGGTCACTTCGCTCGAAGTGCTCTGCGTGCTGCTCGTGCTGGCGCTGGTGTTCCAGGACTGGCTGGTCGGCGTGCTGGACGTGCCGGTCCTGCGCACGGCGTCCACGGTGTTCGTCGCGGTCTGCGTGCAGGCCCTGCCGTTCCTCGTCCTCGGCGTCCTGATCAGCGGGGTGATCGCCGCGTTCGTCCCGGCCGGTGTGCTGCGCCGGGCGCTGCCGGGCAGGACGGCGCTGGCCGTGCCCGTCGCCGGCGTCGCCGGGGTCGCGCTGCCGGGCTGCGAGTGCGCGTCCGTGCCCGTCTCCCGCCGGCTGATGCAGCAGGGCGTGGCGCCCGCCGTGGCGCTGACGTTCCTGCTCGCCGCGCCGGCGGTGAACCCGATCGTGCTGGTGTCCACGGCCGTGGCGTTCCCCAACGCCCCGGTGATGGTGCCCGCGCGGTTCGCCGGGGCGCTGCTCACCGCCGTGGCCATGGGCTGGCTGTGGACCCGGTTCGGCAAGGCCGGGTGGATCGCCGAACGGGCCCTGCGCCGCCTGCCCGACCACGACGGCACGTCCCGCTGGGTCGTGTTCGCCGAGACCGCGCGGCACGACCTGGTCGACGCGGGCGGGTTCCTGGTGCTCGGCGGCGTGTTCGCGGCGGCGTTCAACGTCCTCGTGCCGCAGGCGTGGCTGGAGACGCTGGGCGGTCAGGTCGTGCTCGCCGTGGTGGTGCTGTCGCTGCTGGCCGTGGTGCTGGCGCTGTGCAGCGAGGCCGACGCCTTCGTCGCGGCGTCGATGTCGGCGCTGCCGCTGCTGCCCCGGCTGGTGTTCCTGGTGGTCGGCCCGGCGGTCGACGTCAAGCTCGTCGCGCTCCAGGCGGGCGCGTTCGGCAGGTCCTTCGCGGCGCGGTTCGCCCCGGCCACGTTCGTGGTGGCGATCGCGTCCGCCCTGGTGGCGGGAGCGGTGTTCCTGTGAGGCGCGAGACGCAGAACATCCTGCTGGTCCTGCTCGGCGGCGCGCTGCTCAAGCTCGCGCTGACCGGCACGTACCTGCGCTACGTCAAGGAGTCGTTGCAGCCCTGGCTCGTCGTGACGGGCGCGGTGGTGGTGGTGCTCGCGCTCGTGTCGATCGCGCGTGACGTCCGGGGTGGCGTTGAGCACCACGGCGGGCACGAGCACGGCACGTCCCGCAGCCCGTGGATGCTGCTGCTGCCGGTGCTCGCCGTGTTCCTGATCAGCCCGCCGGCGCTGGGCGCGGACACGGTCAACCGGTCCGACCGCAACGCCGTCCAGGAGGGCCGGGCGGCGAGCGGGTTCGCGCCGCTGCCCTCCGACGAGGTCGTCCCGCTGACCCTCGGCGAGTTCGTCACCCGCACCGCGTGGGACGACTCCGGATCCCTGGACGACCGCACGGTCAAGCTCACCGGGTTCGTCGTGCGCAAGGACGCCGACGTGCTCCTCGCCCGGCTGACGATCTCCTGCTGCGCGGCGGACGCCTCGCCGGTCAAGGTCCGGATGACCGGTCAGGACTTCGCCGCGCTGCCGACCGACCAGTGGGTCGAGGTCACCGGCCGGGTGGTGCCCGGCTCGGCGACCAGGGAGAACGCGTTCGTGCCCACGCTGACCGCGACCCGGGTCGTGCCGATCGCCACGCCCGAGGACACCTACGAGGGGTGAGCTACGACGACGTCCTGCCGCAGCACTCGCGGCACGTGCCGAAGATCTCCACGGTGTGGCTGACCTCGACGAACCCGTTCTCGGCCGCCACCCGGTCCGCCCACTTCTCCACCGCCGGGCCCTCGACCTCGACGGTGCGCCCGCAGCCCCGGCACACCAGGTGGTGGTGGTGGTGCTGGGAGCAGCGGCGGTAGATCGCCTCGCCGGAGTCGGTGCGCAGCACGTCCACCTCGCCGGCGTCGGCCAGCGACTGCAACGTGCGGTAGACCGTGGTCAGGCCGATGCCCTCGCCGCGCTTGCGCAGCTCCTCGTGCAGCTCCTGGGCCGAGCGGAACTCGCCGAGCGAGTCGAGCAGCTTCGACACGGCGGTGCGCTGCTTGGTCGACCGCAGCCCGGGCACCGCGGTCGGACGTTCGCCGGTGGTCACATCTCCTCCGTCCGCGAGGGCCGTCCGGTCTGGTCGTCGCCACGCGGCTGCCCCTCGTCCACGTGGGTCACCGCGTCCACCACGATGTGCGCGAGGTGCTCGTCCACCAGCCGGTAGACGACCTCGCGGCCGTGCCGCTCGCCGTGCACCACGCCCGCCGCCTTGAGCACCCGCAGGTGCTGGCTGATCAGCGGCTGCGCCACGCCCAGCGACTCGACCAGCTCGTGCACGCACCGGTCGGCCTCGCGCAGCTGCAGCACGATCGCGATCCGCACCGGCGCGGCGAGCGCGCGCAGCAGCTCACCGGCCGCGGACAGGGTCCGGGTCGGCTGCCGCGGCGCGGGTGGTGGTACCCCCCGCTCCGGCGAGTGCACGTGCTCGCCCCGCACACCGACCGTCACGGCGCCTCCCACGTGGTATGGATTTTCACCACCGATACTACGGCGCTAGAGCACCGACACCGTGATGAGCACCAGGACGCCGAGGACGAGCACCCTGAGCACGCGGGCGCTCGGCGTGAGCAGCGGCCACGTGGTGGCCAGCAGCGCCGCCACGCCCAGCGCGAGCAGGCCCAGCAGCAGCGCGCCGACCGTCCCCCGCAACCACACGCCCAGCAGGAACACCGCCAGGACCAGCGCGAACGCCGCCGGCGCGGGCACCCGGGAGAGCGGTCCGGCGCCGGGGATCAGGGTCCGCTTGTTGTCACGTGCCACCGTGGCATCCTTGCACCGTGCTGCTCGTGTGCCGCTTCACCGTGGCGGAAACCGGCGTCGAGGCGTTCACCGGGCGCGTCGACCGGGCGTTGGCCCTGCTCACGGCCCAGGCGGGCTGCCGGCGGGCCCAGCTGTCGCGGTCGACCGACGAGGCGGACCGGTTCGTGCTCACCGTCGAGTTCGACTCGGTGGTGGCCTACCGGCGGGCGCTGTCGCCGTTCGAGGTGCGCGAGCACGTCGTCCCGCTGCTGTCGGAGGCCGCCACCGACGAACCGGCCGCCTACGAGCCGCTCCTGGTGGCCGCCGACGGTGCCGTGCGCCGCGAGGTGAGCCTGCTGGCGCGGGACGCCGGCACCGTGCGGCTGGGCGAGGCCGCCGGGCCCAGCTCTCCCCGCTGACCTGCGCCACCCGGTTGCCCGCCACCCGGTCCCCTGAGGGAGGTCGGACGGGGAGGACTACCCTGGTCCCCTCCCCGTTCTGCATCTCCCGATGGAGTGTCCGTGGCAGCCGATCGCATCGAGACCGTCGTCAGCCTGTGCAAGCGCCGCGGGTTCGTGTACCCGTGCGGCGAGATCTACGGCGGCACGAGGTCGGCCTGGGACTACGGCCCGCTCGGCGTTGAGCTGAAGGACAACATCAAGCGCCAGTGGTGGAACTTCATGGTCCGCGGCCGCGAGGACGTCGTGGGCCTGGACTCGTCGGTGATCCTGCCCCGCGAGGTGTGGGTGGCGTCCGGGCACGTCGAGGCGTTCGTCGACCCGCTGATCGAGTGCAACTCGTGCCACAAGCGGTTCCGGCAGGACACGCTGGTCGAGGAGTACGCCGAGCGCACCGGCAAGCAGGTCGCCGAGGGCGACGTGTCCGACGTGCCGTGCCCGAACTGCGGCACCCGCGGCCAGTACACCGAGCCGAAGATGTTCAACGGCCTGCTCAAGACCCACCTCGGCCCGGTGGAGACCGACGAGGGCCTGCACTACCTGCGCCCGGAGACCGCGCAGGGCATCTTCACGAACTTCCTGAACGTGCAGACCACCTCGCGCCGCAAGCCGCCGTTCGGCATCGGCCAGATCGGCAAGAGCTTCCGCAACGAGATCACGCCGGGCAACTTCATCTTCCGCACCCGCGAGTTCGAGCAGATGGAGATGGAGTTCTTCGTCGAGCCGGGCACGGACGAGGAGTGGCACCAGTACTGGATCGACGAGCGCACCCGCTGGTACACCGAGCTGGGCCTGTCCAAGGAGAACCTGCGGCACTACGAGCACCCCAAGGAGAAGCTGTCGCACTACTCGAAGCGGACCGTCGACATCGAGTACCGGTTCCGGTTCGGCGGGCAGGAGTGGGGCGAGCTGGAGGGCATCGCCAACCGCACCGACTTCGACCTGACCACGCACTCGAACCACTCGGGCGTCGACCTGTCGTACTTCGACCAGGCGACCAACTCGCGCTACCGGCCGTTCGTGATCGAGCCCGCCGCGGGCGTGGGCCGGCCGATGATGGCGTTCCTGCTGGAGGCCTACACCGAGGACGAGGCGCCCAACGCCAAGGGCGGCGTGGACAAGCGCGTCGTGCTCCGGCTGGACCGCAGGCTGGCGCCCGTGAAGGCGGCCGTGCTGCCGCTGTCGCGCAACGCC
Source organism: Actinosynnema sp. NPDC053489 (assembly GCF_044544865.1). NCBI lineage: Bacteria > Bacillati > Actinomycetota > Actinomycetes > Pseudonocardiales > Pseudonocardiaceae > Actinosynnema > Actinosynnema sp. NPDC053489. The sequence continues at coordinate 289,522 of NZ_JBITXT010000002.1, read as the reverse complement.
GAGCTGTCGCCGAAGGCGCGTGACCTGGCCAACGCCCTGCGCAAGCACTGGAACATCGAGTTCGACGACGCCGGCGCGATCGGCCGCCGCTACCGCAGGCAGGACGAGATCGGCACGCCGTTCTGCGTGACGGTGGACTTCGACAGCCTCACCGACCACGCCGTGACGGTGCGCGAGCGCGACACGATGTCGCAGGAGCGCGTGTCGATGGACCAGCTCGAGGGCTACCTGGCCGCCCGCCTGATCGGCGCGTGACCGGTACCGCCGGTCCTGAGCGTTGAACTCGGGGGTCCTGAACGTAGGACTCTCGGGTCCTGGACGTAGGACTCTCGCGCTCTGAGCGTAGGACTCTCGCCGTGCAGCAGCCGCAGCGCGCGCCCGACGACGGGATCGGCGTGCGCCGAGTACCAGGCGGGAAGGCGCGCCCCGGCTAGCGGAACCGCACCCGCAGCACCGGGATGAGCAGCAGGTCGAGCAGGCGGTCCAGCACGGCGGACCGACCGGGTTCGTCGCGGGTGACCTCGGCGGCCGGCAACGGCACCAGGGGCAGGTCCGCCGGCGGTACCACGCCGTCAACGGCGCGCGGTCCGCCACGCGCAACGACCATGGCGGTTCCAGCACCGTGCGCATGAGGAACGCGCCACGGGCGAGCAGTGGGCGCGGTACCTGCGCGAGCGGGTGCCCGCGAACCACCTCCGGGCGCTGCTGTCGCTCGCCGCCGTCGCGTCCTGCGCCGTCGACTCCCTCCCCTGATCATCACTCTCAGTTAGATTGCACCCTTTCGGTGGCCTTCGTCACGAACCAACGAGTGAATATCCGGCCGGATTCGAGAAAGACGGTTCCGGATTAACCGCCGCGTCACCCTGCTTTGTGACACTGGACCACGGACGCGGCTCATCGGGGGGTGTCATGGCGCGCGTAATCGTCATCGCGCTCGCACTGGCCCTCGTCGGCGTGCTCGCGCCCTCGCCGTTCGGGCCCGTCGGCGTGGTGCGGTCCGCGCCCGTCGGCCACACCGCGAGCGCGCCGGAGGAGGAACCCGTCCGCGAGTGCCGCGGCGGGCCCGAGGCGCGATCCCTCGGCACCCGGTCCTCGCCCGCCGGAACGATCCCGAGGCCGCGCCGCGCCCTCCCCGCCGCGCACCGCCGCCCCGCGCCGACCACCACCCCTCCCGTGAGCCGGAACCGGGACGACTGCCTGCGCGCCTGGTCCACCCCATCGGCTTTGCAGGTGTTCCGGAACTGATCGACACCCCACCACCGGTAGATCGCATCGTCCGCACGCAGACGAGTGGGGTAAATCGAATGCCGTTCCGTCAACGTCCCCGGCCCGCCCGCACGCATTCACCACGCCGTTCCCAGGAAATGGGACGAGCGGGCGCGAGCCGACCGAATCGAGCCACCCGCGCGCCCTCACGCCCGGTCACCGGCCCGGGAGCCGCGCCATGAGCACCCGGACCGAACGACCGGCCACGTCGACCCTCTGGCCCGACGTCGGCGCTTCGCTGGTGGTGTTCCTGGTGGCCGTCCCGCTGTGCGTGGGCATCGCCGTCGCCTCCGGCGTGCCCGCCGAACTGGGCATCGTCACCGGCGTGGTGGGCGGCCTCGTCGTCGGCCTGCTGCCCGGCAGCACGATGCAGGTCAGCGGCCCGGCGGCGGGCCTGACCGTCCTGGTCGCCGACACCGTGGCCGCGCACGGCCTGCGCGCCCTCGGCCTCATCGTGCTCGGCGCGGGCCTGCTCCAGGTGGCCATGGGGCTGCTGCGCCTGGGCCGCTGGTTCCGCGCCATCTCGCCCGCCGTGGTCCAGGGCATGCTCGCGGGCATCGGCCTGGTGCTCGTGCTGGGCCAGCTCTACCCGTTCGCCGGGCAGGACCAGCCCACCACGACCGCCGCGAAGTTCGCCGGGCTGGCCGACCTCTTCCCGACCGCGCTGACCACCCCGGCGGGGTTGAGCGGTCTCGCCGTCGGCGCGCTCACGCTCGTCGTGGCGTGGCTGTGGAAGCGCACGCCGTGGCGCGCCGTGCCCGGCATGCTGGTGGCCGTCGTGGTCGCCGCCGCGGTGGGCGCGCTGCTGCCGCTGCCGCGCATCGAGGTCGGCTCGCTGACCGACGTCGTCGCGCTGGTCGACTTCTCCCTGCTGGACGCGGGCCTGCTGGGCTCGGTGCTCACGATCGGGCTCGTCGCCTCGGCGGAGAGCCTGTTCAGCGCGGCGGCCGTGGACCGCATGCACAGCGGTCCGCGCACCCGGTACAACCGGGAACTGGTCGCGCAGGGCGTGGGCAACACGCTGTGCGGCGTGCTCGGCGCGCTGCCGATGACGGCCGTGATCGTGCGCAGCGCGGCCAACGTGGACGCCGGCGCCCGCACCCGGCTGTCCCGGGTGCTGCACGGCGTGTGGCTGCTGCTGTTCGCCGTGCTGCTGCCCGGCGTGCTCGCGTACGTGCCGCTCGCGGTGCTGGCGGCGCTGCTGGTGCAGGCGGGCTGGAAGCTCCTGGCGCCGGGGCGGGTCCTGGCGCTGGCCCGCGAGGACCGCGCGGAGGCCGGGGTGCTGGTGCTCACCGCGGGCCTGATCGTGGTGACGGACCTGCTCACCGGCACCCTCGTCGGCCTGCTGGCCGCCGTGGTGAAGACCGCCTGGGACATGTCCCGCCTGACCGTCACGGTGACCGCGCACGACGAGGACCACCACCACGTGGCGGTGCGCGGCAACGCGACGTTCCTCAAGCTCCCGGGCCTGCTGGAGACCCTGGAGGCCGTGCCGGACGGCAAGCACGTCCGGGTCGACCTGACCGGGGTCCGCCACCTCGACCAGGCGTGCGGCCAGGCGATCGACCAGTGGGCCGCCGGGCGCGTCGGCGTCGAGCTGATCCGCCCGGTGTCCGACTGAGCGACGGGTGCCCGGCGCGGGACCGCCCCCGCGCCGGGCCCCCGGCTCACGCCTTCGCGCGCCGCGCGTGGTTGGCGTGCTTGCGCGCCGCGAACCCGTGCGCCTCGACGAGCATCGACCGGACGGCGTCGAGCGTCTCGGCGATCGGCGCGACCACGCACACCCAGTACTGGGACGCGTAGTGCGGGTGCGGCATCACCAGGTCCTGGCGGGCGTAGTCGAACCCCGTGTCGAGCACGCCCCGCTCGTCGCGACGGGTCGGCGGCGCACCGAACAGCGCCGTGTACGTCGCCTTGGTCAGCCCGATGTTCAGCCGGTACACGCCCGGCCTCGTCAGGTCGGACACCCGGTCGTAGTTGTCGGCCGTGACGATCGTGGCGAACGGCAGCTGCCGCTCCGGCGGGAGGTCGCCGTCCGGGTCGTAGAGGAAGAACACGTCGCCGCCCGCTTCGAGGACGCGGGTGCCGGCGAAGGTGGAGCGGATGTGGTCGGTCATCTCATCGGCGTTCACCCCTTTGAGCGTAACTTTGAACATCCCTGTGAGGCTTCACCGCGAAAACTCCACGGAAGTGGTGGCGAAGCTTCAACTCCGCAGGTCGGCGGCCAGGGTGTGCGCGACGGTCGTCAGGCGGTCCTTCGCTTCCCGCTCCGTGACGTCGGTCTGGATCGTCAGGACCGCGACGGCGTAGCGGTCGGCCACGACGCCGGACGTGTGCAGGTAGAAGTCGGCCGGCTGGTACCACATCCAGCCCTGCTTGGCGTAGGCGTCGGTGCCCGGCGCGAGCAGCCCGTACGCCTGGTCGGTGCCGTCGGCGGCGGTGGGGGAGGCGGTCGACAGGGCGGTGACGACGAAGTCCCGGTCGGCGGCGGGCAGTTCGGTGGCGATGTAGCGGTAGAGCGCCACGACGTCGCCTGCGGACATCACGACGTCACCCCACTGCGTCTCGTCGCCGGGGACGTGCGTGTTCGCCAGGCCGACGCGCGCGGCCACGCGGTCGACCGCGCCCATGCCGTCGTGCGCCGCCCACAGGTCGTTCATGGCGTCGTCGTCGCTCAGCCTCAGCGCCCGCCGCAGGAGGTCGCGGTCGTCGGCCGAGACCTCGCCGGCGGTGAGCAGGTCCACGGCGACCAGGAGCTTGCTCAACGACGCCGTGCGGAACGGCGCGTCGGCGTCGTGACCGGCCGTCGCGCCGGTCTCCAGGTCCACCACGGCGAGGCCGAGGTCGACGTCACCGGCCGCCCCGACCGCCCGCGCCACCGCCGCCGAGAGGTCCGGGGCGGGGTCCTCGGCGGCACGCGGCGCGGCCGGGCGCGGGGTGTCCGCGGCGGCCTCGGTCGCGGCGCGCGGCACCCGCGCGGTGGTCTCCGAGGCTCTCGGGACGGCCACCGCCACCACTGCCGCGACCACCGCCGCCACGACCCACCACCAGCGTTCTCGCACCCCTCAACAGTCCGTTCACAACCGCCTGACGTCGAGTCGATCCTCCTGTGCGTATCCTGAAGGTTCATCACATCGGACGACGTACGCGCCGCCGGAGCGCCGTTCGGACACCGCCTCCACGAGGTCCTCGCCGCGGTAGACGAGCCCCGCGCCGTCGTCGGTGCAGTGCGTCACCGGCAGCACGCCCGACGCCACCGCCGCGTGGATCGCCGGCCGCCGCGCCGCCTCGCTGTCGTAGTGCACGCCGTTGCCGTACGGCAGGAAGCCGAGGCCGTTGGTGATCACCCGCAGTTCCGGCCCGAACGAGTCCGTCGCTCCGCCGACGAACCAGCAGATCGACCCGGCCGACACCCCGCCCAGCACGACACCGCCCTGCCACGCCGCGCGCAGCGCCGGCCCGAGGTCGTGCACCGCCCACACGGCCAGCAGGTTCGCCACCGACCCGCCGCCGACCCACACGACGTCGTGCTCGCGCAGGAAACCGGGCACGTCGGTCGTCGGCGGCATGGTGAACAGGTTCAGGTGCGAGACCTCCCACCCGGCCAGTCGCCCGGCCTCGGAGATGTCGGCGTTGAACCACCGCTGGTCGCCCGCCGCCGTGCCGATGTGGCACAACCGCGGCTTGCGGCCGTGCACCCCGGACAGGTCCACGGCGTGGTGGACGAGCGAGTGGAACTCGAGGTTGGTGCGGCGCCCGGCGCGGAAGCCCCCGGAGGTCGCGACGATCGTCGGCTGGTCTGCTGCCATGCCGTGATCCTGGCAGCGTTGCCGCCGTGACGGGTGTGGGATCATCGCCGCCGTGACGTTCCTGCCGAGACTCCGCAGGCTTGCCGCGCGCGTCGTCCTCGGCGGCCTCGTGATCGGGCTCCTGGTCGTCGGCGGCACGGCGTTCCGCGTGTGGCAGGTGGCCCGCGAGGACGACCGCACCCACGCCGACATGGCCGTCGTCCTGGGCGCGGCCCAGTACAACGGCGTGCCGTCGGAGGTGCTGGAGGCACGGCTGGAGCACGCCCGCAGGCTGTACGAGCAGGGCGTGGTCAACTACATCGCCACCACCGGCGGCAGGCAGCCGGGCGACAACTTCACCGAGGGCCAGGCCGGCCGGATCTGGCTGGAGGCGCACGACGTGCCCGCCGACCGCATCCTCGAGATCGGCGAGGGCACCGACACGCTGGGCAGCATCCGCGCCCTGGCCACCGCCGCCCGCGCCAAGTCCCTGACCACGGCCGTGATCGTCAGCGACCCGTGGCACTCGCTGCGGGCGCGCACCATGGCCGAGGACGAGGGCCTGTCGGCGTGGACCTCGCCGACCCGCAGCGGGCCGAACGTGCAGACGCGGGAGACCCAGCTGTTCTACATCCGCCGCGAGACCGGCGCGCTGCTCTACTACCACCTGATGAAGGCGCCGGCGGGCGCGTTCGACGGCATCCTGCTGTGACCGGGCGTCCCCTTACGCTGGGTCGATGATGCACGGCTACACCCCGCACGACACCGCGCGGCTGCTCCCCGAGCTGCCCAAGACCGCGGTGCTGCCCGGGGCGCGCACCGAGCGCCGCTCGGCGTTCTCCCGCGACCGGGCCCGGGTGCTGCACTCGGCGGCGCTGCGCAGGCTCGCGGGCAAGACGCAGGTCGTCGGACCGGGCGAGGGCGCGGAGGTGACCGGTGTGCCCCGCACCCGGCTCACCCACTCGCTCGAGGTCGCCCAGATCGGCCGGGGGATCGGGGAGGAGCTGGGCTGCGACCCCGACCTGGTCGACACCGCGGGCCTGGCGCACGACATCGGGCACCCGCCGTTCGGGCACAACGGCGAACGCGCGCTGGACGAGCTGGCCGGGCCGTGCGGCGGGTTCGAGGGCAACGCCCAGACCCTGCGCATCCTGACCCGCCTCGAACCCAAGACCGCCCGGGGCCTCAACCTGACCCGGGCGTGCCTCGACGCGGCGACGAAGTACCCGTGGACCCGGCGTCCCGGCATGGTGAAGTTCGGCGTCTACGACGACGACCTCGACGTGTTCAACTGGCTGCGCGAGGGCGCCCCGGACCGGCGGCGCTGCCTGGAGGCGCAGGTCATGGACTGGGCCGACGACGTCGCCTACTCCGTGCACGACGTGGAGGACGGCGTGCTGACCCACCGCATCGGCCTGTCCGCCCTCGGCGACCCGGCCGAGCGCGCCGCCATCGCGGAGCTGGCGTCGAAGCACTTCTCCGACGCGCCGGTGTCCGTGCTCGAAGCCACCGCGACCGAGCTGCTCGGCCTGCCGGTGATCGCCGAACTGGCCCGGTACGACGGCTCGCTGCGCGCCCAGGTGGCGTTGAAGCGGCTCACCAGCGAGCTGGTCGGCCGGTTCGCCTCCGCCGCCGTCGGCGCGACCAGGGAGGTGCACGGCGACGGCCCGCTCGGCCGCTACCGGGCCGACCTGGTCGTGCCGCCGCGCGTCGCGGCCGAGGTGGCGCTGCTCAAGGCGGTCGCGCTGCGGTACGTCATGAGCGACCCGTCGCGGCTGGAGATGCAGGCGCGGCAGCGGGAGCTGCTCGCCGAACTGGTCCACCTCCTGCTGATGCGCGCGCCCGACACGCTGGACCCCGCGTTCCACCCCGCGTGGTCCGCCGCCGGCACGGACGCCGAGCGGCTGCGGGTCGTGGTCGACCAGGTCGCCTCGCTCACCGACGCCCAGGCCGTGGCCTGGCGGCGGGCGCTGGCCGCGGACAGCCCCGCGCCCCTGTGACCGGTGGCACACTCGACGTCATGGCCGATGAATCCAGGAGACCGCCGGGCCGACCGTGGCCGTGGCGCAGACCGACCCGAGATCCGGTGCACGCCGGCGGCGAGTTCCCGTACGACGGGTGGGACGACCACCCCGACGACGGGTCCGCCGGGGTGCGCGAACCGCGTCACCCCAAGCCGTTCGGACCCGTGAGCGGCGCGGGCGAACGCCCCGTCCCTGACGACCCCATAGCGGTCAAGGAGACCCTGTGCCTGATCGAACGCACCTGACGTTCGCCCTGACCCTCCACGACGCCGTCGCGCCCGACCGCGCGCGCAACGCCTGCTGGTCGCCGTACTCGGTGGCCGCGGCGCTCGGCATGACGGCGCGCGCGGCGCGTGGGGGGACCAGGGAGGAGCTGGTCGCGCTGCTCGGCGAGGACCACGCCGACGTGATCAAGAACGCGGTGGTCGGCGACGACGCCGAGTTCGCCGTCGCCAACACCCTCTGGGCCTGGGACCGGCTGCCGATCGAGGACGCGTTCCTGGCCGAACTCGCGGGGTGGCCGGGTGGGAAGGCGCGCTCGGCCCCGTTCGCCGAGGACCCGGAGGGCGCCCGGGAGCTGATCAACGCCGACGTGGCCGAGACGACCCGCGGGTTGGTCCCCGAGCTGCTCGCCGCCGGCGCGATCACGTCCGACACGGTGGCCACGCTGGTCAACGCGCTGTACCTGAAGTGCGCCTGGCGCGAGGAGTTCCCGGAGCACGACACCGCCGACCGGCCGTTCCGCGGTGTCAGCGACGTCCCCACCATGCGCCGGGAGGGCGACCTGCGGTACGCCCACCGCGACGGCTGGGAGGCCGTGGCACTGCCCGCGCGCGGCGGTGTCGAGGCGGTCGTGCTGCTGCCCGACGGCGACCTGGGCGGCACGGAGGGCGTGCCCGCCGTGCTGGAGGCGCTGGAGCGCGAGCGGGTCGAGCTGTTCCTGCCCCGGCTGGACCTGACCGTGAACGCCTCGCTCGCCGAGGCGCTGCGGCGGGTCGGCGTGCGCGCGATGTTCACCAGGCAGGCCGACTTCGGCGGGCTGACCCCCGACCCGCGGCTGTACGTCGACGACGTGGTGCACGAGGCCGTGCTGCGGTTGGACGAGCAGGGCTTCGAGGGCGCGGCGGCGACCGCCGTGGTGATGCGCCTGACCTCGTTCATCCCCGCCGAGCCCGCCCGCACGGTCCGCGTCGACCGGCCGTACCTCCTGCTGGTCCGGCACGTCGACACCGGCGCGGTGTTCTTCCTGGCCCAGGTGGCCCGCCCCTGACCCCTGTCACGTCCCGCGCCCCCACCTCGTCCACCGGGTAGACCCGCACCGAGGAGGGGCCATGCCCAGGATTCCCGTCGTCACGACCGCCAAGGCCAACCCGCTGGTGAAGCTGGCCTACCGGTTCGCCCGCAAGCGGTTCGGCGCGGTGCCGGAGCCGTTCGCGGTGGCCGCGCACCACCGCCGGTTGTTCGTCGCGAGCGCCCGGCACGAGGTGGTGGTGGAGAAGGCCGCCCGAGCGCTGCCCGTGTCGCTGCGCGAGCTGGTGGTCTACCTGACCGCGGTGAGGCTGGGCTGCTCGTGGTGCGTCGACTTCGGCACCATGCTGATCAAGCACGAGGGCCTGGACGTGGACCGGCTCAAGGAGATCCACGACTACCGGACCTCGGACAAGTACACCGGGCTGGAGAAGCTGGCCCTCGCCTACGCCGACGCGATGACCGAGACGCCCACCGCCGTCACCGACGAGCAGGTGGCCGAGCTCGACCGGCGGCTGGGGCACGAGGGCCTGGTCGAGCTGACTTACCTCATCGCGCTGGAGAACCACCGCGGCCGGTTCAACTCGGCGTTCGGCATCACCGACCAGGGCTTCACCTCCGGCGACGCCTGCCGGGTGCCGATGCCCTAGCGCGACGGGAACGGCACGTGGCCGAGCTTGTCCGGGTTCGACACGTCGTACAGGCCGGCCACCCTGCCGTCGCGCACCACGATCGCGCTGACCCGGGCCGTCAGCTCGCCCTGCGCCGCGAACACCAGGCCGACGTCGCCGTTGACCAGCACCGGCTCGCCCTCGACCGCGCCGTAGCGCCGCAGCAGGCCCAGCACCAGCCGCGCGACCTTGTCCGGGCCGCTGACCACGTTGAACGCCGTCCTGGCCTTGCCGCCGCCGTCGCCGACCAGCACCACGTCCGGGTGCAGCAGGCCGATCACCGCGTCGACGTCCCCGCTGGCCAGGGCGTGCAGGAACCGTTCGAGCACCTCGCGCTGCTCGTCCAGCGCCACCCGCGGCGGCGGGTCGGCGTCGGCCGCGGCACGCCTGCCCCGCGACGCGTGCTGGCGCGCGGTGGCGACCGTGCAGCCCAGCGCGTCGGCGATCTCGGCGAACGGCACGTCGAACGCGTCGTGCAGCACGAACGCCACCCGCTGCTCGGGCGTGAGCCGGTCCAGCACGACCAGCGCCGCCATGCGCACGCCGTCGTCGCGCACCACCGAGTCCAGCGGGTCGCCCTCGCCCGAGGTCACCAGGGGCTCGGGCAGCCACTGCCCGACGTAGCTCTCCCGCCGCGCGGTCGCCGACCGCAGCCGGTCCAGGCAGATCCGGCCCACCACGGTCGTGAGCCAGCCGCGCAGGTCGCGGATCTCCGCGCGGCCCTGCTCGGTGAGGCCGGTCAGCCGCAGCCACGCCTCCTGCACCGCGTCCTCGGCGTCGGCGACGCTGCCGGTGAGCCGGTAGGCCACCCCGATCAGGTGCGACCGGTGACCGGTGAAGGTCGTGGCCAGGCCGCGCTCGGCCGCCAGGGTCTGCTCGCCTGCCGTCACGGGCACCAGTCTGCCGGCACTAGACTCGCTCGACGTGGCAGGACGCATCCGGGAGAGCGACATCGCACTGGTGCGCGACCGGAGCCGGATCGACGAGGTGGTGGGCGACCACGTCTCGCTGCGCCGGGCCGGCGGGGGCGCGTTGAAGGGCCTGTGCCCGTTCCACGACGAGAAGTCGCCGTCGTTCAACGTCCGGCCCACGCACGGCACGTTCCACTGCTTCGGCTGCGGCGAGGGCGGCGACGTCATCGCGTTCGTGATGAAGGTCGAGCACCTCGGGTTCGTGGAGGCCGTCGAGCGGCTGGCCGACCGCGCCGGCATCCAGCTCACCTACGAGGGCGGCGGCGCGACCGTCCAGCGCGACCGCGGCACCCGCAGCAGGCTCATCGAGGCCCACCGCGCGGCCGCCGAGTTCTACGCCGAGCAGCTGGCCACGCCCGAGGCGCTGGCCGCCCGGGAGTTCCTGGCGCAACGCGGCTTCGACGAGGCCGCGGCCCGGCAGTTCGGCTGCGGTTTCGCGCCCGCCGGCTGGGACCGGCTCACCAAGCACCTGCTCGGGCGCGGGTTCGAGCTGACCGAGCTGATCAAGGCCCAGCTGACCAAGGAGGGCAGGCAGGGCCCGATTGACCGGTTCCACCGCAGGCTGCTGTGGCCGATCCGGGACATGGGCGGCGACGTCGTCGGCTTCGGCGCGCGCCGGATCTTCGACGACGACCCGATCCAGGCCAAGTACCTCAACACCAGCGAGAGCCCGATCTACAAGAAGTCGCAGGTGCTGTTCGGGCTGGACCTGGCCAAGCGGGAGATCGCCAAGCGCAGGCAGGCCGTGGTGGTCGAGGGCTACACCGACGTGATGGCCATGCACCTGGCCGGCGTGCCCACGGCGGTCGCGTCCTGCGGCACGGCGTTCGGCGCGGAGCACATGAACGTGCTGCGGCGGCTGCTGATCGACGACTCGCTCAACGGCGAGGTGATCTTCACCTTCGACGGCGACGCGGCGGGGCAGAAGGCGGCGCTGAAGGCGTTCGAGGGCGAGCAGGCGTTCTCCGCGCAGACCTACATCGCGATCGCGCCGGACGGCATGGACCCGTGCGAGCTGCGGCAGGTCAAGGGCGACGTGGCCGTGCGCGACCTGGTGGCCCGCCGCACGCCGCTGTTCGAGTTCGCGATCAGGACGCGGCTGAAGGACTACGACCTCGACTCGGTGGACGGCCGGGTCGAGGCGTTGAAGACGATGGTGCCGTTCGTGGCGCAGATCAAGGACCGGGCCAAGCGGGACGGCTACGCGACCCGGCTGGCGTGGTGGGTCGGCTGGGAGGACGAGTCGGCCGTGGTGCGCCGGGTGCGGGAGACGGCCACCGGCCGGGCGCCCGCGCGGCGCGCGCCGCTGGCGGACCCGAACCAGGGCGCGCTCGCCGTGGACGTCGACGGCCCGCCGCGCCCGGACCCGCGCGACCCGGCGCTGTGGGCGCAGCGGGAGGCGTTGAAGGCGGCGTTGCAGCTGCCCGAGATGGCCGGGCCGTACTACGACTCGCTGCCCGACGAGGCGTTCACGCACCCCGCGTACCTGGCGCTGCACCAGGCGGTCCGGGAGGCGGGAGGCGCGTCGTCCGGGCTGTCCGGGCCCGCGTTCCTGGACGCGGTGTCGCAGGCGTGCCGGCAGCAGTCCGTGCGGTCGGTGCTGACGGAGCTGTCCGTCGAGCCGCTGCGGGTCAAGGCCGAGGACGAGTACCGGTACGTGCAGAGCGTGCTGGCGCGGTTGCAGCAGATCCTGGTGGCCGGGCAGATCACCGAGATCAAGTCCCGGCTGCGGCGCGTGTCGCCGATCGAGGAGCCCGACGAGTACCGGGCCCTGTTCGGCGACCTCATCGCGCTGGAGGACTACCACAAGGCGCTGGGCCAACAAGCGGTGGGCGGGCTGTGATGGGGCTGTTCCGGAGGGTTTTCGGCTCGGGCGCGCCCGAGGGGTTCACCGGGTCGCTGGACGCCGACGAGAACGTGCTGGCGTCGGCGCCGGTCGGCGGCGAGTGGCTCGTGGCGACGTCGCACGGGCTGTGGCTGCCCGGTCCGCGCCGGGTCGGGTGGCACCTGATCAGCAAGGCGACGTGGAGCGGGAACGCGCTGGCGGTCGTCGAGGCGGTCGAGGACGGCACGGCGGGCGCGGCCGTGGTGCTGCGCGACCTGCCGGCCCAGCGGTTCCCGCTGGAGTCGCCGGGCAGGGTGCCGGAGGCCGTGCACGAGCGCGTGACCGGGTCGATCAAGTCGCGGGAGCACAACGCGACGGTCGGCGCGTGGTTCGTGCAGCGCAAGGTCGCCGGGCGCGACGGGGTGGTGCTGCAGGTGCGGCCGGATCCCGGGGTGGACGTGGACCGGGTGCGCGAGGTGGCCGCGTCGGTCGCGGCGAAGATCGCGAAACTGCGCGGTTGACTCCTAGCAGTACGCGCGTACTGTAGCAGTACGTCCGTACTGCTACTTGGGGTGTGCGCATGTGGGATCCGGGCAAGTACCTCGCCTTCGCCGACCACCGGTCGCGGCCGTTCCACGAGCTGGTGGCCCGCGTCGGCGCGACGTCGCCGCGGCGGGTGGTCGACCTGGGCTGCGGTCCGGGCACCCTGACGGCCACGTTGGCCCGGCGGTGGCCCTCGGCGGTGGTGGAGGCGCTGGACTCGTCGCCGGAGATGGTCTCGGCGGCGCGGGAGCGCGGGGTCGACGCGCGGGTCGGCGACGTGGCCTCGTGGGAGCCGGGGCCCGACACCGACGTGGTGGTGACCAACGCGGTGCTGCAGTGGGTGCCGGGGCACGAGGAGCTGCTGCGGGGGTGGGCGCGGGCCCTGCCGTCCGGCGCGTGGCTCGCGCTGCAGGTGCCGGGCAACTTCTCCGGGCCGTCCCACGAGCTGGTGCGGTCGCTGGTCGAGTCGTCGTGGCCGGAGCTGCGCGGAATCCCGCGGGCGTCACCGGTGCTGGACCCGCGGGGGTACGTCGAGGTGCTCGACGGCTGCGCCGTCGACGCCTGGGAGACGACCTACCTGCAACGGCTGGAGGGGGAGGACGCCGTGCTGGAGTGGATCACCGGGACCGCGTTGCGGCCGATCCGGGCGGCGCTGGACGACGAGCGGTGGGCCGCGTTCCGGGAGCAGTTGGCGCCGCTGCTGCGCGAGGCGTACCCGCGGCGGGCGGACGGCACGACCTGGTTCCCGTTCCGCCGGGTGTTCGCGGTGGCGCGGGTGCCGTGAACGCGCCGAGGCCGCCCCGGGGTGCCCGGGGCGGCCTCGACGAGCGGGTCACGCGCGCGGGATGACGGGGTCGCGCCGGTGGCCGTTCGAGTTGGTCGGCTGGCGCCGGGCGAAGCCCGTCTTCTCGCCCACCTTGGCGCGCACGATGCCGGCCGCGCCCTGGACTGCGGGGTGGTCGGCCAGCGAGCGGTAGGCGCGCACGATCTGGTCGTAGCGCTGGCGTCCGGCGCGCGCCCCTAGGACGTAGCCGACGGCGGCGCCGAGCAGGATGCCCTTCATGAGGTGGTCCTCTCCTGGAGATCGTGCCTGGTCACACCCCTTCCTACCCCATGAGGAGGGGGGTGTGCGCGAGCACTGTCGCTGATGCGCTAGAGTTACGTCCTGTCGGGCCGGGAGGCCCGACCCACAACAGAACATTCCCCCTTAGCTCAATGGCAGAGCATTCGACTGTTAATCGAAGGGTTACTGGTTCGAATCCAGTAGGGGGAGCACGATGGCACCCCAGGTCCGCAACGGGCCTGGGGTTTCTGTCGTCTCATGGGGCGGGGGTACCCGCGAGTCACCCGTTTGTCACCCCTTCGGGCCGCCTTTCTTGCGGCAGGCTGGGCCGCATGGCCGACCGCTTCGCCAACCGCCGCCGGATCACGTCCCTGGACCCGGAGCGCGACCACGTGGAGATCCTGCGCATCTCCTCCGGGTACGAGTTCCCGTGGGACTACGTGAGGTCGCTGGAGTTCGCCTTGTTCCGCACGTACTGCGTGCCGTCGATCTCGGCCCTGCTGGCGAAGACGGGCGAGTTCGAGCGCAGGCCGCAGCAGCGGTACGACGACACCGCGCTGCTGATGGCCGAGCTGGTGGAGCACGGGTACGACTCGCCGCGGGGCCGTGAGGCGTTGCGCGTGGTGAACCGGCTGCACGGGCGGTACGACATCGCCGCCGACGACATGCGGTACGTGCTGTCGACGTTCATCTTCGACCCGATCGAGTGGATCACCCGGTACGGCTGGCGGCCGTTGACCGACCACGAGCGGCTGGCCGCGTTCCACTTCTACTCGGCCGTGGGCGTCCGGATGGGCATCAAGGAGCTGCCACCGACCTACGAGGAGTACCGGGCGTTCAAGCGGGAGTACGAGCGGGAGAGGTTCACCTACAGCGACACGAACCGGGCGATCGGCCGGTACACGCTGGACCTGTTCTGCTCCTGGTACCCCCTGCCGCGCGCGATCACGGCCAGGGCGGTGCTGGCGATGCTGGACGAGCCGATGCTGCGGGCGTTCGGCTTCCCGTCCCAGCCGCCGTGGCTGACCCGGACCGCCGACCTGGCGCTGCGCCTGAGGGCCGCCGCCGTCCGCCTCCTCCCGCCGCGCAGGACACCACGCCTGACCAACGACCCGAAGAACCGCACCTACCCGGGCTACCCGACGGGCTACCGGCCGTCCGACCTCGGAGCCCCGTAGTCCACGAGTGCACAGCTTGGTCACGCCGCCCGGGTTGTCGAGACGCGGGGCCGTCCCCCTCTGTACCCTGCGGAACCGCACGTCAGGGGGCGGTAGCTCAGCCGGTCAGAGCAGCGGACTCATAATCCGTCAGGTCGTGGGTTCGAACCCCACCCGCCCTACTCGTCGATCAGCCCGAGCCCCGGTGGGGATCCACCGGAGGCGGTCCGGCCGGAGCGGTCGGGTCATTCGTCGGTCTTCTTCGCGCTGAGCAGGATCTCCGTGTCGCAGTCGACGACCTCCCCGGCGGCCACGCTCTGGGCGGTGGTGATCCAGTTGCGGTCGATCACCAGGAGGCGGCCCCGGCCCGTGGCGTCCTCCTCGCGCAGCCTGTAGAGACCGGCGGCTTGCATGGTGTCCTGCGCGGTCTGGTGGACCATGCCCACCACGGCCGGGACGGTGCACGTCTTGGTGGCCTTGGGAGAGGGGCGGGTCCCCGTGGTCGGGACGGGCGCCGTCGTGGCCTCGCGGCTGGTGATCGGCGCGGTGGTGCTGCCGGCCTGACCCGCGGGCGACGGGGTCGAGCAGGCGGTGAGGGCGGCGACGGCGCCCAGCAGCACGGCTAAGCGGGTCCTCATGGGCTCCTCCTCGACAGCGCGCATCGGTGGACGCCGGTGCAGGGCGTCAGGGCAAGCGGACGCCCCCGTCGGACGGGCACACCGCTCACCCTGTCGGGCCGGCGCGGCGGTGACCAGACGGCGACTCGGTGGTGTTCGGGCAGCCGCGCGGTGCCGGGTTGCTTCGGTCCGAAGTTGTCGAGGGACGGGTCGACGCACGGCGATCAGGCCGCTGACCTGCGATAACGACGATCAACCGGGTACTGGCGGAGCGAGCGGTCGGGAAATTCCAGGGTTGAGCGACCAGTTTCGCGGTTCCGCGGTGTCAGCCCTTCCGAGAGCAACGACCCGAGAGCAACGACCCGCGCGCCCACCAGGCCCGCGCCGACCCCACGCCGTCGCACTCCCGACGGCCGCACCACCGATCCGACGCCACCCGCGCGACCCGTGAACCTCGACGAGCGGCGGGCGGCGAACACAGGGACAAGAAGGAGCCACCATGCGAGCAATCCCGCCGGCCGGGGGAGCCGACCGCGCCCAGCGCTCGGCCGAGGAGCTGCTCGCGCTGGCGCGCGGGGGTGACGGGGAGGCGTTCCGGGGGCTCGTGGAGCCCTACCGGCGGGAGCTGCAGGTGCACTGCTACCGCATCCTCGGCTCGGTGCAGGACGCCGAGGACCTGTTGCAGGAGACGCTGCTGGCGGCGTGGCGCGGCATCGGCGGGTACGAGGAGCGGGCCTCGGTGCGGACGTGGCTCTACCGAATCGCCACCAACCGCTGTCTCAACGCACTGCGGGCCGGGACCCGTCGTCCGAACGACCATGCGGCCTACCAACCGGAGGTCCCGTTGCCCGAGCCATCTCACCGCCGAGCGGAGCCGAGCTGGCTGGAGCCGTACCCCGACGCGCTGCTCGACGAGATCGCCGACGACCTGCCGGGGCCGGAGGCGCGGTACGAGGTCCGGGAGTCCGTGTCGCTGGCCTTCCTGACCGCCCTGCAGCAGCTGCCGCCCAAGCAGCGGGCCGTGCTGGTGCTGCGGGACGTCCTGGGGTTCCGGGCCGCCGAGGTCGCGACCATCCTCGACACCAGCGAGAACGCGGTGACCAGCGCGTTGAAGCGGGCCCGGGGCGCGCTCGCGCAGGAACTGCCCGGAGCGGACCGCGACAGCGCCCCGCTGCCCAACTCGCCGCTGGAACGCCGGATCGTCGACGACTTCGCCCGCGCCTTCCAGGCCGGTGACGTCGACGCGATCGTCGACCTGCTGACGAACAACGCGCGGCTCACCATGCCGCCGCTGCCGCTGGAGTACCAGGGACACGACGCGATCCGTCACTTCCTGGCCACGGTGGCGCTGCGCGACGGGATGCGGCACGTGCTCATCCCGACGCGGGCCAACGGCCAGCCGGCGTTCGGCTGCTACCTGCGCGACCCGCGCACGCCGATCCTGCACGCGCACGGCGTGCTGGTGCTGACCCTGACCGGGAAGCTGATCACCGGGTTGACCCGGTTCCACGACAACTCGCTCCTGCCGATCTTCGGACTACCCCGGTCGCTGCGCGCCTGACGACCGCGGGTCCGTCGCGCGAGTAATCCGACAGCACGTCCAGGAACGCATGCGACCGGTCATGCCTGGAATGGAACGGCAAGGCTGTGGCACTCGTCCACGGCACCTGCCTGCTCTTTTATCGACGAAGTGAACCGAAGGAGAACGGTGAGTACCGAAACGGGACGGATGACGTCCAAGCAGGCATGGACATTGGGGCTCGCCTCACTGGCGTCGTTCATGATGGCCCTGGACAGCCTCGTCGTGACCACCACGCTGAGCACGATCCGCGCGGATCTGACGGCGTCCATCGAACAGCTCGAATGGGTTGTCAACGCGTACAACCTGACGTTCGCGGTATTGCTGCTGACCGGCGCGGCGCTGGGTGACCGATTCGGCCGCCGCAAGATGTTCAACACCGGTCTGGCGTTGTTCACGCTGGCGTCGGTGGCCTGTGCGCTGGCCCCGAACATCGTGTTCCTGATCGTCTCCCGGGCGTTCCAGGGCGCGGGTGCGGCGATGGTGCTGCCGCTGTCGCTCACGCTGATCACCGCGGTGTTCCCGCCGCAGACGCGCGGCAAGGCGATGGGCCTCTACCTGGGCCTCACCGGTCTGGCCACGTTGAGCGGCCCCTTCATCGGCGGCGCGATCGCGCAGGGCCTGGCCTGGCAGTGGATCTTCTGGCTGAACCTGCCGATCGGCATCGTCGCGATCGTGCTCGCCTCCTCGAAGGTCGACGAGAGCACCGGCCCGAACAACAAGCTCGACCTGGGCGGCCTGGTCCTGGTGACCCTGGGCGCGTTCGGCATCATCTGGGCCCTCGTGCGCGGCAACGCGGCGGGCTGGGGCAGCGTCGAGGTCGTCGCCTCGATCGTGGTCGGCGTCGTGCTCATGATCGCGTTCGTGCTGTACGAGAAGCGCACGCCGCGCCCGATGGTCCCGATGGCCTTCTTCAAGCTGCGGGCGTTCTCCACCGCCAACCCGGCGAACTTCCTGGTGTTCGCCTCGCTGTACGGCACGATGTTCTTCCTCGCGCAGTACTTCCAGCTGGTCAAGGGCCACGGCCCGCTGGTGGCCGGCCTGATGCTGATGCCGTGGACCGGCACGCTGATGGTGTGCGCGCCGATCGCGGGCCGGCTGGTCGACAAGGTCGGTGAGCGCAAGTTCGTCGTCGGCGGCCTGTTCCTGCAGGCGATCAGCATGGCGTGGATGTCGATCGCGATCGACACCGACACCTCCTACCTGGAGATCCTGCCCGCGCTGGTGATCGGCTCGGTCGGCATCACCGCGGCCATGCCCGCGGCGCAGAAGGCGGTCGTGAGCGCGGTGCAGCCGCAGCAGATCGGCCAGGCGTCCGGCGTGTTCATGATGCTGCGCATGTTCGGCGGCGTGTTCGGCACGTCGGTGTCGGTCGCCGTGTTCGGCGCGGTCGGCGGTTACGCGACGTCGGCCGAGTTCGCCGACGGGTTCTCGGGCTCGATGACCGCGGTCGCGATCCTCGCCTTCGTCGGCATGCTCATCGGCCTCGGCATGCCGAGCCGCAAGCCCGCCCCCGCCGCCGCCGCTCCCGCCGCCGCGTCGGCGGCACCGGCGCCGGCCGCCCCGGTCGCGCAGGCCGAAAAGGCGTAATCGCGCGCCACAAACGAATACGAGGACCACAGCGGTTCAATAGTCACGAACGTCGGCGGACGCGGCCGGCGTTCGTGGCTATTGCTGTTGCCTGCTGCGCTCTTACAGCCGAAAAAGATCGGCACACGAGAAGAAGCTTCGGGTTCGAACCGCGTGATAAAAATTGGTGGTCACGTGGCGACGTCCAATCCGCATTCTTTTTGAGAGGGGTACGGTGTGAGCGCAGAAATTGGTGTCGCGCTGCCGGTCCGAGAATATTCGATGTTGTACCCGACCGACGCGGCGGCTCCGCTGATCAACCTCGCGAAGAAGGTGGAGGAACTCGGGTTCGACTCGGTCTGGGTCGGCGACTCCTTCGTGACCCGGCCCCGCCTGGAGCCGTTGTCCCTGCTGGGTGCGATCGCCATGGTGACCCGGGACGTCACCATCGGCACGGCGGCGCTCACGGCCGTGCTGCGGGAGCCGAAGGCCCTCGCCCACGCCATCACGACGCTCGACCAGCTCAGCAACGGCCGCCTGAAGATGGGCCTCGGCATGGGCGAGCCGCTGCCGGTGAACAACGAGAGCGACCTCGTGCCCATGTCCTACACCGAGCGGATCACCCGCGTGGACGAGATGGTGCGGGCGTTCAAGACGGTGTGGGAGGACCGCGAGGGCGACCTGAAGGGGCGCTACTACAACCTGAACGAGCTGCGGCAGCAGGGCCCGCCGCAGACCAAGGGCGGTCCCGGCATCTACCTGGCCAGCAACGGCAAGCCCAAGGCGGTCCGGCGCACGGCCGAGATGTACGACGGCTGGATGCCGGTGCACATCGACGCCGAGGGCTACCGCCACTCGCTGAACCGGATCCGCGAGCACGCGCGGAGCATCGGCCGCAACCCCGACGAGATCCGACCGACGATGTACATCAACGTCAACATCGGCCAGGACACCGCGGCGGGCGAGGCGGCGCTCAACGAGTACACCACCCGGTACTACCAGCTGCCCCAGACCACCATGGCGAACTACCAGAACTACTTCGGTGGCACGGAGAAGGGCCTGGTCGAGCACCTGCGCGAGTTCGTCGATGCCGGCTGCCGGCACATCATCCTGCGCATCAACACGTTCACCGACTACGACGACATGCTCCGGACGATCGGCGAGAACGTGGTGCCCGCCATCCACGAGATCGAGGTGGACTGACGGTCGCGCCGCAACGGGGCGGGCGACCGCACGCTCCACCTCCACGCGCCGGAGGTGGATCGGACGCGGTGGCCCGCCCTCCGGGCGGTGTCGGCGCGGTAGTACCGGAGGTAGCATCGGGGGTGTGAAAATCAGTGTGAGCCTCCCGGAGGAGGACGTAGAGTTCGTTGATCACTACCTGCGGCAACACCGCAGCTCGTCGCGGTCGTCGGTGATCCACCAGGCGATCGGGCTGCTGCGCGAGGCAGGTCTGGAGAACGCCTACGCGAGCGCGTGGGAGGAGTGGGAAGCGGAGGGGGACGCCGACATGTGGGACGTGACCGCCCCGGACGGTGTCCACGATGCGCCGCGGTGACATCTACTGGGTGGACCTGGAGCCGGTGCGCGGCGCCGAGGCCAACAAGGTCCGCCCGGCCGTGGTCGTGAGCAACGACGCGGCGAACCGGGCCGCCACGCGGGGCGGCCGGGGTGTGGTGACCGTCGTGCCCATCACCTCCAACACCGCGAAGGTGTACCCGTTCCAAGTGCTGCTGCCGGCGAAGGACTGCGGGCTCGCCGCGGACTCCAAGGCGCAGGCCGAGCAGGTGCGCACGGTCGCCGCGGCCAGGCTCCGCGCCCGGATCGGCGGGCTGCCGCCGGCCGTGCTCAAGCAGCTCGACGAGGCCCTGCGCGTGCACCTGGCCCTCTGAGCGCCGTCGCCGGCACCGGGTCGGCGCGGCGCCGCCGGGACCGTCCGCGAACGGCCCCGGCGACCCGACGTCAGCCCAGCACGCGGATGGCGCCGGCCGGGCACAGGTGCGCCGCTTCCCGCACCGCCTCCTCGTGCTCGCCCGACGGGGACGGTTGCAGCAGCACCACCGTCCCGTCCACCTCGTCCTGGTCGAACACCTCGGGGTCGGTCAACGCGCACATGCCCGCCCCCGCGCAGCGGTCCTGGTCAACTTCGATCTTCACGAGAACTCCACCGGCAACTCGTGCACGCCGTAGATCGACATGTCGGTCCGCATTCTGACCTCCTCGAGCGGCACCGCGAGCCTCAGGTCCGGGAACTCGCGGAACAGCGAGGCGAAGCCGACCCTCATCTCGATCCGCGCGAGCTGCTGGCCCAGGCACTGGTGCACGCCGTGGCCGAACCCGAGGTGCCCGATCGCGGACCGGAGGATGTCGAACTCGTCGGGGCGCTCGAACCGAGCCGGGTCGCGGTTGGCGGCGGCCACGGAGATCGAGACCGACTCGCCGGCCCGCACCACCACACCGCCCACCTCCACGTCCTCCAGCGCGGTGCGCAGCGTGCCGAACTGGATGATCGTCAGGTACCGCATCAGCTCCTCGACCGCGCCGTCGACCAACGACGGGTCGGCCCGCAACGCGGCGACCTGCTCCGGGTGCTGCAGGAGCAGCAACGTGCCGATGCCGAGCATGTTCGCCGTGGTCTCGTGACCGGCGACGAGCAGGAGCAGCCCCATGTTGGCGACTTCCTCGTCGGTCAGCTCGCCGGTGGCGATCAGGCCGGTCAGCATGTCGTCGCCCGGCTCGTCGTGCTTGCGCCGGGTCAGCCGGAGCACGAACTGCTCCAACCGCTCGAACGCGGCCATGATCTCCTCGAACGTGGAGTCGAGCCGCAGCACCCGCGCGGTGTCCCGCTGGAACGTCTCCCGGTCGGCGTACGGCACGCCCAGCAGCTCGCAGATCACCAGCGACGGCACCGGCAGCGCGAAGTCCGCCACCAGGTCGACGGGCGAGCCGGACGCCCGCATGGCCGCCAGGTGCTCGCCCACGATCTCCTGGATGCGCGGCATGAGCTGGTTCATCCGCCGCACGGTGAACTGGCCGGTGAGCAGCTTGCGGTACCGGGTGTGGTCGGGCGCGTCCATCCCGATGAACATGCCCGGCTTGGCCGGCGGCCGCTTCGTCATCGGCTGCCCCCCTACCGTCCGGGGCGAGTGGTGCAGCTCGACCCGGCTGCTGAACCGGCGGTCCGCGTGCACCTCGCGCGCCAGCTCGTAGCTGGTCACGAGCCACCCCAGGTGGCCGTCGGGGAACTTCATCCGGCTGATCGGGGCCCGTTCGCGGAGCAACCCCAACTCCGCGGGCGGATCGAACGCCGTGCTGCGCTTCGTGGGCAGCTCGGAGTACAGCGTTTCGGTCATCTCGCACACCTCCCAGTGCGTTAAGGGACCTGCTTCGCAACGTACAGAAGATTCACGAAGCCGTGAAGTAAATAAGCCGTAGTGAACGGCTGTAGTACGACTGATAGCAGGTGTGCTACAAAATGCCCGACGACTCCGACAAGGGGAGGTGAGGGGTCCTTGGTCATCGAGGTGCGCGATCTGCGGATGCGCTACGGCACGGCGGACGTGCTGCACGGGGTGGACTTCACCGCGGACCAAGGCGAGGTGGTGGCGCTGCTCGGGCCCAACGGCGCGGGCAAGACCACCACGATCGAGATCCTGGAGGGCTTCCGGCTGCCCTCCGACGGCCACGTCCGGGTGCTGGGCGTCGACCCGGCCACCGGCGACGAGGCCTGGCGCGCGCGGCTCGGCGTGGTGCTCCAGTCGTGGCGCGACCACGGCCGGTGGAAGGTGCGGGAGCTGCTGCACCACCTCGGCCGCTACTACGCGCCCTACGCCACGCGACGCCAGTCGCGGCCGTTCGACACCGACGAGCTGATGGAGACCGTCGGGCTGGCGCCGCACGCCCACCAGCGGATCAGCCGCCTGTCCGGCGGCCAGCGGCGGCGGCTGGACGTGGCGATCGGCATCGTCGGCAAGCCGGAGCTGCTGTTCCTGGACGAGCCGACGGCCGGGTTCGACCCGCACGCGCGCCGGGACTTCCACGACCTGGTGCACCGGCTGTCGGACCTGGAGGGCATGACGATCCTGCTGACCACGCACGACCTGGCCGAGGCCGAGCGGCTGGCCGACCGCATCCTGGTGCTCGCGGGCGGCCGGATCATCGCCGACGGCAGCCCCGAGCAGCTCGGCCGCCAGGTCGCGGGCAAGTCCGAGGTCCGCTGGACGCACGACGGCCTGCGGCACGTGCACACGGCGGAGGACGCGACGTCGTTCGTGCGCGAGCTGCTCCGGCAGCACGCCACCGGCATCTCCGAGCTGGAGGTGCGCCGCAGCACGCTGGAGGACACCTACATGGCCCTGGTGCAGCGGCACGAGGGCGGTCGGGCGCAGGACGAGGAGGTGGCCGCGCTGTGAGCACCGCGACGCACGCCGTCCGGCTGGGGGTGGACCGCGGGCTGCGCGAGTTCCGCCACTCGCTGGGCAGCTCGGACCAGATGTACAACCTCTTCACCGCGCTCGGCTTCTTCACCGTGCTGTGGTTCCAGCGGGACTCGCCCGTCGACGGGGCGGGCGTGGCGCTCGCCGCGCTGACCCTGCCCGGCATGCTCGGCATGGGGGTGGTGATCAGCAGCCTCATCGGGCCCGCGGGCCAGCTCGCGGTCAACCGGGAGGACGGCACGCTGCTGCGCGCCAAGGCGGTGCCGCACGGCATGGTCGGCTACCTGGTCGGCCGGGCCGTGCACACCGCGCTCGACGCCGCGTCCGGCCTGCTGGTCGTCCTGGTGCCGGGCGTGTTCCTGGTCAACGTGCTGGCGGACGCGGCGGTGCCGGACGTGCTGGGCCTGCTCGCGGTGCTGGCGCTGGGCATGGCGTCGGTGCTGCCGTGGGGCGCGGTCGCCGGGTCGATCACCAAGAGCCCGTCGGGCGCGATGGGCATGACCATGCTGCCGCTGATGGGCCTCGCCGCGATCTCGGGCATCTTCTACCCGATCACCGCGATGCCCGGCTGGGTGCGGGCGGTGGCGCAGGTGTTCCCGCTGTACTGGGCCGGCCACGGCGCCCGGGCGGCGCTGCTGCCGGACTCGGCCGCGGTCGCGGAGCTGGGCGGCACGTGGCGGTTGCCGCAGATGGTCGCCGTGCTCGGGGTGTGGGCGGTGGTCGGCTTCGCGCTTGCGCCTACGATCCTGCGTCGGATGGCTCGCCGGGAGTCCGGAGCGGAGATGGAGCAGCGCCGCCAGGCGGCGATGCAGAGGGTGCGATGAGCGAAAGCGTCTACAACCGGATCGCGATGCTGCGCGCGGAACGGGGTGTGTCACGCCGGCAGCTCTCCGAGGCGTTGGGCATCCACTACCAGACCGTGGGCTACCTGGAGCGGGGCGAGTACAGCCCCAGCCTGCACCTCGCGCTGCGCATCGCGCGGTACTTCGAGGTGCCGGTGGAGGTCGTGTTCTCGACCGACCCGTTCCCCCGGTTGGGCAGCGGCGAGCGATCCGCGTAGGCGGACCGAGGGGGCGGCGCGCTCGCGCCGCCCCCTCCGCGTCATCCCAGCCCGGCCTCGATCACGTCGGCCGCGGCGCTCGTGCCGCCCGCCGCCCGGACCTCGGCGGCGAGCGCGGCCAGCCGCGCGGCCACGTCCGGGTCGCCCGCCAGGTCGAGCACGGCGGACCGCAGGTCGGCGGCGGTGGCGGTGGCCCGGTCGAGGTGCCTGCCGACGCCGAGCTCGACCAGGCGGGCCGCGTTCATCGCCTGCTCGCCGAGCACGGGCAGGCCGACCATCGGCACGCCGTGGTACAGCCCCTCCATCGTGCCGCCCATGCCGCAGTGCGTGATGAACGCGGAGGCGTGCGACAGGACCTCCAGCTGCGGCACCCACCGGTGCAGCTCGAAGTTGGCCGGCGGCACGCCGAGCGCGGCCGGGTCGACGTGCTTGCCGATGCTCGTCACCACGTGCCAGTCGAGGTCGCCGAACGCCTCGAAGCACCGCCGGTAGACCTCCGGCTCGTTGGTGTAGGCCGACCCGAACGACACCAGCAGCACCGGCCGACCGCCCGCGGGAGGCGCCCAGGTGCCCTGGAACGCCGACCGGTCGCCCAGGCAGGGACCGACGAACTCGTACTTCGGGTGCACCGACTCGGGGCGGGGCTGGAACGACCGCGCGATGCCCACCACCGCCCGGTCCGGGTCGGCGACGTACGTGCGGCCGGGGATCGCGCAGCCCTCGGCGGCCAGCCACCGGTCCAGCTCGCCGAAGAACGCCACCACCTCGGGCCGGTCGTACAGGGGCGCCAGGTCCTCCTCCACGCCCTCGTAGGCGACGAACGTGGGGGAGAACTGGATCGCCGGGACGCCCCAGCGGGCGGCGAGCAGGCGCGCGGTCCACGCGCCGATGTCGTAGACGACCAGGTCCGGCCGGTCGTCGGCGTACGCGGCCGCCAGCACGGGCAGGACGGCCTTGGCCTCGGCGAGGAACAGGTGCATGGCGGGTGCCATCTCCGTCGGCCACTCGCGGTCCTCGGCGGGCAGGCCGGTCGGGTGGACCACGGGCGTGGCGCCCGCCGAGGCGACGAGGGGCGCGAAGGCCGGTGCCGCGGCGTAGCTGACGCGGTGGCCGCGGGCCACCAGCTCGGTGACCACGGGCAGCGTCGGGTTGACGTGGCCGTGGGCGGGGATGTTGAGGAAGGCGATGTGTGACACGGGTCTGCTCCGCATGGGTCGAGGGGTCGGCTCGAGAACCCCGTCACGCGTGGCGCGTGGGGGTGGACGGCTGACCTCGCTCAGAGGTGGAAGACCCGGAACGCCCACATGCGACCAACCGTAGTGGCGGCCGCGACTCATTTTCCGAGCACGCCCCGCAGCGCCGCGCGGACCGCCGCCGCCAGCTCGGCCCGGCTCGCGGCCGTGCCGGGTGCCGGCGCGCCGAGCGCGCCCGCGCCCACCAGCCGGTCGAACACCAGGCCGTCGACGAACGCCACCAGCTCCCGGCCCTGCCGCTCCGGGTCCTCCGCGCCCAGCGCCGCCAGCAGCGCCCGCGCCTGCGCCCGCGGCCGTTCGCCGTGGGTCAGCACCCCGCGCAGCTCTGGGTGGTGGGTGGCCTCCAGCAGGCACGCGTACCGGGCCAGGGTGCGCTCCCGGGCGGTGCTCATCCAGTGGTCGAGCACGCGCGCGACCGCCTCGGCGAGCCGGTCGAGGTCGGGCGGCACGTCCGCGCCGGCCACCGCCACCCCGGCGTAGCTCGGCTCGGCGTCGTCGAGGTCGGCGTCATCGAGGTCGGCGAGCCGCCGCACGACACCCTCGACCAGCGCCTTGCGGGTGCGGAAGTAGGCCGAGGTCGAGCCCGGGGGCACGCCCGCCCGCGCGTCCACGGCGCGGTGGGTCAGCCCGCGCATCCCCCTGGTCGCCACCACGTGGATCGCGGCGTCGGCCAGCGCGGTCACGCGCTGCGTCACGGCGACTCCTTCCTTCTACACCTGTAGAGTACGAGATCTCTACAGGTGTAGAAGGAGTGGGTGCGGTGAAGGCGGTCGTGGTGGGCGGTGGCCTGGGCGGCGTGGCCGCGGCGGTGGCGCTGCGGCGGGTCGGCTGGGAGGTCTCGGTGCTGGAACGCGCGCCCGAGTTCGGCGAGGTGGGCGCGGGCATCGGCGTGATGCCCAACGCCCTGCGCGCGTTGGAGGTGCTCGGGCTGGCCGACGACGTGCGGCGGATCGGCACGCCCCGCGTGACGGGCCGCGTCCTGGACCCGAGGGGGCGCACGCTGACGCGCGTCGACCCGGCGGACTCCACGCGCGTGGTCGCCGTGCACCGGGCGGACCTGCACCGGGTGCTGCGGTCGGCGCTGCCGGACCGGTGCCTGGTCACCGGCACCGAGGTGCGCTCGGTGGCCGAGCTGGACGCGGACCTCGTCGGGGCCGACGGCATCGGCAGCGCCGTGCGGCGGGAGCTGTTCCCGGGGATGCCCCGGCCGGTGTACGCGGGGGCCACGGCGTGGCGCAGCGTGACCACCGCCCGGTTCCCGCGCGACCTCGCGATCGGCCAGACGCTCGGGCCCGGGGTGGAGTTCGGCGTGCTGCCGCTGGGCGACGGCCGGGTGTGCTGGTACGCGGCCGTCGTCGCGCCCGCGGGCGGTCGGGCGGAGGACGAGCTGGGGGAGGTGCGCCGGCTCGTCGCCGGGTGGCACGACCCGATTCCGGCGCTGCTGGACGCCACGCCGCCGGGGACCGTGCTGCGGCACGACCTCCACGAGCTGGCCGCGCCGCTGCCGACCTACGTGCGCGGCCGGGTGGCGCTGCTCGGCGACGCGGCCCACGCGATGACCCCCTACCTGGGCCAGGGCGCGTGCATGGCGATCGAGGACGCCGTGGTGCTGGCCGCCGCGTGCGCCCGCGCCGGTGACGTGCCGACCGCGCTGGCCGAGTACGACCGGCGCCGCCGCCCGCGCACGCAGGCGATGGCGAGGGCGTCGCGCGCGCTCGGCCGGGTGGGGCACCGGGTGCGCAACCCGGTGGCCGTGGCGGTGCGCGACGCCGTGATGCGGGCGGTGCCCGCGTCGGTCGGCAGGCGCGGGATCACGAAGTTCCTCGCGTGGACACCACCGTCGTTGTCACCCGATAGGGGCGAAAACGGCTGTGGTGTAAGTCACAACTAGCCCCTGGGGTTCCGTTAAATAACGATCCGATATCACCCGTTTTTGCAGGATGACTCACTCTCCTGCGCGATCAAGCCCTTACCCAGCGACACCAACAGCGCTGCGCTGCGGTGTCCCGACGACCGGCACGGCGGTGCGCCGGTCGTCGCCGGCCAACTACGGTGTGCCGCCATGGCCCCCGTCCCCTCGTGTCCGGCTGAAGCCATCCCCGATCACGAACCGCACGACCGAACCGCCGACGCCGTCGACCTCGCCGAGGCCGACGACTTCCTGCGCCTGCACCACGCCGAGCACCCCGAGCTGGGCCCGGTGGAGCACCGCCTCGCCGAGGTGCACGCCGAGGTCGCCGCCACCGGCACCTACCGCCACACGCCCGAGGAGCTGACCTTCGGCGCACGGGTGGCGTGGCGCAACAGCGCGCGCTGCATCGGCCGGCTCTACTGGCGCAGCCTCAAGGTCCGCGACCTGCGGGAGCTGCGCGACCCCAAGGAGGTCGCCGACGAGTGCGTCGAGCACCTCAAGCTCGCCGGCAACGGCGGGAAGATCCGCCCGGTGATCAGCGTGTTCGCCCCGGACGAGCCGGGCAGGCCCGCGCCGAGGATCGTCAACGAGCAGCTGATCCGCTACGCGGGCTACGTCGGCGCGGACGGCGGCGTGCTGGGCGACCGGCGCAACGCGGAGCTGACCGCGAAGGTGGTGGAGCTGGGGTGGCGCCCGCCCGCCCGGCGCGGGCCGTTCGACGTGCTGCCGCTGGTCGTGGAACGGGAGGACGCCGAGCCGGCCCTGGTCGAGCTGCCGCCCGACGCGGTGCTCGAGGTCCCGATCGGCCACCCCGAGCTGCCGTGGCTCGCCGACCTCGGCCTGCGCTGGCACGCCGTGCCCGCGATCAGCAACATGCGGCTGCGCATCGGGGGCGTCGACTACCCGGCCGCGCCGTTCAACGGCTGGTACATGGGCACCGAGATCGGCGCGCGCAACTTCGCCGACACCGACCGGTACGACCTGCTGCCGTACCTGGCCAGGCGGATGGGGCTGGACACCTCGTCGGTGCGGACGCTGTGGAAGGACCGCGTGCTGGTCGAGCTGAACCGGGCGGTGCTGCACTCCTTCGCGGAGGCCGGCGTGACCATCACCGACCACCACACCGAGTCCGACCGGTTCCTGACGCACCTCGAGAAGGAGGAGGCGGCGGGCCGGACGTGCCCGGCGGACTGGACGTGGATCGTGCCCCCGATGTCCAGCGGCGTCACCAGCGTCTTCCACCGCTACTACGACAAGCGGGAGCTGGTGCCGAACTTCTTCCCGGGCGACACCAGGGGCGTGTGCCCGGTGATCCACTGAGGAACTCAGCAAGACGTATGTACGGTTAACGTCAAAGTCCGCGTGTGGCGTAGATCACCTTTGGCGGACTAGGGTGACTCTCCGTGAGAGTGGGCATACCCGTCGAGGCGCGGCCCGCCGAGCGCCGCGTAGCCGGTCTACCGGAAACGGTGACCACGCTGATCGGTGCCGGACTCACGGTCGACGTGCAAGCCGGAGCGGGCCGACACGCCCACGCCTCCGACGCCGCCTACCGCGCAGCCGGTGCGAACGTCGTCGCCGACCACCCGGCCGGGCGCTCCGACGTGATCGTCTCCGTCCAACCGCCGACGCCCGAGCAGGCCGCCGCGCTGCGCGAGGGTGACATCACCATCAGCTTCCTGCAGCCCGCCGGCGAGCCGGAGCTGATCGAGGTGCTCAAGGCCAACAAGGTCACCGCGTTCAGCCTCGACCTGCTGCCCCGCGTCACCAGGGCGCAGTCCGCGGACGCCCTGTCGTCGCAGGCCCTCGTCGCCGGCTACCGGGCGGTGATGGAGGCGGCCGGCCGGCTGCCCCGGTTCCTGCCCATGTTCACCACCGCCGCGGGCACGATCCCGCCCGCCAAGGTGCTCGTGCTCGGCGCGGGCGTGGCCGGGTTGCAGGCCATCGCCACCGCCCGCCGCCTCGGCGCGGTCGTCGAGGCCTACGACGTGCGCGCGGCGGCCAGGGACGAGGTCAGGAGCCTCGGCGCGCGGTTCCTCGAACTGGACCTGGAGACGCAGCAGGGCGTCTACGCGCAGGCGCAGTCCGAGACCTTCCTGGAACGCCAGCGCGAGCTGATCGCGGAACGGGTCGCCGCCTCCGACGTGGTGATCTCCACCGCCGCCGTGCCCGGCCGCAAGGCGCCCGTGCTGGTCACCAACGACATGCTCAAGGCCATGGCTCCCGGCTCGGTCGTGGTCGACCTGGCCGCGGAGTCCGGCGGCAACGTCACCGCCAGCAGCCCCGGCGAGGAGACCTGGGTCGGCGAGGTCCTCGTCTACGGCGCGCGGAACCTGCCCAGCAGCATGCCCGTGCACGCCAGCAGGCTCTACGCGCGCAACGTGGCCAACCTGCTGCTGATGATGACCCGGGACGGCCGGGTCGTGCCCGACCTCTCCGACGAGGTGCTCTCCGGCTGCTGCCTCACGCACGCGGGCGAGCTGAGGAGGGAGCTGCCGTGATCGACCTGTTGACGATCTTCGTGCTGGCCGTGTTCGTCGGCTTCGAGGTCGTGTCGAAGGTGTCCACGATCCTGCACACCCCGCTGATGTCGGGCGCGAACGCCATCCACGGCGTGATCCTGGTCGGCGCGATCCTGATCACCGGCCGGGCCGAGCACGCGCTGGAGCTCGTGCTCGGGCTCGTCGCGGTCTTCCTGGCCACGGTCAACGTGGTGGGCGGCTTCGTGGTGACCGACCGGATGCTGGAGATGTTCAAGGGCCACAAGCCGGTCAGGCGCGCGACCGACGGGCACGAGGAGGTGGACCGGTGAGCAGCCCCACCTGGGTCCAGCTCGCGTACCTGGTCGCCGCGCTGTGCTTCGTGCTCGCGCTCAAGGGCCTGAGCACGCCGAAGTACGCCCGCGCGGGCAACCTGCTCGGCGCGGCGGGCATGGCGCTGGCCGTGGTCACGGCGTACGCGCACGGCGCGGTGCACAACGGGCTGCCGATCCTGCTCGCCGTGGTCGCGGGCGTGGCCGTGGGCATCCCGGCCGCGCGGTCGGTGAAGATGACCGCCATCCCGCAGATGGTCGCGCTGTTCAACGGCGTGGGCGGGGCGGCGGCGGCGCTGGTGGCGTTGGCGGAGTTCCTCGCCTCGCCGCACGGCGGGGTGCTGTTCCAGGTCGCCACCGTGCTGACCGTGCTGATCGGCTCGGTCAGCTTCTCCGGCAGCGTGGTCACGTTCCTCAAGCTCCAGGAGGTCATGACCACCCGGCCCGTGCTGCTGCCCGCCGGTCAGTTCCTCGCCGTCGGCGTGGCCGCGGTGAGCGCGCTGCTCGCCCTCTCGGTCGTGCTGACCGGCAACGGCGTGCTGCTGGTGCTGCTGGCGGTGGCGGGCCTCGCGCTGGGCGCGCTGTTCGTGCTGCCGGTCGGCGGCGCGGACGTGCCCATCGCGATCTCGCTGCTCAACGCGTTCACCGGCCTGGCCGTCGCCGCGTCCGGTTACGTGCTGGCCAACACCCTGCTGATCGTCTCGGGCACGCTCGTCGGCGCGTCCGGCACGATCCTGACCAGGCTCATGGCCCAGGCCATGGGCCGGTCGCTGACCAACATCCTGTTCGGCGCGTTCCAGGCGACCACGACGGCGGCGGCCACCGGCGAGGACCGCACGGTGCGCGCCGGCACGGTGGAGGACGTGGCGATCCTGCTCGGCTACGCCCACTCCGTGCTCGTGGTGCCCGGCTACGGCCTGGCCGTCGCGCAGGGCCAGCACGCGGCCCGCGAGCTGGCGCAGGTGCTGGAGCACCGGGGCGTCACGGTGCACTACGGCATCCACCCCGTCGCGGGCCGGATGCCCGGCCACATGAACGTGCTGCTCGCCGAGGCGGACGTGCCCTACGAGCACCTCAAGGAGCTGGACGACGTCAACCCCGGCATCGGCAGCGTCGACGTGGTGCTGGTGGTCGGCGCGAACGACGTGGTGAACCCGGGCGCGCGGGACGAGCCGACCAGCCCGATCTACGGCATGCCGATCTTCGACGTGGACCGCGCCAAGGCCGTGGTGTTCATGAAGCGCTCGATGCGGCCCGGCTTCGCGGGCGTGGACAACAGCCTGCTCTACAACCCGAAGACCACCATGCTGTTCGGCGACGCCAAGGAGTCGCTGACCAAGCTGCTGGCCGCGGTGAAGCAGGTCTAGCCGGACAGCTCGTACCCCGGCACGGCGGGCGCGAGGTGGTCGCCGAACGCGGCGTCCACCCCGACCCGCGCCCACCACGCGACCTGCTCCCCGGTCGCGAGGTCGGGCACCAGCACCGCCACCCCGGAGGACCGGATCAGCGCCACCATCCGCGCCACGGCGTCGTGCAGGAACGACTCGGGCCGCCCGGCGAGCCGGCGCACCACCGACGGGTCGAGCACCAACTCGTCCACCGGCAGCTCGTCCAGCAGCGACAGCTCGGCCTGGCCGCCGTTGAACCGGGTCAGCCCGGTCGCGATCCCGTTGTCCCGCAACACCTGCGCGTTGTCGTCGC
Source organism: Actinosynnema sp. NPDC053489 (assembly GCF_044544865.1). Lineage (NCBI taxonomy): Bacteria > Bacillati > Actinomycetota > Actinomycetes > Pseudonocardiales > Pseudonocardiaceae > Actinosynnema > Actinosynnema sp. NPDC053489. The sequence continues at coordinate 258,027 of NZ_JBITXT010000002.1, read as the reverse complement.
CCAGACCCTCCAACGTGGACCGGGTGTCGAGGAAGATCCGCAGCCGGGACGCGGGCAGGCCGGTCTCGTCCAGCGTCCGCTTCACCGTGCGGACCAGGTCCTCGTCGCGGGACTGCATCGGCGACAGCTCGAAGTACAGGTCCCCGAACGCGTCCGGGTCGCTCGCGTCCGAGGCGGCCTCGGCCAGCGCCCACTGGCCCAGCGCCAGCGACAGCCCGGTCTCCTCGGCCAGCGCCACGCACTCGTCGTGCCCGACTTCCTCCCAGCGCAGCCGGGCCACGTGCCCGAGGACGCGCCCGCCCACCGGGTCCACCACGGGCTGGTACTCGACCTCCAGCTCGTGCTCGGCCAACGCGCCGGGCATCCGCGCCGCCCGCGCCTGCCGCTCCCGCAGCAGCCGGTCGGCGTGCCGGTCGTAGGGCTGCCACTGCCGCTTGCCGCCCGCCTTGGCCCGCCGCAGGGTGGCCTCGGCCGCGCGCAGGACCTCGGCGACGTCCCAGCCGGCGGGCGGCCGGTCGACCACGCCGATGCCGGCGGACAGCGCCACGCCGTTGTCCATCGGCCGCCGCAGCGCGTCGTTGATCCGGTCGACCATGGCGGGCACGCCGGGCGTCGTCGGCGAGTTGTCCACCACGATGGCGAACTCGTCGCCGCCCATCCGGGCGACCAGCGCGACCTCGTCGGCCACCAGCGCTTCGAGCCGGTGGCCCACCTCGACGAGCAACCGGTCGCCGACGGCGTGCCCCAGGCCGCTGTTGACCAGCGAGAACGCGTCGAGACCGAGGTGGTAGAGGGTGATCCCGGCGCGGGAGGCGCCGTGCAGCGCCTCCAGCCGGGAGGCGAGGCGCTGCCGATTGGCCAGCCCGGTCAGCGAGTCGTGCAGCAGCTGGAAGTCGAGGTTCTTCTGCAGCAGGTGCAGCTCGCTGACGTCCTCGGCCATGGTCACGTGGTAGGCGGGCGCGCCGTCCGCGTCGCGCAGCAGGGACACCGCCAGGTGCACCCACACCGGCTCGCCGTCCTCGCGCAGCAGCCGCCGCTGCTCGCGCACCCGCGCCACGCGGCCCTCGCCGACCGACCGGTACGCGACCGCCAGCGCCTCGGCGTCGGTCGGGTCGAACAGCTCGACCAGCCGCAGCCCGGTCAGCTCGCCCCGGTCGCGGCCGATCATCTCGGCCAGCGCGCCGTTCGCCTCGACGCACCGGCCGCCCAGGTCGGTGATCGCGATGCCGAGCGCGGAGGAGTCGAACACCTCGCGGAACCGGGCCTCGCTGACCTTGAGCACGCGCTCGGCCCGCAGCTTGGCCGCCAGCAGCGCGCGCTTGACCTGCTCCTGCTGGTCGAACGCGTCCAGCCGCATCGCGGTGGCGAAGCCGGTGCTCACGCTGCCGAGGATGGCGACGACCTTCTCCGCCAACCGCGGCACGTCCCGCAGCTCCGGGCTGAACAGCAGGGCGTGCCCGAGCACGTCCACCGTGCGCTGCAACGTCTCCGGGCCGTTGAAGCGCTCCTCGACCAGCCGGTGCCCGACCACGGCCACCGGGTCGGCGGTGAACGGCTCGGCCTGCACCGCGTCGGCGATCAGGTCGACGAGGCCGAGCAGGTACCGCTCGATCTCCAGCGGCGACATCGGCACGTACGCGGTCGGGTAGACCGCGCGCGCCCACTCGCGCGCGATCTCCTCCCGCCGCGCCCTAGCGGCCGGCGACACGTCGGCTCACCGCTTGCGCCCGACCCCGGCGAAGATGCCCGCGCGGTCGGCGTCCTCTTCGCCGGCGCCCGGCTCGGGCCGCCACAGCGGCAGCGGCACCACGCCCGGCTCGACCAGGTCGAAGCCCTCGAACAGGGCGGTGATCTCGGCGTGGGTGCGCGGGTACATCGGGTTCGCGCTGCGCCTCATCACCTCCACGACCCCGGCCATCTCCCCGGGTTGCAGGTCGGAGGTGAACTGGGAGAGGGCGAGGTGGCTGCCCGGCGGCACGGCGTCGCGGTAGGCGGCCACCACGGCGCGCGGGTCGGCCTCGGGCGGCACGAAGTGGAAGACGCCGACGGCCAGCAGGCCGACCGGTTCGGCGAAGTCGATCAAGCCCGTCGCCCGGGCACCCGCGAGCACCGCGGCCGGGTCGGTCAGGTCCTCCTGGAGGATGGTCGACCGGTCGTCGTCGGCCAGCAGCATCCGGCTGTGCGCCACGGCGACGTCCTCGTAGTCGACGTAGACCACGCGCGACCCGGGCGCGGCCCTGCGCGCGACCTCGTGCACGTTGCCGACCGTCGGGATGCCCGAGCCCAGGTCGAGGAACTGCCGCACGCCCGCGTCGACCAGGTGCAGCACGGCCCGGCGCAGGAACGCGCGGTTGAGGCGGGCGATGGTGCGGGCGTTGGGCTGGGCGCGCAGGAACCGCTCCGCCAGCTCCCGGTCCGCGGCGAAGTTGTGACCCCCGCCGAGGAGGTAGTCGTAGAGCCGCGCCGCGCTGGGCAGCCCGGGGTCGACGTCGTCGGGGACCCAACTCAGCCGATCCGCCACCTGTTCCTCACCCGTGTGCGTGCAACCGGGGGCCTTCGCCCCGCTGGGGCGAGATTACTGATCGGCATCGGCCCGGTGGCAGGGGGCGGGGGAGCTTGTCCCCGATCGGCGTACACAGGGTGAGCGATGCGATGACGCTCGGTACTCCGAATGCCACGCTGAGTCCCCTGAGGGCGTGGTCGTGTACCGGGGGCGCCACGCGGAGTGCCGTGCCGGGAGCGTCGGCACGGCCGCCTGGCGGGCGGTGTCGGCGGCCGGCGGGTGACCTCCACTCGGGTGATGCTTCGGGGATCGTCCCGCGATGCGGGCGGGCGGGTGTGACGGCGCTCGCGTCGAACGGCCCTCGCAACGCCCCCGCGGGCACCTCCCCGGGGGTCGGTCGGGTCGCACCGGCCCAGGTGGCGACCCCTGCGCGACCGAGGGGGCCTCACGACCGGGGCGGGCCGCCGATGATCTGTCGCCGGCAGAGCATCTCGGGCCTCGACCTATCGCGAGCCAGTACCATTCGCGCATGTCAGACGAGGCACGCACGCTCACCGACGTGGTCACGAGGCTGCGCCGGGCACTGCGCACGAGCATCCGGTCGGAATGGCCCTGGGACTCCCTGCCGATGGCCCAGGTGGAGCTGCTCCAGACCCTCGCCGAGCGGGCGCCGATGCGCGTGGGCGACCTCGCGGCCGAGCTGCGGCTCGCGCCGAACACCGTGAGCGGCCTCGTCGGCCAGTTGATCGAGAACGGCCTGGTGGAGCGGGGCGGCGACCCCAGCGACCGCCGCGTGGCCCGGCTCTCCGTCACCCCGCAGGGCCACGAGCAGCTCGCCGTCTGGCAGGCCGCGCACGAGAAGCGCATCGGGTCGGCGCTGGACAAGCTCGACCCCGGCGAGCGCGCCGACGTGGTCCGCGCCCTCGCGGCCCTGGACCACCTGGTCGACCACCTGCGTGCGCACTGAGCCGCGGGCGGTCGCGGCCGTCGCCCTGGGCGGTGGCCTGGGCGGCCTGGCCCGGTTCGGCCTGTCCTCGCTGGTCCCCGGCCCGTGGGGGACCCTGCTGGTCAACGTGTCGGGCTGCGCGCTGATCGGCGTGCTGATGGTCCTCGCGCCCCGCCTGCACCCGCTGGCCCGGCCGTTCCTCGGCGTCGGCGTGCTCGGCGGCTACACCACGTTCTCGGGCTACGCGGTCGACGCGGTGCGGCTGGGCGGCCTCGCCGCCGTCGCGTACCTGGTCGCCACGCTGCTCCTGGCGCTGGGCGCGACCTTCGCCGCGATGGCCGTGACGCGGAGGGTGTCGCCGTGACGGTGCTGCTGGTCTTCGTCGGCGCGGCGGCGGGCGCGTCGCTGCGGTACGCGACCGGCCTGCTGCTCCGGCGGGAGTTCCCCCTGGCCACCCTCGTGGTGAACGTCGTCGGCTCGTTCGTGCTCGGCTGCGTGGTCGGCGCGTCGCCGCACCTGGTCGCGCTGGTGGGCAGCGGCCTGTGCGGCGGCCTCACAACCTACAGCACGTTCAGCCACGAGACGGTCCGGCTGGCCGAGGGCGGTAGGCACCTGCGGGCGTTCGCGAACGTCGCCGCGAACCTCTGCGGTGGCCTGGCCGCCGCCGCCCTCGGCTGCGCGATCAGCCGGTAGCCGCCAGCCGGCCCAGCACCTCCGGCAGGTCACCGGTGTGCACGACGCCGAGGCGCTGCGTGGCGCGGGTCAGCGCGACGTACAGGTCGCTCGCGCCCCGCGGGGACTCCGCCAGGATGCCCGCCGGCTCCACCACCAGCACCGAGTCGAACTCCAGGCCCTTGGCGTCGGTCACGCCGAGCACGACCACCTGCGCGTCGAGGTCGTCCGAGGCGCCGGGCACGGTGGCGCGCAGCGAGGCCACCGACGCGGCCGGCACGATCACCGCCAGCTTGCCGTCCCCGATCGCGGCGACCTCCTTGTCCACCGCGGACGGCAGCGCCTCGGCCAGGGAGTCCACCCGCAGGCTCCACGGCTCGAACCCGCTGTCGCGCACCGACGTCGGCGGCACGAGGTCCGGGTCGACCGACCGCAGCACGTCCGCCGCCACGGCCATGATCTCCGACGGCGTCCGGTAGTTCACCGTCAGCTCGGTCAGCTTCCAGCGGTCCATCACGTACGGCGACAGCACCTCGTGCCAGGACGAGGCGCCGGCGATGTCGCCGGTCTGCGCGATGTCGCCGACCACGGTCATCGACTTGGACGGGCACCGGCGCATCAGCGTCCGCCACGCCATCGGCGACAGCTCCTGCGCCTCGTCCACGATGACGTGCCCGAACGTCCACGTGCGATCCGCCGCGGCGCGCTCGGCCGCCGTCTCGTAGCGCTCGACGCCGTGCCGCTCGGCCAGCCGGTGGGCGTCGACCAGGTCGGTCGCCATCAGGATGTCCGGGTCGGCGTCGTCCTCCAGGTCGAGGATGTCCAGCACGCCCTGCGCGTAGTCGATCGCCTGCCGCCGCTGCCGCTCGGCCCGCGCCTTGGCCTCCGTGTCGTCCTCGCCGAGCAGCTCGGCGGCCTCGTCCAGCAGCGGCACGTCGGCGGGGGTCCACTCGGAACCGCGGGGGCGGACCAGCAGCTCCCGCTCGGCGGGCGACAGCTTCGGCGCGGCCTTCGCGATCAGCTTCGGCGAGGCGAACAGGTCCTCCAGCAGCCGCTGCGGCGACAGCGTCGGCCACAGCCGCTCGACCACGGCCTGCACCGCCGGGTCCTCGCGCAGCTCGCGCCGGATGTCGTCGACGTCGGCCTGGTCGAGCAGGTGCCTGCCCAGCCGGGACACCGCCTGCGCCGCCAGCGTCGAGACGATCTCCCGCTGGAACGTGCGCCGGGCCTCGTTGTGCGGTCGCCTGGTGCGCCGGGCCCGGCCGCGGGCGTCGCTGATCGCCCGCCGGTCCAGCCTCAGCACGTCCTGGTCGAACGGCACCTCGACCTGGCTCGGCGCCTCCTGCCGGTCCCGGATCGCGTGCGCCACCACGTCCGCCATCCCGATGCGGCCCTTGAGCGCGGCCACCTCGGCGGGCTCGCGGCCGACCGCGGTGAGGCCGGGGAACAGCTCGCCCACGGTCGACAGCAGCACGCCCGTCTCGCCCAGCGACGGCAGCACCTGGCCGATGTAGCGCAGGAACGTCGCGTTCGGACCGACGACCAGCACCCCGCGCTTGGCGAGCTGCCGCCGGTGCGTGTAGAGCAGGTAGGCGGCGCGGTGCAGCGCCACCGCCGTCTTGCCGGTGCCCGGACCGCCCTGCACGACGACCACGCCGTTCAGCTCGGTGCGGATGATCCTGTCCTGCTCGGCCTGGATGGTCGCGACGATGTCGCCCATCTGGCCCGTGCGGCTCGCGTTCACGGCGGCCAGCAGGGTCGCCTCGCCGGTCAGGCCCTCGGACGGGCGGGTCGGGTCGACCGAGTTGATGTCCAGCACCTCGTCGTCGAAGCCGACGACCTTGCGCTGCTTGGTCCGCAGGTGCCTGCGCCGGCGCACGCCGTCCGGCGCGGCCGCGGTGGCGAGGTAGAACGGGCGGGCGGCGGGCGCGCGCCAGTCCATCAGCAGCGGCTCGTACTCCTTGTCCTCGTCGAACAAGCCGATCCGGCCGATGTAGAAGCGGTCGTCGGTGTCGAAGTCGAGCCGGCCGAAGCACAACCCGTTCTCCACCGCGCTGTACTGCGCCAACTGGTCGGAGTACATGGCCACCGAGGTGTCCCGCTCGGAGCGCATCTGGTGCGTCCCGCCGGTTTGCCGCAGCGCCCCGGCCAGGCGCTTCGAGCTCTGTTCGCGGAGGTCGTCCAGCCTGCCGTACAGCATCGACACGTATTCCTGCTCCGACTCGGTTTCCGCGAGCCGGAGGTCATCGGAGGGGCTTGACAACGTGCCTCATTTCTGGATAGCGTGGTTTATCAGCCTGTGTCGCATTGCGGCTGACAGTTTCCTGCGGGCTTGCCGTCGTGCGCCCGTCCCGTGCAGAACGTCTAATCTACTACACGGTCTCGGCGCTCGTGCGTGAACAAACCCCGGCCGGCCGGTCGACCCCGTGATGTAAGAAGGCCGCCGCCGAGCGGGTGCTCGACGACGGCCTGACCTGCCCCGCGACCCCCCTGGAGGCTACAACCGCTCGGCGACGATCCGGCCGATCGCGGCCATGCCGTCCGCGTTCGGGTGCAGCGGCGCGGCCGTCCCGTTCGCCACCACGCCCTCGAACCACCGCTCCCGCGACGGCGCGCACGAGTCGTGGCCTGCGGTCGGCTGCTCGATGTCGACGAACGACGCGCCGCGCGCGGCCGACTCGCGGGCGAGCACCCCGTTCAGCCGGTGGACGCTGCCCTGGAGGTAGTCCGCGTCCCGGGCCCAGATCGGCTGGTCGGGGTGGCAACCGCCGGGCCGGATGTAGGTGCCGTAGCCGACGACCACGACGCGGGCACCCGGCGCGCGCCGCGCGATCAGGTCGAGGGCGGCGGCGAACTCGGCGGCGTAGGCGTCGATCGCCTCGGCCAGCCGGTCCCGACCGCCCTCGGTGAACGCGGCGCGGCATGACCGGCCCACCGGCTCGGGCAGCAGGTTCACGCAGCTCACCGCCGCGTCGACCAGGCGCACGTCGTTGCCGCCGATGGTCACCGTCACCAGGTCGGTCGTCGCGCTCAGCGCGTTCGCCTGCGGCGGCTGCGCGCCCAGGACTCCGGACTGCTCACCGGCCAGGTCGTCGGTGACCGCGCCGGAGCACGTCACGTCGGTCAGCCGCGCGCCGATCCGCTCGGCCAGCGCGTTCGGCCAGTTGCGCGTCGAGCGCAGGCACTCCGGGGCCGCCGGGTCCTGCTGGGGGATGAGCGGTCCCGCGGCGGCCGAGTCGCCCAGCGCCACGTACTCGACGCCGGGGTCGGCGGTCGCCGCACCGGTGGTCCAGGTGATCGCCAGCGTGGCCAACAGCACCGGTAGCAGCCTGCGCACGAGCGCCTCCTCTTCGTGATCGGGATGTCCGCTGGACATGATGTGGCCTGCGCCGCGCGGGTGAGCCGGTGAGCGGCCGCAGATCACCCGAGCGGGTCGGCGGCGCGATCGGCACGCCCGGTGAGGGCCCGCCACCCGATGAGCGGCTGTGCGAAGGCACGCGGGTGAAGGGGGATCACGGGCGCCGACCGCTCCGGCAGGCTGGGACGGGTGAAGGAGAAGCGCCAGGAGCTGGCGAGGCTGTGCCGGACCGCCGTCGACCGGTCGAGGTGGCAGCTCGCGTTCGCGGTGGTCGTGTCGGCGTGGTCCCTGGCGTGGGTGGCGGGTCAGGCCCTCGGCGGCGCGCCGAGCCCGCTGGAGGTGCTGCCGGTGCGGTGGGCCGGGCTGCCGACGGGGTGGCTGGACGCGACGCGCGCCTGGTTCGACGGCCGCACCGGCTTCCTGGCCGTGGCGGGCGGGCTGCTGTGGGCGATGACCAGCCCGCACCGGCAGTCGTCGGCGCTGGTCGGCTGGCTCGCGGTGATGGCGGCGGCGGAGGACGTCGGCTACGTGGCGGTGCGGTGGGCGCTGGTGGCGCTGGCGGTGTTCCTCGCGGTGATGGGCCTGGTGTCGCTCACCGGGCGGCGGGCGTTCGTGGTCGACCGGGTCGCCGTCATCCCCCGCGACGTGGCCCGCGCGGGCGCGACGGCGGTGGCGCTGTCGGCGGTCGTGCCGCTGGTGGCACCCGGCCTCGTGCTGGTCCGGCTGGTCGGCCCCTACGTGACTCGCCCGCCGCGCCGCCGACCGGGGGCGCCGATCGTCGGCCCGTCCTCCGCCGAACGGCCGCCGTCGGGCCTGCGGAGGTCCGAAACGCCAGGTGAACTGCCCGGACAGCTCCCCGCCCAGCGCGGAGCGCGCTGAGCGAACGCTCGGATTTCGCGATCGAGTGAGGGTATGCAAATAGTTTTGCGCCCCAACAATCAACCGACTGAAGCCGAGTGAACCTCACATCACATTCCGGAATCGCCTGTTTGGGCTTACCGGTCCGTATCCATCAAGATGTGCGAGTGCCAGAAAATCCCGCCGAAAACCGCTTAGCCAAGGTGATGCGTCGTCAGCCCGTTCAGCAGCGGGGCGCCGCGACGGTGTCCGCGATTGTCGATGCCTGTGCGACGCTGCTCAACGACTACGACTACGACGACATCACCACCGCCCGGATCGTCGAGCTAGCCGGTGTGCCAATTGGATCGTTCTACCAATACTTCCCGGACAAGCGCTCCGTTGTGCACGCGTTGGCGCTGCGCGGTATGGAGGAGTACCTGGGCCGGGTCGAAACGCTGTTCACGGAGGGTCGGATCGCCGAGGACTGGCGCGAGGCCGTGCGCCAGGTCGTCGGCGTCTACCTGCGGATGCTGGTCGAGATCCCCGGTTTCGGGCGGGTGCGGTTCAGCGACCTGCTCGACGGCCACCGCCTGGACTCCTCCGTCGACCAGTACGAGCTGATGGCCGAACGGCTGCGCGACCTGTTCCTCGGCCGCTTCGCGGTCCGCGGCGACGCGCCGGTCACGCTGACCTTCCGGATGGCCGCCCAGACGGCCGACGCGATGTTCAAGCTGGCCGAGCGCGTCGACCCCGACGAGCGGCCGGTGGTGCTGCGCACCGCCGACAGCGTGATGGTGAAGATGCTGGCAGGTGTGTTCGACCCCTCGTGACTTGCCGCACCGGTCCGGGTGGTGTGGGGTGGACCGGTGAGCGACGACTTCGACGTGATCGTGATCGGCGGCGGCCCGGTGGGCGAGAACGCCGCCGCCCGCACCGCCGCCGGTGGCCTGCGGACCGCGTTGGTGGAAGCCGAACGCGTCGGCGGTGAGTGCTCGTACTGGGCCTGCATGCCGAGCAAGGCGCTGCTGCGCCCCGGCCACGCGCTCGCCGCCGCCCGCCGGGTGCCGGGCGTGCCGGTCGGGGAGCGGCTCGACCCGGCGGAGGTGTTGAAGCGCCGCAACTCCTTCACCTCCGACTGGGACGACTCGGGCCAGGTCGAGTGGGCCGAGGGCGCCGGGCTGACCGTCGTGCGGGGACGCGGTCGGCTCGTCGGCGAGCGCCGGGTCGACGTGGACGGCCGCGTGCTGACCGCCTCCAGGGCGGTCGTGGTCTGCACGGGCAGCGTGCCGCGCGTGCCGTCGCTGACCGGGCTGTCGGACGTGCCGTACTGGACCTCCCGCGAGGCGACCTCCGCCCAGGAGGTCCCGGAGTCGCTGGTGGTGCTCGGCGGCGGCGTGGTCGGCGTCGAGATGGCGCAGGCGTGGGCCCGGCTCGGCTCGCGCGTCACGCTGGTGGTGTCCGGCCCGCGGCCGCTGCCGAAGTTCGAGCGGTTCGCGGGCGACCTGGTCGCCGACGGGCTGCGCGAGGACGGCGTCCGGATCGTCACGGGCGCGAAGGCGACCGGCGTGTCCACTTCGGACGGCGAGGTGTCGTTGCGGCTGTCGGACGGCTCCGCGGTCACCGGCGCGCACCTGCTGATCGCCACCGGCCGGCAACCGGCCACGTTCGACCTCGGGGTGGAGCCGTTCGGCTTCACGGCGGGCGAGGCGCTGCCGGTGGACGACACCGGCCGGGTGTCCGGAGTGGACTGGCTGTACGCGGCGGGCGACGTGACCGGCCGCGCGTTGCTCACCCACCAGGGCAAGTACGCCGCGCGGGCGGTCGGCACGGCGATCGTCACCGGCGCCACGAACCCGGAGCCGTGGACCGCGCCGGTGGCGACGGCCGACCACACCGCCGTGCCGCAGGTGGTGTTCACCGACCCCGAGGTGGCGTCGGTGGGCCGGACGGAGGCGCAGGCGCGCGAGGAGGGCCTGGACATCCGGGTGATCGACCTCGACATCGCGGTGGCCGGGTCGTCGCTGCACGCCGACGGCTACCGGGGCAAGGCGCGGATGGTCGTGGACGAGGGCAGGCGCACGCTCGTCGGCGTCACGTTCGCCGGCCCGGACGTGGCCGAGCTGATCCACGCGGCCACGATCGCGATCGTCGGCGAGGTCACCGTGGACCGGTTGTGGCACGCCGTTCCGGCGTACCCCACCATCAGTGAGGTGTGGTTGAGGCTCCTCGAGGCCTATGGTCTGTAGCGCTGCGTGCCCGGGCTTCAGCACATCGTGCACAGTCTGGGCCGAGTGCCGCACCGATCGTGGGCCAGAGGGACTCTTAACCTCAAAATGCGGCTTCAGCTCACTAGACTGCCGCTGTGACCAGGGGAACCGTGGCTCTCGCGATCTGCGCGGTGCTGTGGTGCGCCTTCGTCATCGCGTCCACGTTCCTGCCCGGTTGCCCGTCCTGGCCGCCGGTCGCGGTGTACCTGCCCGGCTTCCTGATCGCGCCGGTCGTGCTGCACACGTTGCTCCGGGCGCGGTCCAACGCGCTGCTGTGCCTGGCGCACGTGCCGAAGCCGGTGCTGTTCAGCGGGTTCGCGGTCGCCGTCGGCGGGTGGCTGTTCTCGTTCGGGACGATCACCGGCAAGCCGGGCACCGAGACGCTGTGCGCGGTGGCCGGCCTGGCGATCGTGCTGCACGTGGCGTTCGGCCTGATCGGCGTCGGCATGGTGCGCACCGGCCGGTGACGGTCGGCACCGCGCACGGCCCCGTGACGAGGGCTACTGGGTGGCCGGGAGGCGCAGCGCCTGCTCGATCACGGCGGTGAGCCTCGGGTCGGCCGGGTCCTGGTCGCCCTCGGACCACACGACCTGGGTGATGCGGACCTGGGCGCCCTTCGTCGTCACGCGGATCGCCGACCGGTCGAACGACGCCGGACCGCCCTGCCAGGCGCGTCCCTCACCGACCAGCGCGGTGACGCCCCCCGAGCCCACCACCGAGGCGATCCCGTGCAGCTCGGCCGCGCGGGTGGCGTCGGGCAGGCTCAGCTCGGCGATCGCGACCGCCGCCCCGCGCCCGTCCACAGTGGTCTCGAACTGGGCGCGTCGCAGCTGCATGCACACGTGCTCGGACAACCACGCCCGCACGTCGCCGAACGCGTGCCCGGCGCAGTCGTCGGTGCGGTCCGCGCCGCGGGGCGCGAAGCTGCGGCCGTCCACGACGACTGTGGTCGGCGGCGGGGTCGGCGGGGCGGAGGCGGAGCTGTCCGCGGACTCGCCCGACGACAGCGAGACGACCAGCAGCACCACGAGCAGCACGGCCACCACCGCGCCGCCCACGTACGGGAGCACCTTGCGGCGGGTCGGGACCGGCGCGACCTTCGGCAGCAGCACCGTGTGCGCCGACGCGAGGTCGGCCTCGGCGTCGGAGAAGCCCTCGGCGACCAGGTGCCGGCGGGTGGGCGGCACCCCGGTCGGCGCGAGCACGGCGACCAGCTTGGCCGCGTGGTCGGCGGAGCACCGCCGGTCGCTGGTGGCCAGCTCCCGCGCGGCGGCCAGCAGCGTCGTCGGCTTCGGGTGCAGGACGCGGACGCCCCGGTTGAGGTCCACGGTCGGCTGCACGACCTGGCCCACGTACGGGCCCACGGCCACGACGGTGGTCACCGGCAGCGGCTCGCCCCGCATGTCCTGGATGCGGCGGGCGACGGCGGCGGTGGCCTCCAGCGCCTCGGCGGCCGGGCTCGTCGCGCCGTCCGGGCGGCTCAGCGGCCAGCCGTCGATCTTCCACTGCCCGTTCAGCGGGGCCTCCAGCCGCATGGCCGGGTCCGGCAGGTCGACGCCGACGACCACCAGCACGCCGCGGGGCAGCACGACCACCGCGTCCAGCTCGCGCGGGCTGTCCGGCGGCCGGACCCCGAGCAGGGCGACACCGCCGAGCACCGCGTCGCCGACGCCCCACGTGCTCAGCGCGGCGCGCACGTCCGCGCCCACCGCGGAGGGCTCGGTGCCGAGTCGGATCAGCCGCACGGGATCACCACGCCGTGCCGGTCGGGATCACCACGCGGGCGGGGGCGCCACACGATCGGGGTTGCCACACGGTCGGACGTTGCCACACGGTCGGACACGGTAGCGCCGTGCCGGGTCGGGCCGACGCCCGCCCGCCGGGGCGCGGTGCGGGGTGACCGCGATCACCGGGCGCGGGGGCGCGGGTGGTTCGCCGCGCCGGGTGATCGCCCTCGGCGCTCTCGTGATCGCGCAAGGTGACCCCGGGCGCGGGCGCCCCCCTCGATTTGGGGTCGAAAGTCCTGTATCCGACCCGGGCGGGTGAGGATCGGGCTGGTTCTTATGGCGGACCGCTGCCGCAGCGGGCAGAATGACCAAGGCGGGAATTCACAAGATCGTCCGTGATATCGACAGGTCGTAGGGGAAGACGTCCCTCGTCGAGTAGCGGAGGTCAGCTGTGAGCACCCGTGGCAGCAGCAGTGGCGTGGTCTACGTCCACTCGTCGCCGTCTGCGGTCTGTCCGCACGTCGAGTGGGCGATCTCGGGCACCCTCGGTGAGCGAGCGGACCTGAAGTGGGTGGCGCAACCCGCGGCACCAGGTCAGTTGCGCGCCGAGTGCAACTGGACCGGCGACGCCGGCACCGGCGCCAGACTCGTGTCCGCGCTCAGGGCGTGGCCGATGCTCAGGTTCGAGGTGACGGAGGACCCGAGCCCTGGCGTGGACGGTGCGCGGTACTGCTTCGCGCCCGTGCTGGGGTTGTGGCACGCGCGGACGAGCGCCAACGGAGACATAGTCGTTCCCGAGGACCAGCTCCGGGCGCTGGCCGCGCGCAGCCGGGGCGGTGAGTCGTTCGCGCACGGGGTCGACGAGATCCTGGGTGCGGCGTGGGACGACGCCCTGGAGCCGTTCCGGCGGGCTGGTGATGGTGCGCCGGTGACGTGGTTGCACAGGGTGGGGTGAGGTCCCGGGTGCCGGTTGGACCGGGCGGCTCGGTGGATCGGGTCCGGTTCGAGGTGGCCTGGCTTCGGGTGCCTTGGGCAGGCCGGACCCACGTCACCTCCGGCCTCGGCCGGCTGGCCGCGGGTCCGGTGTGGCCGGGGTGGGTCAGGCGGTGAGCTGTCGCCGGGTCGTCGTGCTCGGGGCTTGCTGCCAGGCGGCCATCAGGTCCTGGTAGAGCGGTGAGGTGGCCAGGAGGTCGTGGTGGTTGCCCAGCAGCGGGGGGCCGCCGTCCATCAGGAGGACCTGGTCGGCGCGCAGGGCGGACGAGAGCCGGTGCGCGATGACGACCAGGGTGCCCGGGCGGGTGGCGAAGGCCCGTTCGACCCGGGCCTCGGCCCGGGGGTCGAGGGCGGAGGTGGCTTCGTCCAGGATCACGACGTCGGCCGGTGAGGCGTGGACGCGGGTGGCGGCCAGCAGTTGGGCTTCGCCGCTCGACAGGCCACCGCCGTTGTGGCCCAGCGGGGCGGAGAGGCCGCCCAGCTTGGCGATCAGGTCGGACGCGCCCACGGCGGCGGCGGCTCCGAGCAGGTCCGCGTCGGTGGCGTCGGGGGCGAGGAGGGCCAGGTTCTCGCGGACCGTGCCGGTGAACAGGTAGGTCTCCTGGGGGACCAGGGCGATCCGGCGGTGCCGTTCGGAGGGGGCCACCGCGCGGACCGGGACGCCGCCGAACGCCACCGTGCCGGCCTGCGGCTCCACCAGGCCCGTAAGGAGGCCGGCCAGGGTGGACTTGCCGATGCCGCTCGGGCCCACCACGGCGAGGTGCGCGCCTTCCGGCAGGGTCAGGTCCAGGTCGCGGACCACCGGTTCGGCGGTCGGGCTCCAGCCGAACGTCACCCGGCGCAGTTCCACCTCGGCGCCGGTCGGCACGGCGTCGCCGGTGGGTTCGGCGATCGGCGGGGCGGCCTCGGACAGCCGGCGCAGGGCGACCACCAGGCGCAGGACGACGGTGCTGGTCGTGTCCGCCAGGCGGCGCAGGGCGGGCTGCACGCTGGTGCTCAGGTAGACCACCGCGCCCAGCACCTCGCCGGCGGTCAGGGTGCCCGAGCGCACCATGCCCGGCGCCACCACCAGCAGCAGGAGCAGCGGGGCGAAGCCGCCGAGGGCGATCACCACGCCCCGCAGGGCGGTGGCGAAGGCCATCCGCACGGTCGCGGCGGCCTGGTGGTCCACGGCGGCCATGACGTCGTGCAGGGCGTGGTCCGCGCCGTCCACCGCCCGCACGTCGCGGACGCCGAGGAACACGGTGCCGGCCACCGAGGCGGCCTCCTCGTCGGCCAGCACGAGGCGGCGCTGGCCGCGGGCCAGGGAGGGGAGCAGGAGGCCGAACAGGACCAGTGCCGCGACGACCGGGAGGACCACCAGCCAGGCCAGCGAGGAGACCGTCGCGGCCAGGCCGACGAGGGCGGCGCCGGTGGTGACCAGCAGGGCCCTGGCCTGGACCAGGACGCCGGCGGTGGCGTCGCGGACCACCTCGACGTGCCTGGTGATCCGGGCGACGGCGCTGGCGTCCGGTTGCCGGGTGCGGGAGCCCGCGTGCAGGACGCCGCGCACGACCTGGCGGACCAGGGCGTCGCGCAACGGCTCGACGACCGCGCCCAGGCGCGTGAAGACCTGGCGCAGCCCGAAGCCCCCCAGGACCGCGACGGCGGCGAACACCAGGAGCCACAGGACGCCGGTCCACGGCTTCCCGGCGGCGAAACCGCGGTCGACGGCCAGGCCCACCAGGCGGCCCGACAGCAGTGCGGGCACGCCCTCCAGCACCGACCACCCCAGCAGCACCGCGATGCCCCGCCGCTGGTCGCGCAACGCCCGCAGGTACCCCATCAGCCGAACACCGCCCGGTACTCGTCGTCGTCCCACAGCTCGGAGTGCGGTCCCACGGCGCGGACCCGGCCCCCGTCCAGCCACACCACGACGTCGGCCCGCCGGGCGGTCGCGGCGCGGTGCGTGACGACCACCCGCGTCCGACCGGGCAGCGCCGACTCGACCGCGCGCTCCACAGTGGACTCGGTGACCACGTCGAGGCTCGCGGTGGCGTCGTCCAGCACCAGGACGGCCGGGTCGCGGACGAACGCGCGGGCCAGGCCCAGGCGTTGCGCTTCGCCGCCGGACATCGGCGCGGTGGACATCGGGGTGTCGTAGCCCCGCGGCAGGCGCACCACCACGTCGTGCACCTGGGCGGCCCGGCACGCCGCCTCCACGTCGGACCGGCCGAGGTCCGTGCCGTAGCGGACGGCGTCGGCGACGGTCGCGCCCACCAGCGCCGGTCGTTCGAACGCGTAGCCGACGGAACCGCCGCGGCGCACCTCGCCCGAGGCCGGTCGGGACAGCCCGCCGATCACCGAGGCCAGGGCGGACTTGCCCGAACCCGACCGGCCGACGACGGCGACGAACGCCCCCGGCGGCACGGTGAGGTCCACGTCGTGCAGCGCGCCGGGCACGGTCACGGAGGTGAGGACGACCTCGCCGGGTTCGGCGGGCCCGGGCCGGTGCGCTTCGGGGACCGGGGTCTCCAGGACCTCCTCGATCCGCTTGGCGGAGGCCCGTGCGCGTTGCAGGGCGGTCAACAGGGTGGTCTGCCCGACCACCGTCATGCCCAGGGCCACGTAGCCGAGGGCGGCCAGCACGTCGCCGACGCTCAACCGGCCCGCGACCACGCCGAACCCGGCCGCGACCAGCACCGCCAGCTCCACCGCGGGCAGCAGCAGGCCGGCCCGCCAGATCATCCGGGCCTGCGTGCGCCACATGCCGACGCCGGCGGAGGTCAGCCGGGGCAGCGGGCGCAGCACGCGCTCGGCCTCCTGGTCGGCCTTGCCGGAGGCGGCGATGGTGCGCAGACCGCCCACCGCGTCCACCAACCGCGCGGACAGCTCGCCCGACACCTCCTGGTAGGTGGCCACGTCCGCGGCCGTCAGCCGCAGGTGCGACCGCACCAGCAGCGCCGCCAGCGGCACGCTCAGCAGGAACACCGCGGCCAGCCGCCAGTCCAGCAGCGCCAGCGCGGTGATCGCGCCGGCCGCGGTCAGCACCGAGATGCCGAGGTTCACGCCGAGCACCGCGACGCCGCCCGCGATGGCGCTGTCGCCGGTCAGCCTGCTCACCGCGTCACCGGCCTCGAACCGGGACGGGTGGCCCAGCGCCAGCAGGTGCCCGGTCAGCCGGTGGCGCAGCCACGCGGCGCCGCGGGCGGTGATCGCCGCGGCCAGCACGACGCCGATCGCGTCGCCGACCACCTCGACGCCGGCGAGCCCCACCAGCCACCACACCGTGCCGCCGTCCAGCCGGCCTGCCAGCGCCATGTCGATCGCCGAGGCCAGGGCCGTCGGCAGCAGGAGGCCCGCGGCGGTGGCGGGCAGCGCGTTCAGCGCCAGCAGCAACCACCGGAGGTCGCGCCGGATGACGGTGGACAGCACCACGATCTGGGACTCCTAGGTCTGTCGCCGCGGTGGGCGCATCATGTGTCGGGGGTCCGACGGCACGCCGTCGGACCCCCCCGCGGTCGGGGGGCCCGGGGGACCCGGGGGACAGGCCCCCGGGGGGGGGCGCCCCAGGAGCGGGGCCCCCCCCCCGGGCCCGTCGG